>JAMOWA010000047.1 GCA_027061805.1 Thermoanaerobaculia bacterium | reverse complement strand
ATGTTACCCACGGAGAGGCGGTGATGTCGGATTCCGAGTAGGAGTCGTAATAAACCCACCCGGTTCCGTCAACAAGTTTCATTATCGTGATCGTCCCCGTTGCCGGAGCCGATCCGGTCCAGTTCACTCCAATTGTCGCGTCAAATGGAGCCGTCCCGCCTCCGTTGGGGAGGACTCCTCCTGACGTGATATCCAGCGGCTCACACTCCTCCGCGAATGACGCGGATATTGTGTGGTCGGCAGTCACGTTCGTGAACGTGTACTGCGTGACCGCTCCCACGGAAGAGCCGTCCACCAAGACGTCAGCCACTTCGTAGCCTTCGTCCGGGGTGATGGTAAACGATTGGTCTTCACCATCACTCACGGTAACCTCTCCCGAAGGAGAGATGATTCCACCGTTACCGCTAGATGCGGTAATCACATGCGACGTCGCGGAGAACGTCGCGGTGATCGTGTGGTCGGCAGTCACATTCGTGAATGTGTACTGCGTGACCGCTCCCACGGAAGAGCCGTCCACGAGAACGTCAGCAACCTGGTAGCCGGCGTTCGCGCGGATAGAAAAGCTCCGCGATGCTCCGCAATCCACGGAAATCCATCCGGACGGGGAGATGCTTCCCCCCGCGCCGGATACGGCGTGGATTTGGTACGTGACGGTTTCGGTGGTCACGTTGACGGTGTGATCACCGTCCATGGTAATCACACCGTCGTTATCGGACAGAGTCCCGTCCACGAAGACCCTAAGGTTTTCGTGGCAGGTATCTGCCAATTCATACGAGTAGGAGACTTGCGTCCCTTCCTCGTAAGAGTAGACGCCACTTTCGGGCGTTCCGGTGGCGCCGTACCCGACGGTCACGCGGAGCGTGAACGTCGGGACAGCGGTGACTTGGATGTCACCGCTGAGCGACGTGACGGCGGAGCCGTCCGTCGCTTCGGCGTCCCACGAGTATGTCCCTTCGGCGTCGTAGCCGACGGAGAAGGACGTGGGGGCGCCCTCCGAGGCTGTCGTCCACTCGGACCAGTCCGAAGACTGATCCTTGCGGAAGCGGATGGTGACGGCGTCGCCGTCTTCATCCGCCGTGGAGAAACGGAAGGTCACCGTTTCTCCGACCTGGGCGCTCGCGGGCGTGTCAACGCCAGTGAGCACCGGGGCGTGGTTCTCCGCAGGCTTTTCGTACACCTGCGAGGTGACGGTGATCCCGTCACCGGTGATGTTATCTACCACGGACAGGTAGCCCGAGAAGGGCGCCCCGCTTACCGTGATGTATCCGCTCCGAGGGCCCGAGAGCCCGAGGAGCGAAGTGATGACGTGCCCGACCTGCAGGGCGGACCCTGCCGGCACGGTGAGGGTGCCCTCGTGGGCGCCCTCTGCATCGTGGAACGTCACCGTGTAGGTGACGTCCTCATTTCCGGGGTTGAAGATGGCGAGGTTGGAACGAAAAGCTTCGTCCTCCCTCGCGAAGAGGAAGTATCCTTCCTCTTCCTCAACGATACGGGCGGGCATGATGCCCTGCCCGTAGGTTCCCGTTGTCCCGCCCGTGTTGTACGTGCGGGCGGAGACGGACACCTTGGCGGTGGAGGCCCAGCGGAGCATTCCGCCGGCGTTCTCCATGCCGTGGACACCGAGGGGATCCTCCAGAAGGAGGGTTTCCCCGGCCTGAATGTCCACTCCCGGGAGGGATGTCCCTGAATTCTGCCCCCACGGGCAGAACTCCAGGTAAACGGTCGCATCTTCGTCCGCGTGGACGAAGATGTCGGATCGCCAGACGGACCCGCCCACGCCGTTGGCGTGGGCGATCCCCACCAGTGTCCCGTTCGTCGCCGGAGCGACGGGGACGAGGTAGGTGGGATCGCCGGATCCGTTGTCCACCACGGAGAGGTATGAGTGGACCGGAGTCCCTCCCAGCTCCACCGAGGTGGGCTTGGTGATTCCACCGACGATGTCGGTGAAGCGCTTCTGCCAGCCCGTGAGGGCGGGCAGGGTTTGCGCGACGCCGTTTACCGTCACGGTGGCATCGCTCTCCCCGGGGTTGAAGATCCCAAGGTTGCTTCGAAAGAAGTCGTCTTCCCGGACGCCGGGAATGACGGCCCCTTCCGTCGCGATGGAGACGGGAACGTACTGCCCGTACGTCCCTTCTTCCGTCTGGTTGTACGTCCGCATGCCCGTGAGCACGGGCGAAGAGGACGTGATCTCCAGGGTGCCTGCGACACCCTGGAGCCCGAGACGGGAGACGATGTCGTCGTAGACGACGTGGTCTCCCGCCGGGACGATGGTTTCCATCGTGGCCTTCGGGGCGCCGGAGGCGTCCCCGAAGGCGTAGAACGCCACCGTGACGGTGGCGCTTTCGGCGCTCGGGTTGAGCACCGAGAGCGACGAGACCCAGTGGGTCCCCGCGACCCCCCGGGTCTCCGCCGCGCCGACGAGCACCTGGGGCTCGTCGGCGGTGGCGACGGTCCTCTTGCCGCCACGGGCCAGGTTGGGGACCATTGCCGCCGCCAGCGCCACGGCCAACATGAGATTGGCCTTCGTGCTGCTCATCCTCTGTGCCTCCGTGTGATCGAGGTGTTGCTCCCGCCGGATCCCATTGTAGGATATCCCCACGATCCCGGTAAGCCCACAACGGTGACGGACCCGGTCATGTGGAGTGTTGGCGGCGTCGGAGGAGGACGTGGGGGGGACCATGCGGGCTCAAGCCCGCGCTCCATTGGCCCCACCCCCCTCGGACGCCTCCGTGAAAAGTCAGACGGTTGCAAGACTCTCTGAAGGTCATACCCAGCTGCCCGGCGTGACATCGTACGGATGTCCGTGTGTTTTCTATCTTCTTCTTTCTCCGGAAAATCAGTGGAATCCGTGGTTCATTCTCCCGGGTGGATGGGGACCGATGCCGCGGAAATCCACCTCCATCCAGGACTCGAACAGTTGCCAGGGGTGCCATTGAGAAATTGCAGCCTCCTTCAAGCGCCCTGATGCCTCCAGAGATGCCCGCAGGCGGTTCCTGGCATCGTCGTGACTCCATCATATCGCCACATGGCGCGCCAAACCCGTCCCTGCCAGCGCGATGACCTCACCCAGATGCATGAGGAGTCGACGATAGGCTGCGTCCCCACTCCTCCCACCAGCCGCACCCCGACCAATCATTCACCCTCCGCCGGGTGCTCATCCGCCATCTCTTCGCTCTCCCGATCCCTCAGGACCCCGCGGATTCATGATCTTGCGGGGGAACAGGGGTGGCTGGCTTGCTGGCGGGGTCCGGTTCCGGACCCGACGCCGGCCAGATCCGCTCGATCACGAAGAACGTGAAGGAAAAGGCCATGAACGATGCAGACGTGGCCAGAATCGCCCAGATTCCCAGACCCAGCAGGCCGGGAAGCGGGAAGGGCTCGAGCAGGAAGGCAAAGAGGATCAGGGAACCGCGTGCGAGGTAGAGTGCCGCCAGGATCAGGATCGGGAAGAGGAACACCGAAATCGCAACTGCCCACCCCACCTCTCCAGGGCTTGTCGACCCCGGCCCGTTGCCTTCCAGTGGTCTCCGTCTCCTCCTGAGGTAGATCCTTCGCCCCGTCCAGACCAGCGCCAGGATGAGTCCAACGAAGAACGAGAAGTCCACGACAGCCATACCGGGACTCTCCCTCCCCGATTCCCGAGCCGGCTCCTCTCCGGGAACCCCGGACGATCCGAGGCGAACCCGGACCCTGTCCGGAGAGGGCTCGTTCTTGATTTACACCTCTTGTACACCTATACTGGAGGGCACGGAGGAGGTCCCGTGGAGGTTTCCGAGCACCCCGTTCCCGCTTCGCGGCCGCTGCCGGCGCCGGTGGTGGCGCACCCCTCGGCGAGACGGCCGGGGCGGCGGGTGGAGGTGCCGGAGGAGCTCCGGGGGCGGGTGTTCCGGGCGGCGGAGCTGCTGCGGGAGGCGCGGCGGCGGGAACCGGAACCGCCCCTGCCCACGGGGGTGGAGGCGCTGGACGGGTTGCTGGGCGGCGGCCTGCCGCGGGGGGCCGTGGTGGAGCTCTCGGGCTCGCGCTCCTCGGGGCGCCTGGCCACCCTGATCTCGGCGCTGGCCGTGGTGACGGGGATGGGGGAGCCCGCGGGGCTCGTGGACCTGGGGGACCACCTGGACCCCCGACCCGCGGAGGCGGCGGGGGTGGACCTGGCGCGCCTGCTGTGGCTGCGGCCCCGGCGGCTCGCGGAGGCCCTGGAGTGCGCGGAGCTGCTGCTGGGGGCGGGGCTGCCCCTGGTGGCCCTGGACCTGGGGCTGCCGCCCCTCCGGGGCCGGGTGGGCCCCGGGGCCTGGATGCGCCTGGCCCGCGCCGTCCGGGAGCACGGGAACGCGCTGCTGGTGGGCTCGCCCCACCCGGTGACGGGGCACGCCGCCCGGGCGGTGCTCCGGCTGGGGGGCGGCCGGGGCCTGTGGAGCGGGCGGCGGGAGGGGGTGCCGCTGCTCGAGGGGCTCCCGCTGGAGGCCACGGTGCTCCGCCGGCGCGGGGAGGCCCCGGGGGAGCGGCGGGTGCGGGAGCTGGCCGTGGCGGAGCGGCCCCTTCCCTCCCCCGCCGGGACGCCGGCCGCCCCGGGCGCGGCACCGGGCCGCCGCCGGGTCGCGGGAGGGGGCCGTCCGTGAGCCGGGTCGCCGCCCTGTGGGTTCCCCTCTTCCCCCTGGCCGCCCGGCTGCGGAGCGAGCCGGAGCTGGCCGGGGCCGCGGTGGCCGTCTGCGAGGGCAACGGGCCCGCGGCCCGGGTGGTGGCGGCCTCCCGGCCGGCCCGGAAGGCCGGCGTCCGCCCCGGCACGAGCCTGGCCCAGGCCCGCGCCGTGCTCCCGGAGCTCATCGCCAGGGGGCGCGACCCGGCGGGCGAGGCCTCGGCCCGCGAGGCGCTGCTGGAGGTGGCGGGGGGCCTCTCCCCGGTGGTGGAGGACGCCGGGGAGGGCCTGGCCCTGGCCGACGTGGAGGGCATGGGGGCGCTCTTTCCCGGGCCGGACGGGGAGGACCGGCTGGGCCACGCCGCCATCCGGGCCGCGGAGGGGCTGGGGCTGCCGGTGCGGGTGGGGATCGCCGGGAACCGCCTGGCCGCCACACTGGCCGCCCGGAGGCCCGCCTCCCCCACCGTTGTGCCGCCGGGGGGCGAGCGGGAGTTCCTGGCACCCCTGCCCCTGGCGGAGCTCGAGCCCGCCCCGGAGCTGGCCGCCACCCTCGAGCGCTGGGGGCTGGCCACCCTGGGCGACCTGGCGTCGCTGCCCCCGGGGGAGGTGCGGCGGCGGCTGGGGCCCGAGGGGGAGGCGGCCTGGCGCGCCGCCCGGGGCGAGGACCCCCGCCCCCTGGTGCCCCACCGGCCCCCGCCGGTGCTCGTGGAGGGGATGGAGCTGGAGTGGCCCCTGGCCTCCCTGGAGCCCCTGCTGCTGGTTCTGGAGGAGCTCCTGGAGCGCCTGGCGGGGCGCCTGCTGGCCCGGGGCGCCGCCTGTGCCGCGCTGGAGGCGGAGCTGACACTGGAGCCGGAGGGCCACGACCGCCGGGAGCTCCGCCTCCCCGCCCCCACCACGGAGGTGCCGGCGCTGCTGGGCCTGCTCCGGCTGGAGCTGGAGGGCCGGCCGCCGGCGGCGCCCGTGGCCGCCGTGCGCTGCCTGGCCCGGCCGGACAGCCCCCGCCGGGCCCAGCTCACCCTCTTCGGCGCGCCGGAGCTCTCCCCGGCGGCGCTGGCCGCGGTGCTGGCCCGGGCGGCGGCCCTCCTGGGGCCGGACCGGGTGGGCTCGCCCCGGCCCGCGGACCGGCACCTGCCGGGCGCCGTGGAGACGGTCCCCTTCGAGCCGCCGCCCCCGCCCCGCTCCCGGCCGGAACCCCGGGCGGGCCGGGGCCTGCTGGCCGTCCGGGCGCTCCGGCCCCCGGTGCCGCTGGAGGCCATCCTGGAGGAGCCCGGCCCCGGCGGCACGGGGACCCCCGTGCTGCGCTCCCTGCGCTCGCCCCCCGGCGCCGCGCTGCACGTCCAGGGGCTGGTGCGGGTGGCCGCGGGGCCCTGGCGCTGCGAGGAGGGGTGGTGGAGCGAGGCGCCCGTTGAGCGGGACTACTGGGACGTGGAGCTCTCCGACGGCCGGATCTACCGGGTCTTCCGGGACGGCCGGGATGGCTCGTGGTGGGCGGACGGGGTGTACGACTGAGGAGGGGAGGACGTGAGGGCGTGAGGAGGTCAGGACGTGAAGGGTGAGGAGGTGAAGGAGGGGCTCCTGGCGTGGAGGCCAGGAAAGGCAGGGGTGCAGAGGCGAGGGGGGACGAAACGTGGAGCGGAGGACATCGGCATCGCGCCGGCGGGACCGGGGACACGGACACCGACACGGTCAGGGTCACGGACAGGGTCACGGACAGGGTCAGGGTCATGGACATGTTCCGGGGCAGGGGCGCAGGGGTGCGGGGGAGAGTCCGTCACGGACACAGGCACGGACACGGTCATGGACACGGACAGGGTCGGGGTCAGGGCCGGGGTCAGTGACGGCATCACGGCCGGGTGAAGGTCCCACACGATCCAATGCCCTCTTTCGTTTCACGTTTCACCTTTCACGTTTCACGAACGGGCGGGCGGGGGTCGCACCTCGTGCCGGCGGCCCTGGGGCGCGCACTGAAGTACGCGCCTACACCACGATTGCCAATCCCTTCCCCTTCCGAATCCATTCAATCCTCAGAATCCGTGGTTCCCGTTCCCGGGCGGGCGGGATCACCGCCACGGTCATGGAAGCAGGGGCTGGCCGCCGTTCTGGTGGGGGTTCCACAGGGGCAGGCGCCCCGCCCGGAGCTCCTCCCGGCCCAGGTGGAGCCAGGGCACGAACTGCCACACGGGGTCGGAGAGCACCTGCCCCTCCGGCCCGCGGCCCGCCATGAGGGGTGCCCAGGGCCAGGCCCGGGAGCGGACCCCCGTGGCCAGCAACACCCCCCGGTCCATGCCCAGGGCGAGCCAGAGCGTCGCGGCCAGGGCCAGCAGGGCCGCCAGGAAGGCCAGGCGTCGCCGGAGCTCCGGGGCGCATCCCTCCCCCGCCCCTCGGCCCGCCGTCCGGAGCTCCCCGGTGTCCATGGGGACATTGTAGTCCGGGGAGGCTCCAGCCCCCCGGCCGCGGGGAGGCGTTCATGAGGGGCTGGGCCGAGCTCCACTGCGCCTCGGCCTTCTCCTTCCTGGAGGGGGCCTCGCTGCCCGAGGACCTGGCGGTGCGGGCGGCGGAGCTGGAGCTGCCCGCCGTGGCCCTGGTGGACCGCAACGGCCTCCACGGGGCGCCGCGCTTCCTCCGGGCCTGCCGGGAGGCTGGGGTGCGGCCCATCGTGGGGGCGGAGGTGGAGCTCGAACCCCGGGAGCTGCCCGGGCCGGAGCCCGCCGGGCCGCTGGGCCTGGTGTCCGAGCCCCCGCCGGGGGGCACGCCGCCGCCCCGCCTGGTGCTGCTGGTGGAGAACGCCCGGGGCCACCGCAACCTCTGCCGGCTGCTCACGGAGGCGGCCCGCGGCCGCCCCAAGGGGCGTGCCCGGGCCTCGTGGCGGCTGCTCGGGGAGCACGCGGAGGGCCTCCACTGCCTCACGGGGGGCGGGGAGGGCCTGGTGCGCCGGGACCTGGCCCTGGGCGGGGTGGAGCGCGCCCGGCGGAGCCTGGAGCGCCTGGCCGCCCTCTTCCCCGGCCGCCTCCACGTGGAGCTCCAGCGCCACGGCCTGAGGGAGCAGGAGCACGCCAACCGGGCGCTGGTGGGCCTGGCGCGACGGCTGGGCCTGCCCCTGGTGGCCACGGGCGGCGTCCGCCACGCCCGGCGGGAGGAGCGCGACCTGGCCGACCTCTTCACCTGCCTGCGCCACGGCCTGCCCGTGGACCGGGCCGGGCGCCTGCTGGCCCCCAACGCGGAGCGGCACCTCCGCTCCGGCCGCGAGATGGCGGCGCGCTTCGCCGACCTGCCGGAGGCCGTGGGAGGCGCGGCGGAGCTGGCGGGTCGCCTGGGCTTCACGCTGGGCGAGCTGCCCTACCGCTTCCCGGCCCCCACCCTGCCGCCGGGGGAGACGCCCATCTCGCACCTGAGGCGCCTCACCTGGCGGGAGGCCCGGGCCCGATTCCGGCCCCTCACCGCCCGGGCCCAGGCCCAGCTGGAGCGTGAGCTCGAGCTCATCGGGAAGCTGGACCTGGCCGGCTACTTCCTCATCGTCCACGACATCGTGCAGTTCTGCCGGCGGGAGGGCATCCTGGTGCAGGGCCGGGGCTCGGCGGCCAACTCGGCCGTGTGCTACGCCCTGTCCATCACCGCCGTGGACCCGGTGAGGATGGAGCTCCTCTTCGAGCGCTTCCTCTCCGAGGAGCGGGGCGAGTGGCCCGACATCGACCTGGACCTGCCCTCCGGGGAGCAGCGGGAGAAGGTGATCCGGTACGTGTACCGGCGCCACGGCCCCCACGGGGCGGCCATGACCGCCAACGTGATCACCTGGAGGGACCGCTCGGCCACCCGGGAGGTGGGCCGGGCCCTGGGCCTCGCCCCGGAGCAGGTGGACCGGCTGGCCCGCCGCTTCGGGCGGGGGGCGGGCGCCGAGTTCGAGGCGGGGACCCGCTCCATGGAGGCCGAGCTGCGCGCCGCCGGGCTGGACCCGGAGGCCCCGCGGGTGCGGCACTTCTCCCGGCTCTGGTGGCGGATCCAGCACCTGCCCCGGCACCTGGGCCAGCACTCGGGGGGCATGGTGCTGGCGGCGGGCCGCCTGGACGAGGTGGTGCCGCTGGAGCCCGCCGCCATGGAGGGCCGCACGGTGGTCCAGTGGGACAAGGACGACCTGGCCGACCTGGGGCTCATCAAGGTGGACCTGCTGGGGCTGGGGATGCTGGCGGCCCTGGAGGAGGCCATCCCCCTGGTGCGCACCCACGAGGGGGTGGAGCTGGACCTGGCCCACCTCCCCCCCGACGACCCCGCCACCTACGAGATGATCCGGGCCGCCGACACGGTGGGGGTCTTCCAGATCGAGAGCCGGGCCCAGATGGCCTCCCTGCCCCGGAACGCCCCCCGCCGCTTCTACGACCTGGTGGTGCAGGTGGCCATCATCCGGCCCGGCCCCATCTCCGGCAACATGACCCACCCCTACCTGGAGCGGCGGCAGGGGCGCCAGCCGGTCAGCTACCCGCACCCGGAGCTGGAGCCGGTGCTCCGCCGCACCCTGGGCGTGCCGCTCTTCCAGGAGCAGCTGCTGCGCATCGCCATGGTGGCCGCGGGCTTCTCCGGGGGCGAGGCCGAGGAGCTGCGCCGGGCCATGGGCTTCAAGCGCTCCCGCGAGCGCATGCGGGCCCTCGAGGAGCGGCTGCGCCGCGGCATGGAGGCCCGGGGCATCACCGGCGCGGCGCAGCAGGAGATCGTGCGGGCCATCACCTCCTTCGCCCTCTACGGCTTCCCCGAGTCCCACGCGGCGAGCTTCGCCCTCATCGTCTACGCCTCGGCCTACCTCAAGCGCCACCACCCCGCGGCCTTCTACACGGCCCTGCTCAACGCCTGGCCCATGGGCTTCTACCACCCCGCCACCCTGGTCCGGGACGCCCGGCGCCACGGGGTCCGGGTCCTGCCCGTGGACGTGCAGCGCTCGGGTGTGCGCTGCAGCTGGGAGGAGGGCGCCGTGCGGCTGGGCCTGCGCCACGTGAAGGGGCTCCCCCGGGAGGCCGCCGCCCGTATCGAGGCCGCCCGCGGGGACGGCGGGCCCTTCCGGGACCTGGGCGATCTCGCGAGCCGGGCCGGGCTCGATGCGGCCGAACTGGAGCGGCTGGCCTGGGTGGGCGCCCTGGCCTCCCTGGGGCACACCCGCCGCGAGGCCCTCTGGCAGGCCGCCGAGGTGGGCCGGCGCCGCGGCCCGCTCCTCGAGTCCCTCCCCGTGGAGGGGGGCTCGCCGCTGCCGGAGATGTCGCCCCTGGAGCGCACCCTGGCCGACTACGGGGGCCTGGGCCTCACCACGGGCCCCCACCTCATGGCCCACCTGCGGGAGGCCGTGGCGGCCCGGGGGGCCCTCCCCGTGGCGGAGCTCGAAAGGCTCCCCGACGGCGTCCCCGTGCGCGTGGCAGGGGCCGTGATCACGCGCCAGCGCCCCGGCACCGCGAAGGGCACGGTCTTCCTCACGGTGGAGGACGAGACCGGCATGGTCCAGGCCATCGTCCGGCCCGAGCTCTTCCGGAAGCAGCGGGCCCTGGTGGTGGGCACGCCCGTGCTGCTCGTCTCCGGCCGCCTCCAGCGCCGGGACGGCACCCTCTCCGTGCTGGCCCGGCGATTCGAGGCCGTCCCCTCCCCCACGGCCCTCGCCAGCCACGACTTCCACTGAGCGCGGCAATCCGGCGTCCTGCCCATCGCAGCCAAGGCTGCTGCGATATTTCCAACATGTGTTCCAACATGTGTGAGTACGAGAGATACGATGGCATTGACCTGTGCCTCTCCCCGAAATCGGAGGTCCGTCCACACCACGAAGGTCGATTCCTGGAGCGCGGGCTTTCAGCCCGCAGGGACCATACATCCGTCCCCATCCTCCTCCGACCCGAGGAGGGGCAATGCGGGCTGAAGCCCGCGCTCCATGGACCCCGGCCCGAAGACAGCGAACAGCGCGCAACGACCTCCAGCCTGGCGGGTATTGACAGTGCCCGTCGAGCAACCCATGGTGTTGACCGGGAGGTGAGGCCCATGTCCCGTCCGCTCACCGAAGAGGAGAAGACCTTCCTGCTGGACCTGGCCCGGGAGACCATCCGGAGCCGGCTCGAGGAGCGCCCCCTGCCGGTCCCCGACCCACCCCCGGGCCCCCTGACCGAACCCCGGGGCGCCTTCGTCACGCTGAAGAAGGGGGGCGAGCTCAGGGGGTGCATCGGACACGTCGTGGGCCTGGAGCCCCTCTGGCAGTCCGTCCGCGACAACGCCATCAACGCGGCCTTCCGGGACCCCCGCTTCCCGCCCCTGGAGCCCGGCGAGCTCGACCTCGTGCGCCTGGAGGTCTCCGCGCTCACGCCCCTCCGCGACGTGGACTCCCCCGAGGAGGTCCGGGTCGGGGAGCACGGCCTCATGATCGAGCGCGGGCCCTACCGCGGGCTGCTCCTGCCCCAGGTGCCGGTGGAGTACGGCTGGGACCGGGAGACCTTCCTGGACCACACCTGCCGGAAGGCCGGCCTGCCACCGGGATGCTGGAGGGACCCCTCCACCCGCCTCCGGGTCTTCTCGGCCGAGGTCTTCTCCGAATGAGTCTCCGAATGAGGGAGGCCCGTGCCCACCGGAGGGTCCTGGTCCCGGAGCGGCTCCGCCGGCACCTCGATCCCTGGCCCGACGACATCCCCTCGGTGGAGGATCATCCGGGACCGATCCAGGACCTCCTGATCCGCCACATCACCGCGGACCGTCTCCACGGAACGGTGTCCCGCGCCGCGATGGAACGCTACCTGGGCGCCTGATCGCCCTCCGCCCCGCCGATCCCCAGCACCTCGGCCTCGTACAGCGCCACGCTGGCGAAGGTCCGGAACGGCTTCCCTCGGGCCGATTCCGGGTCCGGCAGCGGCACCGCGCCGCTCCATCGGAGGAGCTCGTCCAGCAGCGCCCGCATGGACTCCAGGGGCGTCCCGGCGTCCATGAGCCTCACCGGATCGAAGGTGGAGCCCCACAACCGGATGCTGCGGACCTCGGCCACGTCGTCCCAGGGCGCGTCCAGGAGGAGGTCCACCACCAGCGTGGGGCGCCCCCCCGCGCCCGGCACGCCGGCGACCCCCACGGCCCGGACCACCTCGTGCCGGACCCTCTGCAACCGCTCCCCCACCCGGATCACGAGGCCTTCGGGCTCGAACCGGACGGGGACGGCCTCCAGCAGCTTGAGCCGCTTCGGGCCGCGCACCGGCGGGGCCAGGGGCTCCCCACCCTCCACCGGGTCCGCCGGCACGGTCTCCGGGGCTGCAGCGGCCTCCACCGGCCCCTCCCCCACCCCCGGCCGGTCCTCCTCCAGCCGCCCGACGGACGCCGTGAGCTCCTCCGCCACGGCGGGGTCCACCTCGGGGTGCTCCGCGGCCGCGCGGGCCAGGGGCGCCACCACGTCGAGCTCCTCCGCCGCCGCCAGGCGCGCCGCCTTCACGAGGATCCCGGCAGGCACCTCCCCAGGGGGTCGCCCCAGCAGCGTCCGGAGCGCCTCCTGCGCATCGGTTGGCCGCCCGGCCCCGGCCAGTGACCGGGCCAGGGCCAGTGCGACCCCGGGTCCGGGGGTGGCCTCCGGCACGAACTCCCGCAGCTCGTCCCAGATCCGGAACGCCCCCTCGGCATCATCGGCCTCGAGAAGGCCCCGGATCAGCCGCTCCGCCACCCAGGCGTTCTGTCCGGCCCGGTCCCGCTCCAGGGCGAGGCTCCAGAGTGCCAGGCCGGCGTCCACGTTCCGGGGGTCGCGCCGCACGAGCGCCTCGAGCATCCGGAAGCCGCGCTCCGGGTCCCCGCTCCGGATCTCCTCGATGGCCCGGTCCAGCGGGGCGTTGTCCACCACCGTGATCTTCGACTCGATGGCGGGGTGGATGAAGCGCTCCTCCACCTCGAACCGCCTGATGCCCAGAGCCACGAAGGCCCCGAAGGCGAAGCCCCACACGTGGGCCCAGTACGCGGTCCCCCCGCCTCCCGTCCCGGGAACCACCACGTCCATGGCCTGCGCGTAGGTGAGCTGCTGCAGGAACCACAGGCCGAGCATGAGCCACGCCGGGGCGGTGAAGGTGCCCCTGAAGACGATCCCGAACCAGTAGAAGAACCGGATCCTCCGGTGCCAGAACCGGATGAGGAAGGCCCCCATGACGCCGGCGATGGCCCCGGACGCGCCGATCAGCGGCCCGTCCAGGTGGGGGTAGCGGACCACGAACATGGCCGCCGCCACCAGCCCGGAGGCCACATAGAAGGCGGCGTAGAGGGGACGCCCCCAGGCGTCCTCCAGGAAGGGCCCGGTCAGGAACAGGATGAAGAGGTTCCCGATGAGGTGCCACCACCCGCCATGCATGAACATGTGCGTGATCCAGGCCGCCGGCCTGGGGTGGGCCGGGACCAGGCCCAGCTTCCGTGAGGGGAGCCTCTCGAGCTCGGTGAAGGCCCTCTCCACCAGGGCATCCAGCTCCTCCTGCTGCCGCCGGAGCTCCTCCGCACCCGCAGGACGGTTCCTGGCGGCGTACTGGACGAGGATCTCCCTCATGGCCGCGTCGGTCTCCTCGTCCCCCGACGAGATCAGCCTGGCGAGCCGCTCGTCCGGCTCGAGCCAGGGGTGCTCCATGTAGTAGTTCGCCGCCTGCTGGAGCAGCGTTCCCGCCTTCCGGAGGTGCTCCCCCCTCGAGGGGAGCGTCGCCACGAAGACGGCGAGGCAGAGTCCCATGATGGTGATGGTCACCCACGGCAGACGCCGCACGGTGGTGTCTTCATGCCCGATGGGGATCAGCATGGAGGCTCCCTCCTTGCAGGGTTCATCACCAGATACGGCCGGCGGACTGCTGCATTCCGGGGTCTTCGCCGCTACTATACCCCGTGATGCCCTGTGACGCCGTGATCCTCGTCCGCCCCTCCTCCCCCGGCAACCTCGGCTCGGTGCTGCGGGTGGCCGCCAACTTCGGAGTGCCGCGGGTGGAGCTGGTGGAGCCCGGCCCGGACCCCGGAGACCCCGAGGTGGGCCGGTGGGCCTGCGGCGCGGAGCGGCACCTCGAGATCCGCGTCCACCCGGACCTCGAGGCGGCCGCCGCGCCCTACCACACCCTGGTGGGGACCGCCTCGGGCAGGGGCCGGGACAACCTCCCCGTGGTCCCGCCCCGGGACGCCGTGGCGTGGCTCTCCCGGCGGGACCCCCGCGGCCTCGCCCTGGTCTTCGGCAACGAGACCCGCGGCCTGTCCCGCGAGGACCTGGACCGCTGCGACCTCGTGGTCCGGGTCCCCACGAACCCGGAGTTCCCCGTCCTGAACCTCACCCAGAGCGTGGCGATCCTCCTGGCCTACCTGAGCATGGAGCTCGCACCGCCGCCTCCCGGCCTCCCGGAGCCGGCCCCCGAGGCCTCCGTGGCCGCCCTCATGGACCACCTCCAGGAGGCGCTCCTGGAGATCGGGTTCCTGGACCCCGCCAACCCCCAGCGGATCCTCCGGAAGATCCGGCGCCTCCTGGGCCGTGCGGGGGCCACCCCCAACGAGGTGGCCATCCTCCACGGCATGTGCCGCCAGATGATCTGGGCCGCCCGCCACCGGCCCGGGGGCGAGGCCCCTCAGCGGGACGAGGTCTGATCCCCGAGCCTCCCCGCCAGGGCCAGCAGGCGCCGGTCCGTGGGATGGCGGTCGAGCTCCCGGGACAGCACCATGGCCGCCTGCATGAGGTGACCCTGCCTGAGCAGCAGCTCCACCAGCCGGGCCGCCACGTCGGCCCGGTCCGGGGCGAGCTCGTTGGCGCGCTCCAGCACCAGCCGGGCGTCGGCCCCGTGGCCCGCCGCCTCGGCCGTCGCCGCCATCTCCAGCAGCACGCCGATGTCCGTGGGCGCCACGCCCCAGGCCCGCCTCATGGAGGCCAGCGCCCCCTCGAGGTCCCCCCTCCGGCGGGCCACGCGCGCCATGGCCACGTACGGTCCGGGGGAACCGGGATCCAGGCGCACGGCCTCCGAGGCCGCCTCCAGCGCGGCCTCCGTCTCGCCCGCAGCGTCCAGCGCCCTGGCCAGGGTGCTCCAGGCCCGTGCCCGCAGCCGCGCCGGGTACGCCCGCCGCGTGGCCACCTCGCGGGCCAGGCTCGCGGCCTCCCCCGCCCTCCCCTCCTGCAGGGCCCACTCCGCCCGCAGGAGCCGGGCCTCGGGCCGGCTCCCCACCTCGTCCAGCGTGCGCCTCGCCTCGTCCTTCCGGTCCAGCGTCCAGAGCCTGCTCCCCAGGGCCAGCAGCGCCTCGTCCCTCTTCCTCGGGTAGAGCTCCGCCTTCTTCCGGAGCCCCTCGAGCTCCACCCACAGCGCGTCGCCCGGCAGCACCTCCACCCTGGGAAGCCTGAAACCCGGGGCGAGCCCCTCGGCGAAGGCGAGCTCGCCCAGGGCCTCCTCGTAGCGGCCCCTGCTGAGCATGAGCAGCGCCGACAGCCTGTGGAGGTAGGGCGAGGTGGGGTCGCGCTCCAGCGCCCCCGCGAGCCGTTCCGCGGCGCCGTCCAGGTCCTCCCGGGCCAGCGCCGCCCGCACCCCGTTGAGGTGGCCGGCGGCCATCAGCGGCAGCCACCGCTGCTGGAGGCGGGCCAGGCGGTCGAGGACCGCCGCCGCGCACTCCACCGGAGCCCGGGTCAGCGCACCCGTCTGGAGGCGCAGGCCCAGCACGGCCACCGGCGGCAGCTCGAGGAGCGGTGTGGAGGCCAGCCTCTCGCACGCTGCCGCCGGGTCGGCGGCGAGGGCGTCCGCCAGCGGCCTCCAGGCCATCTGGACCCCAGCGGTGAACAGGCGCACCGCTGCCGCGGCGATCACCACGACGATCAGGACGAACCGGGCCGGTGAACGGCGGCTCATGGTGGATCGTGCTCCGGTTCCATGCTCCGATGGTACCCCAGGCCGGCCCGCCCCAGAACCCCGCAGGTCCGCGTTCTCCCGCCCGGGCCGGAACCGGGCCGGGGCCCCGCGGATGCTAGGATGAGCCCCGGCGGCCCCCGGGCCACCTGGGAGGGTGAGATGTCCCCACACGACGACCGCCGGGCCCTGATTCTCCGGAGCGCGGCCCGGGTCCTGCTCGAACGCGGCTACGACCGCGCCTCCATGGACGAGATCTCCCGGGAGGCCGGACTCACCAAGCCGGGCCTCTACTACCACTTCCGGAGCAAGACCGAGCTGCTCTTCGCCGTGATGACCTTCGCCATGGACGAGCTGGAGCGGGAGACCTTCGCCGCCATGGCCCAGGCCACCACCCCCCTGGAGAAGCTCCGGGCCATCCTGCACACCCACGCCTGGCTGATCACCCGGGAGAGGGACCGTGCCTTCACCCTCCTCATCACCACCGAGCTCGGCTCGCTGGAGCCGGAGGACCGCCGGGTGGTGGTCCAGCGCCTCCGCTCGTACCGCCGCCTCATCCAGACCACGCTGGAGCAGCTGGCGGCCGAGGGAGGCCTCCGGCCCGGGACCGACCCCACAGTGGCCGCCCACACCCTCATGGGCATGGTGGCCTGGCTCTCCTTCTGGTACCGGGCCGAGGGGCCTCTCGAGGGTGCCGCCGTCGCGGTGATGGTGACCCGGATGGCCCTGGCCTCGGCGATCCCGGACGGCCACCGGGAAGCCATGGAGGCCTGAAGCCCCAGTATCGGACCCGCCGGTAAAGTATCGCCGCCCGGACGCCGGGCCCGGTGCCGGTGTGCCGTCCATTCTTCCGGCCGTGCCAGATCCACGAACCAGCAGCAGGAGCCACCGGGCCTCCTTGACAGCCGATTCCCCTCCGGGTGACTATACCGGTGAGTAAAGTCAGCACCACGGCACCGGGAGGCCACCATGGATTTCACCGTGAACGAAGAAACGCAGGTCATGCTCGACCTCATGGAGCGGTTCGTCCAGGAGGAGGTGATTCCCCTGGAGCCCGCGTTCCTCACGAAGAACTTCTCCGAGATCGAGCCGCAGATCGACAGGCTCAGGGCCAGGGTCAGGCAGATGGGCCTCTGGGGCCCCGCCCAGCCGAAGGAGTACGGGGGCATGGGCCTGCCCCTCACCGACTTCGCCCTGGTCTCGGAGGTGCTGGGCAGGAGCCCCCTGGGGCACTACGTCTTCGGCTGCCACGCCCCCGACGCCGGGAACATCGAGATCCTCCACGATCATGGAACGCCGGAGCAGAAGGAACGCTGGCTGGGGCCGCTGGTCCGCGGTGAGATCCGGAGCTGCTTCTCCATGACGGAGGTGGAGCTCCCCGGTTCGAACCCCGTGATGATGGACACCACCGCGGTGCTCGAGGACGGTCAGTGGGTCATCAACGGGCAGAAGTGGTACACCACGTCGGCGGACGGCGCGGCCTTCGCCATCGTCATGGCCGTCACCGACCCCGAGGCCCCGCCCCACCAGCGGGCGAGCATGATCATCGTGCCCACGGACACTCCCGGCTTCGACCTGGTGCGGAACATCTCGGTGATGGGCCACACGGGCGACGGCTGGGCCAGCCACGCGGAGATCCTCTACCACTCGTGCAGGGTCCCCGAGGAGAACCTGCTGGGGCCCCGCGGCGCGGGCTTCCGCATCGCCCAGGAACGCCTGGGCCCCGGCCGCATCCACCACACCATGCGGTGGCTGGGGATCTGCCGGAGGGCGCTCGACCTGCTGTGCAAGCGGGCGGTGACCCGCCCCATCGCCCCCGGCCAGGTCCTCGCGGACAGGGAGATCATCCAGGCCTGGATCGCCGAGAGCGCCGCCGAGATCGCTGCGGCCAGGGCCCTGACCCTCCAGACCGCCTGGAAGATCGAGCACCTGGGGTGGAAGGAGGTCCGCGAGGAGATCTCCATGATCAAGTTCGTGGTGGCCAACGTGATGCAGAAGGTGGTGGACCGTGCCCTCCAGGTCTTCGGCGGCCTGGGCATGACCGACGACACCATCCTCGCCTACTTCCACCGCCACGAGCGGGCCGCCCGCATCTACGACGGGGCCGACGAGGTCCACAAGCTCTCGCTGGCCCGGAGGATCCTCAAGCCCTACCGCGCCCGCGCGGCGGAGATCAGGGAGGGCAGCCATGTCTTTCGATGACCCGACCAGGCCGCCACGGCCCGGAGAGGAGCCGGACACCGAAGCCCTGGCCGGCTGGCTGGGCCGCGTCCGTCCGGAGCTCGCCGGACCGGTGGAGGTCAGCCAGTTCCCCGCGGGGCACTCCAACCTCACCTACCTGCTCCGCGTCGGAGACCACGAGCTGGTGCTCCGCCGCCCGCCCTTCGGGAAGAAGCCGAAGAGCGGGCACGACATGCACCGGGAGTGGCAGGTCCTCTCCGCCCTCGCCGGGCACTTCCCCCACGCCCCGGAGCCGGTGGCCTTCTGTGACGACACCTCGGTGCTGGGGGCGCCCTTCTTCCTCATGCGCCGGATCCGCGGCCTCATCCTCCGCCGCGACCTCCCCGAGGGCCTGGAGCTCGCCCCCGAAACCATGCGGGCGCTCTGCTGCCGGCTGGTGGACGTGCACCGCGAGCTGCACGCCCTGGACCACCGTGCCATCGGCCTGGAGGACTTCGGCCACCCGGAGGGCTACGTGGAGCGGCAGATCACGGGGTGGAGCCAGCGGTACCGGGCCGCCCGGACCCCGGACGTCCCCGACTTCGAGGAGGTGATGGCCTGGCTCGCGGCGAACCGCCCCCCGGAACGGGGCGCCGCCGTCATCCACAACGACTACCGCTTCGACAACGTGGTGCTGGACCCCGGAGACCCGCTCCGGATCATCGGCATCCTGGACTGGGAGATGGCCACCATCGGGGACCCGCTCATGGACCTGGGCGCGTCCCTGGCCTACTGGGTCCAGGCCGACGATCCCCCGGAGCTCCAGGCCATCCGCCTGGTCCCCACCACCCTTCCCGGCGCCCTCACCCGGCGCGAGGTGGTGGACCGGTACCTCCAGGGCGCCGGGCTCGAGGTGGACGACTTCACCTTCTACCACGTGTACGGCCTGTTCCGGCTGGCGGGCATCGCCCAGCAGATCTACTACCGCTTCTTCCACGGCCAGACGAAGGACCCGCGCTTCGGGAGGCTGGGCATGGCGGTCCAGATCCTCGAGGGCGCGGCCCGCCACGCCATCGCCCACGGAAGCCCGTGACGCCGGAAGGCCGGAAAGGCCCCGGGGCCACGGACAGGAACCGCCGGACGCCCCCAGACTCGGGAACATCGGCATCCCCGTCTCCGACGTGGACGCAATGATCGTGGACAACCCGAGGAGACTCTTCGGGGCCAGCCAGGCCTCGCACAGGACCCTCCAGCGGAACGCACCCATTGGTCCGGCGCGGCACCGGACGTGATTTTCGATCAATGGTGCCTTCTGACCGGTCTCCTGAATTCGTGGTTCATGTTTCCCGGCGGGTCGGGGCCGATGTCACGAGAATCCACCTGGATCCAGGACTGCTGCCATCGGCTCGATCGGGATCCGGGCGGGTGCCACCGGACGGTGGCGCCCGCCGCTCCACTCCACCACTCGCCTTGCCTGGATGCAGGAAGAACATTCTCGCTGGTGTAGAATCCCCCACCACACCACCGCTGAACCACCCCATCCGGGCTCGACCTCAGCGGATCCACGAAGGGAGTTCTCGTATGCTCAGATCCATGGTGAAGATCATGCTCCTCACGACGCTCACGGCCGGGCTCTCCCTGCCCGCAGGTGCCCAGTCGGCCGCCCCCGACGACAACGCCGGCCTGAACCTCCCGCCCAGGCTGGGGATCTCCGTGGTGTACTACAACCAGGATCAGAAGTACGACATCTCCAGCCTCAGCTTCGAGTTCCCGGGCATCGAGCCCAGCGAGGTCAACGGGCTCGACGTGGACAACTCCACCCAGACGGTCCACGCCCAGATCGACTACTGGGTGCTGCCCTTCCTCGACATCTTCGGCTTCCTCGGCACCATCGACGGATACACCGACGTGAACCTCTCCACCCTCGAGCTCGGCCTTCCCATTCCCCTGGACCACGTCAAGATCAACTACGACGGCACGGTCTACGGCCTCGGCTTCACCCTGGCCGGCGGGTGGGATCGGTACTTCAGCTCGCTCACCTACGAGTACACCAGCACCGACCTTGACGTCTCCACCACCGATATCAAGGCCTGGGTCACCACGCTCAAGCTTGGCCTGACCTTCGAGAAGGGCGCCGTGTGGGTCGGCACCATGTACCAGTCCGTGGACGAGACCGACACGGGCGTCTTCACCATTCCGTACGTCGGGGAGATCCCCTTCGAGGCCAGGCTCGAGGCCAGGAACCCGTGGAACGCTCTCCTGGGCGCCTCCCTGGGGATGGGCACGCACTGGGTGGGAACCGTGGAGATCGGAGCCATCGGACGCACGCACATCCTGGCCTCCCTGGCGTACCGCTTCTGAGGACCCCCTCGAGGCACCCCGGATGACGCACCACCGGCCGGCCCTCCCGGGCCTCGTGCTGGCCATGCTGGCCGCCGTCCTGCCCGTGGGGGCGCTGGAGACCGACCAGTACATCACCTGGGGCAGGGACCTCCGCGACTCGGCACCCGTCCTGAACGCGTGGTTCAACCGGGAGCTCCAGGCAGCCATCGACGAGGCCGGCGAACCGGCCCGGTGCGCCGACGTCACGGCCCGCTACCAGGCGCGCCTCCGCTTCCTGTTCATCATCCACCCCCCCGAGGTCTGGGCCTCCTCAAGCTCGCTCGTGGACCGGTACCCCGGGACGGCGGAGGAGGAGCTCGCCTATCCCTCGGAGTTCCTCTACCGGAACCGGCCCGCCCTGAACATCACGTTGTGGATGCCGTTCACACCAACGATCCAGGTGGGCGGCGTGCTGATCGGAACCGACAAGCTCTCCCACTTCGTCTCCGTGGGCTGGCAGCTCCACACCGACTACCACACGGAGCTCGCGAAGGGTGCCTCACCGGAGGAGGCCGTGGAGAGGGCGGTGGCCACGGGGCTGAAGAGCGAACGGTACCTCCTCCTGGGATACCGCACCTCGGGCGTGCTCTCCCTCTCCGACCTGGAGTCCGACGTCCAGGGCATGCTGTTCTACCGCGACCTCTGCGAGGGTCCGTCCCCCGCCCTCGAGCACTCCGAGGAGGGCTGGCGCATCGCCCGCCCCGTCGACCTCCGGCGCTACGTGACCCCCGAGTGGGACGAGTCCTACCAGCCCCAGGTCTTCCGGCCCGGCCTCTGGAAGAAGGTGCGGCCGGTGGTGGAGACCTACTGCCACTGGCTGGACGACCCGTGGCTCACGGCCCGGCGGGAGGATTACGCTGCCAGGGACGGGTTCACCATCTCGGAGAGGGCCGTCCTGGAAATGGCCGCAGAGGGGAAGATCCCCGACCCCCTGAGCTTCTCCGTGGAGAGCGTCTGCGGCAGGACCCCACGGCCGCTGGACGGTGGCGCGTCCCCGCTGCCCTCGCCCCGGCCCATTCCGGAGGAACGGCTCCTCCGGCTCCAGTCGGAGGTCGAGGCCGAGGAGGCCTCCAGGCGTTTCCGGGCCGTGGGGCTATGGGAGGCGGGGTGGTCCACCCCCCAGGCCCTCTCGGGCTCCGTGGGCGTGATGGCCTCCCGCGCCTTCCCGGACGATCCCTGCCACCTCCTCTGCGAGTTCATGGGACCCTACCTCCAGCTCGGGGCGGGCACCGGGGGCGGCCGGTTCTCGGTGGGCTGGGGCCGGCTCTGGACCGACGTGGGCCGCTCGGGCTTCCTCCGGCACGCCTACATGGGCTTCGGCTTCCGGGCCACCGCGCTCCGGACCTGGCACGACCCCGTGACAGCTCCCGACTCGGCCACGTACGTGGGACCGGAGCTCGAGATCTCCATCGACCGCGTCAACATCGTCCTGGGCGCCCTCCGCCAGACCGCGGGCCCGGACCGCAGGGACTGGATCTTCAGCTGGTCCCTCGGCCTCGGGTTCTGAGCCCCTGGCCCGGAATGTTCGGGATGCTTCAACCGCACGGCATGATCCACCATTCCTGGCGGCGTCGTCTCGGTGCAGTGTTCCGATCTGCTCGATCCACGCCTTCGCGCCCTCGCCAGGTGAGAACACCACCTCGAGCGGCACCTCGCGCCGCCCGTCACGAAGGTTCCTGAATCATCCAGCCCGGCTTCCCGGACTCCTCTCTCTCGTGTCACGTGACCTTCTCGCCACTCTCCGGAGAAACGTACCCCCGGCGCCAGGCGTCGAACCGACGGCACATTCCGGTCCTCGCGACCTCTTTCCAGATCCAGAAAATCCCCGGAATCGGTGGTTCATTCTCTCGCGTGACAGGGGACCGATATCGCGGGAATCGACCGCGAGACGCGAGAGAGGTCTCTTGCAACAGGCTCACCTGCCAGGAAGCGGTGGGAGGATGGGCAGCCTCAGCCGAAGAGGCCGGTGGAGAGGTAGCGCTCGCCGCGGTCGCCGGCGATGGCCACCACCACCCTGCCCTCGCCCAGCCTGCGGGCCTCCCGGAGGGCCATCCAGGTGGTGGCCCCCGTGGAGACGCCGCAGAAGATCCCCTCCTCCCGGGCCAGGCGGCGCGCCGTCTCGAAGGCGTCCTCGTCGGACACCTGGACCTTCTCGTCCACCAGGGACTCGTCCCAGATGGGCGGCACGTAGGAGCCGTCGAAGTGGAGCAGCCCCTCGATGTGGGAGTGGGGGTTGTCGGGCTCCACGGCCACGATGCGCGTGTCCATCCCCGCCTCCCGGAACCTCCGGGCCGCACCCATGAGCACGCCACCGGTGCCGGCGCCCGCCACGAAGGCGTGCAGCACCCCGCCCGTCTGCTCCACCAGCTCCGCCGCCGTACCGTGGTAGTGGGCCTCCCAGTTGCCCGGGTTGCCGTTCTGGTCCAGGTAGAAGTAGGTGTCCGTGTCCTTCGCCGCCTCGGTCACCTCCCAGATGTGGGAGTTCTGGTCCTCGCCCGTGGTCAGCACCAGCTCGGTGCCCCAGGCCCGCATGATCGTGCGCCGCTCGATGGACTTGGTCTCCGGCATGAAGATCCGGGAGCGGTACCCCTTGAGCGCCGCCACCATGCCGATGGCGATCCCCGTGTTGCCCGAGGAGGCGTCCGTGATGATGTGGTGGGGCTTGAGTGTGCCATCCGCCTCGGCGCGCTCGAGGATGTACCTGACGATCCGGTCCTTGAGCGAACCGGTGGGGTTGTACGACTCCATCTTGAGCAGCACCCGGGCCATGCCGGGCTCCACCATGCGGGTGAGCTCCACCAGGGGCGTGCTGCCGATGAGATCGAGGATGGACGATGCCTGCATTCGGGCCTCCCGAGGGGGTACCCGGCCGTCCGCCTCGGCGCTCCGGGACCTGCCCCGGGGCGGGATTCTACCTCAGCCCGGCGGATCCGCCACCGGCGCCGATCCCTCTCGCTACTGGAGCTCGTAGCCCCGGGCCGGGCGGTAGACGGCGTCCCCCGTGGTCTCGTCCACGGTGGAACCGTAGGCGTACCAGAGGTTCTGGGCATTGGAGCAGCTGATCCTCACCCACCCCGACACCAGGTTCGACACGCCGAAGTTGCTCAGGCTCAGCTGCTGGAGGCCGGCGTCCACGAAGGTGATCGTCCCCCCGCCCACCTGTTCCCCTGCCGAGCTGAAGACCTCCACGGTGAACTGGACCGGCTGCGTCCAGGGCCAGAAGATCCCCACGTTGGTGCGAAAGAGGCTGTCGTGCTCCACCCCGGCGATCCAGGCGTTGGCCGCCACGAGGACGGAGCTCACGTCCTGTCCGTAGGTCCCGCCGCCGCCCGGCGTGTAGGTCCTCGACGTGATCACCAGCGGCTTGCCGTCCAGGGAGTAGATCCACAGCGTGCCGTAGGTCTCCGGCATGCCGAAGATGGATTGCACCACGTTGGTGAAGGCCCTCTGCTGACCGGCGGGGATGTCGATGGGATCGCTGAGCTTCGGCTCGTAGGCCCCGCCCCCCGGTCCGGTGTTGGGGAAGAGCTGCATCTGGACGGTGGTGTCCTCGCCGCTGACGTTGAGGACGTTCACGTCGGACCGCCAGTAGGTGTCTCCCTCACCGGCGTTGTTGGCCACCACGGGCACGACACCACCGGGAGCGACGAACTGGGCCGAGACCGGCGCCGCCACCAGCAACGAGATCGCCACGACGAGTTTCCGGAACATGAACACCTCCCACCGGAGAGTCTACACGCTCCACAACGTGCTCAGCCTCCTGGCCGACCTCCGGGGCGCTTCCGACCCGGCCCTCGTCTGGAACCGTTGCAACGCCCCGCCGGACCTGCAGCTCTGGTACCTGGCGTCGGTGGCCACTGCCGTGCGCCGGCGGCTGGGCGCCCACCCCCTGGCCCACGAGCTGCAGGCCGCCGTGGCGGAGCTCAGGAACCGTGTGGAGGCGCGGACGCACCACCTCCATGATGTGAAGGGTCGCGATCTGGAGGGGTGAAGGCCCCCTTTCACCGATCCCCTGCGGAGAGTCGGCGCGGGAACCCGGGCAGGGCTCCCGGTCCACGGCCACGGGTACAATGTGGGGGCCCAGCCGGGCGGGGGAGGTTCCATGCTCCGTCTCAGAGGTCTCGCCGCATGCGCCGCCGTCGCGATCCTGGCCCTGACGTCCACGGCCCACGCCACCCCGGACACCACGGAGACTGCCGGCGGGAAGACCACACCCGGGGAGCTCACCCTGGAGCGCATCTTCGGCGACCGGGAGCATCCCCTCGCCGGCCGGCTCGACAGGCCCGTCTGGCGGCCCGGCCGGGACGCGTGGCTCGTGGTCCGCACGGAGGGCTCGGGCAGGGACGCCGTGGACCGCCTGGTGGAGGTGGACGCCGCCACGGGTGGGGAGACCGTCCTGCTGACCTCCACGGAGATCGCCACCGGGAAGACCAGGTCCACCCCCCTTCGCCTCGAGGGCTTCCACATCTCTCCCGATGGCGGCACCATCCTCCTCCGCGACGGGGAGGACCTCCTCCTGGTGGCGCTCGGGGACGGCTCCGTGACGACCCTGGATGGGGCCGGACAGGGTGCGCAGGCCATCTCCTTCTCCCCGGACGGCCGCCGTCTCGCCTGGGTCCACGACAACGACCTCTGGGTCGCCGATCCCGCCACGGGCCGCCAGCGCTGGCTCACCAGCGACGGCTCGGACACGGTCCACAACGGCATCCTGGACTGGGTCTACTGGGAGGAGCTGGCGGGCAGGAGCGGCAGGGCCCACGCGTGGTCGCCCGACGGGAGCACCATCGCCTGGCTGCGCCTGGACGACACGCCCATCGAGCCCTTTCCCATCGTGAACGCCCTCGCCACCCACGCCACGGTGAAGGAGCAGCGGTACCCCAAGGCGGGCGATCCGGCCCCCCTCCCCTCCATCCACGCCGTCCGGCTCGGCCCGGAGCTGGAACCCGTCCGGCGCTGGCTTGTGACGTTCTCGGAGCCCATCCCCTACGTCCCGCGCCTGGGCTTCACTCCCGACGGCACGGGCCTGTGGTACCAGGTGCTGGACCGGGACCAGGATGCCCTCCACCTCATGCGGCTGGACCTGGAGACCGGGGCCGCCGCCGAGCTGTACACCGAGACCGACCCCCACTGGGTGGAGCCCGTGGAGGAGCTCCGGTTCCTCGCGGACGGCGCCTTCCTGTGGGCCAGCAGGAGGTCGGGCTCCATGCACCTGGAGCTCCACTCCCCGGACGGCTCCATCCGGGACCTCACGCCGGGCGAGGCCGAGGTGACGGCCCTCGTGGGACTCTCGGCCGACCAGGCGACCGCCGTCTACCAGGCGGCGGCGCCGTCCCCACTGGAGCGCCAGCTCTTCGCCGTGCCCCTTGCCGGGGGCGAGCCCGTGCGGATCACCGGGGAGCCGGGGACCCACCGGGGGTCCCTCTCCGGCTCCGGCAGGTACCTCCTGGTCACCTCCTCGGACATCGGCCGGCCGCCCCACCTGGAGCTGGTCGACACCGGCGGCCAACACCTGCGCACGGTCCAGGCCAACCGGAACGAGGAGCTCGAGGCGATCCGGATGGGCGCGGTCCGCTTCCTGGAGGTGAAGGCCGCCGACGGCGTCCGGCTCCACGCCATGCTCCTCACGCCGCCGGACTTCGACCCCTCGAGGAGATACCCCGTGGTGATCTACACCTACGGGGGCCCCCACGCCCAGGTGGTGCGCGACGCCTGGGGCCGGGACACCTTCCTGTTCCACCAGTGGCTGGCCCGGCAGGGTCTCGTGGTCTTCGCACTGGACAACCGGGGTTCCGCAGCCCGGGGCCGGGAGTTCGAGGGCCTGTGCGACCACCGGCTCGGGAGCTCCCAGCTCCCGGACCAGCTGGCCGGGGTTGCCTGGCTGAAGCGTCAGCCGTGGGTGGACGGGAACCGCATCGGGATCTGGGGGTGGTCCTACGGCGGGTACATGACCGCCTACGCCCTCACCCACGCCCCCGGCGCCTTCGCCGCGGGGGTGGCCGTGGCGCCCGTGACCGACTGGCGGCTCTACGACTCCATCTACACGGAGCGCTACATGGGCACGCCGGAGGAGAACCCCGAGGGCTACGCGGCCGGCTCCGTGCTCGAGGCGGTGGAGAAGCTCCGGCCGGATCGCCTCCTGGTGATCCATGGAACGGGCGACGACAACGTGCACGTCCAGAACACGCTCCAGCTCTCGGACCGCGCGTGGAAGGCCGGAACCCGCTTCGAGCTCGTCCTCTTCCCAGGCCTCAAGCACGGGATCCGGGCTCCGGGCTCCCGCCTGCAGGTGTTCCGGGCCGTCGGGGACCACTTCCTGAGGCTCCTGGGAGGCGGATCGTGACCCGCCGCCCGGCCTTCGTGGAGGGGATTCCCACAACGCTCGCGGAGCTCTCCGACACCCTCCCCGTGCGCGTGGCCCACTTCCTGGTCATCCTGGCCGTGATGGTGGTGACAACCCTGGTGGCCGCATCGGCCATCATCGTGCTTGGCGGCCTCGGCGCAACCAGGGCCGCCTTCGCCACCACGCGCCTCTGGTGCCGCATGCTGCTGGGCACCACCGGCGTGACCCTCCGCATCCACGGGCTCGGAAATCTCCCGGATGACTCCGCCCTGGTGGTCATCTCCAACCACACGAGCCACTACGACGGTCCCGCCCTGCTCCTGGCGCTACCCCTCGATCTCCACATCGTCATCAAGCAGGAGCTGGTCCGGATCCCCCTCTGGGGGCAGGCCGCGGTGGCCCTGGGCTTCATTCCCATCGACCGCGGCAACTCCGAGGCCGCCCGCCGCCGCATGGCCCGCGCCGTGGAGACCGTCCGGAGGGGCCGCACGGTCCTGGTCTTCGCCGAGGGTACCCGGTCGCCCCACGGCAGCCTCCAGCGCTTCAAGAAGGGCGGCTTCCACCTGGCCGTGGATGCCCGGGTCCCCATCGTTCCCGTCACCATCAACGGGAGCCACGCCATCCTGCCCAAGGGCTCCTGGCTGCCCCGCCCGGGAACCATGGAGATTCACGTGGGCGAGCCGATCCCCACCGCCGGCCTCGGCAAGGACGATGTGGACCGCCTCCTCGAGGCCGTCCGGACCACCATCGCCGCCAGCTACCGGGGACCGATTGACCCATGACGGGACATGCCAGCCGGAACCCATCTGCTACGCCCATCACGGGACGGTGGCTCCATACCGTCCACACCTGGCCCGCCACCACGGGGTGATCTTCCGTGACCGCGTCACATTCCGGGCGTCCTCACGCGGGACGGGCGGGCGCCCCCCTCCACCGGAACCAGAGGACCACCGCCGCGAAGGCCACGGGGAGCGAGACCCAGGACGGCACGTCGGCGAAGGCCTCGGGGAGGTACCCCAGCAGGAGCGCCGCGAGGGCCGCCAGCAGGGCGTAGGGCAGCTGGGTCCGCACGTGGTCCACGTGGTCGCAGCCCGAGGCCATGGAGGACATGATGGTGGTGTCCGAGATGGGCGAGCAGTGGTCCCCGAAGACCGCCCCGCCCAGGATGGAGCCCACCACCGCCGCCATGAGGTGGTGGTGCAGGTGGGTCTGGGCCCCCGTGAGGACCAGGGGCACCGCCAGCGGCGTGAGGATGGCCATGGTGCCCCAGGAGGTCCCCGTGGCGAAGCTCACCATGGCGGCCACCAGGAACACGGCGGTGGGAACCAGGTCCACCGGCAGCCACGGTCCCACCGAGCCCACCAGGAAGCGTGCGGTCTCGAGCTCCGTGCACACCCCACCCAGCGACCAGGCCAGCGTCAGCACCACCACCGCCATGAGCATGGACTTGAAGCCCCGGACGGCGGCGTCCATGGCGTCCCGCAGGCTCAGCAGCCCCTGGAAGACGGCCAGCCCCACCGCCAGGGTGAGCCCGATGAGGCTCGCCCAGAGCAGCACCGTGAAGGGATCCGAGGCCCCGATGATCGTGGTCAGGCCGGGCCTGGCTGCGCCCTCCGCCGTCAGCGCCTGCCGCCCGGTGATCCACAGGCCCACCAGGGTCACGAGCACCACGGACAGGACGGGCAGGGCCGCGTTGTACCAGCGGAGCGGGACGTCCTCGTCGGGGGCGAGCCCGGCATTCTCGTAGTCGGCGAGGGGCCGCGCCGAGGCCGCCAGCACCTCGCCCTCTGCCGCCCGGCGCTCCGCGGCGAGCATGGGGCCCCAGTCCCGCCGGGTCAGCGCCGCCGTGAGCCCCACGGCCAGGGCCAGCCAGGGGTAGAAGTTGTAGGGGATGGAGGCCAGGAAGACCGTGAAGGGGTTGAGCTCCGACCCCCCCGACCGCAGGGCGTCCCCGAGCAGCGAGACCTCGTAGCCGATCCAGGTGGAGACCAGCGCGATGCAGGCCACCGGCGCCGCGGTGGAGTCCACCAGGAACGAGAGCTTCTCGCGGCTCACCCGGTGGCGATCGGTCACCGGGCGCATGGCGTTGCCCACGATGAGCGTGTTGGAGTAGTCGTCGAAGAAGATGAGCACGCCCATGAGCCATGTGACCAGCTGGGCCCGCCGCGGCGTGGTGGCCAGTGGCTCCAGGAGCTTCACGATCCCGTGGGTGCCGCCGGACCGGCTCATGACCGCCACCATCCCGCCCAGGAGCAGGGAGAACAGGATGATGCTGATGTGGTCCGAGTCCACCAGCGCGCCCCGCATGTGGGTGTCCACGGTCCTCAGGAAGCCCGCGGGCACGCTGCCCCCCGCGAGGATCGCCGCACCGAGCCAGACGCCCAGGAAGAGGGAGAGGATCACGTCGCGGAACACAAGGGCCAGGCCGATGGCCAGCAGCGGGGGCACCAGGCTCCACCACGTGCCGGCGGCCGCCTCCTTCACCGGGACCACCAGCTGCGCCACCACCAGGAGCACGCCGATGAGCAGGATCTTCGTGGGAGCCCGCATGGGGGGAGCCTACCACGGCCTCCCGGCGCCCCCGGAAGACGGACGGAGTCCAGCCCGGCCGGCCCTCTGCGAAGCTCTACGTGTCCGTTCTCTCGTAGAGGTACGCGCAGTCCTCCAGGCGGGGCTCCTCCCCGGCGCGGCAGACGGCGAAGCGCTCCCCGCTCCACATGGAGGCCGAGCCGTACTCGCCCCTGGCGTTCACGGCGTAGAACTTCACGCCGAACCTGGGCCGGCCACGGCCGTCCAGGAGCTCCGGCAGCCGCGTGGCGGCCACGATGCGCTCCGTGGCGGCATGGTGCTCCCTCCGCCGTCCCTTCGTCAAGCGAGGGCTGCGCTACACTGGCCCCATGCGACACCTCGTCATCGGGCTGGGACTGGCTGTTCTGTTCACGGGAACCGGCCCACTCCAGGCACGGGACCGGGTCTTCACAGGGGGGATCGTGCACGGTCCCGAGGGGGCGGTGCGGGCCTCGATCCTGGTTCGCGACGGCCGGATCGCCGCCGTGGGCACCCTGGAAGAGCTGGGGGCCGGAGGGGACGCCGAGATCGTGGAGCTCGGCGGCGCCCACGTCCTGCCCGGACTGTGCGACGCCCACCTCCACTTCACGGGCCACGGCCGGTCGCTGGAGGAGGTGGACCTCAACGGTGCCACGTCCTTCCAGGAGGTGGTCCGCAGGGCCCGCGAGGCCGCCGCGGACCTTCCGCCCGGAGCCTGGCTCACGGGCCGCGGGTGGGACCAGAACCTCTGGCCCGGCAAGGCCTTCCCCGACCGGGCCGCCCTGGACGAGGCCATTCCGGACCGGCCGGTGCTGCTGCGCCGCGTGGACGGCCACGCCGCCGTGGCCAACGCCCGCGCCCTGGAGCTCGCCGGCGTGGACCGTGACACGCCCGACCCGGAGGGGGGCCGGATCCTCAGACGGCCCGACGGGACGCCCACGGGGGTGTTCGTGGACGAGGCCATGGGCCTGCTCCTCCGCGTGGTCCCCCCGCCCGACGATGCCACGCTGGAACGGTGGATGCTCCGGTCGGCCCGGGCCCTGGCGGCCATGGGCTTCACCCAGGTCCACGACGCCGGAACCACCGCACGGGAGCTCCGTGTTCTCAGGCGGCTGGAGGCCGGGGACCGGCTCCCCATCCGGGTGTACGTCCTCCTGGACGGCTCGGACGCCGCGCTGCTGGCCCGGGAGCTCCCCCGGGGACCCTCCATCGGGCGGAGGATGCTCAGGATCGGGGGGGTCAAGCTCTACGCCGACGGTGCGCTGGGAAGCCGCGGCGCCCTCCTGGGCGAGGACTACGCCGACGACCCGGGGAACCACGGACTGGCGGTGACGCCGGTGGAGGTCCTCCGGTCCACCATCCGGGCCGCTTCCAGGGCGGGCTTCCAGGTGGGCATCCACGCCATCGGGGACGAGGGGGTCCACCGTGTGCTGGACCTCTACGCCGGGCTGGGGCCGGCCACCTGCCGGCGCCTCCGGCACCGCGTGGAGCACGCACAGATCGTGCGGCCCGGCGACGTGCCCCGCTTCGCCCGGCTGGGCGTGGTGGCCTCCATCCAGCCCACCCACTGCACCTCGGACATGCCCTGGGCGCCGGACCGCCTGGGACCGGTCCGGATCGCCTGGGCCTACCGGTGGAGGTCACTGGCGGACGCCGGCGCCGTCCTGGCCGGCGGTTCCGACGCCCCGGTGGAGGACCCCGATCCCCGCAGGGGGCTCTTCGCCGCCATCACCCGGCAACGCCCGGACGGCACGCCGCCCGGCGGATGGAACCCCGCCGAGCGCCTGACCCCGGCCGGGGCCCTGGAGCTGTTCACCACGGGGGCCGCCTGGGCCGGCCACTGCGAGCGGTGGTCCGGCGTGGTGGCGCCCGGCTTCGAGGCGGATCTCACCATCGTGGACCGTGATCCCACCACGGTGGAACCGGCGGCCATCCTCGGCATGAAGGTGCTCCGGACCGTGGTCGCGGGCCGGGACCGGTGGGTCTCCCCCGGCCCCGGTGGCGGGGGGCCTGCCCCATGAGGGAGCCCCGTCGGCGTGTTCCTGCGGTGGGGGTCCTGGCACTGGGGGTGCTCATGGCGGCCTGCGGTTTCTTCGACCGGGGGGCGAGCCCGGCGGACACTCCGGACTGGGCGGCGCTCCGCGAGAGGATGGTCCGGACACAGATCGAGGCCCGGGGGGTTCACGACCCGCTCGTCCTCGAGGCCATGCGGAAGGTTCCCCGGCACGAGTTCGTGCCGGAGGGCGTCCGGAACCAGGCCTACGCCGATTCGCCCCTGCCCATCGGCGAGAGCCAGACCATCTCCCAGCCCTACATCGTGGCCCTGATGACGGAGCTCCTGGAGGTGGGCCCCGGAAAGCGCGTGCTCGAGATCGGCACGGGTTCGGGGTACCAGTCGGCCGTCCTCGCGGCCATGGGGGTGGAGGTGTTCACCATCGAGATCCGCTCCCGCCTCTGCCAGGAGGCGGCACGGCGTCTCGACAGTCTCGGGTACCACACGGTCCACGTGCGCTGCGGCGACGGCTACGCCGGCTGGCCGGAGGAGGCGCCCTTCGACGGCATCATCGTGACCGCGGCCCCGGAGCGGATCCCGGAGCCCCTGCTGGACCAGCTCGCGGTGGGGGGCCACATGGTGATCCCGGTGGGGGCCTTCTACCAGGAGCTCAAGGTCATCACCAGGACACCCGAGGGCTTCTCCGAGCGCTCGGTGATCCCTGTCCGCTTCGTCCCCATGACCGGCGAGGTGGAGCGCCGGGACTGAGCACAGAGCTGTCCTCCAGAGGGGACACCCCACGCAGCGCCACGACCACCTCATGGAGGACACGACGGCACAACCCCCCTGAAACCGGGTGTTCCAGGGGATCGACCGTGCTCCTCCACCGCTGGCACCGGGGTTGCAGTGACCCCTGGCGGGCCGCACCGGAACGCGGCCCGGGAGGTCAGCATGGGACACCGGACACCCCTCGTCATCGTCATCGCCGCCGTGGCCGCCGCCATGGTCCCCACCGCACCGGCTTCCGCCGGGGTCAGCTTCGGCATCTCGGTGGGGGGCGGAGGCTTCGCATTCTCACTGGGGTACAGCGACTACCCCGTCTACTCGCCGGCATGGAGCTCGCCGGGCTTCTCGCTGAGCTTCGAGACCACCCTGGCGGGATACGGCGAGTGGGTCCACGTGGGAGGACTCGGAAGGGTCTGGAGACCGTACGTGGCCCCGGGCTGGCGGCCCTACACGTGGGGCCGGTGGGTGTACACGCCCATGGGATGGACCTGGGTCGCCTACGAGCCCTGGGGCTACGTGCCCCACCACTACGGCTCGTGGGCCTTCACCACCTTCGGGTGGGTCTGGCAGCCCGGGTACGTCTACACACCCGCCAACGTGGCCTGGGTCTCGTACGGAGCCTGCGTGGGCTGGTACGCCGCACCACCTCCGGGCTGGAGCCACGCGCAGCGGGCCTACTGGCGGGGGTACGACCACGGCTACGGCGACGGGTACCGCGACGGCTGGCGGGACGCCCGCTACGCCAACTTCGTGGAATGGAACAGGTTCACCGCCCGGAACGTGGCCGCCGTGGCCCGCCCCGGCTCGGAGATCCGGGGACTGTCGCACCGGTCGGTCCGCATGATGGGCGGTCCCCCCGCCCGGGATCGCATCGAGCGGGTCACGGGGACCCCCGTCCGCACCGTCCCGGTGGCCGAGCGGAGCGTCCGAATGGGGGACCGCACCGTGCGGGCGGTCCGGCCCGAGGGTGTCGCCCGCAGTGTGGAGCGGTACTCCCGCGCCGCGGTCCGCTCGGGCCTGGCCCCCTCCATCTCCAGGACCCTCGATCGCGGCGGCAGGGTCGTGCCGGTCACGGGCCACGGCGGAACTTCCTCGCGTCCGGCCACGCCCGCCCGGACCATCTCCCGTCGCTCGTCCGCACGGCACGGCAGCCCCTCCGGCCTCACCGGAAGGACCCAGGTCCGGCCCCGGGGCAGCTGGAGTGGAACCCGTGGTGACACGAGCCCGAGGAGCGGCCGGGCCGGCGCGCCCCTTCCCTCCTCCTCCCGCCCCGCGGCGACCGTCCGGGACCGCAGGGGCGCCTCCGGACGGACGGGCGGCGCCGGAACCCGGACTGTCCGGCCACAGTCCCGCCGCACGGCAACCCACCTCTCCCTCTCCGCCGGCAGCCGCTCCCGGCCCACGGCGGTCACACGGCCTGCACCCTCGCGCCCCGGCCGGACCACGACGGCCCGGAGAGCCTCACCACGGACGTCGCGACGGGTCGCCGTGGCCACTTCCCGCGGAACCCGGACCCCGTCGGCTGCAGGGGCCCGGACGGCCCCGGCCGGCCGCCGTGTTGCCTCCAGGACCCGTCCCGGAACACCCTCCACGCCCCGGCGGAGCCGCCGCCACTGACCCTCCCGCCCTGTCCACGGGGGCCGCGGACATCCCGCGGCCCCCGTTTCGCGCCATCCGGGTGTCCGTGGTACATTGCTCGCGAGCAGTGTGAGAAGACACTCCAGATTCGATGTCCAGGCCGGAGGATGAACACAATGTTGGACATGGAACAGAACCTCGATGCCTACCGCATCCTGGCTCAGATACTCGGAGACCTGCGCACCACCGTTCGTGACGAGCTGGAAAAGCGCCACGGCAACGAGTGGTTCCGGGTGGGCCTTCCCCCCGGCGTTCTCGACCGTCTGATCGAACGCAAGGAGAAGGAAAAGGCCATCGACTGGTACGAGAGCGAGTACCAGCAGCTGATCGACTTTGCCACCTTCAGCGATCTCCTGGAGATCATCGAATACGACGGCGACCTCGTGCCCCACCTGCGCACCGTGGCACCCAGCCCCCCGCTCCTGCACGCGCGCCTGCTCGAGCTCGAGGTGATGCGGGAGAAGCTGGCCCTGGCCCGCGCCGTCAGCGAGAGCGAGCTCTCCTTCCTGGGCACGTTCCACATCCGGTTCCAGCAGGCCCTGATGGCGGAGATCGAGCCAGGCATCCCCGAGGCGGAGATGGTCCCCGAGGATCCCGGGGAACCCGAGCCGCCAGAGAACGCGGCCCCGGAGCCCGGGACCCCCTCCGAAAAGGCCGACTCGAAGGAAGACAGGAAGAAGGCCCCGGGCACGAAGGAACCCACTCCCATCTCCGAGATGCACCCCCCCCCGCGAGTGGAACCCGCTCCGAGCCAGCAGACCGCCACCGGCGAGGTCGTGCCGGAGGCTCCGGAAGCGGACGCCGAACCCGTCCCCTCGGGTCCGGGCGGGACGGAGGAAGGTCACCACCACCACCCGGTGGAGCAGGCCATGGACCACGGCGACAACACCGCGGTGCTCAGGGCCCTGTACCGCGAGGTGACCACCCTGGCCGAGGAGCTCTGGAACACGGAAGTTCCGCCCACTCCTTCCATCTGGAACCGGGTCCGTGTCCACTCGTGGTACCAGGACAACTTCTCCGAGCTCGGCCTGAAACCTCTCTCCGACTTCTACGACATCATCGGCAGGGTCTACCAGAAGATGGAGAACGGGCTGGCCAAGGACGAGCTCCAGGAGCTCCTGAGGGAGAACAACTTCGCCAAGGTCCTCCTGGAGCTCCGGGACATGTTCAAGAAGAACCAGATCTGACCCGGGACCACCCGGCTCCGGCACCGTCCGGGATCCCCGATCTGCACTCCATGCCCGGCGGTGCCAGCACTCCATGCCCGGAAAGTGATACGATTCCCCCACAGGTGCAACAACACTGGAGGACGGAACCATGAAGGAACGGATCGGTCACTACACCATCGTCGGAGAGCTGGGTCGTGGCGGCATGGGTGTGGTGTACAAGGCCCACGAGGAGTCCCTCAACCGCTTCGTGGCCATCAAGGTCCTCGGGAGCCATCTCACCGAGGATCGTGACTACGTGCAGCGCTTCATGCGGGAGGCCCGTGCGGCGGCCGCCCTGAACCACCCCAACATCGTCCAGATCTACTTCGTCGGCGAGGACGAGGGCACCCCCTACTTCGTCATGGAGTACGTCACGGGCACCAGCGTCCAGACCATGATCCGGAAGGACGGTCGCCTGGACCCTGTTGAGGCCGCCTCCATCGTCATCCAGGCCGCCAACGGGCTGGGAGCGGCCCACTCCGCGGGCATCATCCACCGTGACATCAAGCCGGCGAACCTCATGGTGAACGAGCAGGGGCTGGTGAAGATCGCGGACTTCGGCCTGGCGCTGGCACCCGAGGCCCAGACCAGGCTCACCGCCACCGGCATGCTCATGGGCACCCCGGGCTACCTCTCGCCCGAGCAGTGCATGGACCAGGGGGTGGACCACAGGTCCGACATCTACTCCCTTGGCGTCACCTTCTTCGAGATGCTGGCCGGCACCATGCCGTTCTCCGCGGACTCGCCGCTGGCACTGCTGCGGAAGATCGTGGAGGTGGAGGCGCCCGACGTCCGCGAGCTCAACCCCGACGTGGACGAGACCCTCCGTGGCATCGTGGCGAGGATGATGGCCAAGAACCCGGAGGAGCGGTACCAGGCCTGCGGCGAGCTGGAGTCCGACCTGCGGGAGTGGCTCACGGAGCGGGGGGCCTCCGCCCGCATCCCCGTGATCGCCCCGTCCGGGCCTCCCTCCGGGGCCCGGCCCGCCGACGAGCCCGACGCGGCCAGCCTGAACCTGACCCCCACGGTCCTGGTGGAGGGGGGCTCCGGAGCCGGGAGCGCCCCACCGCCCCCGCCGGAGCCCACCGAGGTGGTGCCCCCGGTGCCCCCCACCGGGGCGGTCCCGCCACCACCGCCCGCCGCCGCGGCGCCCACGCCGCCACCTCCGGCCCCGCAGCAGGAGGCCCCTGCCGCGGAGCCGCCAGCCGGCACCTCCGCACCCCCGGCGGCCACGGCGCAGCCCCGCCGCGGCCGTGGCGGCCTTGCCGTGGCCCTGGTCCTGCTCCTCCTCCTGGCGGGAGCCGCAGGCGCCGGCTTCGTGGCGTTCAGGATGGGGCTCTTCGGCGGGGGGAAGACCTCGCACGAGGCGGACGCCTCCACGACGGCCCCCGAGGAGGCGGCACCCCTGGAGGAGGCCCTGGCGGCCGGGAGTGACGGTTCGGCGGCGCCCGGGCGCTTCGCCGACGTCAGCGGCGTCGAGGTCGGGGAGCTCCGCGGCAAGGAATCCGCCGGCATGGAGACCGCCGGTGGAGAGCTCCGTGGCAAGGAACCGCGGCCCGGACGGGCTTCGGGAGGCGCCCCCGGGGCCATGGAGTCGCCGGGCCGGACCGCCGGCGCATCCGGTCCGGCCGGTGGCCCGTCTGCGGCCGCCGGGGCACCGGCGGCAGCCTCCACGGCAGCTGCTGGCCGTACCACCACGGGCCACGCCGCCCCGTCCCGCCCGCCGGCCGAGGGCACCATCGTGCTGGCCCTGGGCGAGCCCCTCCTGGCGGGCGAGGTGGAACGGTACCTCCAGGAACGGCTGGGCGCAGGCGGTGCCGGCCTCGTGATGGTGGAGGACGTCCCCAGGGTCCTCGACATGCTGGAGAGCGGCGAGGAGGTCCCCACCAACGTCCTGCTCTCCAGGCTCCACGGCACGGCACGGACCCTGGTCCTGGCCCGGGTCCAGCACCTGGGCAGCCGTGAGCTCAACTACATGGGGCGAGGCAGCGCGGCGACCATCACCGAGGAGACCACCTGGAGGGGAGGCCGCCGGGAGACCCGCGGCACCTACGGCGGCGGCAACCCCGACGAGGCCCAGCGCTCCAGGGTGAGCCTGGTGGTCTACGACCTGGAGACCTCCCGGACGGTGGCGCCCCGCTGGACCACCACCGTGGAGTACACGGCGCTCAACGTGGAGCCGAAGGTGGAGCAGGCCCTCGGCAAGGTGGCGGGCACCGTGGTGGACGTGGTCCGTTCGATGGAATGACGGGGAATCCCCCGGGGCCCCGGGCCGTAGTGTGGGCAGGAGGACACCATGACCGAGCTCGACGCCGCCGTCCGCGACCACACGGCCCGGTACTGCCGGATCGTGGATCACCTCCAGAGCTCCCACCGGTGGACATCGGCGGTCTTCCTGCGCCTGTCGGCGCTCCCCCTCACCTCGCTGGAGCCTCCAGACGCTGTCGAACGTCTTGACAGGGAGGCGGAGCGCCTCAAGGAGGCCGGCTCCTGGTGGGATCCCCTGTCCACATCGCTCCGCTTCGTCCTGGCGGCCATCCTGGTCCGGCGGGAGCTCGACGGGAAGGCCCGGGTGTCCGCGTTGAAGGAGACCCTCGGCCTCTTCAGGTCCAACGGGCTGGGCCGTTCCGGCAACTCGCCGTTCATCGCGGCCTTCCTGCTGGTCCTGTCCTCCGACGGGGAGGTCCCCCGGGAGGCGACGGTGCAGCGCATGGCCCGGATCATGGAGCTGTGGAAGAGGGACCACCGCTGGCTCACCGGCTCCGACGACCTTCCCATGGCGGCCCTCCACGCCACCAGGGACGAGCCCGTGGAGGACATCGCGGTCCGGGTGGAGTCCATCTACCGCGAGCTTCACCGGCGGAGGTACAAGAGGGGCGAGCAGCTCCAGCTGGCCTCACAGCTGCTGGCCCTCCGGCCGTGGTCCGGCATCGATGCCGTGGCCACCCTGGATCACGTGATGCAGGCCGCCCGGAGGGCGGGCATCCGCCCCGGCCGGGGGCTCTACGACGAGGCCTCGCTGCTGGCGCTCTCCGGCGAGGATCCCGAGCATGCGGTCCGGAGCGTGATCTCCATCAGGGACCTTCTCAAGGCGGCCCGCTCGAGCAGGGGGAAGCGCCTCTTCGGTGCCTTCACCACCGGGGAGCAGCAGATGCTCTCCATCGCAACGGGCCTGTTCCTCGTGGCCCAGACCGAGGTCCTCGGGGCCATGGACGACGCCAGCGCCGCCGCCGCCCTCCTGGCGGCGCGGTCCGCGCTGGAGGCCCAGCAGGCCGCGGTCATCGTGGCCGCCACCACCGCCACCACAGCGGGAGCCTCCGCCGGCGTCCACTGACCTGCCATGGCTCGTGGTCCACGGGCCGGGAACGGTCGCCGTGGAACGGAGCTCTGCAAGGAGGGAGGAGAAACCGGTGGTGTGACCGCGGGGGCCGGGGTCCCGGGAGGTGGACCGGGGCCCCCGGCCGGGCTAGCATGAACCCATGGGCCGGACACGGCGCGGCGGCGACGAGACCCTGGGAACCCGCGTGGAGCGGACGGTTGCCCGGTGCGCCCGGTGGAGCCGGGAGGGCCGCCACCGCAAGGTGGTGGTGGAGATCGAACGGATCCTCCCCCAGCTCGCGGACCATCCTCACCTGGAGGCCCAGCTCCTGCTGTGGAAGGCCCAGGCCCTGCTCTCCATGGGCACCCCCGAGCGGGCCGCCGACACGGCCTCGCGCTCCTGGGAGCTGGAGGGATCGTCCCACGCCTGCTACCTCATGGCCGAGGCCCTGACCCAGCTGGGCGAGGTGGAGGAGGCCGAGGAGCTGCTGGAGCTGGGCCGCAGCCTCTTCCCCGACGCCACGCACCTCTCGCTGGAGCTGGCCATGCTGCTGGCCGACCAGGGACGGGTACCCGAGGCGCTGGACGTGCTGGAGGAGCTCGAGCCCGGAGAGGACGAGGCCCCGGACGTGCAGGTCTTCCGGGTGGGCCTTCACGCGAACCTCCTGGCCTCGGCCGGTCGCTGGTCGGAGGCGGAGCACCTTCTCGACGAGGGCCTCCTTCACCACCCGGATTCCGAGCTGCTCGCGCGGACCCACCACTCCATCCGGAGGGAACGGCTCCGCCGCCGGGCCGGCGCCCGCCTGACCGAGTCCTGGAAACGCACCACCACGCCACTGGACGGGACCGCTGCGGAGGTGGACGAGGAGCTCGTGCACCTGGCCCACCGTGCCGACGAGGGCACCCTCCGCACCCTGGCGGCCCGCCGGCTGTGGCGGGCCTTCCTGGAGGCCGAGACCGTCCGGCCCCTGGCTCCGGCCGCATGGGCGGCCGCGCTGCTGTCCGCGGTCCGGGAGCTCGACGGAGAGCCCCCGGACCCGTCGGGGCTCGCCCGGCTCGCCGGCGCCAGCCCCTCCACCTCGCGGAACGCCCTGGGGCGGATCCGGAGCTTCGTGGCCTCGCAGGAGCCCGAGTTCGCCCTTCGGTCCTTCGCCGCCGAGGCCAACCCGCGCCTCACCGAGGACGCGGGGGGTGACCCGGGCGCCGCGGAGGGCTCGAACGTCATCCACTTCCCCGTCCCGCGCACCCCCAGGGAGTCCTGAACATGCCGCACCGCCGCCTCCTCGGCCCCCTCGTCCTCCTGCTGATGACCGCCACGGGAGCTGGAGCCGCCACCGGTGAGCTCGACCGGTCCTGGAGCTTCCACGCCCCGCCGGGAATCCGGCTCGTGGTGGATGCCGCCGACACCGACGTCCGGCTTCGCGTGGGCGACGTCACCCACATCATCGTGACGGTGGACCTCGGCATCTCCGGTGTCACCGACCATCAGGCCAGCACATGGATCGAGCACCACACACCCCGCTTCGAGGAGACGCCGGGGCACCTCACCATCACGCTCGAGCCCGCCCCGCGGGGCATCCTGGGGCACGTGACCTCCAGGGCCCGGCTGAGCATCGTCGCTCCGTCCCGCATCCTGCCGGACCTGACCACGACCACCGGCGATATCGACGTGTGGGGTGACTTCCCGGAGGCTGCTCCCCTCTACCTCCGCACCCTCTCGGGGAAGATCACCTGGACCGGAGCGGCCGGGGGCGTGGATCTCCGGGCCACCACCGGGCGGATCCAGGTGAAGGTGGTGCGTCCCCTGGAGACGTTCGTGGCGAGCACCTCCGGGGGCGACGTGACGCTCGTGGGAGGGGCCCGAAGGGCGAAGGTGGACACCTCCTCCGGAGGAATCCACCTGGAGGGGCTCTCGGGCGATACAACCGTCACCACGGCATCGGGCGACGTCACGCTGGCGTGGGACCGGGCAGAAGAGGGCATGTCCGCCCGCGTCCGGAGCATCAGGGGGGCCGTCCGCCTTCTCCTGCCCCCCACGGCCCGGCCATCGGGAGAGCTGCGGACCACCGGGGGCGAGATCCATTGCAACCTCCCCGGGGTGTCCGGCCCGGAGGGTGGGGTCGTCCGGCTCGAGGGTACGGGACCGGCCCTCGACGTGGAGACCTCCAGCGCCGACATCTCGCTGGAGCTCCACCAGCCCGGGGCCCCGGCGGGACGGGAGGGGACATGAGGCGGGACATCGCCCGTCACGCCTCCTCCGGAGAACCTTCCGTCCCCACGGTGCGTTGATTCCCATGAAGGCCCAGTCGGGCGGGAGGTAGCGGGATGAAGCGCATCGTCACCATCATGGCCCTGGTATTTGCGGCAGGACTGGCAGGTCTCGCCCACGGCGCCTCGCGGATCCTGGAGGAGGAGCTCCCGGTGGAGGGAGCACGGACCGTGGTGCTGGACGCCGCCGTGGGCGACGTGACCGTGCGGGGCGTCGAGGGCGACACCATCCGGGTCACGGTGGAGCTGAGGCCCCGGAAGGGCCGGCTCTTCGGCTCCCGGCACGGGGGCGACGGGCAGGTGGCCCGGACGGAGCTCGAGGTGAAGCGATCGGGAGCGAAGCTCCGGCTGAGCCTGGACTGGCCCTCAGGCGACCCCCTCTTCGAGGCCGACTGGACCGTCGAGCTGCCACCGTCCCTGGCGATGAACGTGGACCTGGGGGTCGGGGACGTACTGGTCGAGGGGCTCGCCGGTGACCTCGACGTCAACTCGGGGGTCGGAGACGTCACGGTACACACGATGGGCGGCGACGTGGCCGTCGACCTCGGTGTGGGCGAGGTCAAGGTGACCGGCCCGCTCCAGGAGTACGGGAAGGTGAAGTGCTCCACCGGCGTGGGCGACTGCACCCTCAAGGCGGGCTCCAGGAAGCTGAACGGAACGGGCATGATCTCCAGGGACCTGGCGTGGCGCGGCGAGGGCCCCTCCAGCATCCACGTGGACACCGGCGTGGGCAGCGTCACCATCATGCTGGAGGAGTAGCCCCCGGCCCGGGACGGCGCCGGGCCACGGGCAGGAACACGGACAGGATCACCCACCCGCCCGGTGAGGCAGTGAGGGCGTCAGGACGTGAGGGCGGACCCAGTTCCGGATGGCCTGGGTGGAAGGCTCGAACTCCCTGGCGAGCTCTTCCGGAGTCCTTCCAGAACGGACGAGCTCCACCATCTTCATCCGGAACTCGGCAGGGTACGGTGGTCGTGACCGTGGCATCTGAGACTCCTTTCGCTTTCGGCGGCCGGCCTGTGGGGATGTGGAAAACGGGGCCCCTTCCCCGTTTCCCACAGCCCCCACAGGCTCGACGACGACGAAAGCATCATGGTGTCCACCGAACCGGGGCAGGTCCAAGGTGATCGAGGGCGTGGCAATCCTTACCTACTTCCGAGTCACCGGTGGACGATGAGTGGCTGAGATGTGAACGTTCTCAGAAAAACGCCCGCACGCCCGCGAAGGGGGTTGACAAACGCGGGGGGGGTAAAATTCGTTTCGTTCGTTGACTGGCCATCGGAGTCCTGGCGGCTCGGTCTGGTGCGTTTCGTTCCCCTTGGTACCTGAGCAGGCTGCGTTTCCGGACAGAAATCTTAGAACTTGCACGGCGGAGATGGTCTTCATGAAAAAGGACACCGCAACATGAAACGACAACTTGCTGTATTCGTTCAAACCGTGGCAACCGACCTTGCGTCGCACGCAGCGCGCGTGTTGGCAACCGCCGCAGTTGTCGCCATTTCCGTGTTCTTTCTCGTGCTCTCGATCGGGGTAAACCACGGGATTATATCGAGAGTGAACAGGATCATGGCGGGTTTCGGTCCGCGGCAATTCATGGTGCTGGCGCGCCCAGGCAAGGCCAATCGTGGTGTGGGATGGCGCCGCGAGCAGCTGGACCGAGTCCGGTCCATGTTTCGTGGCAAGGCCCTACTGGGTACGTACCATTTTCGCAAAGGCGTGACGGCGAGGATCGCGGGCCACACTGCCGACGTGATCGTCTACGCCGCGGATCCGGAGTACCTGACAATCGAGGAGGTCGGCGTCACTTTCGGCCGAAACCTCACGAAGGAGGCACAGATCAACGGCGCTCGCGTAGCCGTGGTTGGAACCTCCATCATCCGGAGGCTCTTCCCCGGTCTCAGCGCGCTTCCTGCGGGCTTCAAGTCAATCATTGGACGAGCGCTTACGTTGGGAGGCTCGCAGTTTCGGATTGTTGGGATTCAGCGGCCGAGGGGAGTCTCGCCGCTTGGCGTGGACGAGGACGCTTTCGTTTGGATTCCATTCACCGCGGGGCGACGATACCTCGCGATGCAGGATTCAGTGACTGTTGTACGGGTCAAGGTGGACCCATCGGCGCCGCTACAGCCGACCCGCAACGCGATCGTTAGGGCGTTTGAGGAGGCGACCGCCGGAGCGTTCGACGTTCGAGTCATCGACCCGATCCACACGAGACAGATGTGGCTCTCGCAATCACGAACGTTGCGCTGGGGGGCGTGGATCCTTACAGCGGTGGCCGTCCTGATTTGTATGGGCATCTCTGCTGTTGTAACCGCTTTCTGGGTACGACGCCACACGGCTGAGCTGGTCATGAAGCGCGCCCTCGGCGCAACAGTGCGCCGCCTCATGATCGAGTCTGTCCTGACTTGGATGGTCGTGGCTGTTGCCGGCGCGTTCTCGGGCGCCGCTGTTGGTGTTGTTCTGACACATTTCGTGAGCGTTGTGCCGGTTGCCGGCTTGCGCGTCATTGCCGACCCATTGATTGGCGTGGAGGCAGCGCTGGTAGGTTTGGTTGGTTATCTGGCGCCGGCGGTGGTGATGTTACGTAGGGCCGTTCGAGGCAGCGTTGTTGTTTCCAGGGGTGCGTTGTGACCGACGTTTGGAGATCCAAGATGGCAATGGTGCCGAGGATCGGGCGCAGCAATGGTTCCCGGGGTCGATGCTCATCCTCTGAGCATCGGGAACATGTGTCAACATGAAACAGAACGAGCTCCCGTCGAGCCTCGGCCCGGGATCTTCACGCCAAGACTTGACAAATACGGGGGGGGGTCGCCGAGCGCGTGGACGTTGAGATAGATGAGGTCGCGAGCTACCTCCGATCTACCGTCTTGCATGAGGCTTCCAGCGGCAGGTTAGCTCTTTCTGGCAGGTCGGCAGTGGACCCGTGCTCCGGGCTTGTTGATGGGTGCCGCTGGGGTTGGGCTGTCCCTTTTGGCCTACCGTTGTTCCAACCCGCCGTTATGGGATCAGGTATTCTCGATTGCTCCGGCTGCGAAGGAGGATTCGTGACCGCAATACGCTGCTCGCAGAGGACAAAAAGATGCGCATGACGATACGACTGAAGGCACTGCTGGTGTCCCTGGGATCGCAGAAGGGTCGGGTCGCCCTTGTGGTTATTACCGTCGTCGTCGCGACACTTGGCGCAATGGTAGCCATCGCCTACGCCGCGGCGTTTCGAATGGCCGGCGACAAGGTAGTAAAACGATACGGGATACGGAATTGCCGCATCTTTGTTCCGGGCGCCGTCGAAGGATCGGACGCCCTGGGCCTGGACATGGACGATGTGAGAGCATTGCAAATGCAGTTCGGAGCTTTAGCGACGTTCAGCCCGGTCTATGTTGGTGTTGGTGTGCCCGCACGGTCTTCCCAGGCATCCACAAGCTTGATGGTCGTTGGCGTGGAGCCAGCATATCTTCAAGCGGCGACTGACCTCTCGAGGCTTCGCCTAGGTCGGCTGATCAGTGATGCAGACAACGCCCAAGGGAGGCCTGTTTGCGTTTTGACCTCAAGAGCTGTGGGAGAGCTTTTCCCGCGTGGCGGTTCCGTCATTGGACAGGTCATTCAGCTTGGCTCTGCAAGGCTACGAGTCATCGGTGTGCTAAGCGGTGAATCTGCGCCTGCCAGGGCGACGGTGCCTCCCTCCGTCGCGGTCCAGCGTATTCTCGGCCGGAAACCTCTGGGGTTGATTGCGTTCTGGGTGAACAAGAACGCCAATATTGAAGAGCTGGCGAGGCGGGTGCGGAGGTTTTTGGCCTCCCGCCAAAGAAACTCGGCTTCGAGTGGAAACGCGTTACGCGTCGTGACGCCTGGGGACATGAGACGCCATGTGGAAAGCGGGTATAGAACTACCGTTAAGGTCACATTGTTGACGTCGTTTGTGGGTATTGCGATAGCCTTCGCCACAGTTCTCTTGGTTATGCTGTCCTCTCTCACCCGCCGTCGGAACGAGCTTGCAATCCGTCGAGCGATGGGGGCGAGTGAAAAGGACCTTCTTCGCATGATCGCTGCCGAATACGGGCTCCTTATGCTGGCCGGAATAGTGATGGGAATTCTCGGATCTCTTCCGCTGGATAGCCTGCTGCGGGCCCGCGCGTCCGTAGCGCCGTTTGACATCAGACATTTTGTTCGATTCGACTGGGCGCTCGGGGCCTGTGTGGCTCTCTCGTTGTGGTTATCGGGCCTGTTCTTTACCGTTTCTCTCGCGCGAGTTATCCTCCGCAAACAGAGGGCCAATGCTGCTGGCGCCTGAGCGCTTGTGTATGGGGCGGGGCGTCGCCCCCGATCATACGAAAGCCGCCGGTGTAGAGGTACTGTCGTTATGCCTGTGGCAGCGGCTGTGATTCTCCGCGCTCCGAGCCTTCCCTGGCCGAGGGACGGCACGGCATATCGTGCGGGCGACGGCGCCCTGCGGGCGCCGATCGTCCGCGAGGCGATGGCGGTGGCGGCGCCGGGGCTTCTTGCGCGGTGGCTGGAGCTGGGCGGGCAGGGCGGCGGCGGTTTGTCAGCGGCGATGGCGCGCTATCTCGTTCGGATGTCCTCGCGACCCACGCCGTTCGGGCTGTTCGCAACCGTTACGCTCGGCTCGGTGGGCGAAGGGACACGGCTCGAGCTGGGAGCGATGGAGGGCGCGACGCGTGTGAGCCGGCTCGACATGGAGGTGCTCGCGGCGGCAGCCGGCGCGCTGGCGTTGGACGAGAAGATCATGGGTGGGCTGAGGTTCTTCCCCAACAGCAGCCTGTACGCGATGGGGGGCTCCTTGCGCTACTTCCAGGCGCATGTGGAGGGGAGTGGGCGCCGCTACACGCTCGAAGAGGTGGAGACCTCGTCCTACCTCGAAAGCACTCTCGAACAAGCGCGCTCGGGAGCGACCGCCGAGGAGTTGGCGGGGGCGCTCGTCGCGGGCGATTCGGGGATCGAGCCGGCCGAGGCGTGGGGATTTGTCCGCGAGCTGATCGAGGAGCAGATCCTCGTTCCCGCGTTCGAGCCGGCGATCACCGGGGAGAGCGCGCTGGGGTCGATGCTCGAAGCCCTGGGGGACGCGGCAGAGAGGCATCCTCTGGCCCTTGCGCTGGAGTCATGCCGACAGGAGCTGGAGAAGATGGATCGGGAGGGCGTCGGGATCGATCCCGATCGTTACGACGGGATGCGCCAGCGGCTCAAGGACGCGGGGCTCGACGTCACGCGCGAGCACCTTGTGCAGGTGGATCTCTTTCGGCCGGCCAACGTGATCATCGGGGAAGGCGTCGTTCGCGAGGTCCTGCGCGCGGTGGACGTGCTGCACCGGATCACGCCGAGCGCCGAACCGGAAGAGCTGAGACGTTTCCGTGAACGTTTCGCCGAGCGGTATGGGGAACGAATGATTCCTCTGGTGGAAGCGCTCGACGAGGAATCCGGGATCGGCTTCGGAGGCTTGCCGGCGGAAGAAGAGCTGATCAAGGGCGTCCCGTTCGGCGAGAAGACGAGGACCACCACAAGCATCGATCCCATGCGCCACGCAACGTTGCTCGCCCTCATGGAACGGGCCTGGGAAGAGCAGGTGACTGAGGTCGAGCTCGGCGCGGATGATCTTGAAAAGCTCGCGGCGCCGGACCCGCCGCCGCTCCCCGACACCTTTTCCGTGATGGCCAGCATCGCGGCGGAGCATGCGGAGGCCATCGACGCAGGGCGATTCGAGGTGCTCATCAAGAGCGTCGGGGGACCCTCAGGGGCGAACCTGCTGGGCCGGTTCTGTCACCTTGACGGAAATCTTCACCACGCGGTGCGCGAGCATCTGGCGGCCGAAGAATCCCTTCAACCCGGTGCTGTGTTTGCCGAGATCGTGCATCTCCCCGAAGGCCGCATCGGCAACGTGCTCTTCCGGCCGGTGCTGCGTGGCCACGAAATCCCTCTCCTTGGGCGCTCCGGCGTTCCGGCCGACCGTCAGATTCCCGTAACCGACCTGATGGTGACGGTGCGGCGGGGACGGATCGTTCTCTATTCGGAGCGCCTGGGCAAGGAGGTGATTCCCCGCCTTTCCACCGCCCACAACTACTGGGCCGGTCGCAACCTCGCGCTCTACCGGTTTCTCTGCCTCGCGCAGCAGCAAGGCGTTGCCGCAGGGATGGGCTGGCGATGGGACACCCTGGATGCCGCCGCATTCTTGCCCGTCGTAGCGAACGGTGGGCGAGGATCGTCGAGGCGGGAACGCACGAGGAGCTGGTCAGGATCAACGGCGCGTACGCGAGGCTCGTACAATGGCAGGGCGAGGCGACCGTGAGGAACGGAGAATACCTGATGGAGCGCGCATGAAGGGTCGGGTTGTGGCAGCGGGCCTGGCGGCGGTGGTGGCGTTGAGCGGTGGCTGTGGCGGCCGGGCGGAGCAGACGGGCCCTGCGACCGGGACGCAGATCGTACGGGTGGTGCGGGAGGATGTCCCGCTCACGGTGGTGGCGACGGGTACGGTGGGACCCGAGGTGGGTGCCGAGGTCAAGGTCGGACCGCGAATCTCCGGCGTGTTGGAGAAGCTGTACGTCCACGTGGGCGACCATGTGCGCGCGGGAGCGCTGCTCGCCAGGCTGGACGACCGCCAGCTTCGGGCCGAGGTCCGTGCGGCGGAATCGGACGTTCGCAGCGCCCGGGCGAATCTGGAGAGCGCTTCAACCCGGGTTGCGCTCGCCAGTGCGGTTCTCCTCAGGCGGAAGGCGCTTGCACGATCGGGGCTCGTGTCGGCGGAGGATCTCGATGTCCGCACGCGGGAGCTCGAGCTGGCGCGGTCGGAGGAGGCCTCGGCACGGGCGCGTCTCGATCAGGCGCGGACCCGTCTCGACCAGGCGCGGATCGAGCTCGGATACGCCACCATCCACGCGCCGATCTCGGGCACCGTCACCACGGTCGCGACACAGGAAGGCGAGACGGTGGCGGCGAGCTTCGCGGTGCCGACCTTCGTGACGATCATGGACCTGGACAGGTTGCAGGTGGAGACCTACGTGGATGAGGTCGATATCGGCAAGGTCAAGACCGGGCAGGATGCCGAGATCACGGTGGATGCCTTCCCAAACGAGACCTTTGAAGGGAACGTGACAGCGGTCAGCCCGGAGGCCAGGATCCACGACAATGTGGTGACCTACGTCGTCCTCGTGAGCCTGACAAGCGCCAACCGGAGACTGCTGAGACCGAAGATGACGGCCTCGGTGACGATCACGGCCGGGGAGCGCAAGGGTCTGCTGCTGTTGCCGGTGACGGCCGTCCGGCGCGATGAGGCGGGAGCTCCGTGGGTGATGATCCGGAAGAACGGTCGGGATGAACGGTTGCCGGTGCGCCTTGGCGAGATGTTCGGCAACGATGTGGAGGTTCGCGAGGGCGTCGAGGAGGGTGACGAGGTCATCGTCGACGTCGAGCGAAGGAACGGGAGGCCACAGTGATCCAGCTCGAGGGAATCGAGAAGACCTACCACACGGAAGGTGTCGAGACGCCGGTGTTGCGGGAGATCGACCTGGACATCGAGGAGGGGGAATACGTTGCGATCATGGGACCGTCGGGCACCGGCAAGACGACGCTGATGAACGTGATCGGTTGCCTGGATGTTCCGACGCGAGGCCGGTATCTCTTCCGGGGCCGGGATGTGACGGGGCTCAGCGATCGTGATCTGTCCCGCCTGCGGAACGAGGAGATCGGCTTCGTCTTCCAGAGCTTCCACCTGCTCGATCGGCTCCGGGTGCTGGACAACGTATTGCTGCCGCTGCTGTATTCGGTGGAGTATCCCGGTGACGCAAGGGAGCGGGGAAAGAAGCTCCTGGAGGCAGTTGGTCTCGGTGACCGCATCCGTTTCCGCCCCAACGCGCTGTCGGGCGGCCAGCAGCAGCGCGTGGCCATTGCACGGGCCATGATCAACGAGCCTTCCCTGCTCCTGGCGGACGAGCCCACCGGCAACCTGGACAGCGCGGCCGGCGAGGAGATCCTCGCCATCTTCGGCGAGCTGAACGCCCAGGGGCGGACGATCATCGTGGTGACCCACGACCCGGAGGTTGCGGCGAGGGCGAGACGGGTGGTGACCATGCGGGACGGCAGGATCGTCTCCGACAGCCCGGTGCATGCGATGGTCACGGTCTGAGGGGCGATGCAGCTCCGGCACGCAGCCAGGGTCTCGGCCCGGATCCTTCTCGCCCACCGCCTGAGAACCGTGCTGTCCGCCTTCTCGATCTTTCTCGGCGTTGCGGCCCTCGTGCTGTCGGTGGGGGCGAGCGAGGCGGCGAGGCGGGATGTCATGAGCCGGATCGCCGCGCTCGGCAGCAACGTGTTGACGGTGGATGCCGGAAACTTCATGACCATGGGGCGTCACCTTGTCCAGACGCGGATGACTCGCACGCTCAAGCCCGGCGATGCCGAGGCGCTCCTCAGGACCTTCCCTGCCATCGTGCGAGTGTCCGGCGTGGTCCGGGGCACCGTTGTCGTTTCGTGGCGGTCCCGGAGCGAGACGGTGAGCCTTCTTGGGGTGACGCCGAGCTTTCTTGCCATCCGGAAGCTGCGGGTGGCGCGGGGAAGGTTTTTCACGGCGGAAGAAAACCGCGGGATGGCGCGGGTGGCCGTTCTGGGGGGCCGGCTCGCCGACGACCTGTTCGGGTCGTACAATCCGGTCGGTGAGAGGATTCGATTGCAGGGCGCCCCGTTCCGCGTGGTGGGCGTCACCGAAGAGAAGGGCCTGGGCCTTGGTGGGGAGACGCTGGACGGGGCGGTCTTTGTCCCGCTGAGGACGGCCACGGAGCGCGTTCTCAACCGGGGCTGGCTTGACTCCATCGTCTGCCAGCTGCGGGACTCGAGTGCGGTGCGGCGGCTGCCCCCGGCGATGGCCATGGTGCTTCGCCGACACCACCGGATCCGTCCGGGGCGGGACGACGACTTCACCATCAACGATCCGGCCAAGATCCTGGCCATGGAGTACCAGACGGGCGAGATGTTTCGATCCCTGACGGCGGCGGTGGCGGGCGTCTCCCTGGCCACGGGAGGGATCGGCATTCTCGCGGTGATGCTGATGGCCGTCCGGGAGCGCGTCAACGAGATCGGCCTGCGCCGCGCCATCGGCGCCCGCAGGCGCGACATCCTGATCCAGTTTCTGGGCGAGGCCGTCCTGCTCAGTGGAATGGGGGGGGTGGCCGGCGCCGTGGTGGGGCTCGCCGGCACGGCGGCCGTCTGCGCGGTGCTCGGCTGGCCGACGCTGCTGCCCTGGCGGGGCACGGGTGAAGGGCTCGTGTTCTCCCTGGCGCTCGGTGTCGCAGCCGGTGTCTACCCGGCGGTCCGTGCCGCCCGGATGGCGCCCGTGACCGCCCTGCGCGCGGCCGGATGACCGGACTCGAAACACAACGTGTGCGCCCTCACCCTACGCCGTCCGCTGACAGCGCTCGCCCATCGATCTCGTGTGCCGGTTTCCCACAGTTCCACAGCCCCGACGACGATTCCTTTCTCTCCTTTCGCCAACAGGGGGTCGTCCTTCACAGAGGCACTACTTCCCCGCGGACCCGGTCTGCTCTCAGCCGAGCAGTCCCTGCTCCGCCAGCCAGGCATGGCAGTCAGCGAGCATGGCCTCAAGGGGCTCCGGCCGGTAACCGAGCTCCTCCACCGCCTTCCGTGAGCTGCACACAAGCCGGGCGCAGACGATGGCCACGGCCTCGGGCGTGATGTCCGGCTCCTTCCCCGTGAACCGCGCGATCCCCGTGGAGGCCCTCCCCAGCAGGTGGAGGAGCCAGCAGGGCGTCACGCGGACGGGCCCTTCCCGCCCCACGAGGCCCCCGATCCGCTCCACAACGTCGCGGTAGGTGGCGTCCACCCCGCCCAGGAGGTAGTTCTCCCCCGTCCGTCCCCGTTCCCGGGCGGCCACGTGGGCCCGCGCCACGGCCCGGACGTGGGCGAAGGAGCCTTCCCCCGGCGGTGCCCCGGGGAGCTTCCCGCTCGCGACGATGGTGAACATGCGCGCCCAGTTCCGGATGTCGTACCGCCCCACGATGTTGGCGGGGTTCAGGATGACGGCGTCAAGCCCCCCCACGATCCCCGCCCGTACCTCCCTCTCGGCCAGGGCCTTGGTCCTCAGGTAGGTGATCCACGAGCCCTCCCCCAGGTGGGACAGGTCCTCGGTGATCACCCCGTCATGGAAGCCATAGACTGCCACCGAGGAGGTATGCACCAGCCGGCCCACGCCGCGGGCCATCGATGCCCGGACCACGTTCCGCGTGCCCTCCACGTTGACCCGGTGTTGCCGGTCCCGATGTCGGGCCCACATGGACGTGTCACCCGCCACGTGGAAGACGGCATCGGCATGCTCCGGGATCGCCTGCACCAGGCTGTCCGGGTCCAGGATGTCGGCCCGCACGGGCTCGGTCCCGAGCCTCTCGAGCCGCTCCGCTGCGGCGGGGTCCCGATGGAGCGCGACCACCTCCCACCCCTGCCCCAGGAGCTCCTCCACCAGGTTCAGACCCAGGAAGCCCGTGGCCCCGGTGACCACCGCCGTGCGCGCGCTCACCGGAGCTCCAGCCCGACGGGGCAGTGGTCGCTGCCCGTCACGTGGGGCCACACGTCACCCGCGCCCAGCGTCACGGCCCAGAGGCGGACCGCCTCCCCCACCCGGATCCCGGCGAAGCTCACGATGGACCCGTCCGTGGGGATCCCGCCGATGGTGGACAGGCCGAAGCTCGCACCACCATCGGTGGACACCAGGAGGCCGTCCCTGGCGCCGACCAGGATCGTGTCACCGTCCCAGAAGACACCCGCCACGTGCTCGTCGGGAGCCTGATGCACCTGGTGGAAGGTGGACCCTCCGTCACCGGAGAAGAACAGCGTGTCGTAGCTGGAAACCAGGATCCGCTGCGTGGAGGCGGGATCGGCCCACAGGGAACAGGCCTCACCCCCGGTGGGGTCCCCGGCCAGCGGCGTCCATGTCACACCGCCGTCGCTGCTCCGGACGGGCACCCGGAGGTCCCCAGCAGCATCGATCCCGTAGAGGACCTCCGGATCCGCGGTGAAGCGCAGCTCCGTGCCGACGCCGCCTCGAAGCCGGTCCGCCCGGTGCATCCTCCAGGATCGTCCCAGGTCCACGGTCTCGTACACCCCGCTCATGTCACTGGACACGAAGACCCGGTCCGCATCGTGTGGGCTCGGCGAGGGCGAGAAGAAGGCCCCCCCGCCCCCGATGCCCCTGGACTCCCAGACCACCCCCGGCAGTACCCGGACACCCCTGCCGTCCCTCACGCCTCCGGACCCGGCGGATGCCGGTGGCACCATGCTCCCCAAGGCGACGAGCACGGCCACCGGCCAGGTGATCGACCCGCAGGTGACTCTCATTCCGGCCCTCCCATGGTGGATGCTCCATACTATCGTGGGACCGTGCCTCCTCTCCCGTAACCCCCGTCACCCGGAACCGTACGAGGCGTGCTTCCGAACACGTGGAGCACCCGGGCCGAGACGGCGCCGCCACGGATTGTGGATCGCACCGGGCGATCGAAGCATCTCGAACATTCCGGTCCGGATTCTTCGCCCGGGGTGGCAACCCCCTCCAAAGGAACCTATAGTGTGAGGTGGACCGGAGAAGGCGGGCGTCCGCTCCCGGCACGTCCGGGAGAGGAAAGTCCGGACTCCAGATGGGCAGCATGCCGGGCAACGCCCGGCCGCGGCAACGCGAGGGAAAGTGCCGCAGAGAGCAGACCGCCTCCGTCGTCGGGCGGAGGCAAGGGTGAAAGGGTGCGGTAAGAGCGCACCGCTTCCCCGGTGACGGGGAAGGCACGGCAAACCCCATGCGGAGCAAGGCCAAATAGGGAAGCCGAGGGTCGCCCATCCCCGCAACCCGCCTCGGCGGGGGAGGCTTCCGGGTAGGCTGCACGAGCCGCGCGGCGACGCGCGGCCCAGAGGAATGGACGCCGCCCCTCGTGGGTACAGAATCCGGCTTACAGCCTTCTCCGGTCCTTTTCCCCCACCCACCCGGTGAAGGCGGCCTCTGCCCGCCCGGGAGAGCAGGGGCAAGGGGGAGAGGGACACGGGTGGACGGGTGGGGGTTGCACGGTCGGGTGGGGGTTGTCGTACCTCGCACGGGCGGGCGGCGGGGTCGCACCCCTGCGCCCCTGCGCCCCTGCGCCCCCTCCTCCGGTTGACCTGGGTCAAGGACTCCCCCACTCTGATGCCGGATCGTTTTCCAATATGTGGAACCCAAGGATCGACCCCACCCCCGGGACCCCGGAATCCTTCACGTGCTCCGGCATCGTCGTGACCGTGGGACCCGGCAGGGTTCAGGAGGTCCGGAGGGCCCTCGAGGACCTGGAGGGCGTGCAACTCCACCAGAAGGACCCGTCCACGGGGCGGTTGATCGTGACCCGGGTGGCCGGCTCGGACCGGGAGCAGGCCGAGGGCTCAGGCGGATCTCCACGCCGACCGGAAGACGAACCTGGTGTCCGTTCTGGATCATGGGCTTCAACCAGCACACCCGGGACACGTGGGTGAACGAGCAGGTCTACATGGTGTACCTGCTCACGGGCACGTACGCACGGCCCTGCTCCTCGGCCTTCTCGCTCACCGGCCAGCCCTCGGCCTGTGGCACCGCCCGCGAGGTGGGCATCTTCGCCCACAGGCTCCCGGCCGACATGGTGGTGGCCAACCGCCTCGCGCCCTGAGGTGAGTGCACCCCATCCCGGTGGTTCACGACCCGGATGATACGCCTCCACCCCGGTCGGCACCGGCACGTTTCCCGCGATATGCTAGAGTCACATCACACTGATCGAATCGTGGGGAAGGATACAGGGACGGAGCGAACGACCATGGGGGGTATCAGGAATTCCGAGGGGGACAGCGGAAAGACACGGAGCGATCTCCGCTTTGCCGAGACAGATGTCCTCGAGGAGGTCATGCCTGCCCGGACGAAGGAGCCGGAAGGTCACGGCCTGGCTCTCGTGGTCATCGCCCACCCCGAGCGCCGTTTCCTCGGCCGGAGATATGACCTGCCACGGGGACACTCGCTCAGGATCGGCCGGTCACCGGAGTGCGAGATCAACCTTCCTGACGCCCCCCTGCTGTCCAGGGAGCACGCCCTCATCCGGTGGGACGACTCCGGGATCTGGGTCGAGGACCTGGACAGCACCAACGGGACCTTCATCAATGAGACAAGGATCGAGAACCACCACCTCCTCACCAGTGGAGACCGCATCGAGTGTGGTGGCATCCACTTCAAGTTTCTCCAGGAGCACGACGTGGAGGCGGCGTACTTCGAGACGCTCCACCGCCTGGCGCTCCAGGACCCCCTCACGGGGATCGCCAACAGGCGCCTCTTCGACGAGGAGCTCCACCGCGAGTTCGCCCGCGCCCTCCGCCATGGGCGGAACCTCTCCCTGATCCTGTTCGACATCGACAATCTCAAGGAGATCAACGACCGGCAGGGCCATGTCTGCGGAGACCTCGTCCTGCAGTACATCGCGAGGACCGGGCGGGAGCAGATGCGCCGGGAAGAGCTCTTCGGACGCCTCGGCGGTGACGAGTTCGGCATCCTGTGCCCGGAGGCGGACTCGGGGGGGGCCGCGGTGCTGGCCGAGCGCCTGCGCTCCGCCATCTCCGGCACCCCGATCACCGTGGAAGGCGAGGAGGTCCCGCTCCGGATCACCTGTTCCTTCGGCGTGGCCCAGTTCGATCCCGCCATGGAAACGGCGGAGGCCCTCTTCGAGGCGGCCGATCAGGCCCTCTACAGGTCCAAGAACGGGGGCAGGAACCGGATCTCCATCCACTCCGGACGTGGTCGGGAGCCCCGGCACCGCCACGTACCCGCGTGACAGGAGGCTGCGGGACGGTGGAGACAGGTTGTTCGGAATACCAACAGTCCGGCGATCAGAGCTCCAATCTCGTTGAACACCCCCACGTGTGCCACGCCCTCGACGCTTCGTCCGGAATATCTCGACCACCATGGTCCGCTGTTCTCATGGTCACGTGGTCACGCAGCGGGGCGAGATCCTGCCCATGTCCCCAGGATCCAGGTCCAGGACATCAGAGAATACCGTGACCATCACTCGCCCGGTGCGAGAGTCAGGGAGATGACGCCAGCCCCCTTCTTGTTCCAGGAGAACCCATCTCCGAAAAATTGCTCGTCGGGGGGAATGTCAGCCGAACTCGTGACCCCCCGCAACCGAGACAACTCGCCATCCCTCGTACGTGCTGCGATGCTTGCTATCAGCCGTCCCAGATCCCCGGATTCCCTACCCGTGGGCCACCACCTGTCGATGATGGCGGTCATTTCATCAGGGCCCGAGCCAGCTCCCGGATCCGGCCGCTGCGGAGGGCGTGGAGGCCGCGGAGGCGGCGCTGGTCCTCGAGCTCGTGGAGGAGCTGCTGGTAGCGGCGGGCGACCTCTTTCAGATCCTCGTCACGGGAGAAGGCCGGGAGGGGAACCACGTGGCAGAGATCGTTCAGGCGGAAGACCTGCATCTCCACCGTCCGGTACTGGCGATTCATCTCACCCTCGATCCTGTGGGCGAACTGGAGGTCGGGACGCATGGTGGGACACTCCTCCTCGATCGTGGCGCCCGGTCGGGCCCTCGTCCGGCCCCCGTGCAACCGGTCATGCAGCTCCATGGTCTGGCGGAACATCTTCTGGAAGTGGTCCAGGAGATCCCCCAGGCGAAGGCGTGGAAAGCGCACGGAGAGATCCTGGAAGATCCTCGAGTAGGTGGCGTCCACGCGCCGGAGCCGCTGCGGAACACCCGTCACGGTGACGACCTCCACCTCCAGCCGGCGTCCCACCCGGGAGCTGGGAACCAGGCGTTGCAGGTTCTGGGCCCGGAGGAGCCACAGGTAGATGGGGTTGAGGTAGCCCACCTCGTCCTGGCCGTACACCTGGACGATGCGGAAGACGATCCGCGAAGACCTGGACGAGGGCTGCGCGCCCCGCGTGGTCCCCGAATGGTCCACCGTCAGCACGAAGTCGTCGCCCTCAAGAGCCTGAATGGGAAAGAAGAGTTCCGTCAGGATGGGAACCCGGCGCTCCTGCCAGTTGGCGTCATCGGCTCTCCTGAACACCGTGTACCGGCGCAGCTCCCTGGCGCGCACCCGGTTTCTCCCCCAGTCCTGGAGCTCGTCGCAGAGGACCATGAGGTACGAGAGCGGGTTCGTGTCCTGCCGGATCGGTTCGGAGGCGAGGCTGTGCTGGCAGATGGCGCGGAGCGAGGGCAGGTACCGCCGCACGAGCTGCCCGTCGTCGTTGCCGTTGCGTGCGGCCCTCACGAGGTGATCCCAGAGGATGACGGCCGACTGCACGCCACGATCGAGGCCGACGGTCTCGGTGGAGAGGTGCCCGGTCAGATCGGAGATCTTGCGCTCCAGCTCCCGGACCTCCCCGCGGAGCACCCGCTCCAGCGAGCCGATCAGCTGCCGGTGATGCTTCGGCGGCTCGTGCTCCAGCATCATTGCCGGCAACCGGGCCAGAAGGGAAAACAGGTACCCCACGTCGTGGAAGACCGCCGCCACGAACCACTGGCGCCGGACCTCGTCGATGTGGAAGCGGGCGCCGGATGCGGAATTGCCCTCGGGCGGGGGCATCAGGATCCGGAAGAGATGCCCCCGCCGCGTGGAGGAGCGGGAGGTCAGCAGGAAGTCACCCAGCAGGCAGAGATCCACCAGGTGGAAGAGGTGGTCGCGGTAGTAGTCCGACACCGCGTGGAGAAGGAGCTCGGACTCGATGATGCGCTCCATGTAGCCCGCGATGTCCACCTCGCGCTCCACGTGGAGCACCTCGTGACCGAACACATCCATCAGGTGCACGAGCGAGCGGGCATAACGTTCGGCCCCCACCGGCTGGTGGAACGGCGAGAGCTCCCAGGGAGGATTCTCGCGCCGTCCGTTCTCCTCGAACGATGCCGCCTCGGTCCGTCGGTCCTCGCCAGCTCCATCTCCGGCGGCACCACGGGCGTCGCCCGGAGAGGGGCGTGCCGGCGTCTTTTCCTCGCGAGGAGGCTCGTGGTCCACGGAAGGCGGGACCAGGCAGAAGCGTTCGGGGTTCCGCTCCTGCCGCAGGATCTGCCAGAGCACGAAGACGGTCACGCGGCAGAGGTGCCGCAGGAAGGTCCTGAGAGCAGCTTCTGCCGGGAATGCCGCCGCGAGCTGCCGCCAGCGTCTCTCCGGGCCGTCGTCGGGCCTGAAGTGCCGGAAGATCCGGTGCAGCAGGTACAGGTTGGTCCACAGCGAGTCCACGTGGAGCACGAGGCCCGGGCTCCCGTCCTCGGGCGGCTCCGGCGGCCCGGGCTCTCCATCGAGCCATGCCCCGGCCTGTTTCCGCGCATCGTCGCGGTGCTTCCTGTCGACGCCACCAGGCGTGCTCCACTGCCGATGGAAGAGCATCCAGCGGAGGAAGAACGCCTCGGACCGCTCCCAGAGCAGATCGAGGGCGCGTCGCAAGACCGTCGCCTCATTCCCCATTCTCTCCAGCGCCCTGTGGTTGACGTCAACCAGCTGGAGCTCCACCAGCTGCTGCACCATCATCCACCGGCCGAGGAGGAATCGGAGCTCGTCGTGCGTTCCTGGGCCCGGCATGGCGTCACGCCAGAACTTGAGCACCTCGTCTTGGGGATCCTCGGAGGCGTCTTCTGGCGCCCCGAACGGCAGCTCCGGCGGGGGATTATGGGGAAACGTTGCTCTGGCAAGAAGTCGGACGACAAGATTGGCAAAATCTTCCGGTTTCTCGGGCTTCAGATCTCGATCCTTCCACCATCCGAGTCTCTTCAGCCGACCGGAGAACCAGGGATGCCCCAGCGCGAGAGCGGCCGCCTCGAAGTTTCCGATCCAGTGGACAAGAAGCAGCTCCCCGAAGAGGTCGCGCCAGGGGAGGGCGGACTTCGGAAGCAGACGGCCAAACGGTCCGGGGATGATGTTCATCCATTCCGGCCGGGAGGTCCCGTCCCCGCCCCGGGGAACGATCATCAGGCCTCGAAGGTGCAGGAGATCCGCCCACACCCTCAGGGTCCGGGCGACGAGCGGGTACTCGTTCCGGACCTCCCCTGGGTCCGTGCAGCACTCGATGATCTCCCGGCTCCGGCGAAGGCGCTCGAGGAACACCTCGTCCGCGGCATCACCGAAGGTCTCCCGGAGGTAGGAATCCAGGTGCAGTGTCAGCGTCTCCAGGCCACGGGTGAACAGCTCCGGATCGAGGAGCAGGGCGTCCCTGGCGCTCTTGGCAACCAGCCGGATCTGGTCTTCAAACGCATCTCGAGAATACCTGTCGGTGATGATCATGTTCATCGCCCTGTGGCGAAGGTGCCTCGAAACACGCCGGAGTGCCTGAGAAACCAGGCTGACGAGCAATGTTCCCGTCTCGTTCCGGAGTGCCAGGGGCAGGATGAGACGGACCGCCAGCCGGGGCCACCCGTCTCCGGAAGGCCAGCCGACCGAAACCAGGGCAACCTGGCTGGGAGCGTGGCCCGTCATCCCGAACGTTGTGGGGCTCTCAACGACCACGCCTGTGGGACGCTGCTCCCGCAAGCAATCGATAGCTCCCTTCCAATCCGATCTCGATTCGAGTGGAGCGCCAGCGCGCCAGTGAAGCACCTCGGGCTCGCTGTCCTCGCCGTCTCCGGCCTGGGGAGGGTACGCGTCCATCCAGACGGCCCACGGATCCCCCACGGCGACCTCATCCCTCGCCCAGTCGGCAGTCCTGTCGATGAACTCCTCGAGTGTCCGGACATCCCCAAGGTCGGCGGCAAGGAGCGTGAGCTGATTCCTGGAAAGCCAGAGTCCGGGTCCGTGCGTCATCTCACCCCTCCCGATGCAGGCCGCTCCAGAGCTCCCGGAGGGCCTGGACGATGTGCCGCGCCCGGACGGGCTTCATCCTGTACGAGACGCCAAGGGTATCCAGCCACTCCTGGAGGGAGCCGTAGGCGATGCCCGTCACCACCAAGACGTGGCCGAGAAGGTCCGACTCTTGCAGCCATCGGAGCAGCACGGCACCTTCCAGCCGGGCAAGCAGGGGGTCCTCGGATTCCAGAGCCTCCCGGGTATTCTCGAGTTCGTCAGGAACCCCACCCTCCCCGAGATCGAGATCGACGGTCAGCAGCCAGCTGGCATCAGGCTGGCTCCCGATCCAGTCCACGGCCTCGGCCAGGGTCGTGAAGTTTGTGTCTTCGGGCTCCGCCCAGCCCCGTTCCCCGTCAAGCCAGCGAAGCCACACGCGCGCATTACTCCGTTCGTCCTCGAGAACACCTACCCTGACTCTCGTACGCCCGTTGCGCTGTGCCATGGCCATCACCTCCCCAAGATGAAATGCACGGTCATCACGACCCGGTGGAAACCTTCCGGCATCTCCTCCGAGACGGGAGCCTCCAGGGTGGCCCCCAGGCGGCGGCAGCAGTCGGCCGCGACCCAGAGCCCCACACCGAAGCCGCCCTGGCCGGCGTCGATCCGGGCGAACGGCTCGAGGTAACGCTCCCAGGTTTCGGGCGGGAAGGCCTGCCCCTCGTCCCCGACCTCGAGAACGGCATGGCTTGCACGCCGCCTCAGCCGGGCCCACACCCTGCCCTCCCGACGGGCGTACTTGATGGCGTTCTCCACAAGATTCTCCACGATCAGCTGCACGAGCAGGGGATCGCCGGGAACCGGGATGTACCCGGGATCCACCTCCAGCTCGATCGTCGTGTCCCGGTCCTCCGCCATGATCCGGTACATCCGGGCCACGTCACGGAGGAGCTGATTGAACGACGGGGCGGTCCCCCGCCCACCCGACGCCTCCGTCTCACCGGCCGTGGCGAGGTAGAGCGCCGAGGCCATCCGGGCCCCCGCGCGATCCAGCCCCTCGTCGAGCATGGCGAGCGCCGACTGCATGTCTCCATCCACCGCCCGGAGGTGTTCGAGCCGGAGTTCGAGCCTGTCCAGCCCTCCGTGGGCCTGCTGCCAGGCCGAGCGCGTGGCGTGCTGGGTGCTGGCCAGCGCGATGAACAGCCGGTCCATCTCGAGGGTGTGAGCAAGAAGGGGTGCTGCACGGAGGGTCAGCGCCTCGAGGATCCGGGCGGCATCGAGGCTCCATGAATGTTCCGCCACGGCCAGCAGCCAGCCGTGGAGCCCTCCGGGCGACCGGAGGGGCGCCACGAGCCCGGCGGTCGGACCGGAGGGTGGCCCGGGAATCCTGGGCCCTCCCTTTCCAGGACGTGCCGGGTCGAAGGCACAGCACCAGTTCTGTTCCCGACTCGAAGTGAGCTCGAGGGGACCCCAGCTCCGGCTCGCCTCCACGGGCTCCCCCGTCGGAGCTCCGCTGACCGCCCGGGACCGGACACGGCCCGAGACCGCGGGCATGAGGACCGCGGTCCACCGGGCGTCCAGGACCTCTCTCGCCCCGGCAGCCAGCTCACGGGCCACCACGCCCACCTTCCGGCGTGAGCTCGCGGCTCTCTGGAGGGCGCGGAAGATCTGCGGGGCGACGTCGCGGTCGAGCATCCTGTAGACGTTGCGCCGGATCAGGTCTGCCGTGTGGCCCAGGGTCAGCGCCACGCTCTGCCAGGTGGAGACCTCCCGGAAGAGATCGTCAGGGTCTCCCTCCACGGCGAGAAATCCACTGATCCGGCCACCCACCACGGCGGGGAAGGCCATCGCCAGGATGGGAGCTGATCCCTCTCGGGATTCATCCGGGGTCCCATCTTCCTCACCGGTGTTGATCTCGATATCAAGCGGCTCGGGAACCTCGCCCTCCACGGCATCGGCGGCCGCCTTCACGAGATCATCGACCAGCTTCGTGTCCAGATCGATCGGCTCGGTATCCCCCACTGGCGCAAGGCATCGCACCACCGGGTCCCTCGGACCGCCACGCTCCACGTCATCGTGGTTCCAGCGCTCGTAGCGGCAGAAGTGAAGGCTGCGATCCGCAGCCTCTGACAGCGCCTTGGCGGCGGCAGTCATGAACGATTCGGGAGCACGGGCGAGCGCACCTTTCACCCTGCCGTTCCGGACATCGCTCAACCATTTCTGGAAGACGGTGTTGATCTTATTGTCGAGCTCTCGTTCACGTGCCGCATGTTTCCGCTCCTCCTCGAGCGCCACGAGGAGACCGATCGAGGCCCCCACCGCATCGAGGACCGGCTGAAGCAACCCATCCAGCTCCTCACGATCGAGAGGAGGATGGCGCCAGGCCAGGGTCAGGGCCCCCACCCGCTGTCCACCACGCTCCAGGGCGGCACAGCCGATGGTCACGGGGACCCTTGCCCGTTCCCCACCCGGACCGGTCGTACCCCCGGACCCCTCCCTCTCCCCCCCGGCAGCCGACACGGCGTGCTCATCCAGCCAACGCACGGTGTTCGCGGCGGCATCGCTCCACTCGGTATCGCCCTCGAAGCGCTTCTGCCACCCCCGGTCACGGTACTCGAAGCGGGTGAATCCGATCCGGCGACCCGATTCCTTCACCCTCTCCAGGATCCATTCGAGGCCACTGGTTTCTGGCGGCACGTGCCACTTGAAGCTCCCGTGCGGATCACCCAGCGGGTGAAGGAGTGCCAGAGCCCTGCGCCGGCCCTCGTGGAGGGCCCACAGCGTGCCCGACCAGGCACCTGCAAGGTCCCGGATGCCGCAAAGGATCTCGCGTCCCTCCTCCTCGGGAGAGGCATTCTCCACCCGCCAGGCAGCGCCCGTCCGGATCACCCGCCATCGCTGCCGGTCCTGGCGTTCGGCCAGGATCCGGGCCAGCTCGTCCTCGAACCGGTCGAGCATGGAGGCGTGGACCCGTTCGATCGTCCCGAGCTCCATCCGGTGCTCCCCATCCCGGAGCCGCCATGCCTCGTGGAGCCGTCCCGTCCACCGGCTCCAGGCGGATCCCCCGGTCCCGAAGACCATGAGCACCGGCCGAAGCGGCTCCTTCTCGAGGTTCAATCGGGCCACGATGGCCGCCGCGAGGGGCGTCTCGGAATGGCGCGTGTCGAACTCCCGGACGGCTGCCGGGTTGGGCCGTGGGTCTCCCGCCTCGTCCCGGCGCCACAGCACGACCGGCTCCCCCTCACCGTGACCGTCGATGCCCCCGGCAGAACGGACCAGCGAAGGATCGCCCGCCGCGTGGAACCACCAGCTCGAAACGCCTTGGGGAGCGTCCACGGCGGATCCGTATCGCTCCTCCATCTCGGGCCCGAAGTACCCGTCCAGGACGTAGCCGCTCCGGGCCTCGCGCCATGTGAAGAGACCGGCACCGTCACAGCCCAGCAGGCGTGCCGTCTCCCGGGCCAGGTGGTCGAGGCGGCGACGGAGCTCGAGGTCGTTCCGGTCCTCCTCGTGCCCGGGCGTGGTTTCCGCACCATCGGCTTCGGCTTCAGGATTGTCTCGGAGCCGTTTCTGCCAGACCGTCTCGATGCGGTCCCACACCAGAGTCTCCAGGCGACGCCCGAGCAGCTGCGTCCCCGTCCTTCGCAGGAGGTCTCCCGGATCCTCAGGCGCCACCACGCCGCACCGCAGAAGCTCCGTGCCGTCCAGCTCGAACCTGGCCAGCCAGAGAGGTTCCGCTCCCTCGGCCATGCCGGGAACCTGGACCGGCCCGTCCACACGGACCCCGCGCAGGAGCCCCAGGTGCACGTTCTTCCAGCCGCGCTCCCGCTCGCGTTGCGCCTCGCCCCGGCCCGGGGCAACAGCAACGGCATGTTCCGGAACGTGAAGCTCGAACCCCCAGGCGACATTCCGTGATCTCTCCCGGACAGAGAAGACGACACTCTCCAGTCCCGTCAGCAGTGCAAGCTCCTCGGCCAGGGACCGGATCTCCTGCCCGGAGATCTCCACCACGAGCGGCTCGAGCCTGCCGGCCTCCTCCCACCAGGGCGGTCGCAACGCCTCGCTCATCCTCACGCCTTCCTGGTGGCCAGGGGCCACAGGCTTCGCGCCTGGTAACGGTACCGCTCCGTGGCCTCCCGGATGACCTGCTGTTCGACCTCGAGGAGGCGCCGGGCACCGGCGGTGGTGCCGAAGCTCCGGAGCGGAAGATCCTCGGCGAGCCGGCGCTGGTCGAGCACCACCCAGTCCCACTCGTGGCCATCGAGCCCCCCCAGCGCAGGAGAGACCGGCGGCGTCGCTCCCCGGGTGGCACCCCGCCGCCACGCCTCCTGGGTCTCCCGCCGGAGACGGATCAGGTGGTGGACGAAGCGTTGCAGGTTGAGCTCCTCGGCCCGGCCGCTGATCCTCGAGAGCAGCTCGAGGTAGGTCAGCTCCATGCGCTGGAGGTGCCTCGGTACGGCGGTCACGAGGACCAGACGGGGCCGCCACGGAGCATCGCGGGCGTCAAGACGCTCGAGGTTCTGGGCCTTGGAGATCCACAGGAAGAGCGGGTTGAGAAGCTCCGTGCTGGTGGGCCGGTACACCTGGTACATCTCGATGACCACATCATGCTCGCCGGCACCCACTCCGTCCCCCCGACGGCCTGGGGAGGGCACCGTCTCGCCGGCCGGACCGGGCAGCACCACGTCGTGTCCGGAGACCCCCTCCACGACGAGCCGGAGGTCCCCCAGGACCGGCACCGAACGCAGCTGCCAGTTGGCCGGGTCCGTGATCGCCCACGTGACGTCCCGCGAGACGCCGTCCGGCGCCACCTTTCGCCGGCCCCAGTCCTGGACCTCGTCGCAGAAGGCCAGAAGGTAGGTCAGCGGTGCGTCCTGGATGCGAACCACGCGGTTCTGGAGGTTGTGGAGGTAGATGGCCGTCAGGGCAGGCTCGAACTCCTCCACCAGACGCCGTTCCGAGGCCGGCCACTGGATCCGCCGCATGTGGTCCCGGACCATCAGGGCACTGAGCACGCCGTGGTCGGTGGCCGCACCGGCTTCGTTCTCGTGGAGCTCCGAGAACGCCTCACGGATCCTCTGTTCGAGCTCTTCCGCCTTTCCCTGGAAGGCGTTGCGGATCTGGCGGACGAACTGCTGGAGCGTCTCTCCGACAAGCGATTCGGGCTCCTTCCCCGCCAGCTCGCGGTGGAGGAGCATGGGATAGCCCATGTCGTGGAAGAGCCCCGCCACGCACCAGTTCTTCCTGAGATCGGGAAACGTCACCGTGGCTGTCTCATCCTTCCCGTTTCCGTCTGCCCCGACCGCCGCACGCTCCAGCAGGGTTTCCAGGACATCACGGACGCGGCTCCGTTCCCGTCCGAGGCGACACCCGAGGAGGAAATCACCCAGGAGGAACACATCGATCACGTGGTAGAGATGGTCGCGGTAGTGGGGCTTGAGCAGGTAGAGGGGTCCCTGGGATTCGAGGAACCAGCGAAGAAAGCGTCCCACGTGGATCTCGAAGGGGAGCTCGATGATGTTGTGGGTGTACACATCCACCATCTCGATCAGCGCGTCGGTGTACTCCTCGATACCCACGGGAGCGACACCCCGCCCGAAGACCAGCTGGCCCGATGATGCCCGCCCGGCGCCCGGGGAAGGTGCATGAACGGACCTCGCTCCCGGCCTGTTCCGTTCCCCATCACCGCCCTCGGTGGTGCCGGAGATTGCGCGGGGAAGCTCGGGCAGGGGAAGGTCGCCACCCGACTCCTCCTCTCGCAGCAAGGACCAGAGCAGGTGAGCACCCAGCGCGGCAAAGCGCCGGAGGAAGACCACGGCGAGATGGCGATCCGGAAAGTGGTCCCGGATGATCTCGACGAGATCCATGTTGCGCGTGATCGATTCCACGAGGTACATCTGGAGCCAGAGAGAATCGATGGAGAGATGGAAGCAACGATGGTTTGCGGTACCGGTTCCACCTCTGAAGATCGAGGTTCCGTTCGAGGGTGGCCGACCTGCCAGGACTTCCCGCATCAGGGCGACCCGGAAACCGGTGGAGGCACCGGCAATCCCGTTCTTCCTGGCCCACATCCAGCCCCGGAAGGTCCTCGCGGTGAGGTCCCAGAGTCTCATGAGCTCTCTGTGGACCACCCCATCGTGTTCCCGGGATCCGGGATCGTGATCGCCTGGCTGTCGATTGCCTGGTTGCACGGTCTCACGGATGTGCCGGTATCGCAGGAGCTCCACGTCGAGCGCCACGAGAATGTAGAGCCATGCGGTGCTCAGCTTCTCGAGCCAGGCCTGGGGAGCATCCTCTCCCATTTCCCAGGGAGGAATGGGAAGACCGGGGAGCCACGCCTCCCCGGTGTCACCATGGGATGGAAAGAGGTCATCCTGGAGTGTGGCGACGGTAGACCTCACGACGGTCGCAAGAGAGGATGCGTCATCCGACTCTTTGATGGCCCGGGAGAGCCTGGACCACGCCTTTCTCGGCACCATGCTCCGGAACCCCTCACGAAATGCCCTCCTCTTGAGGATATTGTCCAGAAACGGTCCGCAACCGATCAGGTCGATGACGGCAAGCCGGATCCACAGAGCAGCCCACGGGGAGGTGATTCCGTCCGGCTGGATCCGGGGAATTGATTGACCACTATCGACCGGCACGAGAGATGGACGATCCGGGGGACGATTTCCGGTCTTCACATGGGGCCGAGAGCCGTCTCCCTCCCGCAACAGGAAGGCGAGCCCGACAACCTGTCCCAGGAACCTGGCCTGCTGTCTCGCCTCCTCCCTCCGTTTCCCCTTCTGTCGTCCCTCGGAGCGCCCCCCCGTCCCTTCTCCCGTACCGAGAACCCTGCCAAGCCCCGGCGACAGGCGGGTACCGAATGTCTCCCGGACGTACCGCGCGTACCGTACCGTCAGTGTGCGGAGGAGAGAAGCAAGGTGGACCCCTTTCGGCCGACCCTGGACTCCTCGTGCCATGCCCCTGAGCAGTTCGGAGCACGAGTCGAGAACCTCTTCGAAAGGTTCCTCTGGTCCCATGCGTTCAAGTGCCAACAGGGGCCCGTTCGGAGGATTCGCGCGGCATGTTCTCGCCATGAGCTGTTGCCTCCTTCCCGCTCAGGGTCGACGGCCTCCCGGCGACGGGCCCACACTGACAGTGAGGCCGCCGATCAGCACCTGGAATGTCTCGCCCGTGAGGAACCTCCGTGGGGAATCCGCTAGTTGGGCTGGATCATACCACAATCTCAGATTCACGGAACATTTCAAGAACATGAGCCTGTTGCAAAACTCCTGGATCGAGGTGGATTCCTGCGGTATCGGCCCCCACCCACCCCGGAGAATGAACCACGGATTACACGGATCTATTGGATCTAGAAGAAGATAGAAAAATTCTGGATGTACGTTCGATTTCAAGCCAAGCCGGAAGGCATGACCCTCAGAGAGTTACCAAGGGGAACGAAACGCACCAGACCGAGCCACCAGGGCTCCAATGGCCAGTCATCGGTGCAAGAACGCCCCGGCAGTCTTGAGATTGCCAGTCGTCTGTGTCGGGATGCTTTCCTTCGCCTTAGTATGCAAGCGGCTAACATGAGACCGTTGCGCCGTTCACCGTCCCGGGCCGGGACCCATGGAGCTTGGGCGCAAGCCCGCATTCTCCCGGGTCGCAGGAGGACAGGGACGGATGATGGCCCCTGCGGACGGAGGTCCGCGCTCCAGGAATCGGCCTCCATGGCGTGGACGGACCTCCGGCCTCGGGGCACGGTAGACGTCGATGCCATCGCATCTCCATGTACCCAGGAATGTTGGAGACAACGCAACGATCTCGGGCGAGGACATTCGATACACGAAGAGGAGACGTGCCAGTTCAGGAGACAACACTTCTGACCCCACCCCTGGAGCGTCCGAACATTCACACCAGCCAGCCAGACAGGCTGGATGATTCCCGTCCTGTCTTCGATGTATCGGGAAAGCACACGGACCAACCAGAAACTGTACCGGTGGTCTGCTATCCTCCCCGGATGATGACAGTTGTCCGGAATCGTCTCATCATCGGTGCCGCCGGACTCTCGCGAGGGGTGGAAGCGCACCGGGGAAGAGCCCGGCCGGCACTTCGACCCGGAGAAGGCGGCCCTCTTCATCGTGGCGGCCATGGACGGGCCGGGATTCCACCATTTCCTGGACCGTACGCCGGACCTCCCGGGGGGCCGCGAGGCCTTCCTCCACTTCCTCCAGGTCCTGTGCACCGGGCTCCGCGGAGGGACATCCCGATGATGACGAGACCGGCCCGGGCATCCACCGTGGCCCACTGTCCGAGGAGGAGCTCCATGCCACAGCGACACACCGTGCTCCTGGCGACGATCCTGGCCCTGTCCGCAGGCGTGCCGGCGGTCCCGGCCACGGCCCAGGAGGCCCCCTCCACCCTCCCCGATCTCGTGCTCTCCGCCCTGGCGACCCACGAGAAGATGGTGGGTGCCGAGAGCTCCGTCCGCCGGGCCCACGCGGACGTGAAGCTCGCCGGATCGGCCTTGCTGCCCCACGTGGACCTCAACGGCCGCTTCACGCGCTACCAGAACGAGGTGAAGTTCTCCCTGGGCGAGGGCGAGTCCTTCGTCATCCAGCCCCTCTCGGACTGGAACTACAGCGCCAACGTCAGCCAGACGCTCTTCTACGGGCTGCGCCCCTGGAGGGCGAAGAACGTGGCGAAGCTCCGCGAGACCTCGGCGAAGATCCAGCGGCTCTCCACGGCCTTCGACCTCACCCTCCAGGTGAGCCAGGCCTTCTTCGACACCATCGCCGCCCGGCAGGGTCTCGAGGTGAGGATGGCCATGGAGAAGCAGGTGAAGGAGCAGCTCAGGGTGGCCCGGCGCCGCTTCGAGGTGGGCGAGGTGACCTCCGCGGACGTGGCCCGGTGGACGGCCGAGCTCGCAGCGGCCCGGCAGGCCATGGTGGTGTCCGAGGGCGAGGCCGAGCTGGCCGAGCGGCGCCTGGCCCGCCTGGCCGGCGTCCCCGCCATCGACCGCCTGGACCCCCCGCCCCCCGTTCCCGCACCGGAGGGTGAGCCCACCGAGCTCGAACGGATCGCCCTGCAGCAGCGGCCGGAGATGCTGGCGCTGGACACGGACCTCGAGGCCGCCGGCCTCATGATCAAGGTGGAGAAGGGGGCGTGGCTCCCCGAGCTGGACGCCAACCTCCAGTACTTCGGCCAGCGGGCCGACTTCCCCTCCCGGAACTGGCTCTCCCTGTCCTTCAACCTCCGCGTCCCCATCTACGACGGGGGCGTCACCGCCGCCCGCGTGGCCAGGGCCAGGGAGGACCAGGTGATGGTGGAGGTGCTGCGCAGCAGCATGGCCCGCGTCATCAGGGACCAGGCCGACCGGGCCGCCATCACCTACCGTACGGCGGTGGCGGCACTGGAGGCGGCCGAGACCCGGAAACAGGCCGCCCGGGAGGCCCACCGGCAGGTGGAGGAGGCCTACGCTGCCGGCGAGGCCACCACCACCGATCTCCTGGCCGCCACCTCCGAGCTGACCGATGCGAGGATCTCCGCCATCATCGCCCACTGGAGCCGCGAGCTCGCCGCCATCGCCCTCCGTCATGCGGTGGGCCTGACCCCCGTGCCCGGCGTGACCCTGCCGGGCGAGCTGAACGAGCCCATCCCGGATTCCACCGGGACCGAGACCCCGAGGAGCACACCGTGATGCGACGCACCCTGCCCACCCTCGTTTCACTGACCCTCGCCGCCGGACTCGCCGGCTGTCATGGAGGCGGCGGCACGGACACCCCCGAAGTGGCGAAGAAGGTCCGGGAGGAGGCCCTGGCACCCCGGCCCGTGACCCTCATCCAGCCGGAGGTCCGGGAGGAGCGGCCCACTCTGGAGCTGGTGGGCGAGCTGCGCTCCGACGAGCTCGTGGTGGTCCCCGCCGAGGTGAGCGGCAGCGTGGACAGGGTCCTCGTGGACGTGGGCGACACCGTCACGAAGGGTGACGCCCTGGCCTGGATCGACCGGAAGACCTGGAGGGTGCGCCTGGACCAGGCGGAGGCCGACCTGGGAGCCGCCGTGGCCGACCTGGCCCTGGCGGAGAAGGAGCTGGCCCGCAAGAAGGACCTGCTCAGCGACAGGACCATCTCCCAGGCCGTCTTCGACAGGGTCCAGGCCCGGTACGACCTGGCCGTTGCCCGGGTGAAACGGGCCCGGGCAGCCCACGAGCTGGCCCGGCGCAACCACGACCGCAGCGTCGTGCGCGCCCCGGCCCGGGGCAAGGTGGCCGCCCGCCTGGTGGACCCGGGCGAATGGGCGGACGTGGGGTCGCCGGTTGTCCGGCTCTCCACGGGAGAGCGGATCAAGGTGGCGTTCCGGGTCCCCGAGCGCTGGGTCAGGAAGCTCGCCGGTCTCGAGCGCTTCACCTTCACCGTGGCCGGCGAGGACGGCCCGCGCACGGCCACCCTCTTCAGCGTCTCGCCCGTGGTGGAGGGCCGCTCCCGCTCCTTCGAGGTGGTGGGGGTCACCCCCAACCGGGATGGTGTCCTGAGACCGGGGATGTTCGCCACCGTGCGGCTCGAGGCCCCCCGCACCATCCGCTCGCTGTGGCTTCCCAGGACCGCCGTTGCGGCCGCGGACATGCCCGAGGTCATGATGGTGGAGGACGGGAGGGTCGTGGTCCGGAAGGTCCAGACCGGCCGCCGCCAGAAGGGGATGGTGGAGATCGTTGACGGCCTGGAGCCCGGCGACCTGGTCATCGAGAAACTGGCCGGCCTCACCCGCGGCATCCCGGTGAAGGTCGAGTCATGAACCTCCACGACATCGCCATCCGCCGCCCGGTCTTCACCGTGATGCTCATGGTGGCCCTGGTGGTCTTCGGGGTGCTGGGGTATCTGAGCCTGCCGGTCAACCTGCTCCCCTCCCTGGACATCCCCGTGGTCACCGTGACGACGGTGCTGCCCGGCGCCTCGCCCGAGGTCATGGACTCCGACGTCACCGACGTGATCGAGTCGGCCGTGAACACCATCGAGGGGATCAAGCACATCAGCTCCTACTCGGGCCAGGGCATCTCCCAGGTGCGGATCACCTTCGTGCTCGAGCGGGACATCGACACGGCCGCCCAGGACGTGCGGGACAAGGTCTCCGGCGCGGTGGGGAACCTGCCCCTGGACGCCGAGCCCCCCGTCATCCAGAAGCTGGACATCAACAGCCAGCCCATGCTCTGGATCGCGCTGTCCGGCCTCGACAAGCGCTCCCTCTCCGACTACGCCGACCGCGTGGTCAGGCCCCGCCTCCAGTCGGTGCCCGGCGTGGGCAACGTCTTCATGGGCGGCTTCCGGGAGCGCATGATCCGCATCTGGATCGACCGGGACAGGCTCGCCGCGCACGGGCTCACCGTGCAGGACGTGGTGGGTGCCCTGGGCCGGGAGAACCTGGAGCTTCCCGGCGGATTCATCGAGGGGCCGGTGGAGGAGCTGGCCGTCCGGAACATGGGCCTCTTCGGCTCCGTGGAGGCCTTCAACCGGATGATCATCGCCACCGTGGACGGCCACCCCATCCGCCTGGCCGACGTGGGCTTCGCCGAGGACGGCATGGGGGACGAGCGGAGCGTCGGGCACTTCAACCTGCGGCCCTCCCTGGGCCTCGGCATCGCCCCCCGCTCGGGCGCCAACCTGGTGGAGGTCTCCCGCGCGGTCCGGGAGCGCATGGCGGAGCTGGAGAAGGAGTTCCCCCCCGGCGTGGGCTACGACATCGCCTTCGACGCCGCGGAGTACGTGGAGAAGTCCATCGAGAACGTCCAGGTGGACATCGTCTACGGCGCCATCCTGGCCATCCTGGTGGTCTTCGTCTTCCTGAGGTCCTGGCGCTCCACCTTCATCGTCTCCCTGGCCATCCCCACCTCGCTCATCGCCACCTTCGGCTTCATGCAGGTGATGGGCTTCTCGCTGAACAACCTGACCACCCTGGCGCTGGCGCTCTCGGTGGGCGTGGTGATCGATGACGCCATCGTGGTGCTCGAGAACATCTTCCGGCACCAGGAGGAGGGCGAGGACCCGCTGGAGGCGGCCCACAACGGCACGCGCGAGATCGCGCTGGCAGCCATGGCGGCCACCTTCTCCATCGCCGCGGTGTTCATCCCGGTGGCCTACATGAAGGGGCTCATCGGCCAGTTCCTCTACGAGTTCGGCCTCTCCGTGGCCGTGGCCATCCTCATCTCGCTCTTCGTGGCCCTGACGCTGACCCCCATGCTCTGCTCGAGGATGCTGCGCGTCCAGCCCAGGCACGGACGCCTCTACGAATTCCTGGAGCGAGGCTTCCAGCGCCTGGAGTCGGCCTACTCCCGGGCCCTGGCCGTCTCCCTCCGCCACAGGGGGCTCACGCTCCTCCTCGCAGGGATCCTGCTCCTGGCCAGCGTGGCACTGGTGCCCCTCATGGGCGCCGAGTTCGCCCCCTCCGAGGACATGTCCATGTTCATGGTGAGCCTGGAGGCCCCCGTGGGCACCTCCCTGCAGGCCATGGAGCGGCTGCTCCAGCAGGCGGAGCGCGTGGTGCTCTCCCAGCCCGAGATCCGCTCGGCCTTCGGGGCCATCGACATCGAGGAGCGCGGGCTGGTGAACAGCGGCGTGATCTTCGCCCGCATGGTCAGGCCGCGCCACCGCAAGGCCGAACAGTCCGAGGTGGTGGACCGGGTCCGGAAGCAGCTGGCCGGGATCGAGGGCCTCACCTCCCGGGTGATCCAGTTCTCCTTCTACAACACCAGCGAGGGCGGGGACTGGGACATGTCCTACACCATCACCGGCCCGGACATCCACGAGCTGGATCGCGTGGGCCGCCGGGTTGCCGAGCGCTTCGGCGAGGTGCCCGGCGTGGTGGACGTGGACACGAACCTGGACCTGGAGCAGCCGCAGCTCCACATCACCGTGGACCGGGAGCGGGCCCACGACCTGGGGCTCGACGCGGCCACACTCTTCGACACGGTCTACTCCCTCATCGCGGGACGCAAGGTGGGCTCCTTCACCTCGGACGGCAAGCGCTACGACGTGCGGATCAAGGTGGTGCCCTGGCAGGCGAGGATCCCGCGGGACATCGGCGCGCTCCAGGTCCGGACCCCCTCCGGCGAGATGGTCCGCCTGGACTCGGTGGTCCACATCAGGCCGGGCTATGGCCCCATCAACATCAACCGGACCGACCGGGAGCGGAGCCTGCTGCTGACGGCGAACCTCCCCGGCATCCCCCTCAACCGCGCCCTGGAGGAGCTCCAGAAGATCCTGGACGAGGAGCTGCCCCAGGGCTACCACGCCAGGCCCGCTGGCCAGGCCGAGGAGTTCGCCGAGTCCATGAACTCCCTGCTCTTTGCCCTGGGCCTGGCCGTGCTCATCGTCTACATGGCGCTGGCCAGCCAGTTCGACTCCTTCATCCACCCCTTCACCATCATGTTCGCCCTGCCCCCCGCGGCCGTGGGCGCCCTGGTGGCCCTCTACCTCACGGGCAACACCTTCAACATCATGTCCATGATCGGGATCATCCTGCTCTTCGGCCTGGTGACCAAGAACTCCATCCTGCTGGTGGACCTCACCATCCAGCGGCGCGACCAGGGTCTCGACCGCCACGCCGCGCTCATGGAGGCCTGCCCCATCCGGCTCCGGCCCATCCTGATGACCGCGGTGTCCATGATCTTCGGCGTGCTCCCCGTGGCGCTGGCCCTGGGCGAGGGTTCCGAGGCCCGGGCCCCCATGGCCATCGCCACCGCCGGCGGCATGACCACCTCCACCATCCTGACGCTCTTCGTGGTGCCGGCCGTCTACTCCGTGCTGGACGCCGCCGTGGAGCGGGTCCGCGGGCGGAAGGGCGACGGCGGGGAGCCGGGCGCGGAGGACGAGGCCGCCGATCCGGGATTCTGAAGGGACTCGGCGGCTGGCGGCACCGGAGTGCGGCGGCGGGATGCGGTGGGAGCGACCGGCCAGGAGGATTCCTGGAGGATCGCGTCCAGGACATCCTGGACGGTGTACGTGGTTCTGCCATCCTGGAGGAAACGGGTGAGACGGGGCAGTCCGTCGCCCGACGTGACGATCGCCGGCTCGAGGATACCGCCGGGACGCACCTGTGGGAAGCCGGCCGTGGCGGCCAGGGCATTGCAGAGGCAGACGGCGGGTTCCGCGTCCTCCCTGCGTCCCCCCTTCGCGACGAACGTCTCCACGGGCTCGGCCGAACAGCGCCAGACGAACCGTCCATCCGGGAGACGGTGGGCCTGGCGCAGCATCCCCAGATCGCAGACCCGCTGGCGGACGGAGTGGACGCCGGACTCGGACAGGGTACCCGCCACCTCGGCGACCTTGAACGGAAACCCGGTCGGCGAGACCACCGGATCGGTCCGGACCCGGATGGTTCCGGCCAGGACGGCCTCGAGAACCTGGCGCCTGATCCGGGGGTCCATTCCCGACTCTTCACAGAACGCGAAGGCCGTCCCCATCTGGATTCCTGCGGCACCCGCGTCCAGTGCCCTCCGGAGGGCCTCGGCGGTGTCGTACCCCCCTGCGAGCCAGAACGGCAGCCCGAGCCTCGCCATCGCCGCCAGGTCAACCTCGTCCCGGGGGCCGTACACGGGTTCCCCCTGCTCGTCCAGCGTCAGGGAGCCGCGGGGCGGGGCATTGTGTCCTCCCGCGACGGGACCTTCCACGACGAATCCCTGGACTCCTCCCGGTGCACGCCGCAACATCGCCTTCGCGAGGACCACGGAGGCAACGATGGGCAGGAACCGTGGCCGGCGAAGCGAGCCGACATGCTCGGCGATGCCGGGGAAGACCCGGCGGGGATCGAACTCGATGGTGAGCTCCCGGTCGTCCCCGGTTCCGTGGAGGTCGAGACGGTACCGGGCGGGGAGGTGGCGGCAGAAGGTGTCGAGGATCGCGGGAACCTGGGTGGGGATCCCCGCGCCGACAATGACAACATCCACGCCAGCCAGCATCGCTCCGTAGAGGGTTGCCATCAGGGGCATCTGGATCTTCTCCAGCAGGTTGATCCCCACGGCCCCCCCGTGGCCCTCCCTTGCCAGCCAGACCTCCACGAACGCGGCAACGGCGCCCAGCTCCTCGAGCTCCCGGGGCGGATCCGGCGTCCAGAGTGGCAGACGGGGCTGGACCGGACGGACGTCTTCCGAGGCCGGGTACCGTTCGAGGATCCGCCGCGCCGTGTCCCCGCACGGGAAGGCCCGGAGGGCCCGCCGGACATGTCCGCCCGGGTCGCCCTGGACGAGCCGGGCGATCAGCAGCGGAACAAGCCCGGTTCCGGAGACGACCCCGAGCTGGCCCCGGGAGGAGACTGCCCGCGCGAGCCGCCAGTCCGAGATTGCGACACCCATGCCGCCCTGGATGATCAGTGGAAGGTCCGCGGTCCTGTGCGCCATCCGAGCCTCCGGACGGAGGTGTCCGCCCATGTGCATCGTGGCAACCGATGTTCAGGGATCTTTCGACGGTGTGTCAGGATCGTGTCAGGGCTCGCCGATCCGGTACCCGAAACCCCGCACCGTACGGATCAGCCGGGGCCGGGAGGGGTTCTCCTCCAGCTTCGTCCGGAGCTGGGCGATGAAGTTGTCCACCGTCCGGGGCGACCCGTGGTGGCCCGGCCCGTGGATCGCCTCCAGGATCTGGGTTCGCGAGAGGACCCTGCCCGCGGCCCGGACGAGGAGGAGCAGGACATGGTATTCGGAGGCCGTCAGGTCGACGGGAAGACCCTCCCGGGTGACAGTGCAGGAAGCCGTGTCGATCCGCAACGGCCCCGTTTCCAGGACCGTGCCCACGGCGGAGGTGCTCCGGCGGAGCAGGGCCCGGATCCGTGCGAGCAGCTCTCCCAACGTGAACGGCTTCGTCACCCAGTCGTCCGCGCCGAGATCGAGGCCGTGGATCGTGTCCAGCTCGGCGGAGCGCGCCGTCAGGACGAGCACCGGAGTGCCATCGCCCGCCGAACGGAGCGCCGAGAGGATCTCGTATCCGTTCCGGCCCGGGAGCATGATGTCCAGCACGATCAGAGCCCACCCGCCGTCCAGCGCCATTCGCATACCCTCCCGGCCATCCGCCGCCGTTCCCACCTCATACCCTTCCTTGCCCAGAGCCAGCCCGAGTCCCTGGAGGATCGAGGGGTCGTCCTCCACCACGAGAATTCGCACGGGACCCGGACTCACCGGACCACCTCCTCGGAGGAAAGAGCGGGAAGAACGAGGGTGAACGTGGATCCGGCGCCCGGTTCGCTCTCCACCTCGACCCGACCGTGGTGGCCGGCGGCCACGTGGTGGACGATGGCAAGCCCGAGGCCCGTCCCCTCCACGGCGCGGGCGAGCCGGTCGTCGATCCGGTAGAACTTCTGGAAGATCCGCTTCTGCTCCCGACGCGGCACCCCCCTGCCGTTGTCACGGACGTACAGGCGGACGGTCCGGCCGTCCGGGACGGCACCCGCCGCGATCCGCTTCTCGTCCCCCGTGTACTTGGCAGCGTTTTCCAGGAGGTTGAGCATGGCGTCCTCCAGTGTGGCGGGATCACCGGCGATCTGAGGCAACGGCCCGTCGATCTCGAGGGAGACCGGCACCTCCCTGCCGCGGGCGGAGCGCCGGAACTCCTCCACTGCTTTCGAGACGACGGCCGCTGGATCGATCCGTTCCGCGCGGAAGACCCGCTGTCCGGCCTCCATCCGCCCCCATTCGAGGAGGCGCTCGATCCGGTCCCGGAGCCGGAGCGCCTCCCGGTGGATACCGTGGAGGCAGACGATCCGTTCCGGGTCGGGAAGCGCCTCATCCGAGACCATCTCTGAGAACATCAGGATCGAGGTCAGCGGTGTCTTGAGCTCGTGGCTGACCTTGGAGACAAAGTCTGTCTGGAGGCGGGAAAGACGCGCCTCCCTGCGGAGAAGGACCAGTGCGATGACGGACCCCGTGACCAGACAGACCACGAGCGCCATGACGAGGATCCCCAGCGTCAGGCTCGCAGGGGAGCGCCACAGTACGAGGAGGAGGATCCCGACGACGAGCAGGAGCGCCGTGGGCGCGACCACGAGTGTGGTCAGGAGCCAGACGATCCGCCGGAACCCGCGTTCCTGCCAGGCCGTCGGAGACGGCAGGAACGTGTCCACGGTGTCGAAGGATCGGCCCATGGCCCCGTCACCTCGTCAGCGGCGGTGGCGGGAACCGGTCGTGCCAGACCGGCTGGGTGCGCCCGGAGGAAGCCGGGGGAGCACCCGGCTGGCTGGAGCCGAGGAAGCGGTTCATTCCACCGAACCACACGAGGAGCCCGAACAATGTGCCGCCCAGGTGGGCTCCGTGCCCGATCGGCAGTCCTCCTCCGTGTGCCTGGGCCGTCAGCCCCCAGAGGTCCAGGGCGACGAACGCCAGGGCACCGACCATGGCGGGGATCGGAATGATCCCGAAGATGAGGATCTTCTCCCGGGGAAACCTCAGTGCGAAGACGATCAGGATGGCCGAGAGCGCCCCGGAGGCACCCAGCGCCGAGACCTCCGGTTTCCCAAGGACCAGCGCCGAGGTCAGGCAGTGGCTGAGCGATGAGAAGATCCCGGCGCCCAGGTAGAACAGGATGAACCGCCGCGTCCCCATCATCCATTCGAGCATCCGGCCGAAACTGACCAGAACCACCATGTTGAACAGGAGATGCCACAGACTGGCGTGGGAGAACACCGAGGTCAGGAGGGTCCAGACACGCCCATGGGCCAGGTGAGCCGGGCTGACGAGGAAGTCGAGCACCATGAAACGGCGAAGCGCCGGGCTCGAGCCGGAGGCGAGCCACACGACGAAGACCACGACGTTGATCGCAAGCATCACCTTCACCGCCGGCGGCATGGGCGGGAGCCTCCGTCTGGCTGGCTGGAACGTCCCTTCCATGGCGATGCAGTGTACCAGCCCCTCCGGACCTCCTCCCGGAAAATACAGGTGCCAGCCACGCCGTTCTGCCATTGTGGGGTGGTGTGTGCGGTCGGACCACCACCGGCAACGGTGCCTCGCACCGTTCGCCACGAACCCTCGTGAACAGTCCGGGGTTACAGGGAGCTCCCACCACCACAGAACCGCCGGGCGATCTCCCGGGCCGGGGCGGCGGCCCCGTCCACAGTCACCACGGTGGCGTCGGCCGCGTCCAGGGCCGCCAGCAGCGCGGGAACCAGGTGCCGCCGTACCGAGAACACAGCGCCCCGGAGACCGGGCCGGCCCAGGGCCTCCCGGAGGGCCGGCATGTGTCCTCCGCCCCGGAGCTCCACGGGGCCCAGCTCGTCGGCCACCAGGACGGCGCCCGGCTGCACCCGCGCGAGCGCCCGGGCCGCCAGCGCGAAACCCTCGCCGGAGAAGACGAACCGGGTCCCGTGCTCGCCCCTCCCCCGCTCCACGCGACGGGCCAGGATCGCCTCGTCCCCGGTGACCAGATCACGCACCCGGAACGCCTCCCGGCCATCCTTTCCCCACATCCCCGGCTGGACGAAGCCCGCAACGGAGACGCCGGCCCCCCTCCTGATGAGCTCCACCGCCTCCTCCACCGCGGTGGTCTTGCCCCCGCCCCCCGGACCCGTCACCACCACCACCGGGAGCCCGCGGGCGAGGCCGGCGGGTGCGCTCCGCCGGACCGCGAGGCCCCGGAGCGCCGCCGCCCCCGCCGCCTCGTCCGCCAGACGGCCGGCATGGGCCAGCACGACCTCGGCGAGGCGGGGAGCCCGGACGAGCGCCCGCAGCCTCCCCCCCGAACGCAGCCGGAGGCTCCCCCACACCTGGTCCAGGGTGTCCAGCAGGTGCGGCAGCGTGTTGAGGGCGAGGCCGAGCACCTGGCCCAGTCGCCCCAGGCCCGCCCGGCCGGCCAGGGCGGCGAGACGCTCCCCGTCCACGCTCCGCGCCACCGTACCCGTCACCAGGGCGACGGTGAGGATCCTGAGCAGGAGCTCCACACCCAGCGACGTTCCCATCCCCCAGCTGGACCAGGCGGCGGCGACCCCGGCCGTCAGGGCGGCCGCGAACACCGCACCCAGGACGAGACCGGCACGGAGCGTTCCACGGATCACGCCGGGATCCGCCAGTGCGGCGCCCGCCAGTGCCAGGAGGAAGGCCGTCCCCGGCCCCCAGGAACCCGGCAGGAAGAGGGCGGCCAGGGCAGCCAGCAGGAGCGGAACGGCCAGGATCCGCTTCACCGGGATGCCCCCCGGAGCCGCCGGCCCACCCGCCCCGCCATCCTCCAGGCGCCGAGGCCGGCTGCAGCCCCGGCCGCCGCGTGGAGCCCGGCCACGAGCGACAGCAGGACGCCGGGGGAAATCCCTCCGGTGCCCACGCGCCCCGCCAGCCCCCCGAGCGCCTCGCCCCAGGAGGCCAGCACCCTGAGCCCCGCCACGAGCCACACCATCCCCACCATCTGGAGGAGGCCCCACACCAGCACCAGGGCCCCCGCCAGGGCGGCCGCCACGGCACGGGACCCCACCACGAGGAAGACACCCTCCACCATGACGGCCTCCACCCCCATGGCCACCAGAGGGCCGGGGAACACGCCGCCCAGCGCCAGCACCTTGAGGAACACCGCCGCGGCACCGGCCAGAAGGCAGACCCCCGCCGTGGGCTGGAGGCGGCGGAGGGTCACCAGGATCACCAGGGCCAGGGCGGCCATGAGGGCTCCCGAGAGCGGGATGCGGGCGAGCTTGAGGGCCGTGCCCGCGGTCATCTCCAGGGCGCCCCAGAGCCCCCCGAAGACCGCCGCCCAGGTCCAGGGCCGCGGGTCGCTCATGGCTCGCCACCCCGCTCCACGATCCCGCCGTCCACCAGCTCCAGTCTCCTGTGGGCTGCCGCCGCCAGCTCCTCCCGATGGGAGATCAGGAGGTAGGCCCGCCCCCTGGCGGCCCGGCGGTGGATCAGCCGGACCAGGGTCTCGAGGGCCTCCCCGTCGAGCCCCTGGGCCGGCTCGTCCAGGATGAGCACCCGGGGCCGGAGGAGGTCCATCACGGCGTGCAGCAACCTCTGGCGCTCACCCCGGGAGAGGGTCCACGGTGCCCGGGCCGCCATGTGTTCCAGGCCGTGGCGCCGGAGGACGCGGGCCCGCTCCGCCACACCGGCGCCCGTGGAGGCCACCTCGGCCTCGACCGTGGCCGCGAAGAGCTGGAGGCCGGCGTCTGGAAAGACCATCAGGACGGGCCCGGCCACCTCCACGGTGCCGTTCCGGGGGTGGTCGAGGCCCGCCAGGACGCGGGCCAGGGAGGTCTTCCCGCTGCCGTTGGCCCCGCCGAGGAGCACCACCTCGCCCTCCCGGAGCTCCAGGGACACGTCACGGAGGAGGGTGGCTCCACCCCGCTCCACGGTGACGCCCCTCGCCCGGAGGAGCACGCGCTCCCCCGGGGCATGGCCGGGGGCCGGCAGCTCCGGTGGCCGGGGAGCACCGGCCTCCTCCGCGCGCCCGGCGGACAGGGCCGTCCACCGGGTGACCGCAGAACCCAGCCGCCACCCTGACTGTTCCGCCACCAGTGCCGACCCCCCGGTCCGTGACGCCTCGCCCAGCAGGGTCTCGAGGCTCCAGACCCCTTCCCGGTCCAGGAACGCCGTGGGCTCGTCCAGCAGGAGCGGCCTGGGCACCGCGTGGAGGACCACGGCCAGGACCACCCGCTGCCGCTCGCCGGAGGAGAGCGTCGTGCACCTCCGGTCCAGGAGGGGTCCCACTCCCAGGGACTCCACCGCGGTCCGTCCGAAGGGCGCATCGCCCCACAGGCGGCGGGCGGCCTCGAGCTCCTGCCGCGGTGTGGCCAGGAAGAGCTGGGAGGCGGGCCGGTCCAGGGCGGTGGCCACGAGGTGTGCCCTCTGGCCGGGATCCAGCTCTTCCAGCTCCTCCCCGTCCAGCTCCATCCGGCCCCTGACCTCGGCAGGATGGATCCAGGGAATCAGGCCCGCCACGGACTGGAGGAGTGTCGTCTTGCCGCCACCCGAGCGTCCGATGAGCCCGGTGACGGACCCGCTGCCCAGATCGAGAGCCAGCCCCCCGAACACCGGGGACGCACCGCCGGAACGCCGCACGGAGAGCCGTCGTAGCCGGAGGTGGTGACTGGCCCGATGCACCACCGTGTGGTACCCCGCCCCGGCCTCTCCCGTCAAGCACGAGGGGCGTCCGCATGGTCGCTCACGGCAGTGGTTCTCGGGATCGCGATACAATGGGGGTCGGCATGAGACGAAGCTCCCAGGTCCTGCTGGGGCCCGCGTGTCCCGATCCGGACGATCCTGTGATGGCAAGGATCGTCGGGGCACTGGCCCAGGCCTCCGGTGCCCGCTGGTGCTCCCTGGAGCTCCGCCTGAAGCAGAACGGCACGGTGTCCAGGGCGGTCTACACCACCGGCAACGCCGACGGGGAGCCCGGCCAGGCCGTGGATGTTCGCATGAAGGGCCTTTTCGAGGCCACGGTCCGGCTCGGCGGGGTGACGCGCCCCCCGGAGAGCTTCCCGGAGATGGTCCGTTTCATGCTGGAGCTCCTCCTTTACGAGCGGAGGACCCGCCGGCAGTTCGCGCTCATCAGGGCTGCACTGGACACCACCTCCCTGCTCGTGCTGCTCTTCGACCGGCACGCCAACATCATCTATGTCAACCCTCCCGCGGACCTCCTGCTCTCCCGGCAGACCGAGGACGAGATCCGCGTGGTGGAGCCCGGGGGCACGCCGTCCCCCCTGCTGACCACCGTCGTGGACTGGGTCATCGAGATGACCGGGGAGGGTGCCGAGGACAGGCGCAACGTGCTGGTCTCACTCTCCGACGGCTCGGTGATGGCCTGTGAGCTCGTGGCGATCAGGGATGGCGGCAAGCTCGAGGGCGTGGTGGCGCTGCTCCAGCCCGTGGCGGCCACAGCGGGTGCCCGCCTCCCGCTGCTCGCGGCCGCCTACCACCTCACCCCACGGGAGCAGGAGCTCCTCCAGATTCTGGCCAGCGGCCTCTCCACCGCCGCCGCAGCTCGCGAGCTGGGCATCAGCCCACACACGGTCAAGGACCATCTCAAGAACCTCTACCGCAAGACCGGCACCCGCTCGCGCTCCGAGCTCCTCGGCCTGCTGTCGGGGCCGTTCCACCCACCCTCCCCCGCCCGGCCGGAGAAGCACGAGATGTGATGCCCGGAGATCCCGGAGAACCGGCACGAGACTCCCGTTTGCCCCGCCAGCGGGTGTTGGCGGATAATCGCGCGGTGGCGGCAACCTTCCCCTCGCGCGCGACGGCCCTCGGCCTGGCGGCCCTGGTGGTCGTGTTCTTCCCGGTGCTCTTCTTCGGCCGGGTCATTTCCCCCATGGACGTGATCCAGAACCGCCCGCCGTGGGACGCCTGCCACCACCCGGTGGAGGTCTCCAACGCCCAGCTCGTCGACCCGGCCACCGCCTACCTCCCGCTGATGAAGACGGCCCGGCGGGATGGGACGGCCACGGCCGTGTTCAACCCCTACCTCTCCTGCGGTACCGTGGGCACCCTGGCGTGGAACGCCGGCCTGCTGACCCCGGCCGTGGCCCCCTTCCTCCCGTGGCTCGACCCCGCCCGTTTCGCCTCGGCCATGGTGCTGGTGAAGCTGCTGCTCGCGCTCGTGGGCACCTGGCTGCTGCTGCGCCGCCTCGGCCTCGGCGAGACCGCGGCGGCGGTCGGGGCCGTGGCCTCCGCACTGGCAGCACCCCTGTCGGCCCTGTGGCTGTGGCCCTCCAGCGCCACGTGGGCCGCCCTGCCGCTCCTGCTGTGGGCGCTGGACCGCACCGCGCGGTCGGCCCGGCCCTGGCGGACGGCGGCAGTCACCGCCGGCGCGATGTTCGTCTTCCTGGCGGGCGGGTCCGCGACCGCCACGGTCCTCGGCCTGGCCCTCGCGACGGTCTGGACGGTCGCCAGGGTCCCCGGCGGCGGCCGCACGGGAGCGGCTGGCCGCCTGGCCGCCATCGTCGCCTCCGGCCTTGTGGCGCTCGCCGTGCTGACCCCCTCGCTGGGGCTCTTCATGACGGGCGCCCGCGCCACCGGGGCGCTGGAGGCCACGCCCCACCGGGTTGGACTCGGCCTGATCGCGGTCCGGCTCCTCGTGGACCCGTTCGCCCTGGGCGACCCCCGCCGGGAGACCTTCTCGCCTCCTGCCGGCCTGCAGGACGTGGGCTACGCCGAGCTGGCGCTCACCGTGGGGTGGATCACGGCGGCTCTGGCGCTTCTCGGCCTCGCCTCCCGCAGGAGGGGCACGGGGTTCTGGGCTGCGGCCGGGGGCGCCGCCTTCCTCGTGCTCGCCTGGACACCGGCGGCGCGGGTCCTCGGGCTCGTGCCGGGCCTCGCCCACGTCCCCCCCTGGCGGACCGCGCCGGTGGTGGCCCTGGCCGCGGCGGTCCTCGCCGGACATGGCGTGGCGGCACTGGAGGAGCTCGGGCTCCCGGTGTGGACCCGACGCATGCTGCCCTGGCTCGGCCTCGCCATCATCCTCCAGCAGGGGCTCCTGGCGGGCCACCTCCTGACCTGGCTCCGGCCGAAGGAGGCCATCCCTCCCTGGACCCCCGGGCTCCGGTTCCTGGCCGAGAAGACCGCCGGCACCACGGCGCGCGTGGCGCCGCTGGGTGACGTGCTGTGGCCCGACACGGCCCAGTGGTTCGGCCTGGAGGACGTCCGGTCGCGGTTCGCCTCGACCAGGGCCTACCGGCGGCTCCTCGGCGCCATCGATCCCCAGGTGTGGGACCACCACGACCGGAACCTCCGGCTCAACCCCGCCACCATCGAGCTCACGCACCCCTACCTCGGAGCCCTCGGGGCCCGGTGGGTCCTGGAGGACCCCCGGTACGAGCTCGTGGACCTCTCCCTGGCCCAGGAGACCCTGGAGATCGAGCCCCGCGGCGCCCTGCTGGGTCCGCTCCGCGCCCGCACCCGCGACCCCGTCATCCAGGAGCTCCAGCTCCCGCCGCACTGCTCGCGGATCGCGTTGAACGCCACGTCCCAGGGCCAACGGGCCGAGGGAGACCTCCGCATCCGGCTGGAGTCCGCGGACGGGAGGACACTGCTGGCGGACTGGACCGTGGCCGCGCCGCGGCTGGCCCGCGAGGGCTCCGCCTGGCTGGACCTCCCGGCGCGACTCGACACCGGAACGGTCCACCGCCTCGTGGTGGAGCCCCGCATCACCTCCGGACGGATCTGGCTCCGGCGGACCTCCAACCCCTCGAGCCTCCGCGGGACCCTCACCTGGGGCCGGAGGACGATCCGCGGCGACCTGGGGCTCTCCCTGGACGTCTCGGGGTACGTGAAGGCCTGGGAAGGGCGGGACCTCAGGATCTGGGAGAACCGGCGAGCCCTGGAGCGGTTCTGGACGGTGGACCGGGCCGTGACGGGCGATCTGGACACGCTGCTCCAGGCGGATCCGCCCCTGGACCTGGCGTCCGTCGCCGTGGTCCCGCCGGGGCACGAGGCCCTCGCGGCCCGCCTGCAGGAGCCCGGGGGCACCGGCGAGCCCGCTACGGTCTCCATCCGCAGGAAGACCCCCGGGTCGTGGTCCGTCCGGGTACAATCGTCCCGGCCCGTCCTGCTGGTGAGCTCGCTTCCCGCGGTCCCACCCCTGTGGCGGGTGGTCATCGACGGCTCACCCGTGGAGTGGCTGACGGTCGACGCGGTCTTCATGGGTGTTCCGGTTCCCCAGGGAGATCACCGGGTGGAGGTCACGGCCGGCCTGCCGCTGTGGTGGCGGGTCGCGTGTGGCCTCGGCCTGGCGTCCATGCTGGGGTTCGTGGGCCTGGCCATTCCCCGGAGGAGGGAGGCGGCGGCGTGAAGCTCGTGATCCAGATCCCCGCGTGGAACGAGGAGGAGAGCCTGGGCGGGACGCTGGAGGCCCTCCCCCGGGAGGTCCCGGGCTTCGACCGGGTGGAGGTGCTCGTCATCGACGACGGGTCCACCGACCGCACCCGCGAGGTGGCCGCGGAGCACGGCGCCCGCGTGCTCGCCATGCCGGGCCACCGGGGCCTGGCCATGAGCTTCGCCGCGGGCCTCCGCGAGTCGCTCCGCATGGGTGCGGACGTGATCGTCAACACCGACGCCGACAACCAGTACGACGCCTCCTGCATCCCGGATCTCGTGGCGCCCATCCTGCGGGGCGAGGCCGACATGGTCATCGGCGACCGGGGCGTGGCCTCCCTGCCCCACTTCTCCCCCACCAAGCGGCTCCTCCAGAGCCTGGGCTCCTGGGTCGTCCGGAAGCTCTCGGGCACCGAGGTCCGGGACGCCACCTCGGGGTTCCGGGCGATCTCGAGGGCGGCGGCCACGCGCCTCCACGTCTTCACGCGCTTCACCTACACCCTGGAGACCATCCTCCAGGCGGGCGAGGCGGGCCTCCGTGTGGTGTCGGTCCCGATCCGCGTCAACGAGGGCCCTCAGCGCCCATCCAGGCTCTTCCGCTCCAACCTGGGCTACGTGGTGCGCTCGCTGGAGAGCATGGCCCGGGTGGTGGTGCTCTACAACCCCCTCCGGGTCTTCCTGAGGCTGGGCACCCTCCCCATCCTCGCCGGCCTCCTCCTCCTGCTCCGCTTCCTCTACCTCTCCCTGGGCGGAGACGGCGGCCACCTCCAGTCGCTGATCCTGGCGGTGGTCCTGGTGGTGGTGGGGGTCCAGATCGCGGTGGTGGGGCTGGTGGCCGACCTCATCGCCGTGAACCGGCGGCTGGTGGAGGAGCTGCTGGAGGCCCAGCGGGACCGGAGCGGTGACGACTGAGCCCGGGGCGAGGCCGGCCCGGCGGGGGCGGCTCCTCCGCGGGGGTATCGCCCTGGCGCTGCTGGCCGGCGTGCTCGCCGTGGCGGGCCTCCACCGCGTGGTGGAGCTGCTGGTCTCCACCGATCCCCGCGGGGTCGTCCTGCTCACCGTGATCTACGGGCTCGTCACGCTTCTCAGGGCGCTCCGCCTGGCGCTGCTGGCCCGGCTTCCACTGGGCCGCTCGTGGGCTGTGGGCACCGCCGCCCAGGCCACGGTGCAGGTGGTCCCGGCCCGCCTGGGGGAGCTCGCGCTCCCGGCCCTCCTCTGGAGGGAGGCCGGCGTCCCGCTCTCCACGGGCGCCGGACTCACCCTGGCACTGCGCGCCCTGGACATGACCGCCCTGGGCGCCTGGGCCGGCGGCGCCGTGGCCCTCACCTGGGGGACCCGCCACCCCGCCGTCCTGGGCGCGGCCGTCCTCCTCGTCCTGCCGCTCCCGCTCCTGCCCCTTCTCGCCCGCCTGGCGGATGGGCTGGCCACCCGGCTCCTCGCACCGCGGGGCAGGCGCGGCAGGCGCTGGACCCGGAGCCTCCGAAGGATGCGCCGCACGCTGGAGGAGCTCCGATCCCGGCCCGCCCTGCTGGCCGCGGCCCTCGCCCTGACGCTCCTGACCTGGGCCGGCATCTGGAGCTCCGTCTGGGTCCTCCTCCGGGCCATGGGCCACCCCTGGCCCTTCGGCCAGGTGGTCGTGGGCACGGCCTCGGCCACGGTGGCCACGCTGGTCCCGGTGGGCGTGCTGGGCACCTTCGGCACCATGGAGACCGGCTGGACAGCCGGCTTCGCCGCCCTGGGCGTCCCCGTGGAGGTGGCCGCCGCCAGTGGCGTCGCGGTCCACCTCTGGTCGCTCCTGGTGACGGTCGCCTACGGCGCCATCGCCATGACCCTCCTTGACGGATCCGGCCACCGGGCCGAACGCACACCCCCTGCCAGCAACAGCTGACAGCTCCCGGCCTCCGCCGGGAGAATGGTGCCGGCCGTTCCTCCGCCACCGGTACCATCCGGGATAGACATCGTCACCGGCCGGCCTCCCCACGGTGGCCGTGCCGACGTCCCGCGAGGGCACGGACCCACTACCTCGAGGCCATCGGCATCGCCGAAGATCTCCTCGCCCTCAACAAGGACAATGCCGAGCCCTGGAGGGACCTCCTCATCTGCTGCAACAGGGTGGGTGACATCGCCATGGCCACAGGCGACCAGCACACCGCGGAGTCCTACCACCGTCGCGGTCTTGGCATCTCCACCACTCTCGCCACGGGACACCCCGGCAACCTCACCGCCCGGACCGACCTCGTGGTGAGCCACTACAAGCTGGGCGAGCTCGCAGAGCGGTCTGGAGACTGCCCCACGGCCATCGAACACTGGAGAAGTTGCCTCCGGATTCTGCGGGAGCTCCACGAGTCCGGGAGGATCGCTCCCGGATCCCGCTACGCTCCGTGGCTCGCTGATGTCCGTGACCGCATCGAGGCCTGCCGGAGCTGAACCTCCCCTACCGGTCCGGCCCCCACCCTCTGGTGCGGCGTCTGGGGTAGAGTGCCCCCCGGATCACTGGAGGACATGCCCCAGGAGGAGGAAACCCGCCACCAAGGCCCCACTGCCCGATCCTCGCCCGGTTCCTCGCCGCCGATGAACGGATCGGCGACGCCCTGTCCCACCCTGCCACCATCTTCGCCCTGCTGGCCCTGGGCCTGATCCTGCTCTCGTGGCTCGCCGCCAGGCTGGGGTCTCCGTGGCCGACCCCGGGAGCGGGGCCGAGGTGGTTCTCGTGGACCTGCTGTCCCGAGCGGGTCTGGACTGGATCCTGAAATCCACGGTGGAGGACTTCGGCATCGCCCCCCTGGGCACCGTCATCGCCACCATGCCCCCCCACTCCATCGCCTTCATGCTGGCCTGGATGGTCCCGCTCGTGGCCTGGCTCCTCCTGGGCCTCTCCCTGGGCCCCGGCGCCGGACTCTTCCTGGAGTGATCTCCTACCCCTCGTTCCCCCTCCTGGGGTATGGCATGGGGACGTACTCCACGGTGGGCATCTGCCGCGTGGGCTGGGGGTGGAGCTCCATGAGGTCGTAGATCTCCCTGGGCATCTCCGTGGAGACATTGAGGCCGAAGTCCTGGATGTCATGAACGTAGAAGGCGTGGTCGTGGGTGTAGTGGCCCTGGGAGAGCGTGTCGGCCAGCTCACGGGCCCTGTCGGGCTCGAGCTTGCCCTCCAGGAGCTGGATCACCGTCCTGCGCACCTGGGCGAGCGCCATGCGGGAGGTGTCGGCCTGGATGAGGGTCTCGTCGTCGCAGTCCTTCACCCCCTTGCTCTCCACCACGCGCACGATGCTCGCGGCAGCCCGCTGGCCCAGCTGCGGGTCCACCGGGCCGAGCACCGCGCAGGAGTCCATGACGATCTCGTCGGCCGCCAGCGCGATGAGCGTCCCACCGGACATGGCGTAGTGGGGCACGAAGACCGTGGTCCTCGCCGGGTGCGCCTTGAGCGCCATGGCGATCTGCTCCGCGGCGAGCACCAGGCCCCCCGGCGTGTGCAGCACCATGTCGATGGGCACGTCGTCCGAGGTGAGCTTGATGGCCCGGAGCACCTCCTCCGAGTCCTGGATGTCGATGAATTTCACCAGCGGGAATCCCAGGAAGCCCATCTTCTCCTGACGGTGGATCAGCGTGATCAGCCGGCTCCCCCGCGCCTTCTCGATGGCCCGCATCAGCCGCAGCCGCGCGCCCGCCAGCATCCGCTGCTGCAACAGCGGCTGCAGCGACGCGATGATCAGGAACAACCAGAACAGGCTCATGAAATCGAAATGCCCACCAGACATGCAAGACCTCCTGTCGTCCACCGACGATTGTAGCGGGTTTCCCTTCCTCGATCTCTCCACCCATGGCCCCATCCAATCCAGGACGGAAGCCCTGTCCTCGCGGATCCCTCACCTCCCCCGGAATCTCCACCCTTGATCTGTCGCGTCCCGGTACACTTTCACCCTCCCCTCGCCACAGTTGCCCACCTCTCCCGTGAGCCTGTTGCACCCGGGCACCACCGCCGGGGCCACCGCACCCCACGCCAGCCCTCGAGACCCCATTCCTCTCTCCTGCTCCCTCTCTCTGCCTCGGACGGACGGTCGGGAGCATGCCTTCATCTCTTCACGTCCTCGTACGTTGTTCTTGATTCAGGAAGCCGGGATCGTCGTCGTGGCCGTGAAGGCTGTGGGGAACGGGAAAGGAACCCCGTTCTCCTCGACTCCACAGCCGGGAGCGGGGGACTCCTTCGTCTCACGTCTCCTGTCTGTCGTCTCACGAAGCTCCTGATTTTCCACCACCTTCTCCGCGTCTTCGCGATCCTGCGCCTCCGCGTCTCCGGGCGGGTGGGGGATCATCCCAACGTCGCCACCATCACGGCCTTGATGGTGTGGAGGCGGTTCTCGGCCTGCTCGAAGACGATGGAGTGCTCCGACTCGAAGACCTCCTCGGTGACCTCCATGCCGTCGAGGCCGAACTTCTCGCGGATCTCGGCGCCGATGGCGGTCTCGGCGTTGTGGAAGGCCGGCAGGCAGTGGAGGAAGCCCACCTCGGGGTTGCCCGTGAGCTCGAGCACCCTCGCGTTGACCTGGTAGGGCTTGAGCAGCGCGATGCGCTCGGCCCAGCGCTCGGCGGGCTCGCCCATGGAGACCCACACGTCGGTGTAGAGGAAGTCCACCCCGGCCACGCCCTCCTCCACGCTCTCGGTCCGGAGGATCCGGGCACCGGTCTCCTCCGCCACGGCGAGGCAGGTCTCGTAGAGGGCGTCGGCGGGCCAGCACTCCCGGGGTGCCGCCAGCCTGATGTCCATGCCCAGCTTGGCCGCGCCCACCATGAGGGAGTTGCCCATGTTGTTCCGGGCGTCGCCCAGGTAGCAGAAGGAGATCTCGTGCAGCGGCCTGCCCGAGGCCTCCAGCATGGTCATCACGTCGGCCAGCACCTGGGTGGGGTGGAACTCGTCGGTGAGCCCGTTCCAGACGGGCACCCCGGCGTGCTCGGCCAGGGTCTCCACCACCTCCTGGCCGAAGCCGCGGTACTCGATGCCGTCGTACATGCGGCCCAGCACCCGCGCCGTGTCCTTCATGGTCTCCTTGTGCCCGATCTGGGAGCCGGAGGGCCCCAGGTAGGTGACGCGCGCCCCCTGGTCGAAGGCCGCCACCTCGAAGGCGCACCGGGTGCGCGTGGAGGTCTTCTCGAAGATGAGGGCGATGTTCTTGCCGACGAGCCTGGGCACCTCGTAGCCGCCGTACCTGGCGTCCCGGAGGTTCCGGGAGAGGTCCAGGAGGAAGAGGATCTCCCCGGGCTCGAAGTCCAGCAGCTTGAGGAAGTGACGGTTCCTGAGGTTCACGGGCATGCTCGGCCTCCACGGTGGTGTCCCCGCCGACCCGCGGCGGGCCCGCACATGGTACCCCGGCCGGCCATGAAATGTGGAGGGGATCCCTCGGACCCGGAGATCGTCCAGGTCGCGACCGGCGAGAGTCGGGTCCGCAACAGCGTGAGCGTGGGGAACGGGGTCCACCGCACCCGGGGCCTGGGGGCGACCTGGGAGTCCGGTCCGTGACGGCAGGCTGCGGAGCCCCGGGAAGATCCGGACACCGCGCCGGGTTGTTGTCCACGAGGAGGATGACATGAGCGAGATCGTCCGGTGCCCCGCCTGCGGGGCGAAGAACAGGGTGGGCACGCCGCCCGCTGGAAAGACACCCGTGTGCGGCAGGTGCGGCGGCGCGCTGCCGTGGATCGTCACGGCCGACGACGCCACCTTCTCCCGGGAGCTGGACGCCCCCGTCCCGGTGCTGGTGGACTTCTGGGCACCCTGGTGCGGCCCCTGCCGCATGGTGGGCCCCGTGCTGGAGGAGCTGGCCTCGGAGCTCGCGGGGAAGCTCAAGGTGGTGAAGGTCAACGTGGACGCAAGCCCCATGGCCGCCGGCACCCACCGGGTCCAGAGCATCCCCACCCTGATCCTCTTCAAGGACGGCCGGCCCGTGGAGCAGGTGGTGGGGGCGCTGCCGAAGCAGGCCCTGCTGGAGCGCCTCGCACCCCACCTGCGCTGAACACGCCATGCTGTTCTGGCTCGCCCTCCTGTTCATCACGGTCCCCCTGGTGGAGATCGTCCTCCTGCTGAAGGTGGGCTCCCTGGTGGGGATCGGCCCCACCGTGGCCCTGGTGGTCGGGACCGGGATCCTGGGGGCGTGGCTGGCCCGGCTGGAGGGGCTGCGCACGGCGCGGGCCATCCAGGCCGAGCTCGAGGCGGGCCGCCTGCCCGCCGCACGGCTCACCGACGCGGCGCTCATCCTGGCCGCGGGGCTGCTCCTGCTGACCCCCGGCATCCTCACGGACCTCTGCGGCTTCGCCCTCCTGGCACCACCGGTCCGGGCGCTGGTGCGGCGGTCCCTCGTGGCGGCCCTGTCCCGGCGCTTCCAGCCTTCCGGCGCCCCCCGGGATCCGGAGGCCATCGACGTGGAGTGGTCCGAGGCGCCTCCCGACGACGATCCCCTCATCGGCCCGTGACCCGGAACGGGCTCTCGGGGAACCTTTCCGGGCCCGCCGGGTCTACACTGGTGTCATGGCAGAACAACGGATCCCATCGTGCCGCCCCGTCATCGCCATCCTCGCCGCCCTCCTGCTGGGTGCGGCCACGCTTCCCGGCCTCGCTCCGCCCCCCGACCCGGCGCCCGGGGGCCAGGTGACCTGGAACGACGTGGACCGCCTGGTGGCCGACCAGAAGCTGGAGGCCGCCTCCCACCTGGTCGGGGAGATCCTCGAACGGGCGAAGGCCTCGGGAGACGCCGGAGAGTGGACCCGGGCCCTGGTGGAGGAGGTGAAGCTCCGGACGGCCCTGCACGGCTACGAGACGGCGGTCCGCTTCCTGCGGACCGAACCGTGGCCGGACGACCCCCTCGCGCGGACCGCGCTGGACCTGGTGTACGCCCACGCCCTCGCCACCTACGTCCGGGAGTACTCCTGGGAGATCGCCCGGCGGGAGCGCGTGGCATCCGGCGGCGAGGTGGACCTCCGGCTGTGGGACATGGAACAGATCCTTGCCGAGGCGAACCGGGCCTTCCTGGAGGCCTGGAAGGGCCGGGAGGCCTGGGGTGCCGAGCCCCTGGGACGGCTCGCCCGCTACCTGGAGCAGAACACCTACCCCCCACGGATCCGGGGGACCCTCCGGGACGCCGTGACCTACCTCTGGGTGGAGTTCCTGGCCGACTCCTCGTTCTGGAGCCCCGCCCAGTCCAACGGGGTGTACCGCCTGGACCTGGAACGGCTCCTGGCCGCGGAACCGGGGCCGTGTGACCTCGCCGACCCCTCGGTCCACCCCCTGACGAAGCTCGCCGTCCTCCTGGCCGACCTGGAGGGGTGGCACGCCGCGGCGGGGCGGGACGAGGCCGCACTGGAGGCCTTCCTCGAGCGAACGCGGCGCCTGGCCTCGGCCTTCTCACGGGCCGCCGACCACCGCACCATCCGGCAGCGGTTGGAGAGGCGCCTGGAGGCCTTCGACACCAGCCTGCCGTGGTGGTCCATGGGCCAGGCCGAGCTCGCGACCCTGGTCCGGGGCGAGGACAGCCCGGACGCCCTGGTCCGGGCCCGCGCGATCGCCCTGGAGGGCCGGGACCGCCACCCCCGCAGCGCGGGGGGACGGCGCTGCGCGGCCATCGTGGCCTCCATCGAGGCCCCGGCCTTCTCCATGAGCACCATGGCGGCCGACGGGCCCGGCAGGCGCTCCATCCAGGTCACCCACCGGAACGCGCGGCGCCTCTTCTTCCGCGCCTGGCGCCACGACCTGGTGCGGCAGATCGAGAGCTCCGACGATTGCAACCTCCGCCCGGCATGGAACGAGGCACAGGCCATCATGAGGAGCGGGAGACCGGACGCGAGCTGGACGGTGGAGCTGCCCCCGACCCCCGACCACCACGACCACGTCACCTACGTCACGCCCCCCCTGGAGGAGCCCGGCGCCTGGCTGATCGTGGCCTCCATGCGGGAGAGCTTCTCCCCCGCCAACAACGTGATGGTGGCGGAGAACTTCCTGCTGACCGACCTGGTCCTCGTGGTCCGGGACCTGGATGCGGGCCTGGAGGTCACCGCCCGCTCGGGACGGACCGGCCTGCCCGTGCCCGGTGCCACCGTCACCCTCTACCGCCACGACTGGCGGAACGGCCACACCGTTGTGGATCGGGAGACGTCGGACGGTGACGGTCGCGTGCTGTTCCCCTCCCGGCTGGTGGTGCGGGGGAGCTTCTTCCTCCTGGGGCATCACGGCAACGACCTGACGCTCCAGACCTCGGGAAACCACTGGTTCCCGTTCCGTCCGGGACATGCGCGGTCCGCCTGCCTCGTCTACACCGACCGCAGCGTCTACCGGCCGGGCCAGACCATCTCGTGGAAGGTGGTGGCCTACAAGAGTGGCGGCAGGGACGAGGTCCGCTATCGGACGCTCCGGGACCGGACCGTCACCGTCCGGCTCCGCGACGCCAACGGCGACGAGGTGGCACGTGCCGAGGTGACCACCAACGACTTCGGCTCCGCCTGGGGCGAGTTCACGGTCCCCACAGGTCGCCTCCTGGGCGCCTGGCGCCTGGAGACCTCGCCCGGTGGCCTGGCCTCCCTCAGGGTCGAGGAGTACAGGCGGCCCACCTTCGAGGTGGAGCTCTCGCCCCCCGACGAGCCGCTCCGGCTGAACCGCCCGGCGGCCTTCGGGGGCACGGCCCGCTACTACTTCGGCCTGCCCGTGGCCTCGGGAACCGTGCGCTGGACGGTCACGCGGGAGCCCGTCTTCCCGCTCTGGTGGTCCTGGTGGCGGCCCGTCCCCCGGACGGCCCCCGAGGTGATCGCCGCCGGCGAGACGGAGCTCGGGCCCGACGGGAGCTTCACCGTCCGGTTCACGCCGGAGGCCGACGAGCGGGAGGCCGCCTCGCCCGGCGTGAGCTACCGCTACCGCCTCGCCGTGGACGCCACGGACGAGGGCGGGGAGACCCGCTCGGCGGAGCGGGTGTTCCGGCTGGGCTTCGTGGCCGTGGAGGCGAGGCTCGAGGACCCGCCGGGGTTCCTGGCCGCCGGATCACCGGCCCGGCTGACGGTGCTCCGGACCGACCTGGACGGCACGCCCGTGGAGGGCCCGGGGCACTGGCGGCTCGTGGAGCTCGTCCAGCCGGAACGTACCCTGCTTCCCGCCGACCAGCCCCGGGTGATTCCCGGGGCACGCCAGGGGAATGCCTGCCGGACGCCCGGGGACCTCCTGCGCCCCCGCTGGGACAGCTCGTACCGCCCGGAGGCGGTCCTCGCCACGTGGAAGGAGGGCCGCGAGGTGGTCCGGGGAGACCTGGAGCACGGCCCTTCCGGAAGGGCCGCTCTCGACCTTCCGGCACTGGATCCCGGCGCCTACCGTCTCGTCTACACCACGGAGGACCCCTTCGGCGCCACCTTCACCCTCACCCGGAACCTCGTGACGGCCGCCCCGCGGGGGACCCCCCTGGCCCTGCCCCTGGTGCTCGCCGCCGAGCGGGACACGGTGGAGGCCGGGAAGACGGCCCGCCTGCTGGTCCACAGTGGGCTCCGGGTCCAGGAGATGGTCCTGGAGACATGGCGGGACGGCCGCCGGATCGGCCGCCAGGTGCTCCACACCGACCAGGAGGGCAACCGGGTGGTGGAGATCCCCATCCGGCCCGAGCACCACGGCGGCGTGGGATTCACCCTCACGCTTCTCAGGGACCACCAGCTGCTCCGGCAGACGGTGCGGCTCCACGTCCCCTGGAGCGACCGGAGGCTGGACGTGGCCTTCGCCACCTTCAGGGACAGGCTCCGCCCGGGCACCAGGGAGACCTTCACCGTCACCGTGAAGAGCCACGACGGGAAGGCCCTGGAGGCGGGTACGGCCGAGCTCCTGGCCTACATGTACGACCGGAGCCTGGACATCTTCGCGCCCCACACCCCGCCAGACCCCCTCTCCCTCCATCCCGACCGCTCGCTCACGGGCGCCGCCAGGGCCACCCTCGGCGTCTCCTCCCCGGTCTGGCAGAAGAGCACGCTGCCGCCACCGCCCTCCTTCCCGGTCTTCCGGCCGGACAGGATCGTGGAGATCTCGGGCTACGGCATCGGCGGACCCGGTCGCCGGAGCGGGCCACGTTACCTGATGAAGGCCATGGCCATGGGTCCACCCGCCGCGGCCGCCGAGGACGGTGTCACGGAGGAGGTGATGGTGGCCAACGCACCCGTCGTCGAGGCCGCGGGAACGACGCCATCCCACCAGGAACCGCCCGCCGGGCTGCGCACCAACTTCGCCGAGACGGCCTTCTGGAAGCCCCACCTGCTGCTGGGTCCGGACGGGAGCGCGGTCATCACCTTCGAGGTGCCCGACTCGGTCACCGAGTGGAACGTCTGGGTCCACGCCATCACCTGGGACCTCCGGAGCGGCTCGGCCCACCGGACCACGCGCAGCGTCAAGGAGCTCATGGTCCGGCCCTACCTCCCGCGCTTCCTGAGGGAGGGCGACCGCGCCACGTTGAAGGTGGTGGTGAACAATGCCGGCGAGACACCTCTCGAGGGCACGCTGGAGCTCGAGATCGTGGACCCCGGCACCGGCGAGGACCTCCGGTCACTCTTCGGGCTCGACGATGACACGGCACGCTCCGTCCCCTTCTCGGTGGAGCCGGGGAAGGGCACGAACCTGGGCTTCCCCCTGACCGTCCCGGCCCGTGTGGGCACCGTGGCCTTCCGGGTGACGGCCCGGGCCGGTGGGTTCTCGGACGGGGAACAGCGCCCGGTCCCGGTGCTGCCCGGCCGGATGCACCTGGTCCAGTCCCGCTTTGCCGCCCTCCGCGACGGTGAGCGCAGGACCCTGGAGTTCGAGGCCATGGCCGCCGGCGACGACCCCACGCTGATCACGGACCAGCTCGTGGTCACCGTGGACGCCCAGCTCTTCTACAGCGTGCTCGACGCCCTCCCCTACCTGGTGGACTACCCCTACGAGTGCACCGAGCAGACGCTGAACCGCTTCCTCTCCACGGGCATCGTCACCAGCCTCTTCGACCACTACCCCGCCGTGGCGCGGATGGCGGAGAAGCTCGCCCAGCGGGAGACCCGCTTCGAGGCCTGGGGGCGGGAGGATCCCAACCGGCGCATGGAGCTGGTGGAAACCCCCTGGCTGGTCTCCTCACGGGGAGGCGGGCAGGAGGCCGATGGCCTGCTCCGCATCCTGGACCCCCGCATCGCGAGGGCCCAGAGGGTCTCGGCCCTCGCGGCCCTGGAGAAGGCCCAGGCCTCGAGTGGCGGCTTCCCCTGGTTCCCGGGCGGCCGCCCCTCGCCCCACATGACCCTCTACGTGCTGGCGGGCTTCGCCCGCGGGCTCGAGTTCGGGGTGGACGCCCCCAGGGGCCTCGTCATCAGGGGCTGGCGCTACCTGCACCGGCACTGGATCACCGAGCTCGCGGACCGTGCCCTCTCCGACGACTGCTGCTGGGAGCTGGTCACGTGGCTGAACTTCGTGCTCTCCAGCTACCCGGACGACGACTGGACCGGCGGGGTCTTCACGGCCGACGACCGGGAGCGGATGCTCGACTTCTCCTTCCGCCACTGGCGGGAGCACTCGCCGTTGCTCAAGGGCTGCCTTGCCCTGACGCTGGAGCGGGCCGGCCGCCACGAGGACGCGCGCCGGGTCTGGGACAGCGTCATGGACTCCGCCCGGACCGACCCCGACCTGGGGACCTACTGGGCCCCCGAGGAGCGGGCGTGGCTCTGGTACAACGACACCATCGAGACCCACGCCTTCGCCCTGCGGGTGCTCAGCGAGCTGGACCCGGACGACCCGCGGCGCGACGGGCTCGTGCAGTGGCTGCTGCTCAACAAGAAGCTCAACCACTGGAAGTCCACCCGGGCCACGGCCGAGGTCCTCTACGCCCTGGCCTGGTACCTGGACCACGAGCAGGCCCTGTCGGTTCGCGAGGAGGTCTCCGTGACGGCGGGGCCGCGCTCGCAGACCTTCGTCTTCGAGCCGGACGCCTACACGGGGGCGCACAACCAGCTGGTGATCCCCGGCGAGGAGGTGGATCCCTCCACCATGTCCACCATCGAGGTGGCCAGGCGGGGCAGGGGCCTGGCCTTCGCCTCGGCCACCTGGCACTTCTCCACCGAGAAGCTCCCGGCGGCCGGCGACGGCGACCTCTTCGCCGTGGAGCGCCGCTACTACCGCCGCGTCAACGACGGTACCCGCTGGGTGCTGCGACCCCTCGCGGAGGGTGAACCCCTCGCCGTGGGCGACCAGGTGGAGGTCCACCTCTCCATCCGGGCCCGCCACGCCGCGGAGTACGTCCATCTCAGGGACCCGCGGGGCGCCGGCTTCGAACCGGAAAGCCTGCAGTCACGCTGGCGCTGGGACCTGGGCCTCGCCTGGTACGAGGAGGTCCGCGACTCGGGTACGGAGTTCTTCTTCGAGCACCTGCCCGCCGGCGAGTACACCCTGAAGTACCGGGTCCGGGCCGGCATGGCGGGCGCCTTCCGGGTGGCACCGGCCACCCTCCAGTCCATGTACGCCCCAGAGTTCGCCGCCTACTCCTCCGGAACGGTCCTGGAGGTGGTCAGGCCGGACGGTTCATGAGGTCCGGGCGCAGGGGCGCAGAGGAGAGACGGCGAGGGGGGACCGGCACGGACACCGTCACGGTCGCGGTCACGGACACCGGCACGGGCACGGGCCCCTCCCCGGGATGGCCGGGGAACGCCTTCACCCCTTCACCCCTTCACCTCATTCACCGGGTGGGCGGGGGGGCTTCCTCACTCCCCAGCGTGAAGGGCACCCGGATGGTGGTCCCGTCCTCCAGCTCGATGACCAGATGGTAGGTCCCCGGCTCCACGGTGTGGCCGAGGGGGAAGTAGAGGAACCCGGTGCAGATCCTCCGGACGTTCACCCAGACGGAGTCCGCGGCCACGCCCTGCTGGGGCAACGGCTGGAAGGCCAGGGAGCAGGGACGCCGGCCCGCCCGGGCGAAGTCCAGCGGATCGGCGGCCACCATGGCCCGCCGGGCCGCCGCGGAGATCTCGCCGAACCGGCTGGCGAACTCCTGGGGGTCGGGGATCCCCACCCGCGTGCCGTCCGGGGTCTCCAGGAACACGCCCTTCCTGGGGATCTCCACGGACTTCCCCTGCTCGCCGCTGATGGCCACGTTGAGGATCACCCACGTCCGGCCCAGGTCGCTCTGGGCGTGCCTCGTGTCCACGATGACCTCGAGCCGCGGCCCGAGGTACCGCCACAGGAACCGGCCCGGACGGTCGATGGTGCCCTGGCCCTCGGCCGGGGCCGGGACGACCCCGTCGTCACCCGGCCCGGCCAGCGGCCCCGCCCACACACCAGCTGCAACGATCAGCAGAGCACCCAGCACGAATCCCGACGATCGTCTCATGGTCCTCACCTCCGGCTCCTCCCGTTCCACACACAGTGTGGAGCCCGGGGCGGGCTTTTGCAAGCGCCAGGACGACGGACGGGGATCCTCGGATCTCACTTCATGTAGGAGAGAATCTCCCTGGCCGAGGCCGCATCCGGGGAGTCGGGGGCCAGCTCGACGGAGCGTTCGAGGTGCTCCTTCGCCACGGCGGTGTTGCCCCGGTTGAACTCGATGAGACCGAGGAGGTAGTGGGCTCCGGCCTGGTTCGGATCCAGCTCCAGGACCTTGCCAAGCACCTCGCCGGCGGCCTCCACCTTTCCGGCGTTGTACAGCATCTTTGCCCCGTTCAGCGCGATCCCGACCGCCTGGCCGGGATCCGAGGCGGCCAGGCCGTCCAGTGCGGAGACCGCAGCCCGGGTGTCGGCCACCCGGAGGGCAGCCCTGAGCTTGAGCCGCAGCGCCCTGGTGTTGCCGGGGTCGCGCTCGAGGGCCGACTCCGCCAGGGAGAGGGAGCGCTCGGGAACGCCCTGGTCCAGCAGCATGGCCGAGAGCGCCAGGTAGGCCGGAACGAGGTCGGGGTCCAGCTCCAGCGCCTGCTGGAACCTGGAGACGGCGATGGCGGTCTTGCCCTCGGAATAGGCGTCCACGCCCTCGTTGAAGATCCTGCGAGCCACGTCGGTGGCATCTCCCGTGCTCCTGAGGGCCCGGGCGGCCTCCCTGGCCCTCGCCTCGTCACCGAGGGCCCTGTAGGCGTCATAGCGCAGCTGAAGGGCCCGGTGATCGTCCGGATCGATCTCGAGGGCCTTCTCGGTGAGAGCCGCCGCCCCGGCCGCGTCGCCCTGGAGGAGCCGGACGGCCGCGATCGCCGTGGTGGCCGCCGCGAGCTCGGGATCGATCTCGGCCGCCTGCCTGTAGAATCCCTCGGCCGCCTCCAGATCACCGGCCTCCTGGGCCTTCACCCCCTCGTTGTAGACCTGGATGGCTGCCGCACTCCCGGCCCGTATCACCGAGCCATCCTCCCCCTTCACGGCCACCACGGTCTCGGCCGGCTTCATGGTGAAGGTCATCAGCTTGGTGCCCCCCGCCGCGGGCCGGACGATCACCTGCATCGGCTTGAAGCCGTCCTTCTCGAAGGTGTAGATGTACCGGGCGGTCACATCCACGTGGGCGACGGTGAACTTTCCCTTCGCGTTGGTCTTCTTGGTGATCTTGAGCGTGGGCTGCGAGGGTGAGGTCACGGTGACCGTGACACCCGGAAGCCGGTTCCCCTCGGCATCCACCACGGTTCCCTGGACCCGGCCCGTCTGGGCCCCCGCCGGACCAGCAGCCATGAGAACCGCAACGTAGAACACTGCACCCACAACAAATCCCGGCCTGCACATCATGAGAAACCTCCTCTGGAATACCACACCGCACCCATCGTACCAGCAACCCCGCGCCATGCCGATCCGCACCCCCCGGAAGGACTGCTCGGACCCGAAGACCGGCGGCTCCCTGCCAAAACCCTGCATGGACAAAAAAACCCCGGCACCTGGGTGCCGGGGTGGAAACACAGAGTACGACGATCAGAACCGGATTCCCAGAGAAACCCGGAAGGTCCGCGGCATCTGGTAGTCGCCCTCGGAGGTGGGCTTCCCGAAGTTGGGGCCCTTCTCCCAGTGCACACCCTCGACGGGGGTCTCCGTCCACGGGTTGAAGCACTCCAGGTAGCTGCGGTTCTGGCAGGTGTAGACCGTGGTGTTGACGTCCACGACTCCCTGCTGGTTGAAGAGGTTCAGCACCTCGGGCTGGATGTACGCCTCGAAGCGGGTACCCAGCAGGTTGAAGAAGAACGAGTAGTTGAACGAGATGTCGGTCCGGGTGATGTCGTCGGTGGTGTAGTGGCCCCGCGGGGTGAAGAAGTAGCCCGGGGGCGACGGGTTCCCGGCGTAGCCGAGGTCCGCGGGATCACCCACGTAGGGGATCGTGTCCACCGAGCCCACCGCCTGGTAGGGCATCCCCGAGAAGAAGTTCTCCAGAACGCTGAGAGAGAGGTTGTGGTGCTTGGTGGAGATGATGTCCCAGACCATCCAGGCACGGATCTTGTGGCGCTGGTCGATGGACAGGGGACCCTTGGGGCTGTTCCACGACGGGTCCTTGTATTCCTGGTACTCCCGGACGCTGCTGGCCACCGGCCCGGAACCGCCGGTCTCACCGTTGAAGTTTCCGTAGGCCTTGGACCAGGTCCAGTTGCCGCCGATGGAGATACTGTCACTGAGCCGGTAGTCGAAGCGGGTCAGGAGAGCATCGTAGGTCCGGCTCAGCAGCTCATTCTCGTTCTTGTAGATGGCGAGATCGAGGATCCCGGCGATGGGATCCTCGGGGGTCCACCGGTGGGGAACGATCTCGGAGGCGTAGAAGTCACCGTACTCGCGACGCACGTAGTCCACGCGCAGCACGCCACGGTTCCCGAGACGACGGGTGACACCGATGCCGAACTCGTCGCCGTAGGGGGACTTCAGGCCCTTGCCAACCTTGGGGCTGAGGCCGGGAATGTCCGCCCAGAAACGCAGGCTGGGGTTGCTCACACCGCCGTAGACGTTGAAGAACCAGTCAAACAGCGCGGTGAGCACGGCGTGGTTCCCGCCGAGCTCCGCTGCACTCAGGGGAGGACCACCGTAGAGGAACCCGACCCAGGTGGGCTGGCCCGCCGCGGCACCGGCGTCGGCGATGTTGTTGGCCAGCGCCGTCACGTACCGGCCGTAGGTGGCGTTCACGATCCAGCCGCCGTCACCCATGACATCCCAGCTCAGGCCCAGGCGGGGGCTGACCCGGGAGTCGTCGGCCACCTTGGCCCCACCTGCATCCTTGCCGTCGTTCTTGTCGTAGCGCAGGCCGAGGTTCAGTGTGATCCGGTTGGAGAACCGCCACGTGTCGTTGACGTAGAGCGACTTGGTCTTGAAGCTGGTGCCCTTGGACTCCTCGAGCACCGAGCCCCAGATGATCCACGTCCCGTAGGTGGGGATCTCCATGAGCGGCGCACCGGTGGAGTAGTCCTGGGGCGCCCGGGTCCAGAGGAGCCAGCCGCTGGCGGACTGCCAGTTGTCGGCCTTCCGGATGTCCTCGAACTCGTCGTACCCGAAGACCAGATCGTGCGAGCCGCCCTTCTCGGGCGAGAGGAACCACGAGGCCTTGGCCAGCCAGTTCGTGTTGTTGCGTTCCTCGTCGGAGCAGACGCCGCAGAAGATGGGCGCATTGAAGACCGCACCCACCGTGCCGTCGATGACGGGCGTGCCGCCCTCGAGGGAGCGGTCGTCACCACCCGAGCCCTTGAAGGTGAAATCACGCTCGGAGTACTGGGCCTCGATGAAGAAGTTGTCCGTGATCACACCCGTGTAGTTGAAGGCCAGGCCCGTCAGCGGCAGGGACCGGGACGGGTCGATGGCACCCCAGTCCGCGGGGGTGAAGAACGGGATGTTGGTCTGGTCCCTGGCGATGTCGATGTAGGAGAACGTGAGCCTGTGGTTGGCCGTGATGGCACCGGTGAGCTTGAGCTCGATGCGGTCCTCCTCGTCCGTCCTGGTGTAGGGGCCCTGGTCCACCTCGTAGTAGAACTCCCTGGTGGAGGAGATGCTCCGGGTCCGCCCCGCCAGGAACCACCACAGGTGGTCCTTGAGGATGTAGCCGCCGAGCGTGCCCTCCCAGACCTTGTTGGTCTTGTCGATCTGGTCCCTGGTCTTGGGGGTCGGCGACGACCACTTGTCGTTGGTGAGGCTCAGTCGCAGGGATCCCGAGAACTCGTTGCCGCCCGTCTTGGTCACCACGTTCACCACGCCACCGGCGAAGCGGCCGTACTCGGCCGACACGCCGCTGGTGATGATGGTGGTCTCCTGGATGGCGTCCTCGATGAACATGTTGAACGGCTGGCCGCGGATGTTCTCGTTGAGCACCACACCGTTGAGGGTGTAGAGGTTCTCATAGGACTGTGCGCCCATGATCGTGATGTTCCCGCCCGGGCCCGTGGCCGCCGTTCCGGCGGAGAGGGCCACGGCGGACTGAGGTGTCCGTTGCACCGGCAGCTTCTCGATGAGGTCCTGCTCCATGGTCTCCGAACCCTGCGAGTCCGTGCTGACGGTCTCGTAGCTTCCGGTGACCACGATCTCCTCCTCGATGGCCTTGGGGTACATCTTGATCTCGAGGGTCTTGCCCTGCGAGACCGTGACCTTGACCGGGATCTCCATGGGCTGGAACCCCTCCAGGGTCGCCTTCACCAGGTACTCGCCCGGGGGCAGGCCCGGGAAGCTGAAGCTCCCGCCGCGACCGGTGATGACGGTCCGCTGACCCTGCAGCGCTGGTGACGACAGGGTCACCGCAACCCCAGGCAGCGGCTGCCCATCGTGGGTCACGATGCCCGTGATGGAACCCGTCACGCCCTGGCCCATGACGGGTGCCGCCACGGCCAGTACCACGAGAAGAGCTCCGGCAATTCCGATGGTTCTACGTATCATCGATCCTCCTCCTTCTTCCTTCTTCCCTCTTCCGTTCCTTGCGTCCAGCCTCCTCGAAAGAAAAGACGACCTCGCGGCCCGCACGTTCGAATCCTGCCGCGGTTCCGCCTCTGAACGAATGAAAACCAGTCCGAAACCTGTCCTCCCTTCCCTGTGGATTCCCGGCGTGTCTCCTGGATCATGGTACCCCAAGAGATACCCCTGTCAAGATGTGCCCGTCATGTGCCCGTCTCGGATGATCAGGGAATCGTGCGGCGGACCACGGCGTAGGACGCCTGGTGGCTCACGCCGTCGAGGACACCCACCGCCACGGTGAAGACCCCCCTCACCATCAGGAGGTCGAGAGTGAATGTGAGGTGCCGGTCCTTCAGGAGGTTGTAATCCGCCACGGGGATCCTGACCTCGTGCTCCTGGCGCTGCAGGTCCGACTGCTGCCCATCCCGATCCCGCACCGCCACGAAGACGGTGGCGTTCCCGACCGCCTCCTCTCCCCTCGGGACCAGTGCCAGGGAGCTCATGGGACAGGTGACGGTCACGGGCACCAGCCACCTGTCCTCCGTGGCCGTGGAGGCCGCGCCCAGCTCCACCCCGATGCCCATGGGGTTGTGCTCCACACCGAAGGCGAGGGCCGCCAGCACCCTGTCCTGGACCTGGCTGGCCAGGGACTTCTCCACGACGGTCCGCCGGTACCGCAGGTCGTAGTCGGGGTGGGCAGGCACCGTGACTTCCACCCTGTGGACCGTGTCACCCCCGGCGGCCCCCACCACGTACCCGATGGAGTAGTAGGTGAAGAGGTCCTCCCGGAACCTCTCGAGCCCCACTGTCACGTCGTTGGCGTTGAGGATCGCCTCGCCGCCCGTGGTGTCCGCCAGGAGCTGCAGCGGCTGCTGCCGGTTGTTGAAGTAGATCGCCGTGGTCATGGGGTCCACGGGGCTCGCGTAGGCCGCCGAGGCCGAGCCGGCGGAGGCCAGGCCGGAGGCGTCCACCATGTACATGTGGACCCCCTGTGCGTTGGCCGACGCCGCCAGGCTCCTCCAGGAGGACCACCGGTCGTAGATGGAAAGCATGGGAAGGATCGATCCCCTCTGGAAGGCGTTGCCGTGGGCCTCGAACAGGTCCCGCGCCGTGACGGCGGGAAGCCCACTGGAGACGTGGATCAGGTACTTCCGCCCCGGAAGGCCACTGAGGCTGAGGATCAGCTGCCGGAGGGCACCGGTCGCCATGTCCAGGCTCTGGGACATCTCGTCCGCGTAGGACCGTATCCGGGAGAGCAGGTCCATCCGGGCCATGGGTCCGCCCGAGACGTTCGGATCCCTCTCCCGGAGGTTCTGGAGGCCCCGGAGGATCTCCCGCCGCCGGTTGTCCCGTTCCGAGAAGCTCGCCGGTGCACGCCGGAGCCTCCTGAGCGCGTCCTTCACCAGGCGAACGTCGCCGGTGAACGGCTGCTCCACCTTCACGGAGCGCTGGTATCCCACCACCATGACCCGGACAGGCGGCCGCATGAAGCTCGACACGAAGCGGCTGATCTGGGAAAGGACCCGGCTTCGCTCCACCGGACGGGTGTGCTCGTTGTCCACCCAGATCACCACCGAGATGGGCTTGATCCCGGGGGGCAGGGCCGCCCCACCCCCGGGAGGACTCTCTCCTCCCTCCGGGATCACCGCGAAGCTCTTCTCGGTGTAGGACGCGAAGTTGGTGATCTTCCTTGGCTGACCGTCCTGGAAAACCCTGAAGTCGTCGGCAGTGAGATCGGTCACTGACCTGCCATCGGCGTCCCTCACGTAGACCTCGAGGTTGAGGACCGTCACCTCCACCTCGTCCCGGAAACCCATGCCGCCAAGCACATCCTGATCGTCCGGCACATCCCGGACGTCCTGGGCCAGCAACACCACCGGGGCCGCCAGCACGAGAAGAAACGTCCAGATCAGGGCAACGAGAGTCCGGTACCGGGTCATCATCATTGCCGGAATATACCACCGGCGGCCCAGGCCGTGACCGCACCACCCCCGCCCGCCCGGTGAGGAAGCGAGGGGAAAGGCGGTGCGGACATGGAGACAGGCCAATGGCAGTCCGTGACGGTGACCGTGTCCATGTCCGCGATCCTGTCCCCGACCCCATCCATGACCCTGGTCGTGCCCCCGGCCATGCAGGCACCCACGCCCCTGCCCGTGACGCCGCGGTCCCCGCCACCCCGTCCCAGAGATCGTCCCGGTCATGGACCCTCCCACTCTCTCCACCCTTCTACTCCTCCAGCCGCTCCAGGAACCGCTCCGGCGGCTCGAAACCGGTGATGCGGAAGGCCTCGCGCCCGTTCCGGTACACGATCACGGTGGGGACGCCCCGGACACCGTACTCGGCGGCCAGCGCCTGGTTCTCCGGGGACGCCGTGGTCATGTCCACCTTGAAGCGGGCGAAGGATCCGAGCTTCCCGGCCACCCTCGAGTCGCCGAAGGTCTTCTCGTCCAGCTCGCGGCAGGGGGCGCACCAGTCGGCGAAGAAGTCCACGATCACCGGCCCGCCGGAGTCCACGGCGGAGGCCACGGCCTTCCTCTGGAAGGCATCCCACTGCAGCTCCTCGCCGTGCTCCGTGCCGGACCCCAGCGGCAGGTACCAGACACCGGCCACCAGGATCGCCGCAGCAGCCAGCCGCATGACGCGGTCGATGGCCGGCTGCTCGTGGCCCGTGCGGTCCACCACCAGCATGTAGAGCGCCCCGAGGATGAGCACGAGGCCCATCACCCACGCCCCCATCGTGTCCGACATGAGGGGACGCGCGAAGTAGGCCGCCAGGGCCACCAGGAGCACACCGAAGACCTTGCGGACCCCGATCATCCAGGCCCCCGAGGCCGGCATCTTGTTGAGCGCGCCGGTGAAGGTGCCCAGGACGAGGTAGGGAACGCCGAGGCCCATGGCCAGGGCGAAGAAGAGGACGAAGCCCAGGAAGGGGCTCCCCTGCTGGCCCACGTAGGTGAGCAGCCCGAGGACGAAGGGGCCGATGCAGGGCGCCGCCACGAAGCCCACGATGAAGCCCATGAGCAGGGCGCCGAAGTAGCCACCGCGCCCGCCGGAGGCCCGCATGGCCCAGCCCGGCACCCTGATCTCCCACAGCCCGAACATGGAGAGCGCCAGCGCCAGCAGCACGGCCACGATCCCCAGGATCACCACGGGGCTCTGGAGCGCCGTACCCAGGATCCGGCCGGTGAGGGCGGCCACCACCCCCAGCACCGAGTAGGTCACCGACATGCCCAGCACGTAGACCAGGGCGAGGGCGAAGGTGCCCCCCTTCCCCTCCCTCGCCTGGGAGGAGAAGAAGCCGATGGTGATGGGGATGAGCGGGTAGACGCACGGTGTCAGGTTGAGGGCGAGCCCCGCCAGGAACACGATGAGGAGCTGGAGCGGAAGTCCGGCCCCGGCCAGGCGGGAGACCGAGTCCCCCTCCCCGGCTGCCGGCTCTCCGGGCTCCGGTCCCGTCGCCTCGTCCGCCGCGGGGGCGGCCACCAGGATCCTGGTGGGTGTTCCCGCCGGAGCCACCTCGGCCTCCAGCGAGGCCTCCACCGGTGTGGGCGGAAGGCATGTGGAGTTGTTGCAGGCCTGCGCCGTGACGGTCACCCCCAGCGTGGCCGGTCCGGTGAAGCCCTCGGGGACCGTCCCCGACGCCTCGAGGACCACCGTCCCCTCCCAGACCTCCAGCGGTGCCTCGGAGAATTCGAACGTGATGGCATGGCCGGGAGGCCAGCTCATCGCCGGAGCGGCCCAGCCCTCGGGGAGCTCCCACGCCACCGTGGTGGCCACGGCGAACTCGTCGCCGGGGTCCTCGGTGTTCACGTGCCAGCCCTCGTCCACCGTGAGCTCCACGAGGAGACGGTAGGGCTCCCCGGCCACCAGCGGCTCGCGGTCGGCGGACAGGCCCACCTGGAACACGGGTTCCCCGCCGAGCCCCTGGGCCGTGGCCGCACCGGCCACTGCGAGCACCATCAACAACGCTGCGAAGGTCCGTCTCATGAATCCCCTCCACCTGCCGGAATCCCGTTCCGGACGGTGTGATACGTCACGCTCACTGTCAGGTTGCACCGGCCACCACCACCGCGCACCCGGCCGCACCTCCCTGTGCCGCGCCGGCCGCCGTGGTTACCCGCCACCGTCCCCGTCCTCCCGGGTCTCGCAGCTCCGGGCCAGGTCCGGCCCGAAGCGCCGGACCAGCGCACGGACCTCGGCAGTGTACAGGCCCCAGTGGCGCCGGATGAGGTCGGGGCGGCGCTCCACCGTGAGCCGCACGGCTTCCTCCAGGCGCCACCTGCGGATCCGCTCGTGGTGCCCGGAGCTGAGGACCTCGGGAATGCCGTGCCCCTCCACCTCGGGGGGCCGGGTGTAGGCGGGATGATCCAGCAGACCCGTGGTGAAGGAGTCCTCCTCCACCGAGCGGGGGTCACCCACCACACCGGGAACCAGCCGGGCCACGGCCTCCATCACCACCATGGCCGCCACCTCGCCACCCCCGAGGATGAAGTCGCCGATGGACACCTCCTCGGGCTCCAGGATCTCGTTCACCCGCTCGTCGAAGCCCTCGTACCGGCCGCAGAGCAGGATGATCCGGCCGGCGCCGGCCAGCTCCTCGGCCAGGTGCTGGTCGAACACCCGGCCCCGGGGGGTGAGCATCACGAGACGGCCCGGCCCGCCCCCCTCTCCCCGGAGGTCACGGACGGCCCGCAGGACGGGCGGCGCCTGGATCACCATGCCGGCCCCGCCGCCGTAGGGCTCGTCGTCCACCTGGCCCCACCGGTTGCCGGCCCAGCTCCGGAGGTCGTGGACGCCGATCTCCACCCGTCCCTGGTCCACGGCCCTCCCCAGCACCCCCGTGGTGCGGAAGGCGCGGATCAGCTCCGGGAAGAGGGTCAGGACGTCGAAACGCATGGCTGTGCGCCGGACTGCTCAGGCCTCGAGGAAGCGGTCGTCCAGCAGGCCGGGCGGGGCGTCGATGGTGACGGTCCCCGCCTCCAGGTCCACCTCCACCACGATCTGCGGGACGTGGGGCACCAGGTACTCGCGGTCGCCCCGGCGGACCACGAGACGCGCCTGGGGCCCCTCGTTGTCCATGCCCGTGACCTCGCCCAGGTCCTCTCCCTCCGGCGAGCGGCAGGCGAGCCCCACCAGGTGGTGCTCGTAGTAGTACCCCTCGGGCAGCTCGTCCAGGCTCTGCTCGGGCAGGAAGAGGTACAGCCCCCGCCAGGACTCCACGGTGTTCCGATCCCGGATTCCCTCGACGCCCAGCAGCCAGCCCCCCTTGTGGTACCGGACGTGGTGGACGGCGTGGAACGCCTCGGGCCCGCTCTCCGGCCCCAGCCCGAATCGCACCCCGGCGTCGAGCCTCTCGGGGAAGTCCGTGAGGATCTGCACGAGGACCTCGCCATGGACGCCGTGCGGCTTCCGCACGAAGCCCACCACGAGCCACTCACGCCCGGAACCGGCGGAGACGGAGTCCGACACCCTACTCCAGGATCTCCAGGACGAAGCGCTTGTGGATCTTCATGCCGGCCGCGGCCAGGAGGGTCCGGAGGGCCCGTGCCGTCCGGCCCTGGCGCCCGATGACCTTGCCCAGGTCCTCGGCCCGGACCCTCAGCTCGAGCACGGTGGTCTGCTCCCCCTCCACTTCCGTCACCTGGACGTCCTCGGGGTGGTCCACAAGTGCCTTGGCGATCTCCGTCAACAGGTCCTTCATCGCACTCACGGGGAGCTCCTTTCGTCGGAGGTGGTGTGGTCGCGTTCTACCGGGCCTTCCTGGCCTTGCGGATGAGCGAGCGCACGGTCTCGGAGACCTGGGCGCCCTTGCCCTGCCATGCCTCGATCTTCTCGACGTCGAGGCGGATCTCGGGCGGGTCCGTGTTGGGGTCGTAGAAACCCACCTGGTCCAGGAAGTCCGAGGTGGGGCGCTTCCGCGAATCGGACACCACAACGCGGTAGACGGGCTTGTGCTTCGCTCCCATGCGCCGGAGCCTGATGGTCAACATCTGTTCTTTCCTCCTCTGTGCAACATGAACGGGGTCGCCGCTCGCGTGGTCAACGTTGTTCTACCTGCCGGACTGTCGGATCCCCAGCTGCCGCTTGAGCGACCGGGGGTCGGCCTTGCCAAGCCGCTTCATCAGCTTACGCATCTGACCGAACTGGCGCAAGAGGCGGTTCACCTCCTCCACGCTGGTCCCGGAGCCCCTGGCGATCCGTTTCTTCCTCGAGCCATTGAGGATCTGCGGGTGTCGGCGCTCCTTCGGCGTCATGGAACAGATGATCGCCTCCATGCGCCGGAGCTGCCTCTCCTGGCCCTCCGCCACGCCCCCGCCCGGCATGGCCCCGGACATGCCGGGGATCATCTCCATGACCTGCTGGAGCGGTCCCATCTTGCGGACGCTCCGGAGCTGGTCCCTCAGGTCCTCGAGATCGAACTTGTTCTTCTTGAGCTTCGCTTCCAGGCGGCGGGCCTTCTTCTCGTCCACCACCTCCTGGGCCTTCTCCACCAGGGTGAGCACGTCGCCCATCCCCAGGATCCGGCCGGCCATGCGGTCCGGGTGGAACTGCTCCAGGGCGTCGATCCTCTCGCCCACACCCGCGAAGACGATGGGCCGGCCCACCACCTCCCGGACGGAGAGGGCCGCACCACCCCGGGCGTCGCCGTCCAGCTTGGTGAGGATCACGCCGCTCACATCGAGCTTCTCGTGGAACGCCCGGGCGGAGCGGACCGCATCCTGCCCCGTCATGGCGTCGGCCACGAACAGGATGTGCTGGGGCTTCAGGATCTCCTTGAGCCGGAGCAGCTGCCCCATGAGCTCGTCGTCCACGTGCAGGCGCCCGGCGGTGTCGAAGATCAGCACCTGGTAGCCCTTGATGGACGCCTCGCGGAGGCCCCGCCTCGCGATGGCCTCGGGATCGTCCATGTCCCGGGTGTCCACGGTGGGGATGTTGGCCTGCTTCCCGAGGACCAGGAGCTGCTCCCGTGCAGCGGGCCTGGAGGTGTCCGCGGGCACGAGCAGGGGGAAGAGCCCCTTCCTGTCCCGGATCCACCTCGCCATCTTGGCCGCCGTGGTGGTCTTTCCCGAGCCCTGGAGCCCCACCAGCATCACCACCGCGGGACGTCCCTTGAAGCTGAGCTCCGTGGTCTCGCCGCCCAGAAGGCGGACGAGCTCCTCGTGGACGATCTTCGCCACCATCTGGGCGGGGGTCACCGAGGTGAGCACCTCCTTGCCCAGCGCACGCTCGCGAACGCGCTCCGTGAAGTCGCGCACCACCTCCACGTTGACATCGGCTTCCAGCAGCGCGAGACGGATCTCGCGAAGCGCGGTGTCCAGGTGGTACTCGGTGAGGTGCCCCTCACCGCGCAGCGTCTTCATGACGCGCCCGAGCCGGTCCTGCAGCCCTTCCAGCATAGGAGCGAAAGATTAGGCCATGCTGGCCTTTACGTCAAGAGCAGGGCCGGGGAGCAGGGGGGCGGGGACACAGGGGAGCCGGGGAACGGGTGGAGCCGGCACGCCCCCCTTCCAGGCGATGCGAAGGGATCAGACGGGGGCGGGCCGGCCGAAGTAGTAGCCCTGCAGCAGGAAGATGCCCAGGTCCAGGAGCGCGGTGACCTCCTCCTGCCGCTCGACGCCCTCGGCGATCACCAGGGCCTGGCTGGTCCTCGCGAACCCGGTGATGGCCGAGACGAGGTTCCTCTTGATGGGCTCCGTGGCCACGCCCCGGACCAGCATGTGGTCCAGCTTGATGTAGTCGGGGCGGAGCTCGGCCAGCGTGTTCAGCGAGCTGTACCCGGTCCCCATGTCGTCGATGGCCACCCGGAAGCCCTGCTGCCTCAGGTTGAGCACGCGCTGCGTGATCCGTTCGGGGTCCTCCGAGTAGGTGTGCTCGGTGATCTCCAGCACGCACTCCCTGGGCGACCACCCCGCCTGCCGCACCATCTGGGCGAGCCCGTCCTTCTCGCCCTCCACGTACTCGAGGCCGCGGTACGAGAGGTTCAGGAACACCGTGGAGCCCAGCGGGAGGCGGTGGGCGTTGGACAGGGCCTTCTCCACGCACAGGGCCTCCAGCTCCCCCAGCATGCCGGAGCGCTCCGCGAAGCCGAGGAGGTTTTCGGCCGGTTCCAGGTAGGTCCCCTTCGGCCCCCGGGACAGCGCCTCGAACCCCACGACGGTCCGCTGCGGCAACCTGAAGATGGGCTGGAAGAGCGAGGTCACGTTCCGGTCGCGGAGCACCGCATGGAGCTCCCGGAGACGCCCCAGGTCCTGCTCCTCCCGCCGCCGGTCGAAGTCGCGTTCCGCCTGGAGGATCCCGTCGTAGATGCACCGCTCGATCCGGACGGTGGGCCGGACGCGGATGTCGCCCTGGCCGATCCGCAGCGCGATGGTGCACACCTCGTCGGGCTCCTTGCCGCGGACCTCCAGCGGTGTTGCGAGAAGCTCCATCAGGTGGGCGGCGTGCCGCCGGTCGGGCAGGAACACCAGGAACCTGTCCCCCCGCACCCGCTCCTGGCACAGGATGCTGGAGACACCACGGCTCCCCACGAGGCTCTCCTTGAGGTACTCGGCCACGAAGCGCAACAGGCTGTCGTACCGTTCCCAGCCCACCGTGGACTCCAGGCTCTGCTCCTGCTCGATCTGCAGGATGAGCACCTGGATCCCGCTCTGCTCGTTGAGCATGCGGCGGACCTCGTCCAGCACGGCGGCCAGGGTGGGCAGCTGGGTCTCGGGATCGAACAGGCTCGCCCGGTACTGGAGCAGCTGGGTCTGAAGCTCCAGCTCTCCGGTATCGGCGCGCTTCCTAGCCATCGGTGCGGCTCGGAGACGCCTCGCCCAGGAGCTGCCGGATCTGGGAAATCAGTTCCTTGTTGGAGAAGGGCTTGCAGATGTATGCGTTGGCGCCCATCTGGAGGCTCGCAATCTGGTCATGCTGCCCCGTCCGGGCCGAGACGATCAGCACGGGGATCTTCAGGCCCCTGGGATCCAGCCGCAGGAGCTTCAGGAGCTCCATGCCATCGAGGTCGGGCATCATCAGGTCCAGGATCAGCAGGTCGGGAGGGTCAGCGAGGATCTTCGCCAGCGCGGTCCTGCCCTCGGTGGCCACCTCCACCGTGAACCCCTCGATTCCGAGCACCGTCTCCAGGAGCTCCACCACGTCCGGCTCGTCATCGACCACGAATATCCGGCTCACGCTTCAGCTCCTCCCCGGAATTCCGGGTCCAGTCTATCAGAGGAGAGCACCTCCGGACCGGCGCCGGAAGACCGACTCTCCTCCTGCTCCTTCACCGGAAGCCAGACAAAGAACGAGGACCCCTCGCCCACCCTGCTCTGGACCCAGATCTCACCGTGGTGAAGCTCAACGGCCCTGTGGGCGAGTGCCAGGCCGAGCCCCATGCCGCCGAAACGCCGCCGCGAGGACTGGTCCACCTGGAAGAACCTGTCGAAGATCGAGGGCAGCTCGTCCTCGGGGATCCCCACCCCCGTGTCGGCCACGCAGACCTGGACGCCCGTGCGCCCTCCCCGCCCGGCGACCTCGGCCGAAATCGTGATGAATCCCCCGGAGGGGGTGAACTTGATGGCGTTGTCCACGAGGTTCAGGAACACCCGCTCCAGGTGCTCCTGACTGCCCTCGACCTCGGGAAGACCCGGCTGGAGGCTCACCGAGCAGGCCTGGTCCTTCTCCTCCAGCCTCGGCCAGACCGTCTCCACGATGCCCTCGAGCATGGAGGCGATCTCCAGCGGCCTCATGACCACCAGCATGTCTTCCCGGTCGAGTCGGGCCAGCTCCACGAGCTCCTCCACCCGCATCGAGAGCCGGAGCACGTTCTTCTGGCACACCTCCATGGCCCGCACACCCTGGGGTGTCAGCTCGGCCAGCTTTCCCTCGGCGAGCAGCTCCACGTAGCCGCGGATGGCCGTCAGGGGGGTCTTGAGCTCGTGGGAGACGTTGGCCAGGAGGTTTCTCTTGGCCTGGTCCAGAGATTCCAGCCTCGTGTACGCCTCCTGCAGGGCCGCGATGGAGGCGTGGAGACGGTCTGCCATGGCGTTGAACGAGTCGGCCAGGTCCTGGATCTCGTCCTCGGAATCGAGGGATACCCGCTCCCCGAGGCGGTTGGCCGCCATGCGCTGGACACCCTCGTGAAGCTTCTCGATGTTCTGGGTGATGGTCCGCGCCAGGAGCACCGACACGGCGTACGCGATGACGAGCCCGACACCGATGAAGAAGAACGTGACGAGAGCAGTCCGGATCAGCTCGGTGTTGATCCTGGCGTAGCTGAAGTCCGCCACGAGGGAGTAGGTGTGCCGGCCCCACTCCTCCACCGCCGGGGCCACGACCCGGAAGAGCCGCCTGCCGGCGGAGGTCCTGATGGGACCCGCCACCACCTCCACCCCCTCCACCGCCTCGATGGGAATCGAGCCGTCTGTCATCCTGGGAGCCTCTCCCGAGGGGTAGACCCTCACCGTGATGTCATCCTCGCCGATGATGGCATCCATGGCCAGCTTCCCCCGAACGTCCACCACACGGATCCGGACGAGGTCCCTGTTGAGCCGGGCCAGGCGAGCCACCTGCTGCTGAAGGAGATGGTGGCCGGTGTCCCGGTAGACCGCCACGTCCTCAGCCAGTGGAAGGCTCATCATGGCCGAGAACATCGTGGCGGAGTCCTCCATGGACCGTATGAGCGACCTCTGCTTGGAGATCACCAGGACGCCCGCGCTCGCTCCGAGGCTCACCACCACCGCGAACACGATGTACCGGACGATCCGCCGCTGGAGTGGCCGCCGCCGGGTCACCTCGGGATCCTCACCCTGTCGAGCTCGATGACCCCCCGGCGGTCACCCGGCCCCGGGGGGTACCGGACCACCTGGTCGAAGACGTTGACGAAGACCACGGCGCCGGACTCGTCGAAGGTCGCGAGCGGGTCCCGGGCCAGTGGGCCCGCCCTCGCCACCACGTACAGTGTCGGGGGATCGGCGCTGTGCCGGCCACACCCCGCGGTACCCGCAAGGACCAGCATGAGAACCACGGCGGCGTGGCGGCTTCTCGAGATCATCGCGTCCAGTATCGTAACAGAAGGTCGTCGTCCCCTGCGCTGCTCCACGTCAGGAGCGGGTGCCCTCCGGAACCCGGTTCCTTCCGTCCCCGCAGCACCGTCTGGAGCCTCACTCCAGGTTCTGCACCTGCTCCCGGATGCGCTCGGTGGCCGTCTTGGCGTCCACGAGCCGCTCCACCACGAACCCCTCCCGGGTCTTGGAGCCCAGGGTATTGAGCTCGCGGTGGATCTCCTGGCACAGGAAGTCCAGGGCCCGGCCCACCACGCCACCGGCCTCGAGTCGGCGCCGGAACTGGCTCAGGTGCTCGCGCAGCCGGACCATCTCCTCCGCCACGTCCGAGCGGTCGGCCAGGAGCGCCGCCTCCTGCACGAGACGGCTCTCGTCCAGGTCCCCGTCCTTCCCGAGGAGATCCTCCAGGCGCTCACGGATCCTCTGGAGGAGCCGTTCCCTCAGCCCCCGGAGCTCCGGCTCCAGCCAGTCCAGGAAGCGGTCGAGCTCCCCGAGCTCCCCGCGGATCTGCGTGACCAGGGCCGCCCCCTCGGCCAGCCTGGCCTCCACCATGGAGTTCACGGCCCGGGTGACGACCGTCTCGAGAGCGTCGAGCTCGTCCCTGTCCAGGATCGTCTCCGCCGACTGGACCGTCACCAGCCCCGGCACCCCGAGGACCTCCGCCACACCCACCCCGCCAGCCCCGGCCTCTCCCCCGAGAGTCCGGAGTGTCCGCACCAGCTTCAGGATCCCGTCCGTGTCCACCACCAGCGAGGACTCCGGGGGAGCGGTCCGCTCCAGGTTGATCTGGGCCACCACCCGCCCCCTCCGGACCCTGGCTGCGATGCACCTTCGCACCAGTGCCTCCACCTCGGGGAGCTCCTCCCGCAGGCTCGTCCGGGTCTGGATGTCCAGGTAGCGGTGGTTGACGGACCGTACGACGACGGCGGCGGACAGACGGTCCGAGAGCACCCCGCGCGCCCTGCCGAACCCCGTCATGCTGGAAATGCTCATGCGTCCTCCATGCCACCGGAGAGCGCCTGCATGGAGACCAGCCTGGCGTAGGTCCCGTCCGCCCCCAGCAGCTCGGCATGGGTCCCCTGCTCCACGATCCGGCCGCCCTCCAGCACCACGATGAGGTCCGCGTTCCGGACCGTGGACAGGCGGTGGGCGATGACCAGCGTGGTCCGGCCCACCATGAGGTTCTCCAGGGCCCGCTGCACCAGGAGCTCGGATTCGGTGTCCAGGGCCGAGGTGGCCTCGTCCAGGATCAGGATGGGCGGGTCCTTGAAGAGCGCCCGGGCGATGGCCAGCCGCTGGCGCTGCCCTCCCGAGAGCTTGAGGCCACCCTCACCGATGACGGTGTCGTACCCCTGCGGGAGCTCCATGATGAACTCGTGGGCGAAGGCCGAGCGTGCGGCGGCCTCGATGGCCTCCTGGTCCGCGTCGTCCCGGCCGAAGGCGATGTTGGCGCGGACGGTGTCGTTGAACAGCACGGTCTCCTGGGTCACCAGGCCGATGTGGGCGCGCAGGCTCTCGAGCGTCACCTCCCGCACGTCCCGGCCCCCCACCCTGACCGCGCCCCCCTGCACGTCCCAGAACCGCGGCACCAGCTGCGCCACCGTGGTCTTGCCGGCCCCGGAGGGCCCCACCAGCGCCACCGTGTTCCCCGAGGGGATCAGCAGGTCCAGGTCACGGAGCACCCACTCCTCGTCCTCGTAGGCGAACCAGACGTGGTCGAACCGGATCCCCTCCCCCACCCCCTCGAGCTCCACGGCCCCGGGCCTGTCCGTCACCTCCACGGGGGCGTCGATGATCTCGAAGACCCGCCGGGCGGCCACCTCGGCCTGCTGGAGGGCCAGGTTGAACTTGTTGAGCCGCTTGACGGGGTTGTACGCACCGTAGACCGCCAGGAGGAACGCCGAGAAATCGCCCAGCGTCATGGTGCCCCGGGCGATCTGACCGGAGGCGTACCCGATGAGCGCCAGGGCCCCCACCGCCCCCACGATCTCCATCACCGGAGCGTTGGCGGCCTGGATGGCGCGGGCCTTGAGGTTGGCCCAGTAGTGCCTGTGGGTGGCCTGGCGGAACTTCCGGGCCTCGAAGGCCTCCATCCCGAACGCCTGGACCACCCGGATGCCCTTGATGGTCTCGTCCAGGATGGCCGTGAGGTCGCCCATCCTCTCCTGGGACTGGCGCGACCTCTTGCGGAGTCTCCGGGAGAAGTGCACCACGGGCGCGAGCAGCACCGGCGCCAGCACCAGTGTCGCGAGGGCCAGCTTGAAGTTGAGGGAGAAGACGTAGACGAGCAGGAGGATCACCGTGAGCGTGTCCTGCAGGAGGTCCCCGAACCGCTCCGCCAGGGCCTCGTGGATCATCCTGACGTCGTTCACCACCCTCGAGATGAGCACACCCGAGGGGATCTCGTGGAAGAAGCGCGGGCTCTGCACCAGGAGGGCGTCGAAGATCCGGTCCCGGAGGTCGCGGATGGTGGACATGCCCAGCTGGGCCACGGCGTACCTGGAGACGAAGGTGAAGACGTTCTTGATCACGATGGCGATGAGCACGAGCAGGAGCACCGTCCCGCGGTCGTGCCCCACGAGCCGGGAGAGCCGCCTCTGGATGTCGTTGGAGACCTGGTCGAGCTTCCCGATGAGCCCAGGCTTGGGGGTCTCGAAGGCCTGGTCCTGGCTCGCTGCCGGCCTGCCGGACAGCACCTCGTCGTAGAGCGGCCGGATCAGGTTGTAGGCGAAGACCGTGGATGCGGCCACCAGCACCATGCTGACCAGCGACACCACCAGCCAGCCCATGTGCCGCCGGGCCACACCCAGGACGCGCAGGAAGCTCTTCACCGCAAGAGCCTAGCACGCCGCGGGGGTGTCACAGCCCTTCCGCCACCTCCCGCAGCGCCCGCGAGATGACGATCTTCTGGACCTCGGAGGTTCCCTCGTAGACCGTGGTGACCCGCGCGTCCCGGTAGAGCCGCTCCACGGTGTACTCCTTCGAGAAGCCGTAGCCGCCGTGGATCTGGACCGCCCACGCCACGATCCGGTTGCACATCTCCGACGCGTGGAGCTTCGCCCGGGCCGAGGTCCTGGAGTGGCGCCCCGGCCGGGTGCTCTCCCAGGCGGCACTCCAGAGCAGCGCCCGTGCCGCGGCCAGCTCGGTGTCCATCTCCGCGAGGCGGAAGGCGATCCCCTGGTGCCTGTAGAGGGGCCGGCCGAACTGCTGGCGGTCGCGGGCGTACCGGAGCGATTCCTCGAGCGCCGCCTGGGCGATGCCCACGGCCTGCGCGGCGATGCCGAGCCGTGAATGGTCCAGCGTGGCCAGGGCCAGCCGGAACCCGCTGCCCTGGGCGCCCAGCATGGCGTCCCGGGGCACCCGCGCCCCCTCCAGCGTCACCATGGCCGTCTTGGAGGACCGGAGCCCCATCTTCTCCTCGGGCCGGTTGACCACCACGCCCGGCTGGTCCGCGTCGAGGATGAAGGCCGAGATGCCCTGGGCCTTGAGCGCGGGATCCTCGGTGGCCAGGCACACGAAGTACTTCGCGACCCCCGCGTTGGTGATCCACGCCTTGCTCCCTTCGAGGACCCAGTGGTCGCCGTCCTCCACGAAGCGCGTCCTGAGGGCCGCCGCATCCGACCCCGCCTGGGGCTCCGTGAGCATGAATCCGCCCAGCACCTCTCCGGAGGCCAGGGGCGTGAGGTACTTCCGCTTCTGCTCCTCCGTCCCGTACTGCAGGATGGGCCAGCAGCACACCGAGTTGGTCACGGTCATGGTGACCGCGATGGAGGCGTCCGCCCGGGCCAGCTCCTCCACAGCCAGGAGGTACGACAGCACGTCCATCCCGGCGCCGCCGTACTCCTCGGGGACCATCATGCCCAGAAGGCCCAGCTCTCCCATCTCCCCGAGAATCCCCGCGGGAAACGCTCCGGTCCTGTCCCTCTCGGCGGCCCCCGGCAGGATCCGGTCCTCCGCGAAGGAGCGGACCATGTCCCGCACCATCTCCTGCTGCTCGTTCCACCCGAAATCCATGCGCCCTCCTCCCGGCCCACGTGTCCTGCCCGCAGGCCGCATCAGGGTAGCAGCCCCACCGTCAGGACACCCGTCACCCCTCCGGTTCCTCCCGGCCGAAGCAGGGTTCGCGCCGCTCCAGGAAGGCCCGCGCACCCTCCTCGGGGTGGCCCAGGGCGAAGAGCAGCCGGAACGCCGCCCTCTCCAGCGCCAGCGAACCCTCCCACGACGCCCCCGCCCGCACTAGGTCGCGGGCCGTGGTGAGCGCGGCCCCGGAACGGGGATCGGGGACCGGAAGGGGATCCCCCGCGCCCACGAGACGATGGACGAGCCCCAGATCCACCACCTCCTCCCCGTCGAGCACCCCGTCCGCGAGCAGCACCCGCCGAAGCGCCCGGGAGCCCGCCCTCCCGGCGGCCCAGACGAGCCCGGCCGGAGGAACGGTCCCCCGGCCGGGGAGCCGGAGCGCCACGCCCTTCCTGAGGACCACGAGGTCGGCGCAGAGAGCCACCTCCAGGGCGGGAAACCCCGGGTCCCCGGCCAGGTCGGAGACGGTCACCGCACGGGTGCGGGTCCATGCCTCGAGGATCTGCCACGGCAGGGAGCCGCTCCCGGCCCGCGGTCCGGAGAAGCGGATCGCCAGGACACCGGGCGACGTGGCCATCTCCAGCATCCGCTGCACCTGTTCCAGGCCCGGTGTCCCCGGTTCCCACTCGACAGTCCTCATTGCCCGAGTGTACCGGACGCCACCGCCTCCGGTAGAATCGTTCCGTGGACGCACAGGTTCTCGAGCGGCTCGAGGTCGGTGGCGTCACCGTGGAGGCCGTGCTCGGCGACCTCACGGAGGAGCGGGTGGACGCCATCGTGAACGCGGCCAACTCGCGGCTGCTCCACGGCGGGGGCCTCGCCGGTGCCATCGTCCGTCGCGGAGGACCATCGATCCAGGAGGAGTCCCGCCGCGTGGCCCCGGTGCCGGTGGGGTCCGCGGCCGTGACCCCGGCCGGCGACCTGCCTGCCCGCTGGGTCATCCACGCGGTGGGGCCCCGGTGGGGCGAGGGCGACGAGGAGGCGAAGCTCCGGTCGGCGGTCCGTGCCGCGCTGTCGCTGGCCGGGGAGCTCGGCGCGGCCTCGGTGGCGCTGCCCGCCATCTCCACGGGGATCTTCGGCTACCCCAAGGAGGAGGGGACGAGGGTCATCGTGGAGGAGGCCCTGGCCCACCTGTGCCACAAGTCCACAGGATCCCTCCGGACCGTCCGCCTCACCGCCTTCGATCGTCCCACGGCGGAGCTCTTCGCCCGGGCGCTCAGGTCTTCGAAAACCCCTTGCTCCTGAACGCCTTGGCATCTTGTGGTATAATGCGACGCTGACGTGCAAAGGAGGGAGGAAAAGATCACCAGATGGCTGATCTTTACCAATATCGCGAAACCCCGGACGAACCACTGGACTGCCTTTACATCCTGCAGAGCACGAGCGCCGATCCCCTGGACCGGCTCGAGCTCTCCGCGAAGGAACGGAAGGCCCTGAAGCAGAAGATGAAGGCCCTGTCACCCCGCGGTGACGAGGGCGAGGTCATCTCGGGCGAGTGTCCGCTGGAGATGGCCCATCGCGTGACCTTCATCGGCGTGGGCGACGAGAAGAAGCTGACCCACGCCACGCTGCGGGAGGCACTCCGGAGGGTGGTCCGGCAGGCGACGAAGAACCACGAGTACCAGATCGGGATCGCCATCGCGGTCCGGATCAAGGGCCTCGCCGAGTCCGAGTCCCGGACCTTCGCCCTGCTGGAAGCGGCCCTGGCCGACTACACCTTCGATCACTTCCGGTCCAAGAAGAACGAGTTCGACAAGATCGACGGCCTCCACGTGGTCCCCATGGCCGGCGAGACGCCGGAGGAGCTCGAGGCCCGTCTCCAGAGGGTCCGCCTCTACGCCAACTCGGTCCGGCTGGCCCGGGACCTGGGCAACAGGCCGGGCAACGACCTGACGCCCGAGGCCCTCGCCTCCACGGCCCGGGAGGTCTGCGGCGACGAGGCCGGGCTCCGGGTCACGGTGCTCGGGCCCAAGGAGCTGGTCAAGGAGAAGATGGGCGGCATCCTCGCCGTGAGCCAGGGCTCGGAGGAATCGCCCCGGCTCATCGTGCTGGAGCACCGGCCCAAGAAGCCCAAGAAGTCCATCGTCCTGGTGGGCAAGGGTGTCACCTTCGACGCCGGTGGCATCTCGCTGAAGCCGGCGAAGGACATGGGCTGGATGAAGTACGACATGTGCGGCGCCGCGACGGTCCTGGCGGTGCTCTGGGCCGCCGCCCAGCTGGAGCTCCCCTTCAAGGTTGTGGGGCTCATCCCCTCTGCCGAGAACCTTCCCTCCGGCACGGCGCTGAAGCCCGGAGACATCATCACCATGGCCAACGGCAAGACCGTCGAGGTGGACAACACGGATGCCGAGGGCCGGCTGCTGCTGGGAGACGCCCTGACGTACGCGGAGCGGTTCCACCCCGACGTCATCATCGACTTCGCGACCCTCACGGGGGCCTGCGTGGTGGCGCTGGGGCACGAGGCCGCCGGGGCCATGGGGAACGATGACGAGTTGCTCGAGGCGCTGGTGCGGCTTGGCGAGGAGGTGGGTGAGCGCGTCTGGCATCTCCCGCTCTACGACGAGTACTTCTCCTACCTCAAGAGCGAGTGGGCCGACATGAAGAACGCCGGCTCCCGCTGGGGAGGGGCCGTCACCGCCGGGGCCTTTCTCCAGCAGTTCGTGCCGGAGAAGGCCTCGTGGGCCCACCTGGACGTGGCCGGCGTCGCCTGGGCGGAGCGCGAGCGATCCGGGCTGCCCGTGGGAGCCACCGGTTTCGGCGTGGTGCTCGCGCTGTCCTGGCTCGAGCAGCTCAAGCGGTAGCCGTCCCCGGGCCCCCAGATCCCGGGGTGGGAGGCACCGTCACCGCACTCGGATTCGGACAGGCTCAGGCCGGCGGTGTGGTCATCCACCTGCGACGGTTCTCGACGCCAGCCCCCGGGCCGGCCGGGATGCACGACATGGTACCGCTCTGTTCACCGGGCTCATTTCTCCCGTCCGGCGGGTGGCTCCAGGACGGGGAAGGTCCCGGCGTGCCGCTATACTCGGGTCATGCCACCACGGATCACGGTCGCCATCATCGCAGGCAACGAGGAGAAGAGGATCGCCGATGCTGTCCGCTCCGGTGCGTGGGCGGACGAGGTCCTTGTGCTCGACTCGGAGAGCACCGACCGGACGGCCGACGTGGCAGCCGCGGCCGGGGCCAGGGTCGAGGTGGAGCCGTGGCGGGGTTACGGGGCCCAGAAGAACCGTGCGGCCGAGCTGGCAAGCCACCGGTGGATCTTCTCACTCGATGCTGACGAGCGGATCACGCCAGAGCTGGCCTGCGCCGTGGCGGACCTCCCCGGGGAACCTCCTGACGCCGCCTTCCGCGTGCTGCGAAGGAACCATTTCGCCGGGAAGCCCATCCGGCGCTGGCCATGGTCATGGGACACCATGGCGCGCCTGTACGACCGGGAGCTGGCCCGTTTTGCGGAGGTGGCCGTCCACGAATCCCTCGAGACGGATGGCCCCGTGGGAAAGCTCAGGGGGGTCATCGAACACTTCAGCCACGAGGGCTGGGAGGACCTCCTGGAACGACAGCTGGCCTACGCCATCCTGGGTGCGCGGGAGGCCCGCTCCAGGGGTCGCCGTCCACGACCCGGTGATCTCTGGCTGCGGCCCCGGACCACCTTCCTGCGCCACTGGCTCGGACGGGGATACCTGCTGGGCGGTCCCCTGGGTTACCGCCTGTCAAAGGCCGCAGCCCGGATGACGTGGACCAAGTACGTGCTGCTGCGCGAGCTGTGGGAGAAGGATGTGGAAAAGATCACGACCATCCCGGATGTCAGGCCCCGGCGGGATCCGAGGTCGTAGCGCTGTTCGTCGCCTCCGGGCCGGGATCCACGGATCAAGGGCATCCGCCCGCATTCCCCCGGGTCGCAGGAGGACGGGGACGGATGATCGTCCCTGCGGACTGAAGTCCGCGCTCCAACAACCGGCCTCCTCGGCGCGGGCGGGCCTCTGACCCCGGGGCAAGCCAGCCGCCGATGCCATCGCAAGATCCCCCGTTCCCGGTCGTCTCGAAGATGTGCGTGAACCCAAGGACGTGAAGATGTCCGGCTTCCCACGCCCGTTCATCGCCGTCACCCTCCCCCGGGATTCACGGCTCGGACCACGGCACCATCCTCCGTGGCCGTGCGTGGGACCTCCCGGGTCCCGCGCACGGAGCTTCCTGACCACGGCGGTGACAGCCACCGTCCCCGACTTGCCACTGTCCACGAGCCGCCGGTGGAAGGTGCGCTGTCTGCAAGCGTCCTGGACCGGGGCCGGTTCCCGCCATATCGGCCCCCACCCACCCGGGAACATGAACCACGGTTCCGAGGATCTCACGGACCGGAAGATGGACGACAACGAAGACCGGAACGTGCTTCCGGTGTCCGGCCAAACCGGTGAGGAATCCCCTCCGGAAGGACTTGCAACCAGTCCACGTGCCGGGGAGGTGAGCACGTCGGGAGACCGGGACATGGGGAGCGGAGGGCGGTCCGTGGAGGTGTGGGCTACACTGGCACCAGGCCATGCACGACGACGACCAGCCCACGGTGATCAACGGCGACAGAGAACGGCGGCCGGACCGGCCCGTGACGGATCGGCTGGACCGGCTGGGTCCCGGTGCGACGCTCGGGCGGTACGTGGTCCTCGAGAAGATCGGCGCCGGGGGCATGGGTGTGGTCTACGCCGCCTACGACCGCGAGCTCGGCCGGAAGGTCGCGCTGAAGGTGCTGCACGGTCGCGGCGACGACCTCTCCCGCCAGCGTCTCGTGCGGGAGGCGCAGGCCATGGCGAAACTCGCCCACCCCAACGTGGTCACGGTCCACGACGTGGGGGAGCACGAGGGCCACACCTTCATCGCCATGGAGTTCATCGAGGGGCAGAGCCTCGACCGGTGGCTCGCCGGAGCCCCCAGGGACTGGAGGGAGATCGTCGGGGTCTTCCTCCAGGCCGGTCGTGGGCTTGCCGCCGCCCACCGCGCCGGCCTGGTCCACCGGGACTTCAAGCCCGGCAACGTGCTCGTGGGGCGCGATGGGCGGGTCCGCGTGGTGGATTTCGGGCTGGCCCGAACGCAGGAAACGGCTCCCCTCGACGACGCGGAGACCCGGAGCCCCGATGCCACCACCCTTCCGGACCCATCCGGTGACTCCGGCCCGGCCACGCCGCTCACCCTGCCCGGTGCCGTGGTGGGAACGCCCCGCTACATGGCACCGGAGCAGGTGCTCGGGGGGGTCGCCGATGCACGGTCCGACCAGTTCGCGTTCTGCGTGGCCCTGTACGAGGCCCTGGTGGGCCGGCATCCCCTCCCCGGCGAGGGGCTCTCCCGGGTGATCCAGTACGCCTCCGGGCCGGGCGTGGAGATCCCGACCTCGCGCCGCCTCCCCGCGCGCCTCCGGAGGGCCATCGTCAGGGGCCTCGCCCCGGTGCCCGATGAACGCTTCCCCGACATGGAATCCCTCCTGGCCGAGCTGGCGCACGATCCCGCGGTGGTCCGGCGAAGGTGGTTCATGGCCGCCGGGGCGGCCTTCCTCGTGCTCGCCCTGCTTCTCGGAGCCCTGGAGGTCCGCCGGCGCCGGGCCGCCCTGTGCAGCGGGGGGACCGCCAGGCTCGAGGCCGTATGGAATCCCGGTCGCATGGCCCGGGTCGAGGAGGCCTTCGCCGCCACCGGGCTCCCCGGGGCCTTTCTCCTGGCCGAACGCCTCGGACGTGCCCTCGACACCAGGGGCGCCCGGTGGGTGGACTGCTTCACCCGGGCCTGCACGGCGTCCCGCCTCAGGGGTGAGGTCTCGCCGGAGGTCCTCGACCGCCAGGTGGCCTGCCTGGAGCTCCGGCTCGCCGAGCTGGACGCCTTCGTCTCCCTGCTCGAGACGGCCGATGCCGAGCTCGCCGTGAACGGCCTGGAGGCGCTGCGCACCCTCCCGGATCCGGAACCCTGCACCTCCGCCACCGAGATGCTCGAGGAGGATCCCCTTCCCGTGGATCCCGTCCGGCGGCGGGCGGTGGAGGCCGGAAGGGCCGAGCTCGCCCGTGGCGAGGCCCTCCTCGCTGCCGGCCGCTACCCCGAGGCTGCGGAGCTGGCCGCCGGTCTCGAACGGGCCGGGGGCCTCGATCACCAGCCGCTGCTGGCCTCGGTCCTGCTGCTGGAGGGAACCGCCCGGACGGCCCTCGGGGACGCCGACGCCGCCGAGCCCCTCCTCCTCCGCTCCATGGTGGCGGCGGAACGCGGGGGAGCCGGTCGGGTCGCGGCCAGGGCGGCGGAACGGATGGCCTGGATCGGTGCGACGATCCGGACCGACACCGACCGCGCCCTCTGGTGGGTGGACCTGGCCGCGGCCCGGGCCTCCCGCCTCCCCCATGCGCCTGCCCTCCAACGCACCATCGGGGAGACGCGAGTCACCGTCCTCCTCGAGGCGGGACGGTACGCCGAGGCCCTGGATCTCGAGCGCAGGCTCTTCTCCGATGCCAGGGAGTCCGGAGGCACGCCCGCCGTCCTCTCCGCGGCCAACGAGAAGCTGGCCGACGTGCTGTTCGCCACCGGCGCCTACGACGAGGCCATCGGGCACTACCGGAAGGCCGTCGAGCTCCGGGAGCAGGACCTGGGACCGGAACACCCGCTGGTGGCCGATCCCCTGGTGAGCCTCGGTGCAGCCCTCTCCAAGGCCGGCCGTGCCGACGAGGCCCGGGCCGTTCTCGAGCGGGCACTGTCCATCGAGGAGTCCGCCTACGGCACGGAGAGTCCCCTCCTGGGCCCCGTCCTCAACAACATGGCCTACGTCCAGGAGGACCAGGGGCTTCTCGGGGACGCGCTGGCCACCTACGACCGGGCGATGGAGGTCGTGGTGAACGGCTGGGGCCCCGACCATCCCCAGGCCGGCATCACCCAGATCAACAGGACCAGCGTCCTCCGGAGGCTGGGACGCCTGGAGGAGGCGCTCGAGGCCGCGCACGAGGCCCGCCGCATCATGGAGGCCGCCCACGGTTCCACCCACCCCTACACCGCCTACGCCTGCAACTCGGAGGGCGTCATCCTGTTCCAGCTGGGACGGCCCGCCGAGGCGGTCCGGGCCTTCGAGCAGGCGCTCCGCATCCGGGAGGAGGCCCTCACGGATCCGCTGGAGGCCGCGGAGACGCGGTTCTCTCTGGCCAGGGCGCTCTGTGCGGCGGGCCGGCGGACCAGGGCGCGCGCCGAGGCAAGACGGGCCAGGAAGGTCTTCGAGTCCACGGAGGGCTCCAGGGCCGCCGAGGACCTCCAGCTGTACGCGGAGTGGGCAGCCGGCGGCGGCTGCGGCTGAGGTCCGCGGAACCTCGCGACACCCTCAGGACAGCACGAGGATCCCCGCCACCAGTCCGACCAGGGTGACGGCCCAGTACTCGAACAGAGGGTGTTCCGTGAGAACCCGGTTGGCCCCCGCCAGGGCCAGGGAGAGCCCCAGTGTCAGCCAGGCCACGATCCTCCGGGCCTCCCGGAGACCCGAGGGGGGTCCTTCCGCCACCTGTCCCGCCAGGTATCCCACCAGGAGAAGCCCCGCACACAGGATCACGGCTCTCGCGAGCCAGATCAGGATGCGATCCACGGTCTCCGCGGTCATCATACCTCCTCCTCGGGCAGCCTCCGGACCCTGTCCCGATGACCCGGGTCCACACCTCGGAGCATAGCAGCCCCCGAGCCGGTCAGGAGACCTCCGGTACACTGTCCCGGTGGAGGCACGCAGGGTCTGGCGTCCGGGGTACCAGGAGCTCCTTCGCAGCGGCGAGCTGGAGCGTCGTGCGGCGGCGCTGGAAGCGATGCTGTCCTCCTGCACCGTCTGCCCCCGGAACTGCGGGGTGGACCGTCACCGCGAGCTCGGCACCTGCGCCACCGGGGCCGATCCCGTGGTCGCCTCGTGGACCCAGCACTTCGGTGAGGAGCCGGTGCTCTCCGGCCGGCGGGGCTCCGGCACCGTGTTCCTGGCCAACTGCAATCTGCGCTGCGTCTTCTGCCAGAACCACGACATCTCGCAGCGCCCCCGGGACTTCATGGGACGCTCCATCTCCCACGACGAGCTCGCGGGGGTCTTCCTCGAGCTCCAGGATCGCGGCTGCCACAACCTCAACTGGGTCTCCCCCACCCACCAGGTGCCACAGCTCGTGCGTTCCCTGGTGCTGGCAGCGCAGCGGGGACTGAGCCTGCCCGTGGTCCACAACACCAACGCCTACGACTCGGTGGAGGTGCTGCGACTCCTGGACGGCGTGGTGGACGTGTGGCTCCCCGACCTCAAGTACGCGGACCGGGATGCCGGGGCGGTGTGCTCCAGGGTTCCCGACTACCCGGAGAGGGCCCGCGAGGCCCTCGGCGAGATGTTCCGCCAGGTGGGCGAGGTCTGGGAGCTGGCGCCCGACGGGACCCTGCTGCGGGGTCTCCTGGTCCGGGTGCTCGTGCTGCCCAACGGGCTCGCCGGCGTCGAGGAGAGTCTCCGCTGGATCGCGGAGAACCTCTCACCCCGCGTGGGCATCGCCCTCATGGCCCAGTACTACCCCGCGCACCTGGCGGGGCGGTCGGAAGGGTACCCGCTGCTCTCCCGGCCCATCTCCGCCGGCGAATGGGACCGTGCCCTGGAGGCGCTGGATCGACACATGGAGGGCGACCACCATCTCGTCCAGGATTTCCGCGAGGCCCCGGCGTACTACAGGCCCGACTTCTCCGACCCGGACTCCCCGTTCTCGGACATCGAGGACTTCCGCTAGCCCCGGTCCTCCCGGGGAACCACGACGATCCCGGTCGCGCCCCCGTTCTTGCCGCAGTGCGCCATGGCGGAACCGGCGGTGTGGTTTATCCTGTGGAGCGGCCACCCGGCCGGAGGAAACGGAACCATGCTGCGGAGTCTCGTCAGCTTCTTCGTGCTGCTCTCGGTGAAGTACGTGAGCCGGCTGTTCTTCCGGTTCGACGTGGAGTGGGTGGAGACCCCGCCTCCGGACCGCTGGCAGCGGCTCCGTCTCGTGGCCATCCTCCACCACACGAGCCTCTACGAGCCCATCCTGGCCGGTGCAGCCGAGATTCGCTTCATCTGGGCCCTGGCGCGGCACGGGGTCCTCCCGGTGGCAGCCAAGACCATGCGGCGCAAGGTGGGCCTCTTCTTCCGCCTCCTGGTCAACGACGTGGTGGTGGTCACACGGAAGAAGGATCACACCTGGCAGGCCGTGCTGGATCGCGTGGACGAGAAGGCCGTGGTGTGCATCCTTCCGGAGGGCCGAATGATGCGCCGGACCGGACTCGACTCCGAGGGTCGTCCCATGACCGTCCGGGGCGGCATCGCCGACATCCTCCGGGCCATTCCCGAGGGGTACATGTTCCTGGTCTACAGCGGGGGGCTCCACCACATCCAGGCCCCCGGAGAGCTGCTGCCTCGTCCCTTCAAGACCATCCGGCTCCGCGCGGAGATCGTGGACATCCGGGAGTACCGGGAACACCTGATCCGGGAACACGGCGAGGGGAGCTTCAAGAGGGCCGTCATCGCCGATCTCGAGCACCGCAGGGACACCCTGTGCCCCACCCCCTACGATATCCGGGAGCTCACCGAGCGAGCCCTGGCCTTTAGGGCGCAGGAGAACGGGCATCCGGTGGAGCAGGCCGATTCCTGAGCCCGGAGATGCCCGGATCGTGGAGGACGGGAACCTTCCCACGGTGACCATCTACACCGATGGCGGCTGCCGGCCGAACCCCGGGCCGGGCGGCTGGGGCGCCGTCCTGCTCTTCCCGGAACGGGAGCCGGTGGAGCTCTCCGGAGCCGAGGAGGAGACCACCAACAACCGGATGGAGCTCACCGCGGCCATCGAGGCCCTGCGGGCGCTGCCCTCCCCCCACCGGGTCCGCCTCGTCACCGATTCCGAGTACGTGAAGAAGGGCATCACCGAGTGGCTCGAGGGCTGGAAGCGGCGGGGCTGGCTCACCGCCTCGAAGAAGCCGGTCAGGAACCGGGACCTCTGGATGGCCCTGGACGCCGAGCTCGCCCGCCACCGGGTGACCTGGGAGTGGACCCGCGGCCATTCGGGCGACCGGTACAACGAGCTGGCCGACCGGCTCGCCAGCCGGGCCATGGGTGTGCCCGGGCTGCCCCTGGACGACCCCGATGCCGTCCACCTCTTCCTGGGTGTGGCCTGGTCCGGCACCCGGGACGCCGGCGGGTGGGGAGCCATCCTGCGCTGGCGGGACCAGGAGAAGACGGCCTCGGGCCGGTGTCCCGGTGCCTCGTCCAACCGCATGCACCTGGTCTCGGCCGTGGAGGGACTCGGGTTGCTCCGGCGTCCCTCGCGGGTCCACCTCTACACCGTCTCCTCGTACCTCAAGGACGGCGCCACCGCCTGGATCCGGTCGTGGAAGGCCCGCGGATGGCGGACCCGTGACGACCGCCCCGTCCGCCACGCCGACCTCTGGAGAGAGCTCGAGTCCCTGGGCCGCCGCCACAGGATCACCTGGCACGTGGTGGACGAGGACACCGGTCCCGCCGAGATCCGGGAGGCGAAGCGGCTCGCCAGGGCGGCCCTGGAGGGTGAAAGGTGAGCCGCTTGCAAGACTCTCTGAAGGTCATACCCATCGGCGAGGGGTGAAATCGAAGGCACATCCGGATTCTTGCTGTCTTCTTCCTGATCCGATCAATCCGTGGAATCCGTGGTCCATTTTCCCGGGTGTGTGGGGGCCGATGCGGCAAGAATCCTCCTCGATCCAGGACT
>JAMOWA010000046.1 GCA_027061805.1 Thermoanaerobaculia bacterium | reverse complement strand
CGTTCTCCCCCGCTCCCCTGCCCCCCTGCTCCCCTGCGTCTCTGCTCCCCCTCCAGCCCGCAGACAGGAACACCCCGACGCCCTGACACCCTAACGTCCCCACCGGGCGGGGGCCCTACCCCCGTGACAGGATGGCGCCGCGTTCCGCCGATTTCAGGAAGTCCAGAAGGAGCCTCACGTCGGGCCGGTCACCGAGCTCCTCCTCGATGAGCCCGATGGCCTCGGCCGTGGGGATCTTCGGGTTGTGAAGGTGCCTCCAGGCACGCTTCAGGGCACGCCGTCGATCCTCGTCGAAGCCCTTCCTTTCCAGGCCGATGGAGTTCGGACCGAAGCAGCGGGCGGGCCGGGAGCCCACCGTCCGCATGAACGGAAGGCAGTCCTTGGTGGCCACGGTGAACCCGCCCAGGAAGGCGTGGGACCCCACCCGGCAGAACTGGTGCACCGCGGAGAATGCACCGATGACCGCGTGGTCTCCGACCTCCACGTGCCCCGCCAGGGTGGCGTTGTTGGCGAAGATGGTGGTGGACCCGACGAGGCAGTCGTGGGCCACATGCGCGTAGACCATGAAGAGGTTGCCATCGCCGATCCGGGTGAGTCCCCCGCCTCCGGAGGTCCCCCGGTGGATCGTCACGAACTCGCGGAACACGTTGCCGCTGCCGATCTCGAGCCGGGTGGGCTCGCCGTCGTACTTGAGGTCCTGGGGTGGAGCGCCGATGGAGCAGTGGCTCTCGAACGTGTTCTCCGGCCCCACCCGGGTCGGGCCCGAGAAGCGGCAGAAGGGGCCGATGGTGCAGCCCTCGCCCACCTCGACCCCGGCCTCGATGACCGTGTACGGCCCGACGGTGGTCCCCGCACCGAGGCTCGCTCCCTCATCCACGATCGCCGTGGGATGGATGGTCGCCGCGCTCATGGCCGGTCCACCACCGCCGAGATCAGGTCGGCCTCGCAGGCGAGCTCCCCGTCCACCGTGGCCCGCCCGTGAAGCTTGGCAAAGTTCCGCTTGATGGTCTTCACCTCGACCTCCAGGATCAGCTGGTCCCCGGGGACCACGGGCCGGCGGAAACGGCAGTTGTCGATGCCGCTGAAGTACAGCAGCTTGTCGGTGCGGTCCCCGATGTGGCAGAACAGAAGGCAACCACCCGCCTGGGCCATGGCCTCCACGATGAGAACGCCGGGCATGACCGGGGCCTCGGGAAAGTGCCCCTGGAAGAAGGGCTCGTTGATGGTGACGTTCTTGAGGACCGTGATGGTCGTGCCGGTCTGCTCGAGCACCCGGTCCACGAGCAGGAAGGGGTAACGGTGCGGCAACGCCTTCAGGATGTTCTCAACCTCATTGTTTGTCGTCATCTCCACCATCCGATCGTGCTTCGAGTTCCGCCAGCCGGTGTTCGAGCCGGGCCACCCGTTCCAGGAGTCCAGGGATCTTCCGCTGCTCGGCGAGGCCCTTCAGCCACTCTCTGTGGGGCCGGGCGGGGAACCCTCCGTAGAACGCCCCCGGGGGCACGTCCTTGATCACACCGGCCCTGCCAGACACGATGGCGCCGTCCCCGATGGTGAGGTGCCCCGCGGTCCCTACCTGGCCACCCAGCACTGCATGTTCACCGATCCTGGTGGAACCGCCAAGGCCAACCAGGGCCACGATCAGCGAGCCCTCCCCGATGGTGACGTTGTGGGCCACCTGGACCAGGTTGTCGATCTTGGTACCGCGTGCGATCCGCGTCTCACGGAGCGCACCCCTGTCGATGCAGGTGTTGGCACCCACCTCCACATCGTCCTCGAGCACCGCGATGCCCACCTGCGGAACCTTGTGGTGCACGCCATTCACCGTGGCATAGCCGAACCCGTCCCCCCCCACGACCACGCCGGGTTGCAGGATGCACCGGTTGCCGATCCGGCACCGGTCGAGAACGACAACATGAGGATGCAGGCGGCACTCGTCGCCGATCTCCACCTGCCGGCCAAGGACCACCCCCGCACCGAGGACCGTGCCACTTCCGATCCGGCATTCCGGTCCCACCACGGTCCAGGGACCGACGGACACCCCCTCGGCCAGCTCCGCCGTGGCATCCACCACGGCCGTCGGGTGGATGCCCTCCTCCGGCTCCGCCTCCGGGAAGAACAGGGCCAGGGCCCTGGCGTGGACCAGATAGGGATGGGGGTGCACCAGGAGGTTCCGGCCCGGGAGGAGAGCCGGGTCCGGGACGATGACCGCTCCGGCCCGGCTCGCCCTCGCCACCGAGACGTACTTGGGGTTGTGGAGGAAGGAAAGCTCGTCCGGGCGCGCCTCCTCCAGCGGTGCCACGCCCAGGATGGCAAGGGTGGGATCACCCACCACCTCGGCACCCAGGAGTCTCCCGAGCTCGGCGAGGGTCCTTCCGGTCGTCACTTGGAGGTGTTGAACCTCTGGATGATCTCGTCCGTGATGTCCACCGCCTCCGCGGCAAAGACCAGGCCGGACTGGAACTTGTTGAAGATCAGGTCCAGCTTCTTCTCCTTGCCCACCTGGTCGATGATCGGCATGATCTGCTGCTCCAGCTGGCCGAGGTAGCGCTTCCTGGCATCGTCCAGCTCACGCTGGGCATCGTCCTGGAACCGCTTGAGCGCGATGGCCTTGTCCTCGATCTGCTTCTGCAGTGCCTCGAGCTTGTCCTGGGAGAGCGTGAACCGCTGCTTGTTGAACTGCTCGCGGAGCGCATCCAGCTCGTCCTGGAGTTTCTTGCCCTCGGCGATCTTCTGCTCCTGGAGTGTCTGGAGCTTCCCGAGCGCCTCCTTGCCGGGATCGGACTCGGTGACGACACGCTGCACGTCGATCACCGCCACATTGCCGGTCTGGGCCTGGGCCGTGGCCGGAGCCACCATGGCCAGGGCCGCCACAAGACATCCTGCTGCTGCAAAGGTACGGAACATGGTCTTCAACCTCCCAAACGTGATGGTCAGAATGTGGTCCCGATGGAGAACTGGAAATCCGTCCTGTTCTCCTCGGGGTAAGGATCCAGATTGATGCCGTAAATGAAGCGGAGCGGGGCCTGGAAGATCGGCAGGAAGATCCTGAGCTCCAACCCCGTGGTCTTGCGAAACTGTCCGAATTTCCAGCCCTGTCTCTCGTGATACGTGTTTCCCAGGTCCAGGAACGCCACGACCTTCACGGGACCACCGATGCGGAACTGGAGCTCCACGTTGGTCAGCCAGTACCGGTCACCACCCAGGATGGCGCCGCCGGGAGAGTAGAAATATCCGTCATCCTCGGTTCGTGGAACGACGGTGTAGTACGGGATACCGCGAAGCGACCGGTCACCACCCAGGCGATACCGTTCGTAGATCGGGATGCCCGAGTCGTCGTAGGTGAAGAACTGGCCACCCTCGATGTTTCCGGCCAGCACCAGCTTCTTGCTCAGTGGGCGGAACAGGCTGAACTGGAGCTCCGGACGGACGTAGCTGAAGTTGCCACCCAGCAGTCCACCCGCCATCCTGAGCCGTGCGGACATCCGCCGGCCACGATTGGGATCGAAGGGATCGTCACGGGAGTCGTACACGTACGCCGGCGTGATGGACGAGGTGGTCCCCTTGAAGTGCTCGTACGCCACCTCACGCGGCTCGGGAACGATCGGTGGCAGGACGACGGGGGGCACGTGTCCGCCGGTGTCGTCTCCCGGGAGCCCGAACCGGCTGATGGCGTACCGGGAGTCCACGTTGTCGTAGGCGTACACGGCGCTGAAGGAGTCCCAGGGCCCCAGGCCGAACCCCATGGACAGGGTGATTCCCCTCGACCGCCTGTAGAAGTCGGCGATCTCCAGCTCGGTGTTGTAGATGGACCCTCCCACCATGATCCGGCGGTCGAGGAAGTAGGGATCGATGTAGCTCAGGTTGTAGTAGTTGGAGCGCCGGCTCAGCTGGACCGACAGGCCAAGGGACTCGCCGCGACCCAGGAAGTTCCGCGTGTTGAACATGGCCTGGACGAACAGGCCATCCAGCTCGGAGTACCCGGCACCGAACTGGAGGTCGTTGCGGCCAACCTCGTGCCCCTTGACGTTCACGTCGACCCGCCTGTTCTCGTTGTCGAAGTTGAACTCCAGGGGATCGTCGTCGAGCTTCCAGTAGCCCAGGGCGTTGACCTTGAAGACCGAGCTCCGGAACGCCCCCATGGCCATCCAGTCCCCCTCGGCGATGCGGAACTGCCGGCGCAGCACGTTGTCACGGGTCGTGGTGTTGCCCTTGAACTCCAGCCGGTTCAGGCGGAACCGGTCGCCCTCGAACACGTCGATGGTCACGTCCACCACGCGGTCCACATCGGGCCTGTTCTGAAGAACCTGGTTGGTGTAGGCGTACACGTAGCCCCGGTTCTGGTAGACGTTCCGGATGCTCTCCATGCCCTTGTCGATGTCCTTGAACCTGTAGATCTTGCCGGGCCTGATGTCGAACACCTTCTTGAGCTGCTCTGGCTTGAAGACCGTGGCACCCGTGATCTTGAGATCTCCGAGGGTGTACTGCTCCCCCTCCTCGACGGGGATGACGATCTTGAGACGGTATTTCCGCTTCTTCAGCTCGGCCACGTCGGGATGCCGTGCCACCAGCTCCAGCCTGGGCTCCCCGATCTTGATGTCCTTGTACCCGTGGTTGAGGTAAAACTTCCGGAGGTTCTCCTTGGCGTTCTCCCACGCCTCCTGGGAGAAGATGGCCTTCTTGCCCGCCCAGAACTTGTACCAGGCGCCCTTGGACAGCTCCTTCAACGCGCGCTTCAGCCTTCCGTCGGAGAAGGCCTCGTTGCCCGTGAACTCGATGTCACCGATCTTGACCTTGCCACCCTCCACGATGTGGAAGACCACCTTCTTCTCTTTCTGGGAGATGTCCTCCACCGTGAAGGCGATCTGTGCCGACCGGTACCCCGCCTCGTTGTAGATCTCCTTGAGCGCCGCCTGGATCCTGGCCAGCTGGGCCATCCTCAGGGGCACGTTCCGGGGCACGTCGATCCCGCGCTCGTCCAGTCCGTCCTTGAGCTTGGAGGTGCCGAGCTTGTCGTTCCCCTCGAAGTCCACCTCCAGGACGAAGGGACGTTCCTTCACGATCACGTAGAGCTTGACGCGGCCGTCCGGCAGGTCCTCCTGCTCGATCCTGAGATCCTCGAAGAGCCCCGAATCCCAGAGCCTGTGGAAACCCTCGTCCAGGATCTCGGGATCCAGCGGGTCCCCGGGTTCGAGCCCCAGGTAGTAGGTGACCGTGTCCTGGGTCAGCGTGACGCCGCCCTCCACCACCACGTCGGCGATCTCCGGCCCCTCGTCCCGGGCAGCGGCCGATCCCACCGCCGCCGCGACCAGGACCACCAGGACACCGGCGAGTAACCAGTTGCGATTGTGCCTCACGAGTTCTCCTTCGCCTGGACGACGGGCTCGGCCACCTCCACCATGGGAAGGTCGTCCTTCAGCACGACGCGGAGCGCCGGACAGGGGTGACAGCGATTCTCGATCAGGAAATCTGCCACGGCGTCCTCGATCCACCGCTGGACCAGGCGCCTCAGGGGTCTCGCTCCAGCCTGGGGATCCACGCCGGCCCGCTCCAGGAGCCACGCCGGGAGGTCATCCGAGAACTCCAGCTCCACCTGCTGGCGTGCGAGGTTTTCCCGGGTCTCCTGGAGGAGGAGTCGCGCCACCTCCAGCAGGCTGTCCTCGCCCAGCGGCCGGAACACGATCACGTCGTCCAGCCGGTTGAGGAACTCGGGCCGGAAATGCCGCCGGAGCTCGCGATCGATGATCTCGTTCATCTCCGCGATGGCGATTCCGTCGGCCTCGCCCGCGAAACCCACACGCCCGTCCACCACGAGGTTCCGGCTTCCGAGATTCGATGTCATGATGATGATGGTGTTGGTGAAGTCCACGGAGTTCCCGTAGTTGTCGGTCAGCCGGCCGTCCTCCAGCACCTGGAGGAGGAGGTTGTAGATGTCGGGGTGGGCCTTCTCGATCTCGTCCAGGAGCACGACGGAGTAGGGGTTCCGGCGGACCTGCTCCGAGAGTTGCCCCCCCTCCTCGAAGCCCACGTAGCCGGGGGGCGAGCCGATGAGGCGGGAGACCGTGTGCTTCTCCATGTACTCGGACATGTCGAAGCGCACGAGGTGGCGGGGGTCCTGGAACAGGAACCGCGCGAGTTGCCGCGCCACCTCGGTCTTGCCCACCCCGGAGGGCCCCAGGAAGATGAAGGAACCGATGGGGCGGCCGGGGTTCGTGAGGCCCAGCCGGCTCCTCCGGATGGCCCGGGCCAGCGCCTCGATGGCGCTGTCCTGCCCCACCACCCGCTGCCTCAGGATCTCCTCCATGCGGCGGAGGCGCTCCGCCTCGTCCTCCTTGATGGAGGTGATGGGGATGCCGGTCCAGGAGGCCACCACCTCCTCGATGTCGTCGCGGTCCACGTTCACCACGGAGGCTGGCTGGCCCTGCGTGCGCTCGAGCACGCTCAGCTCCTCGCGGAGCCGGAGCTCCTCCTCGCGCAGCTCCACGGCCTTCTCGAACTCCTTCCGGGAGATGGCCTCCTTCATGGCAGCCACCACCCGCTGCATCTCCCCCTGGACCTTCCTGAGGGAGGTGGTGGAGCTGGCCTGACGGAGCTTCACCCGCGCCCCGGCCTCGTCGAGGACATCGATGGCCTTGTCCGGAAACGACCTGTCGGGAAGGTACCGCCCGGAGTGCGTGGCCGCCGCCACGATGGCGTCATCCGTGTAGGTGACACCGTGGAACTCCTCGTACCGGTCCTTGATCCCCTGCAGGATCACGATGGTCTCCTCCTCCGAGGGCTCCCGGATGGTGATGGCCTGGAACCGGCGGGAGAGGGCACGGTCCTTCTCCACGTACTTGCGGTACTCCCGCACCGTGGTGGCGCCGATGCACGTGATCTCGCCGCGGGACAGTGCCGGCTTGAGGATGTTGGCGGCGTCCAGCGAGCCCTCGGCGGACCCCGTCCCGATGAGGGAGTGGATCTCGTCGATGAAGATGATGGCCTCGGGGTGCTGTTGCAGCTCCTTGAGCAACCCCTTGAGCCGCTCCTCGAACTGGCCCCTGTACTTGGTCCCGGCCACCAGGAGCGACAGGTCCAGTGCGAGGATCCGCCGGTCCGCCAGCTGCACGGGGACCCTGCCCTCCACGATCCGTGTGGCCAGTCCCTCGACGATGGCCGTCTTCCCCACCCCGGCCTCGCCCAGGAGGAGCGGGTTGTTCTTGGTCCGCCGGCAGAGAACCTGGATGATGCGGTCCACCTCGGCGTCCCGCCCGATCAACGGGTCGAAGACACCCTCCGCTGCCAGGAGCGTGAGATCCCGCGAGTACTCGCTCAGGTTGGGCATGGCCTGGGCGCTGGCCTCCAGCTCCTGCTCCCGGGCCATCCGCTGGATCTCGTCCCGGAGCGGGCCCACCTCGAGCCCGTGCTCGGTGAGGTACTGGGCCGCGAGGCTGTCCTCGACCCGCAACAACCCCAGCAGGATGTGCTCCGAACCCACCTCCTCGTGGCCCATGGAATCGGCCTCGTGCACGGCGTAGGCCAGCGCCCGCTTGGTGTCCTCGGCCAGGGGGAGGTCGGGAGAGCTCCCCACCTTCTGCAACGGCACGATGTCCCCCACGAGCTCCTCGCGGAGGTCCTGGATGTCCAGGTCCATCCTCTCCAGGATCTCGGTCAGGGCATCGCCAGCCTCGCGCAGCAGGCCCAGCAGCATGTGCTCCGAGCCGATGGAACGGCTCTGGGCACGGCCGGCCTCGTACCGCGCGAAGAAAAGACTGCGACGAGCGTGCTCGTTGAACTTCTCAAACATCGTCCATACCTGTCCCTGCCGGCTCGAGCCGGAAGACCCGATCGCACCGGCCGGCCATCTCCTCGTTGTGCGTCACTATAACCGAGGTCAGACCCTCCTTCAAATGAAGCTCCCGCACCAGCGCGAACAGCTTTTCGGCGTTCTTCCGGTCCAGGTTTCCCGTGGGTTCGTCGGCCAGGAGCAGGGCCGGGGCCATGGCGAGCGCGCGGGCCACGGCGACCCTCTGCTGCTCTCCTCCCGAGAGCTGATCCGGGAAGTGGTCGAGCCGCCCGGCCAGGCCCACGCGCTCGAGAAGCTCCACCGCGCGCCCCCTGGCCTCGCCCGCGGACCGCCCGGCGATCCGGAGCGGGAGCGCCACGTTGTCCCGGGCGTCCAGCTCGTCGAGCAGGTAGTGGTACTGGAAGACGAAGCCGATGGTCCGGTTCCGCAGACCCGCACGGGCCTCGGGATCCAGCCCGGAGACGTCCCGCCCCTCGAGCTCGATGGTGCCGTCGTCGGGACGGTCCAGGAGCCCCATCAGGTGCAGCAGGGTGCTCTTGCCCACGCCGGAGGGACCCACGATGGCGAGGAGCTCCCCGCGGTGGACGTCCAGGTCCAGGTCGCGGAGGACCTGGACACGCCGCTCCCCCTCCCCGTAACCCTTGGAGATGCCGCGGAGGCGGACGATCACGTCCCGCTCACTCATAGCGGAGCCCCTCCGCCGGATCCCTCAGGGAGACCAGGCGGGCCGGCAGCCACGAGGCCGCCGCGGCGAGCACCAGCGCGAAGCCCACGACGATCGTGACCATCACCGGATCCACCCGGAAGGGTACGGCGTTCACGATGAAGACGCCGCGGGGCAGGCCCAGCGCCTGCGTCCGGTCCAGCACCACCGAGAGGACCACACCCCCCACGGCCCCCAGGAGCGCCCCCAGCACCCCGATGCCGAGCCCCAGCAGGACGAAGAGCCTGCGGAGCGCCCGGGGGCCAAGGCCGAGCCCCGCGAGCACGGCCAGGTCCGTCCTCTTCTCGGCGGCCACCATGGCCACGTTGCACAGGAGGTTCAGCGCCGCCACCACCAGCATCAGCCCCACGGCCACGAAGATCATCACCCGCTCCAGGGCCAGCGCCACCAGGAGCGGCCTGTGGAGATCCTCCACGCCCTCCACCACGACCCCCTGCGCCAGCGGCCCGAGGGCCTCACGGATCCTCCGGTCCAGGTGCCACGGATCCTCCTCGGAGCGGAGGTCCACGGCGCCCACCACGGCCCTGCCCCGAAGAAGCTTCTGGGCCACGGCCAGGGGCAGGAGCAGCGTGCCACCCTCCCGCCCGGGTTCCCTGGGCACGTAGCCGCCGAGCTCCAGCCGGGTCCTCACCTGCACGGGGCCCATGGGCGTGAGCCGGCGCCTCGGGGAGATCACCTCCAACTCCTCGCCGGGCGCCACCCCGAGCCGGGCGGCCAGCACGGCATCCACCATGGGAGTCTGGACGTCCGACCGGCCCTCCACGTTCGCCGGGACGGCCTCGCCCCGGCCCCGGACCAGGCAGGTCCCACGGAGCACCTCCACCAGCTCGACGCCGGGAAGTGCCTCACGGACCCTCCGGACCAGCGCCGCGGGGTGCTCGAGCTCCCTCCCCCGGGCCGGCCGGATTCGCGAATGGGCCGACCGGCTGACCAGCTCGGCCCGGATCGTGGACTGGAACCCCTCCAGGAGCGCGAGCGTCACCACCAGGGCCAGCACCCCCAGGGCGAGGCTCACCAGGGAGATGAGCGACACCGTGGCCACGTGGGTCCTCCGGCGGAGGCCGAAGAGGTAGCGGCGTGCCAGGTGGAGCTCGGCCCGCACCCCTCAGTCTCCGTCACGCGGCCGCAGCAACGGGAACAGGATCACGTCACGGATGGAGGCACGACTGGTGAGCAGCATCACGAGCCGGTCGATCCCGATGCCCTCGCCCCCGGTGGGAGGCATGCCGTGCTCCAGGGCGAGAAGGAAGTCCTCGTCCAGCGTTCCCCCGCCGGCCTTCACCTGCTCCTCCAGCCTGCGCCGCTGCTCCAGGGGATCGTTCAGCTCCGTGTAGGCGTTGGCCACCTCGAGCCCGCCGATGAAGAGCTCGAACCGCTCCACCGTATCCGGGTCCCCGGGCACCGACTTGGCCAGCGGGGAGATGTCCCTGGGAAAGTCCATGATGAAGGTGGGGTCGATGAGCCTGGACTCGGCCGTCACCTCGAAGAGCTCCGCCAGCAGCTTGCCGTCGGACCGCTCCTCGATCCTCTCCACCCCCAGCCGCCGTGCGGCGGCCTCCATCCGTGGACGGTCGGACAGGTCCTCCGGCCCCAGGTCGGAGTACTCCAGGATGGCGTCCCGGAGCGTCAGACGCCGCCACGGACGCCCGAAGTGGATGGTCTCCTCGCCCCAGGGAAGGTCCAGCGACCCCACCGTCTCCAGGGCCACGGAAGTGACCAGCTCCTCGGTGAACTCCATGAGGAGCTCGTAGTCGGCGTAGGCCCAGTAGAACTCCAGCATGGTGAACTCGGGGTTGTGGCGGGTGGAGATCCCCTCGTTCCGGAAGTTCCGGTTCAGCTCGAAGACCCGCTCGAACCCCCCCACCAGCAGCCGCTTGAGGTAGAGCTCCGGCGCGATCCTGAGGTAGAGCTCCAGGTCCAGGGCGTTGTGGTGGGTGACGAAGGGCCTGGCGGTTGCGCCCCCGGGGATCGGGTGCATCATGGGCGTCTCCACCTCCAGGAACCCGTGGGACTCCAGGAACCTCCGGATCGCCGAGACCACGCGGCTCCGCAGCTCGAACTCGTAGCGGGACTCCGGGTTGGACAGGAGGTCCAGGTACCGCTGGCGGGCCCGGGCCTCACGGTCGGTGAGCCCGTGGTACTTCTCCGGCATGGGGCGCAGGGACTTGGCCAGGACGGTGAGCTCGTCCACGGCCACGGTCAGCTCTCCCGTCCGTGTCCTGAAGACCACGCCCTCCACCCCGATGAAGTCCCCGAGGTCCAGGAGCTTGAACACCTTCCAGCGCTCCTCGCCGAGCCGGTCCTTCTTCAGGTGCAGCTGGATCCGGGCGGAGCCGTCCGAGAGGTCCGCGAAGGCCGCCTTGCCGTGCCCGCGGAGGGCCTGGAGCCTTCCCGCGATCCGGACCTCCGGCGTCCTCTCCTCGAGCTCCTCGGCGGGAACCTCGCCGAATCGCTCGCGAACGGCACCCACTGACTCGTCGACCCGGAACCGGGATGGATAGGGTTCGATCCCCATCTCCTTGAGCTCGTTCAATTTGGCTCGACGATTCGCGATCAGCTGCTCGAGCGGTTGCTGCGCCTTGTCGACGGTCACCAGGCACCTCCAGAAGGCGCGCGATTGTACCACGGAGGCCGGAGGTCATCCCTTCGACCGGCTCCCCCCGCCACGGCCGGGAGAGCGCTTCGGGGAGCGCGCCGGCGGCCGCCCTGTCCCGGGCCTGCCTCGGCCCCGGGCTCCCCCCTCCCTCCGGCGGGGGGTCCGGACGGCGCGACGGAGGGCCTCCACCTCCCCCGGCTCCAGGTCGCGGAAGGCGCCCGGCGGCAGCTCCCGGTCGCGGATGGGGCCGATGGCCGTCCTCTTGAGACGCTGGACGGGGTGCCCCACGCGGAAGAACAGCTCCCGCACCTCGTGGGTCCGTCCCTCGGTGACCTCGATGGTCCACCAGCTGTTCCCGGCCTTCCTGGTCCGGTGCTCCCTCCGCACCGACCGTGGGCGCACCGGCACGCCGTCGATGCGGGCGCCCCGCCTGAGCCGGGCCACCTCCTGGGGTGTCAGGTCGCCCTTGACCTTCACCAGGTACTCGCGGACGACACCGTAGCGGGGGTGGGCCACCCTCGCGGCCAGCTCGCCGTCGTTGGTGAGGATCAGCAACCCCTCGGAGTGGTAGTCCAGCCGGCCCACCGGATAGACCCGTTCCCGCACCTTCCCCGTCAGCAGGTCCACCACGGTGGTGCGCTCCTCGGGGTCCTCGCAGGTGGTCATGATGCCGCGGGGCTTGTGGAGGAGGATGTATCGGAGCGGCTCGAGGGGTGGGAGACGCCTGCCCTCCACCTTGATGTGATCGACCTCCGGGTCCACCTTCATCCCGAGGGTGGCCGCCCGGCCGTTGACCGTCACCAGCCCCTGCCGGATCAGCTCCTCGGCGTCCCGCCGTGAGCAGAGTCCACTTCTCGCGATGATCTTCTGGAGTCGTTCCCTGGCCATGTCATTCCTCTTTCCGTGCGGTCTCCCGCACCAGGACGCTCCGCCTCCCGGCGGGGCAGGTCTCGTATCCTAGCGCACATTTCATTGCATGGCAAGCAGATACTGCATCAGTTGCGGACTGCGGGAACGAGGGCTCCACGGAGCGTGGGGAACCTCCGAAGCACCTTCCGTCCGGCGGCCCTGCCACATCTGCTGCCGTGGACCAGGGCCGCCTCCCGTGCGGTGACGAAGGTGGCGTCCAGCGGGTCGTAGCCCGGTGGCGCCGGGGACGATCCCGCAGGGCAACCGGCGGACTTCAGAGCATGGCGGAGGGCCAGCGCCGGGAGGAAATCCGGGTCCAGGAGGGTGGCCTTCCCCGTCCACCGGCGCGCCTCCCCCACGTCGCCCGCGAAGGCGTGGGACCGCGCCACGTGCCAGGCGGCCCGTGCCCGGATCCAGCGCGGGACCTCCCCATCCCCCAGGACGGCCCGGACCAGCGCGGGATCGGCGGGCACCCGGGGCGCCACCCCCCGCTCCAGGAGGTCCTGTGCCCGCTCCATCGCGAGGGCGGCCTGGCGGGAGGCCGGGCGCAGTGCCCTTCCATCCAGGACCGCCGCCACGCTGCCACCCACGGTCCGCTCCTCCGCACCGAGCCTCGTGCCCAGCCAGGCCGCGTGGTCGCTGGCGTCCGGAGCGCTCAGCCAGGCACTCCCCGGCCACACGGCGAGGGCCAGCAGGGGCAGCGCCATGCCGCGGAGACCTCCCCTCCTCCTCCGGACACCGACCCCGATCCCCCAGAGCACCGCGAGCGCCAGCGCCAGGGGCAGCCGTTGGCGGGCCGACGGGTAGAACAGCACCTGGACCGCCAGCGAAAGGAGCAGCACCAGGAGGGCCCCGGCCGCGGGGCCGGGGCGGCCAGCGATGCCGGGGGCCACCCAGATCGCCAGCGCCAGCACCACGCCGAAACCCCAGGGCAGGAACGCCCGCAACCTCCGGTCCAGGTCCTCGGCGTTGAGCAGGTCGTGGAACTCGTGGGGCGCCAGGGCCAGCACCGCCTTGGAGAGGAACCGCCGCACCGCCCGTCCCGGCCGAGCGGCCATGCCCTGGATGGCGAGGCCCGCCCAGTACCGGCTCGACATTGCCGCTCCGGGCGCCCCACCCGTGGAGGCCGCCGCCACCTCCCGGTAGAACACGTGGGCGGTGTCGGCGCCGCTCCGGCTCCGGCTCTGGAGCTCCCGCACGATCTCGGGAACGGTGTACCTCCCCGTGGGGGACTGCGGCCCGTTCCCCTCGTAGAACACCGTCCCGGGGCCCATGACCGTCATCGACCCGGCGGTGGCGGCACGGTGGAGGCCCGGCGGGGCCACCACGAGCAGGCCCACCACGAGGGCCGGGATGACCTGCCCCCAGCGGAAGCCCCGCCGGGGTCTCCATCCCATCCAGAGGGCCACGCCCGGGACCAGGACCAGGTACTGGGGCCGGACCAGGGCGGCCAGGCCCGCGGCCACCGCCGCAAGCAGGGTCAGCCCGGCCGTCACGCCCGAACCCGCACCGTACCGCTCCGCGCCACGGCGGGCCCACGACCCCGCGCCGAGCACGAGGGCGAGGAGCGTCAGGAGCAGCGTCTCGGGCTCCAGGACGGGCACGTACACCAGGAAGGGCCGGTAGGTGGCCGCCAGGAGGCCCGCCGCGAGCGCGGCCCGGGCGCCCGATTCCAGGAGGACCGCCAGCGCCACGGCCACGCTCAGGAGCGCGAAGAGGCCCACCTGCACGGCACGGATGCCGGCCACCCCCACCCGCGGCTCCAGGAGGCGGACGAACTCCAGGTAGAGAGGACTGTAGTCCTGGAGGCGGGACACGTCGCCGCTGCGGGCTGCATCCACGTACTTCAGGAAGGTCCCGGGCGGCTCCATCGCGCGGCCGGGCCCCAGGGCCATGGCCACGGCCAGGGAAGCCGTCACCAGCACCACGAGGGCGATGCCCCAGGGGCTCACCGTGGTTCCGGGATCACCGTCCATGCTCCCGTTGTACCACGGGGCGGCACCGGGACCGGGGGGCTCAGGTCACAATCCCCTGGCCCATTCCGGGACGAGCCGGCTCTCGTCCCGGGACTCCAGGACCTCGCCGATCAGGGCCAGACCGCCATGCCCAGAGGATACCCCGGCTCCGCGGCGGGGGTGGACCCCGGTACACTTGGGGGCGAGAGAGAGCATGCAAGGAGGTCCCAGATGCCCCGGACCCGTGTCGTGATCCTCGGTGCCGTGAGAACCCCCATCGGAGCCATCGGCGGAGGCCTCACTCCCCTGCTGGCCGAGGACCTGGCCACCCTGGCCATCCGGTCCGTGCTGGAGCGGACGGGCCTCGACCCGGCGGAGGTCCGGTACACCTGCATGGGCAACGTCATGCAGGACCCCCGCTCCCCGAACGTGGCCCGGAACGCCGCCGAGCTGGCCGGGATCCCCCACACCTCGCCGGCCACCACCTTCCACGAGAACTGCGCCTCCGGCGGCGCCGCCATCCACAGCATCGCCCGCCGGATCCTCCTCGGGGAGATCGACCTCGGTGTGGCGGGTGGAGTGGAGTCCATGAGCAACGTGCCGCGGTACCTGTTCACCGGCCGCACGCGGGGCCAGCTCTACGGTGACATGACGCTGGTGGACGGGCTCTTCGGAGCACTCACGGACGCCCACGTGGAGGGTGGAGAGCTCATGGGGCTCCTCACCGAACGGCTGGTGGAGCGCCACGGCCTCACCCGGGAGGAGCAGGACGAGATCGCCTGGCGGAGCCACCACAACGCCCTTCAGGCGTGGGAGAAGGGGTGGTTCGACGGCTACGTGGTGCCGGTGGAGGTCCCCCGGAAGCGGAAGGATCCCGTGGTGGTCGACCGGGACGAGGGACCACGCCCCGTGACCCGCGAGGAGCTGGCGGCCGCACGCCCCTACTTCAAGCGGGACGGTGGCACCATCACGACCCTCAATGCCTCCACCATGAACGATGCTGCCGCCGCGCTCGTGCTGGCCAGCCAGGAGGCGGCCGAACGTCTTGGCCTGCGGCCCCTGGCCACGTTGAGGGCCTTCTGGAACATGGGTGTCGAGCGGGCCTACATGGGCGAGGGCGCATTCAAGGTGATTCCCCCGCTCCTCGAGCGTGCCGGGATCACCCTGGCCGACGTGGACCTGTTCGAGCTCAACGAGGCCTTCGCCGCGGTGCTGGCCGCCGCATTCCACTCCCTTCCCGGCCTCCCGGAGGACAGGACCAACCTCTGGGGCAGCGGCATCTCCCTCGGGCACCCCGTGGGCTGCACCGGCGCCCGCCAGGTGGTGGACATGGTGCACCAGCTGCGCCGCGCCGGCGGTCGCCTGGGCGTGACCAGCCGTTGCGTGGGCGGTGGCATCGGCAGCGGCGAGGTCCTGGAGGCCGCGCCCTAGCCCGGATTGTTCACGATGCTCCGACTGCCCGGAGCGATCCACCATTCCCGGAGGCGGTGTCTCGGTCCGGTCGCCCGATGTGCTCGGGGCGCGCCGCCTCTCATCCGCACTTGAGGGAACGCCACCCCGGGCGGCGGCTCGCGACGAACCCCCGTGAAGAATCCGGGCCGGGGCCTGCCCCGGGAGGGCCTGTATCATACCCCGACCAGGACATGAGAATGATTCTTGCGGTAGAATCGGCCCATCAGGAGGCTCCTCTCGTGGATCAGAAGCTCGAACTCAAGATCCTCGCTCTCGCCATGACCAGGGGTCTGGTGACGGAGCAGGACCTGGAGTCCGTGGAACGGTCGGCGGAGGAGGAGGAGCGCACACTGCCCCCGGGACGATGGGGCTGGCGCATCGCCCTCCTGATCAGCTGGGGGGTGCTCCGGAGGGAACAGGTGGAAAAGCTCGAGGACGAGATCCTGAAGGATCCGCCCTCCAGGCCGCCCACGGCCCCCATACCCACCACCCACACCACGCCCGCCACCTTCATCTCCAGAGAGCAGTCAGCCTTCCAGCCGGGCGCCTCGCCACCGGAGGCCACCCGGAACTGGGGCCGGTACCGGGTGACCGATCTCCTGGGCGAGGGGGGAATGGGCAGGGTCTATCGCGCCTTCGATCCCCGCCTGGAGCGGTGGGTCGCGCTGAAGTTCCTCCACACCGAGGATCCGGAGATGGTCCGGAGGTTCCTCCAGGAGGCCCGGGTCCAGGCCAGTGTGGAGCACGACAACGTGTGCCCCATCTTCGAGGTCGGCGAGGTGGAGGGCCGCCCCTACATCGCCATGCAGCTCATCAAGGGCAGGAGCTTCTCGCACCTGGCCCCGGAGCTCTCCCTGAGGGAAAAGGTGGAGATCGCCAGGGACGTGGCCCTGGCCCTTCACGCGGCCCACGAGCACGGTCTCGTCCATCGCGACGTGAAACCCGGAAACATCCTGGTGGAGCGTCTCCCTTCGGGCCAGTACAAGCCCTACGTGGTGGACTTCGGGCTGGCCCGCGAGATGGCCGCCCCCCGGGTCACCATGAGCGGCGCGGTCCTCGGCACCGTGGCCTTCATGGCTCCGGAGCAGGGCACGCCGGAGGACACCCCCGTGGACCGGCGCGCCGATGTCTATGCCCTCGGCGCCACCCTGTACGACATCCTTGCCGGCCGGCCGCCCTACACGGGCAACTCCCTCGAGGTGATCGTCCAGAAGGCCGAGCGGGACCCGACGCCGTTGAGCCGCATCGCCAGTGACGTCCCCCGCGACCTGGAAGCCATCATCATGAAGTGCCTGAGCCGTGAGCCCTCGGCACGGTACCCCACCGCCCTCGAGCTTGCCGCGGACCTGGACCGGTGGCTGGCGGGAGAGCCCGTTCGCGCCCGTCCGGTCACCCTGGTGACCCAGGGGCTGTCCTGGATGCGGCGCAACAGGGTCGCCTCTGCCGCTCTCGGCGCACTGATCACCACCGTGGTGGCCTCTGCAGCCTGGGTTGCGTGGACCTCCTGGCAGGCCGGCCGACAGGCCGTGTTCGCCCGTCGTTTCACGCAGGAGACCGCGCGACTCGAGAACGGACTCCGCATGATCCTCGCCCGGCCCCTCCATCCCATCGGTCCGGAGATCCAGGAGCTCAGGAGCCGGCTGGAGGAGCTGGAGTCCACGGTCCGGAATGTGGGTGGTGCGGCCAGCGGTCCCGGCGAGTATGCCCTGGGCCGTGGATATCTCGCGCTGGGGAACTTCGAGGTGGCCGACCGGCACCTGGCCCGGGCCTGGGAGCTGGGATACCGCGAGCCGGAGGTGGCCTTCACGTGGGGCATGGTCCTGGCCAACCTCTACCGCCAGCAGCTCGAGACCATCCAGCGCGTGCGGGACCGGGAGACCCGGAGCCGGCTCCTGCGGGAGGCGGGCCAGCGTTACAGGGATCCCGCGCTACGCCTGCTCCGCCAGGGTCACGCCGTGGACGTGGAGGCCCCCGAGTTCGGGGAGGCCCTGATCGCCTTCCTGGAGCATGACATGGACACGGCCATCGCGAAGTGCCACCAGGCAATCGACAGGATTCCGTGGCTCCATGCGGCCAGGGCCCTCGAGGGTGACGTGGAGATCGCGAGGTTCTCTGCAGCACGGGAGAACGGCGACGTCCATCGGGCCGAGGAGGCCCTCGAGCGGGCGCGGGCCGCCTACGCCGAGGTGATCCGGATCGCCCCGAGCGATCCCAAGGGGTACGAGGGACTGTGCAACACCCTGAACTTCCGGGCCATGCTCCTTGTTGATGCCGGATCCGATCCGATCTCCGTCTTCCAGGAGGCACGGGACCGGTGCACCCAGGCCCTCGAGGCCGACGACCGGTTCGTGCCCGCCTACGCCGGCCTGGCCTTCGTCTGTCTCCAGTGGGGTGAGTACCAGATGCTCCACGGGACGAACCCCTCGGCAGTCCTCGACGAGGCAGTCCGGGCAGCGGACAAGGGGCTCCGGATCCGCCCCGACGATCCGGGCCTCAACACCTACGCCGGCCTCGCCCAGCTGCAGCTGGCGAGGACCGCCGTGGCTCTGGGCAAGGACCCCCTGGAGTCCTTCCGGAGCGCCTCCGAACGCCTGGAACGGGCCCTCGAGCTCGACCCCACCCACACCCAGGCCCTGAACTCGCTGGGCCTCGTCTGGCTGGAGCGCGCCTTCTGGGAGCTGGGCAAGGGTCTCGATGCGAGCGGGGCCCTCGATCACGCCATCCAGACCTTCGAGCGGTACATCGAGCTGCGCCCGGGGGCCTTCGTGGCCCTGGACAACCTCGGTGCGGCGTACTGGGGCAAGGCCCACATCCTCGTGGACAGCGGCCAGGACCCGGAGACCGTCGTCCGGCAGGCCGAGGCGGTGCTCGGCCAGGCCATCTCCGTGTATCCGGAGGACTGGGTGGCCTACAACAACCGGGGGCTCTCCCGTGCCGAACGTGCCCGTTTCGCCGCCCTCCAGGGACGGGATCCTGAACCTCTCCTGAAGCCCGCCTTCGAGGACTTCGACCGGGCACGCGAGCTCAACGCGAGAAACGCCTCCACCTGGACCAACATGGCCGGAGCCCACGCGGTCCTGGCAGAGTATCACCTGCGGTCGGGGCAGGATCCCGAGAAGAGCGCAGGGGCCGCCATCGAGACCGCGCGGCGTGCCATCACCCTCAACCCCATGGACGCGGAGACCTGGTACATCCTGACGCGGGCCCACCTGGTCCTGGCGCGGTGGGCCCTGGACCGCGGGGGCGATCCCTCCCATGCCCTCGACCGCGCCAGGACAGCCATCCGGCGTTCCCTCTCCCTCAACCCCACGTACGTGGAGGCCATGGTGGAGCAGGCCAGGCTACACCGCCTCACCGCGGAGTGGGAGCTGCGGAGAGGACGCAGGCCCGACCCCGAGATCGACCGGGGCCTGGAATGGGCACGGCGGGCCCTCGAGCGGAGCGGAGACCTCTCGCTGGCCCATGCGGAGCGGGCGCGGCTCCTGTCCCTGAAGGCCGCGATCACCGCATCACCGGCAGGAAAACGGGACTCGGAGGCACGGGCCCGGGAGGAGCTCGAGAAGGCCCTGCGGCTCAATCCCCTGCTCGCCCGGGACCTCCAGAAGCTTTCCGCCGCCCTCCCTGCAACGGCGCCCCCGGATCCGCGCTGAGCCCCGGTGGCCCACCCGCTGTGATCACCTCTCGCGAAACCCCTCCCAGAACCATCTGAGCGGCACCTCGGCCCGGGCGGCCACCCCATCCTGGAGTGCCATCACCCGCCGGATGCCATCCCACTCCGAACGGGGGGGGGCGTCGTCGACCCGGGGAGGTCTCTCCCCGCCCTCGACCCACGCCTCCATCCGGTCACAGCGTTGCCAGAGACTTCGGAGGCGCCAGAGCCCGGTGCGGTGGGCCCAGGTCTCCCGCTCGTCGGAAGGCACCCCGGCACCGAGGGCGGCGGCCTCTGCGAGGTGGAGCGCCGTCCGGGGCCCGGGCGGCCACAGGTCACGGGCCAGGAGCAGCCTGTGCGCCGCCCAGGCGGCCCCACGCCGCATCCTCCGTGGTCCGGCACCGCCGGAAGCGGGCTCCACGTCCTCCAGGAAGGGTCCCAGCGGGGCCTCCCTGAACCCACGCGGCACCAGACCCCAGTGGAGGACGATCCGCGCCTCGGGTGATGCCAGGACCACACGCTTCCAGCCACGCTCCTCCGCCCGGAAGCCCCGGGACGCCAGCACCAGGCGTGCCCGCGGGACATCCCAGGGCGAGACCAGGAGATCCACCGATTCCACGAGCCGCGCCCCGGGACCAGGGTAGAGCACCCCCAGGTGGTGCGCTCCATGGAGGGGAACGCAGTCGATGGACCTCTCCCGGAGCAGGTCCAGCGCCGGGGCGGCATTGGCAAGCACCACTTGCGTGCGGGCGGCGGTCTCCGGATCCCCGGCCCCCGTCCGGACCCACCGGACCACCGACCTGCCCTCGCCGTCCCACGGGCACCGCTCCAGGTCCCTGCCCGGTGGACCGTCCGGAAGGACGGGTCCCGGCCTGGAAAGCGCGGCGGCCACTTCCCGGACGCCCTCGATCCAGGCGCCCCACCCTCCGGTCTCGTGCCGGACCGGACCGGTGGAGCTCACCGGGAGAGGTCCTCCAGGAGGCTCACCGGATGTACACGGGAGGCATCCAGACCACCCCGGGGGGCTGGAGCACCCCCGTCTCCCACCACTGCCGGAGCTCCTCCACGGCGCTCGTGCCCGCCCGGACCTCCCGTCCCTTCTCGATCATCCGCTTCCACCACGGCTCCGGCTTGGGGAAGTCCACCAGCGTGACCGCCGTCTCCGGCGAGATGCCGGCCAGCTCCTTGGCCTGGGCGATGGCCACGTCCAGGCCACCGAGGGCATCCACGAGCCCCTTCTCCAGGGCCTGTTCCCCGGTGAAGACCCTCCCACGGGCCATGGCATCCACCTGTTCCCGGGTCATCCCACGGCTGGCTGCCACCCTGTCCAGGAACTCGTCGTAGATCCGGTCCAGCATCCTGTCGACGATGGCCCGCTGCCCGTCGTTCCAGTCCTCCAGGCCACCGTAGATGTTGGCGTTCTTCCCGGCGTCGAGCCGGCCGAAGGTGACGCCCAGTTTGTTCCTCCAGAAGCCGTCCATGTTCAGGTGACCGCCGAAGACCCCGATGGACGCCGTGAGCGTTCCGGGCTCCGCCACGATCTTCCTCGCACCACAGGTGATCCAGTAGCCGCCCGAGGCCGCGAGGTTGGACATGGAGACCACCACGGGGAGATCCTCCGCCGTCCTGGCCATCTCCCGCCGGATGATCTCCGAGGCCACCGCGCTGCCGCCGGGGGAGTCGATCCGGAACACCACGGCCTTGATCCCACGGGTCTCCCGGACCTTCCGCCACGCCGTCGAGATGGTCTCCGAACCCATGATCTCCCCTCCGAGGAGCGGGTTGAGATTCCGGCCGTTCTTGCCCCGCATGATGGCGCCGGTGGCGGTGACCACGGCAATCTTCTGACCCAGGGAGGGTCTCCTCAGGCCCTGGAGGTAGGGCTTCAGGCCCACGAACCCGGCGTCGTCCTTCTCCTTGAGCCGGTTGTTGAACTCCGTCCAGTCCTCCAGCTTGTCCACCAGGCCCGCGTCGACGGCCCCGCTCCCCAGGAGCGGCGCACGGTCGATGATTTCCCGGACCATCTCCGGGGTGGTGTCCCGGGCCGCGGCGATGTCCCTGGTGATCTGACCCATCAGCGAATCGACGAGCCACTCCATCATCTCGCGATGCTCGGGGGTGAAGTCGCGCTCGGTGTACAGGTAACGTGCCGTCTTGTACGCGCCTCGCCCCGGAAACTCGGGCCTGATCTCCAGCCTGTCCAGTGTCCCCCTGATGAACGGCGAACGGACCGAGAGCCCGATGAGGTTGAGGTCACCCATGGAGTTCATGGAGACCTCGTCACAGGCCGAGGCCACGTAGTAGACCATGTTCCCCGGGGTGAACTCGCCCGCCGTGTCCATGTAGGCGGCGGTCCACTTGCCCGCGCGGCTCACGCTCCGGAGGAGACCCCTCACCTCCTGGGCCGTTGCAAACCCACCACCGAAGCTGTCCATCCTGACGCGGACACCGACGATGCGATCGTCATCCGCCGCGGCCACCAGCGCCCGCCGCAGGTCCCGCAGGCTCAACGGCTGCTCCCCGAGGATCTCGGCGAAGGGATCCTCGCTGGTGATCTCGGCGATGGGACCATCGAAGCGCAGGGAGAGGATGGCCCTGCCGGGAACGTGGGGCGCCATGAGGAAGCGACCCATGAAGAACATGAACACCATGCCCGCGATGACCGCGAGACATCCACCCAGGAACCACGAACGAGCCTTCGCCATGTCGACCTCCGTTGTGCCGGATCCCCCGGGACCACGACGCACTGTGCGGCGGGCTGCCGGTCATTGCCCGCGAGTGTAGCGCAGCGGCACTCGGGAGAGCCATACGCAGAAGTCGGGGGCCGGTTCCCTCCAGCGGTGGGTCCCCGCCACCTCCAGCCTGCCGGCGACTCCACGGCCGCCCCCCCACCTCTTCTCACGTCTTCACGCCTTCACGCCTTCACGCCTTCTTCACCGCCACGTTGACCAGCCGGCCGGGAACCACGATGACCCGGGCCACCTCCTGGTCCCCGACGAACCTCCGGACCCGCTCGTCGGCCAGGGCGAGCCGCTCCAGCTCCTCCCTCGGGGTGTCGGGCGGCACGTGCAGCTTCGAGCGCACCTTTCCGTTGACCTGGACGGGGATCTCCAGGAGCTCCTCGGCGGCCACCGTGGGATCGGCCTCGGGCCAGCCCTCCAGGAAGATGCTCTCCGTGTGCCCGAGGCGCTCCCAGAGCTCCTCGGCCAGGTGGGGCACGATGGGGCTGAGCACCCGGAGCACCGTCTCCAGCGTCTCGCGAAGCACCGCCGGGTGAACCGAGTCGAGGTTGGACCTGAGCAGGTTGAGCAGCTCGTTGCACCTCGCGATGGCGGTGTTGAACTGGAAGCCGCCCTCGATGGCGTCGGTGACCCGTCCGATGGCCTGGTGCGTCTTCCGGCGGATCTCCCGGTTGACCTCGTCCAGGTCACCGGGGATCTCCCCACCGGCCTCCCCGATCCGCTCCAGGCCCTCGGTGGCCAGCGACCACAGGCGGTTGATGGTCCGCCAGGCGCCCGCGATACCGTTCTCCGACCAGATCTGCATCCGGTCTGGCGGCGCGTCGGACAGCATGTAGAGGCGCACGGTGTCCGCACCGTATCGATCCATCATGGCGTCGGGATCCACGATGTTGAGCTTGGACTTGGAGATCTTGGTCATCTCCGCCTGGACCGGCCCCCCGCACAGCGCGCACCTGCCGTCCACGATGGCGTCGCCCTCCCTCCGGCCGTCCACCACCTGGTCCTCTCGCAGGTACTTGTGGGTCGGACAGTAGTAGGCCGTCTTGCAGACCATCCCCTGGCAGAAGAGCCGCTCGAAGGGCTCGTCGAAGTCCACCAGGCCAAGGTCGTGGAGCACCATGGTGAAGAACCGGGCGTAGATCAGGTGCATGGTGGCGTGCTCGATGCCACCGATGTACTGGTCCACCGGCATCCAGTGCCGGACGGCCTCCTCGCCGAAGGCCCGCTCGCCGTTGTGGGGATCACAGTAGCGGAGGAAGTACCACGAGGAGTCCACGAAGGTGTCCATGGTGTCCGTCTCGCGTCGGGCCGGAGCACCGCAGGTCGGGCAGGTGGTCTCCACGAAGCTGGCACTGGTGGCCAGGGGGTTGCCCCCGCCCTCCACGAACTGGACGTCGGTGGGCAGCAGCACCGGCAGCTCCTCCTCGGGTACGGGGACGATTCCACAGGTGTCGCAGTACACCACGGGGATGGGCGCCCCCCAGTAGCGCTGGCGTGAGATCAGCCAGTCCCGGAGCTTGTAGTTGATCTCGCCCCGGCCGTGACCCTGCTCCTCCAGCCAGCGGATCACGTCGGACATGGCCTCCAGGTTGTTCCGCCCGTCGAAGGGCCCGGAGTCCACCATGACGCCCGGGTCCACGTGGGCCTCCTCCATGGTCTCGGGGTCCAGGGTCTCCCCCTCGGGCCGGATCACCACCCGGATGGGCAGGCCGTACTTCCGGGCGAACTCGAAGTCACGCTGGTCGTGGGCGGGAACGGCCATCACCGCCCCCGTGCCGTAGGTCATGAGGGCGAAGTTGGCCACCCAGAGCTGGACCTTCTCACCGTTGACCGGGTTCACCACGTGGAATCCCGTGAAGACACCCACCTTCTCCCGGTCCGCCAGGTCCTTCTCCGAGGTCCCCGCGGCCCGCATCTCCCGGACCGCCGCCATCACACGCTCCTCGTGTTCCGTGCCCACGACGAGCTTCTCCACCAGGGGGTGCTCGGGCGCCAGGGACATGAAGGTGACGCCCCAGAGGGTGTCCGGCCTCGTGGTGAAGACCGGGACCTCGTCCCCGGTCTCCGCCACGCGGAACACCACGCGCGCTCCCTCGGACCTCCCGATCCACTCCTTCTGGAGCTTGAGCACGGCCTCGGGCCACTTCCCCTCCAGCTGCGCGTGGTTGTCCAGCAGGCGCTGGGCGAAGGCGCTCATGCGGAAGAACCACTGGTCCATGTCCCGCTGCTCCACACCCGTGCCACAGCGCTCGCAGGAACCCTCCTTCACCTGCTCGTTGGCCAGCACCGTCTGGCAGGAGGGGCACCAGTTCACCGGGGCCTTCTTCTTGAAGGCCAGGCCGGCCTCCAGGAACTTCAGGAAGAACCACTGGGTCCACCGGTAGTAGTCCGGGTGGCTGGTGGCCAGCTCGCGGGACCAGTCGAAACCCCACCCAGCCCGCCGCATCTGCTCGGTCATCCGGGCGATGTTCCGCTCCGTGAACTCGTGGGGATGGACGCCCGTCCGGATGGCCGCGTTCTCCGCCGGCAGGCCGAAGGAGTCCCAGCCCATGGGCGAGAGCACCTTGAAGCCCCGGAGCAGCTTGTAGCGCACCACCACGTCGCCGATGGTGTAGTTGATCACGTGCCCCATGTGGAGCACGCCCGAGGGGTACGGGTACATGCTCAGCACGTAGCACTTGGGCCTGGGATCGGACTCGTCGGCCCGGAACAGGCCCGTCTCCTCCCACCGCCCCTGCCACTTCCTCTCGATTCCGGAAAAGTCGTACTCGCTCCCGCTCATCGTGCCCTCCAGCATTCAGTGCCACGCCACGTTCGCGCATTGTCGCACCACGGCACGCATCTGTGAAGGAGGGCGAGCGGGTGAAGACGTGGAGAGGTGAAGGAGGAGCGCCCGGCGTGGAAGCCGGAGGGGCAGGGGTGCGGGGGAGCCGGGGAGAGGGGAAGCCGGAACCGGCCAGTTGGTTTCCCCAACCCTCTGGAGCAACCCTCGATACCCGGCCTGTACGTATCTCATTCGTTTCACGTTTCACGATCCGGCTGTCGGAGTCCACCGCCGCACCGGCAGCCCCGGCCGATGTCCGCGCCGCCGCGTATGATGTCTGCATGGACGACGGTGACCGCAACCGGGAGGAGGAACGCCGGGTCCCCACCCTCGAGGAGCTGGAGCGTGAGGTGGAGGTGACGGTCTACCAGGCCGGGGGCCCGGGAGGCCAGCACCGGAACCGGACCTACTCGGCGGTGCGTCTGCGCCACATCCCCACGGGCGTCACGGTGACCTGTGCCGACACGCGCTCGCAGATCCGGAACAGGCGGATCGCGCTCCAGCGGCTGCAGAAGCGGCTGGCGGACCGCGCCCGCCGCCGCCGGCCCAGGGTCCCCACCCGGAAGTCCCGCTCCGTCCGGAGGCGCGAGCTCGAGGCCAAGCGGCGCCGCAGCCGCATCAAGAAGCTCAGGGCACGCCCCTCCGACAACGACTAGCGCCCGGGAGTCCCCGGGCGCCACACGGACCGTGGCTGCGCCGGTGGAAGGCCTGTCCCGGATCCTTCATGACGCTTCGACCGCGCGGTGCGATCCACCATTCCCGGCGGCGTTGTCTCGACCCGGTCGCTCCACGTGCCGCAAGCAGGCCTTCGCTCCCCCGCCGTGCGAGACCACCACCGGCAACGGCACCTCGCACCGCTCGCCACGAACCCTCGTGAACAATCCGGGCTACGAGGCCTCCTCGCGGGAAGCTCCCACCAGCCTCGGAGCGTCCTTCCGGCGCCACTCGGGCAACCAGGCCCCCTCGGCCATGGCGTGCAGGGTGGGCTCGAAGAAGAACTCCTTCGCACCGAAGGCGGGCTCCAGGTCGTCCAGCCAGGAGGCCTGGGCGTCGAAGCGGGCGAAGAAGATCCGGTTGGCCCAGGACGGGTCCCGGCCCTGGAGGAACTTCAGGGCGAAGACCTTCTCGCCCGCCACCTCGGCCACGCCCTCCACCACCACCTTGCCCGGCGTGGCGGACATGGAGGGGCCTCGCACGGTGCGGGCCAGTCCGGAGACCTGGTTGTAGGCACGGCTGAAGATGCGGAGGGCCCGGGCCAGAGGAACCTCGAAGTAGTGCTTGGGCCCCGTGTCGCGCTCCACGAACATGTAGTAGGGCACGGCGCCCAGCCGAACCTGCGTCCTCCACATGGTGGCCCACGCCTCGGCGTTGTCGTTCACGTGGCGGACCAGCGGCGCCTGGCACCGGATCACCGCCCCGGTATCCAGGATCCTCTGCATGGCCTCCCGGACCTCGGGTGTCCCGAGCTCCCTGGGGTGGCTGAAGTGGGCCATGAGCGCAAGCCGCTTCCCGGCCCGCCCCACCTGCTCGAAGAGGCGCAGCAGGTCGTCGGCATCCCGATCCGTGGTGAATCGGAACGGCCAGTAGGCCAGTGCCTTGGTACCGATCCTGATGTTGGTGACATGCTCGAGTCCGGGCACGAGGAGGGCCTCCAGGTAGCGCCGGAGGACACTGGTGCTCATGACGAGCGGGTCGCCACCCGTGAAGAGCACGTCGCTCACCTCGGTGTGCGTGGTGAGGTACCGGACGAGCGTCTGGACCTCACGGTTGGCGAAGCGCAACTCCTCCATGCCCACGAACTGGGCCCACCTGAAGCAGTACGTGCAGTAGGCATGACAGGTCTGGCCCTGGGAGGGGAAGAAGAGGACGGTCTCGCGGTACTTGTGCTGGGCGCCCGGGAGGCGTTCCCCATCGATCTCCGGAACGTTCAGATCCAGCTGGCCGGCGGGGTGCGGGTTCATCCGCATCCGGATGCGGCGGGCCTCCCTGCGGACCTCCTCGTCGGAGGCGCCCCTGCCCAGAAGATCCACCATGCGGAGGAAATCACCCCGTTCGAGCATCCCCGCCTGGGGGAAGGTGAGCTGGTAGATGGGATCGGAGGGAATGTCGTTCCAGTCGATGAGCTCGTCCAGGACGTACCGGTTGACGCGGAACGGCAGAACTGCCGCCACTGCCTTGAGCGCGGTGAGCTGGTCACCGTCAAGCCCCACGTCCCGGGCGATCCTGTCGAGATGCTGAGGTCCGAGCGCACGGTACCGGAGACCGTCGATCTTCTGCATCCACACCTCCCTTTCGGACTGTTGTGAAAGACCCACCCCTCGGCCGGCGTGACACGACGCCTGCGCCGGGGATATGCCTCGTTCGGGCGAAACCCGTCGGGGCCATTCTACCATATGGAAGCACCCTTCTCCAAGAGATGCCGAGGGACCGGCGGAGTCGTTGCTCTGTCTGCCGCCCTCGGGCCGGCACCCACGGAGCGCGAGCTCGGCCCGCATTCCCCCGGGTCGCAGGAGGATGGGAACGGATGATATTCCCTGCGGACTGAAGTCCGCGCTCCAGGATAGCGGCCTCGTACATCCTCGCCCTGTCCCGGGTCGTGGAGGGAGGGGTTGTGGACGGACCTCCGACTTCAGGACAAGGCACGCACCGATGCCACCGTATCTCTCGTACCCCGCCACATGGGTTGGGATCCGGGCGTTCACCGGCCGCTGGCGGGAGATCCCTCCACTGCTGGCCGTCCTGTCCGCAGCACTGGTGGTCTTCCTGGCGGTACGTTGAGCGGCCGTTGGTGTCCGGATCCCCTGCGCGGAGCACCAGGGCATCCCGGAACACAGGAAGGGCGGGAGCGTGGCACCGCTCCCGCCCCTGGATGTCAGGAGTTCCACCGGCCCCGCTGGTCGGGGCCGATCGGGCTCACTCCACACCGAACTCCTTGAAGACCTTCGCCAGGGCCTGGCAGACGGGGCATCGCTCGGGGAGCTCTTCGCCAGTCGTGGTCCAGCCGCACACGGGGCAGACCCAGACCTTCGCCTCGGCGATGTCCTCCCCGGCGTCCACGGCCGCCTTCGCCGCAGCGTAGAGCTCCGAGTGGACCTTCTCGGCCTCCACCGCGTAGGTGAAGCTCCGCTCGGCCTTCTTCTCGTCCTGGAGCTTCGCGTTCGCCAGGTAGGCCGGGTACATCTCGTCCACCTCGAAGTCCTCGCCGCCCTTGGCCGCCACCAGGTTCTCCGCGGTGGTCCCGATCCCGCCCAGCGCCTCCAGGTGGTTGTGGGCGTGGACCAGCTCGGCGTAGGCGATGGCCCGGAACAGGTTGGCGATCTTCGGCTTGCCCTCCTTCTCGGCCTTGAACGCGAAGGCCATGTACTTCATGTGGGCCTGGCTCTCGCCCGCGAAGGCCGCCTTCAGGAACTCCTCGGTCATGGGTCGCATGGGTCACCTCCAGGTGGTCGTTTCCGGTCGGCAGGGATTGTCCAACACCCCGGCGGTCATGTCAACATTGAGATCGAATATCATAGCAACGTCTCAACTCGGCCATCTCGACATCCCCGGGCGTCGGGCCGGACGGAGGTCTATCCCTCCAGCACCACGGTGAACGGGCCCCGGTGGACCATCTCCACGCGGAGCGTGGTACCGAAGGGGCCCTGGACCACGTCCGCCACACCCGCCGCACGGAGGGCCTCGCCGAAGACGCCGAAGAGCTCCCGGGCCACAGCGGGATCCGCGGCGGGCGAGAAGTTGGGCCTGCTCCCACGGGTCGTGTCGGCCAGGAGCGTGAACTGGGAGAGCGTCAGGACCTGACCACCGGCATCCACCACCGAGGCGCCGAACTTCGATCCTCCCCCTTCCATCATGCGGAGACGGGCGATCTTGCCGGCCAGCCGGCGGACCACCCCGGCATCGTCCTCCCGGCCGAAACCCACCAGGGCCACGAGACCGGGGCCGATACCGGCCACGGTGACACCGTCCCTGGTGGCCTCGGCACGATCCACGCGATGGAGCACGACCCTCATGGCAGGGAGGGTATCAGTCCGCTCCGCCCCCGGAGAAGTCCGGCCCTACTTCTTCTTCGTCTTCGAGGCCTTCTTCTCCTCGGGCTTCGTCCCCAGGGCCGCCATGAGGGCCGCCCCGAAGGCCGTCTGGGACGGCGCGCCCGCATCGCCGGAGGATTCCATGTGCCCCTGGTACTCGCGGCGCTCCTGCTCACGCTTGAAGGCCCGGATGGACAGGCTCATGCGCCGCCGCTCGGGGTCGATGGAAAGCACCTTCGCGCTGACCTTCGTGCCGGGCTCCAGGGCCGTCTTCGGATCCACCTCCCGCCCCATGCCCAGCTCGGACGCGGGGATCAGGGCGCTGAGCCCCGGCTCCACCTCAACGAAGACGCCGAAGGGGGCGCCGTTCTCCACGGTACCCTCCACCACCTGGCCCTCCTGGTAGTGCATCTCGATGCGCTCCCAGGGGTCGTGATCCGGCACCTCACGCAGGGTGAGGCCGATCCTCTCGTGCTCCGGATCGCACTCCCGGATCCAGCCCTCGACGGTGGCGCCCTCGGCCAGCTCCTCGGAGTCCAGGTCCATGCCCGGCGGGAGCTGGCTCACGTGGAGCAGCCCGTCGATCCCCTCCTCGAGCCTGACGAAGATCCCGAAGGGCGCCTTGCGGACCACCGTCCCGCTGAACTTCGTCCCGGCGGCGTAGCGCTCCCCGGCCCCCTCCCAGGGATTGGGCTCCAGGGCCTTCATGCTCAGGGAGATGCGGTCCTTCTCGCGGTCGGCCTCGAGCACCTTGACGGTCACCGCCTGCCCCACCTCCAGGGCGTGCCGGGGGTTGCCGATCCGCCGGTGGGAGATCTCCGTCACGTGGACGAGCCCGTCCACGCCACCGAGGTCCACGAAGGCACCGAAGTCGGTCAGCGAGCGGACGGTCCCCTCCAGCACGGCACCGACCTCGAGCTTCTCCCAGGTGGCGGCGCGGAGCTTCTCCTTCTCCTCGCGCAGCAGCGCGGCACGCGACACCACGAGCTTCCGGTTCTCGGGGTCGTACTCCAGGATCCTGAAGGTGTAGGTCTGCCCCAGGTGCTGGTCCAGGTCATCGGACCGGACGTCGGAGATCTGCGACACCGGGCAGAAGCCCCGGATCCCGGCGATGGTCACGTCGAATCCGCCCTTGCGGCGCCCCACCACCTTCCCGTCCATGGGGACGTTCCGCTCCACGGCCTCCGCGAGCTTCTCCTTGAGGCGCATCTCGATGGCCTGCCTCCGGGAGACCCTGATCTCGTCGCCGGCGGAGACCACCACGACCTCCACGGGGTCGCCCGTGCCCAGCTCGTCCAGCTCCTCACGGTCCATGACGGCCTCGGACTTGCCGCCGATGTCCACCAGGGCCACGTCGCCGTGGATCGCGGCGATGGTGCCGTCCACCACGGCACCCACCGAGATGTCCTGGGTCTCCAGGTTCTCCTGGAGGGCCTTCTCGAACTCGTTCAGCTCACGGGATTCGTCAGTCATGACAGGCCTCGCTGGCTTGGCTTCCCGCGGGGGTCCACGGGGGCGGAAGCATAGCACAGAACGGATCGAGCTCCCTGCACACCACCATGGGATCGCCCACCGGCCAGCGGGCGGGTTCAGGTCCCCGCCCTCAGCCGCCGCCCACGAGCCGCTCCAGCGCCAGGATGAGCTCCGTGGTGGCCTCGGGATCCCCCGGGTCGGCCACCAGGAGGCAGCCCCGACCGGCCCCGGCATCGGGAGAGCCGGTGGCGGCCACCACGAGGGTCCGGGAGGGCGGTATCCCCGCTGCGATGGCGGCCTCCAGCCAGCGCGGGACCGGAGGTCCCTCCATGCCGGGATCCACCAGAAGGGCTGCCACGCCCCCCGCCCCCTCCAGCTGGCCGGGTGCGGTCACGAGCCTTGGAGCGGCCCTTCCCGCGAACCGCGCTCCGATGACGCGCTCCCAGCGGGCCGCCTGCCGGGGCGAGCCTGCGGCCACGACGACGGTCCGCACGGAACTAGGACGCCTCGCCCGCGCGCCAGACCACCCGGCCGCCCACGATGGTCCCCACCGGGGCGCCCTTGAGCCGCATGCCGGCGAAGGGCGTGTTCCGGGCCTTCGACCGGAAGCGCCCGGGATCCACCGTTGTCCGGGCCCTGATGTCCAGCAGTGTCACGTCGGCGGGAGCCCCCTCCGCCAGCGTTCCCCCGGGCAGCCCGAAGATCTCGGCGGGCCGCGTGGAGAGAAGCCGGACCAGCTGGAGCAGGCCGATCACCCGGCCGTGGACCAGCCGGTCCAGGGCCAGGGGCACCACCGTCTCCAGGCCCACGATGCCGAAGGGCGCATCGGCGAAGTCCAGCTCCTTCTCGTCGGCGTGGTGGGGCGCGTGGTCCGTCACGATGGCGTCCACCGTCCCGTCGTAGATGGCCTGCCGCACGGCCTCCACGTCGTCCCGGCTCCTCAGGGGCGGGTTCATCTTCCAGTTGGGGTCGTAGTTGGAGGCCGCCAGGTCCTCGTCGGTGAGCGTGAAGTGGTGCGGCGTCACCTCGCAGGTGACCTCGATGCCCTTGCGCCGCGCCATGCGGACCAGGTCCAGGCTGCCCCTCGTGGAGACGTGGCAGAGGTGGAGCCGGCCTCCCGTGAGCTCGGCCAGGAGGACGTCCCGGGCCACCATCACGTCCTCGGCTGCCGACGGGATTCCCCTGAGGCCGATCCGGGTGGAGACCTCGCCCTCGTGCATGCTCCCGCCATCGGCCAGGTTCACGTCCTCCTCGTGGGCCGCGATGGGAATGCCGAAGCTCTTCGCGTACTCCAGGGCCCGCCGCATGAGCTGGGCGTTCATGACGGGCCGTCCGTCGTCGGAGATGGCCACGGCCCCCTCCCGCACCATCTCGCCAATCTCGGCCAGCTCCTCGCCCCTCTCACCCTTGGACAGCGCCCCGATGGGGTACACGCGGCACAGGCCGACCTCCTCCGCACGCTCCCGGATGAACCGGGTCACCGAGGGGTCGTCGTTGATGGGGCTGGTGTTGGGCATGGCGCACACGGCGGTGAAGCCGCCGGCCACCGCAGCGCGGCACCCGGTCTCGATGGTCTCCTTGTACTCGGAGCCCGGCTCCCGCAGGTGCACGTGGAGGTCGATGAAACCCGGCGCCACCACCAGGCCGGCAGCGTCCAGGACGGGCGTGTCGGCAGGCACATCCAGCCGTTCCCCGACCCGGGCCACGAAACCGTCCTCCAGGAGCACGTCGAGGCCCTGGTCCAGACCCTGCGAGGGATCCACCACCCGGCCGTTACGAAGCAGCAGACGGCTCACGTTCACCTCCAGAAAGCAGGTAGAGGATCGCCATGCGGATGGCGACGCCGTTGGTCACCTGGTCCAGGATCACCGACCGGGGTCCGTCGGCCACGGCGGAGTCGATCTCCACGCCGCGGTTCATGGGACCCGGGTGCATCACGAGCGCGTCGGGGCTGGCCAGGTCCAGCCGCCCGGGCGTCAGCCCGAAGAAGTCGAAGTACTCCCGCAACGACGGGAAGTTCTTGTTGCCCTGCCGTTCCCGCTGGATCCGGAGCATCATCACCACATCGGCGCCCTCGAGCGCGGGTTCCAGCCGGTGGTGGACCTCCACGCCGAGCTCCTCCGCCCTCACGGGCATGAGCGACGCCGGCGCGGCGAACCGGACCGAGGCCCCCATCTTGTTGAGCAGGAATGCGTTGGACCGGGCAACCCGCGAGTGCCGGATGTCCCCTGCGATGACCACCGTGAGACCCTCCAGGCGGCCCCTGTGACGCCGCATGGTGAAGGCATCGAGCAGGGCCTGGGTGGGGTGCTCGTTGATTCCGTCCCCCGCGTTGATGATGGAGGCGCTCACCATCTTCGCCAGGCGGTGGGGTGCCCCGGAGTTGGGGTGGCGCATGACGATGAAGTCCGGTGCCATGGCCATGAGGTTCCGGGCCGTGTCCACCAGGGTCTCGCCCTTGCTCACCGAGGTCCCCGAGGCCGAGAAGTTCAGCGTGTCCGCGGACAGCCGCTTCTCCGCCACCTCGAAGGAGAACCTCGTCCTGGTGGAGGGCTCCATGAACAGGTTGACCACGGTCCGGCCGCGAAGGGTCGGCACCTTCTTGATGGGACGCCTGGCGATCTCCAGGAGCTCCTCCGCCGTGTCCAGGATCAGCTGGATCTCACCCGGCGTGAGTGGAGCGATCCCCACCAGGTCCTTTCCCGAAAGGGCGGTTGCAGCCTCAACGGGCATTCGGGGTCTCCTTTCCGATCCAGACGCCGTCCACCCCGTCCACCTCCTTGAGGCGGACCTGGACGTCCTCGTCGCGCGACGTGTGGACCTTCCGTCCCACCACGTCCGCTGCCACGGGCAGCTCCCGGTGCCCCCGGTCCACCAGGACCGCCAGCCGTACGGCTCGTGGCCGGCCGTAGTCCATCAGCGTGTCCAGCGCCGCCCGCACGGTCCTCCCGGTGAAGAGCACGTCGTCCACCAGCCACACCGTGGCCCCGTCGATGGAGGGGGGCAGCACGGTCTCCTTGAGGACCGGCTGGGCGTGCGCGGGCCGCCAGGGGCCCACGTCGTCGCGGTAGAGCGTGATGTCCAGCCGTCCGGTGCCCACGCTGTGGCCCGTGGAGGCCACGATGGCCCGGGCGAGCCGTTCCGCCAGGGGCACCCCCCTGGTCTGGATTCCCACCAGGATGATCTCACCGCCGTCCCTCTCCACGATCTCCGCCGCCATGCGGGCGATGGTCCGCCCCATCCCCGCCTCGTCAAGGATCTGCTTGAGACCGGCCCCACTCGAGGTCCTCGTCATGTTCAGGCCTCCTGACCCCCATCGGGAAACGAGCTTCCCGTCCGGGAAGCTCGTGATCACCTGGCTCGATCCGCGCCGCGCATCGCCCACATGCTATCACAGCAGCTTCATCCACCGGGGCGGGTGCCATGCTCCGCGGTCACCACCGTGTGGATACCACCGCGGATCCGGTAGTCCAGCTCGACCTCCATCCATCTGGGCCTGCAACAGGCCACCAGGTCGTCCAGGATCCTGTTGACCGCGTGCTCCTGGTAGATCCCCACGTTGCGGAACCCGTGGAGGTAGTACTTGAAGGACTTGAGCTCCACGCAGACATCGGTGGGGACGTACCGCACCACGAGGCTCCCGAAGTCCGGGAGCCCGGAGAACGGACACACCGCCGTGAACTCGTCGGTCTCGATGGTGACGACGATGTCCCTTCCCGCGTACTCGTAGGGAAAGGTCTCCAGCACCTCCGGCTGGAGCACCTCGGGTGTGTCGAACGGAAACCTCCGGCCCTCGGCCTCGACCATGATGCATCCTCCTCGCGCCGGCCACGTGGGGCCGGGAGGCGATGGTACCACCGGAACGGATGGCGGAGGGCGGCGGCGGAAGGCGGCGGCGGAAGGCGGCGGCGGAAGGCGGCGGC
>JAMOWA010000045.1 GCA_027061805.1 Thermoanaerobaculia bacterium | reverse complement strand
GGAGGGCGGCGGCGGAGGGCGGCGGCGGAGGGCGGCGGCGGAGGGCGGCGGCGGAGGGCGGCGGCGGAGGGCGGCGGCCACCTCCGGGTCGTTCTGTCATGAGAGGCCTAGCTTCCGGGCGCCCCGGTGTCAAGGGTGAACCTTCGGCCGCTCCGCGGCCCTTGACACCGGGGCGCCCGGAAGCTGGAGCGCCTCCATGAACGACCCGGAGGTGACCATGACCGACACCCTTCCAGCCAACCACCCCCTTGATGCCGTCAACCTCGCCATGGAAGCCGCCAGCATCGCACTCGCGCTGGCTCGTGCGGTTCCTGCTCCGCTCAGGCCCATTGCCGACCAGCTCATCCGGGCCGTGAGCTCGGTCCCCGCAAACCTCGCCGAAGGCCACGGCCGCACCGGAAGAGACCGCCTCCACCACTGGCGTATCGCCTACGCCTCCGCAAAGGAGGCCGACATCCACCTGCGTCTACTCCTCGGAGCTGGTGCGGTGGATCGGGACCGTGCCACCACCGCCCTCACCCTCCTCGACCGCTCCCGCGGTGCCACCTGGAAGCTCCTCCACCCGACTGCCCGGGAAAGCAGGGGTGCAGGGGTGCAGGGGCGAGGGGGAGAAGCCCTGAGAGGCCGGCGTGCGGAGGGGCGTCCTAACGTCCTGACGTCCTAACTTCCCCACCCTCTTTCGTTTCACGTTTCACCTTTCACGTTTCACGAATGGGCGGGTGGGCGGGGGGCATCGCACCCGCCGCTGCTCAGGAGGACCGCTCGGGCTGCTCCGTCAGGGCGTAGGCAAGGATGGCGGCCGCCACGGAGACGTTGAGGGACTCCACCCCGGGTTTCATGGGGATGGCCACGGCCTCGTCCAGGAAGGCCCGTGTCTTGGCCCGGAGCCCCTTGCCCTCGGAGCCCAGGGCCAGGACCCACCGGTCGGTGGGACGCAGGAGCGGGAGGGGCGTGCCACCCGCATCGGCACCGTAGGCCCAGTAGCCGCTCTCCCGGAGCAGGCGCAGCGCATCGCCGGCCACGTTGACCCGGGCGATGGGAACGCGCTCCAGGTGGCCCGCCGCCGCCGCGGCCAGTGCGCCGCCCAATGGGGGGGCTCCCGGACCCGCCAGGATCACGCCGTCCAGGCCGAAGGCCGCAGCGCTCCGGATCACGGCCCCCACGTTGCGGGGATCGGTGACGCCGTCCAGCAGGATCAGCCGGCCCGGCTCGTCCTCCGGCCGGATCATGTCCTCCAGCGCCGTGAAGGCGCGGGGCGCGGTCCGGGCGGCCACGCCATTGTGGGTGGTCCCGCCTGCCAGTCGCTCCAGGGCCGTGCGCCCCACGAAACGGACCGGGACCCTCCGCTCTGTGGCGAGCTCCACCACGCGCTGCAGGCGCCGGTCATGGCGCCCCTTCTGGATCCAGACCTGGTCGAGGGGCCGTCCCTCCTCGAGCGCAGCGGTGACGGCGTGGACGCCCGTGATCCACTCGCTCTCGCCGGACCCGGGTGCCGGGGATGTCATGGACGGCCTCCTCCAGGGGGCGCGGGGAAGGTCAGATCTCGAGGATCTCCTTCTCCTTGTGCTCCAGGAGCTCGTTGACCTTGCCGATGTAGGCGTCGGTGAGCTTCTGGATCTCGTCGAGACCATGGCGCATCTCGTCCTCGGAGATCTCCTTGGCCTTTTCCATCTTCTTCACGTGATCGTTGCCGTCCCGGCGGATCTGGCGCACGGCGTTCCGGGCCTGCTCGGCGTAGTTGTGGGCCACCTTCACCAGCTCCTTGCGGCGCTCCTCGGTGAGCGCCGGGATGTTGAGCCGGACCACCTTGCCGTCGTTGGTGGGGGTGATCCCCAGGTTCGACCTGAGCAGGGCCCTCTCGATCTCACCGAGCATCTTGGGCTCCCACGGGGCGATGACGATGGTGGCCGGCTCCGGCACCGACAGGGCGGCCACCTGGTTGATCGGTGTCGGCGTGCCGTAGTAGTCCACCGTGACACCGTCCAGGAGCGCCAGGGACGCGCGACCGGTCCGCAGGGTCATGAGCTCGCTCTTGAACGCATCCACGGCGCCCACCATTCTCCGTTCGAGATCCTTCAGCAGCTCCTTCATCGTGCCTCCCCGGGTCCCACCACGGACCCGACCTCCTCGCCGAGGACCGCCCGCCTGAGGTTCCCCGGCTTGTGGACGTTGCAGATGTGAACCGGAATTCCGGTCTCCATGCACAGAGAAATGGCCGCGGCGTCCATCACCTTCAGGCCCCGCCGCAGCACCTCCTGGTAGGAGAGCCGCGGCAACAGCTCGGCATCCCCGTCCTTCTCGGGATCGGCCGTGTAGACGCCATCCACCCTGGTGGCCTTGATGAGGATCTCGGCTCCGATCTCGTTGGCCCGGAGCGCCGCGGCCGAGTCGGTGGTGAAGAACGGACTCCCCGTGCCCCCGGCGAAGAGCACGATGCGCCCCTTCTCCATGTGGCGCAGCGCCCGCCTGCGGATGAAGGGCTCGGCCACCTGGTGCATCTCGATGGCGGTCTGGACCCGGGTGGGCACGCCGCGCCGTTCCACCGCCGACGAGAGGGCCAGGGCGTTGATGACCGTGGCCAGCATCCCCATGGAGTCACCGGTGATCCGGTCGATGCCCTGCTCGTGGGCGGACACCCCCCTGATGATGTTGCCGCCGCCCACCACCACGCCGAGCTCCACGCCGAGTGCATGGACCTCCACGAGCTCACCCGCCAGGGTATCCACCACCGGCGGGTCGATCCCGAAGGGTTGCTCCCCGAGGAGCGCCTCCCCGGAGAGCTTCACCAGGACCCGATGGTAGGCGGGGACGGGGTCCGTCACGAAATCAACCGCCGGCACCCTCGCCCAGCTTGAAGCGGACGAAGCGCGTCACGCGGGCCCCCTCGCCGCCCACCTCGGCGAGAAAGGCGCCCACGGTCTTCGAAGAATCCCTGGCGAACGGCTGCTCCATGAGAACCACCTGCTCGAAGAACTTCTCCATCTTACCCTGGACGATCTTCTCGGCGATGTGCTCGGGCTTGCCCGACTCGATGGCCTGCTTGAGCGCGATCTCCTTCTCGGTGGCCAGGATCTCGTCGGTCACCTCGTCCCGGCTCACGTACCGGGGATCCGTGGCGGCGATGTGCATGGCCACGTCGTGGAGCGCCTCGTCCGGAATGGAGTCCGTCCCCTCCACGATGACGCCCATGCGGCCGCCCATGTGGGTGTAGGAGGAGAGCTTGCAGCCGGCGGCGGCCTCCACGCAGGCCACCCGGGAGAGCACGATGTTCTCGCCAATGGTGGCGATCCGCTGGGAGATGATCTCCTCGACCGTGTGGGAGCTGTCCCCTGCGAAGGGGCGGCCCTTGAGCTCCTCCACGTCCGCCGGGCAGTCCGCGAGCGTCTGGTCGGCGAGCGCCTTCGCGAACTCCTGGAAGTCGGTGTTCCGGGCCACGAAGTCCGTCTCGCAGTTGAGCTCGATCATGGCGGCCTTCGCGGCGTCGCCCACGATCACCACGAGACCCTCGCTGGCCACGCGGTGGGCCTTCTTGGCGGCCGCGGCGAGCCCCTTCGTCCGGAGGATCTTGATGGCCTCCTCCATGTCGCCGCCGGCCTCCACGAGAGCCTTCTTGCAGTCCATCATTCCCGCCCCGGTCTTCTGCCGGAGCTCCTTCACAGCACTGGCCGTCACACTCATGGTCTGGTCCCTCTCCTTCGCATGTACACCAAGAGGCCAGGCGCAGCAGCCCCTGGCCCCCGGTCGTTGGTCACGAGTCCCGTCTCAGGCCTGAGCCGGAGCCGCTTCCCCGCCCTCCACCGTGGTGGGCGTCTCCGCCTCCACTGCAGCGGCCTCCTCCTCGGGCACGGCCTCCACGGGGGCCTCCCCCGCTTCGGTCCCGTCCCCGGCGTCCCCGGCGGAGGCCTTGTCCGATCCCACGTACCGCTCGTCCGCCAGGTTCAGGCCCTCGAGGACGTTGTCGGCGATCCGCGACGTGAAGAGCCGGATGGCCCGGATGGCGTCGTCGTTGCCCGGGATGGGGTAGTCCACCTCCTCGGGATCGCAGTTGGTGTCCACCACGGCGATCACGGGGATGCCCAGCCGGTTGGCCTCGCGCACGGCGATGTGCTCGTGCACGGTGTCGATCACGAAGAGCGCATCGGGCAGGCCGTCCATGTCCTTGATGCCGCCCAGGGCGCGCTCCATCTTGCGGGCCTGGCGCTCGAGGCGGATCCGCTCCTTCTTGGTGAGGAGGGACTCCTCGTTGGCGAGGATCGCCTCGACCTCCTTGAAACGATCGATGGACTTCCGGATCGTCTTGAAGTTGGTCATGGTGCCACCGAGCCAGCGGTGGTTCACGTAGAACATGCCGCACCGGACGGCCTCCTCGCGGATGGCGTCCTGGGCCTGCCGCTTGGTCCCCACGAAGAGCACGTTGCGGCCGGCCGCAGCCAGGTCGCGCACGAACTCCGCCGCCTCCTCGAAGTGCTGGAGCGTCTTCTGGAGGTCGATGATGTGGATCCCGTTGCGCTTGCCGAAGATGTAGGGCTTCATCTTCGGGTTCCAGCGGCGCGTCTGGTGGCCGAAGTGAACACCGGCCTCGAGCAGCTCCTTCATCTGAATCGTAGCCACGGGGCGTCTCCTTACCGCTTCGAGAACTGGAAGCGCTTGCGCGCCTTGGGTTGACCGTACTTCTTCCGCTCCACCTTGCGGGCGTCACGGGTCAGGAGACCGGAGGCCTTCAGGCGCGGGCGCAGCTCGGGGTTGTACTCCACGAGGGCGCGGGCGATCCCGTGGCGGATGGCGCCGGCCTGGCCGGTGGACCCGCCACCGCGGACGTTGACGAGGATGTCGAACTTGTCCGCGGTCTCGGTGAGCAGCAGCGGCTGCCGGATCACCATCTTGAGCACGCGGTTCGGGAAGTACTCGTCGAAGTCCCTGCGGTTGACCAGGATCTTCCCCGTACCGGGTCTCAGGTAGACGCGAGCGACCGATGTCTTCCGGCGCCCGGTTCCGTAGTACTGGATCTCTGCCACGACGTCCCCCTCTTTACGATGCCAGCGTGTAGGTCTTCGGCCGCTGCGCGGTGTGCGGGTGCTCGGGACCCGAGTACACCTTGAGCTTCTTGAGCAGCTTCCGGCCCAGGCGATTCTTCGGCAACATGCCCCAGACGGCGGCGCGGATGACCCGCTCCGGGTGCTTCTCCAGCATCTCCCTGGCCGTCTCGGTCTTGAGGCTGCCGGGCCGCCCCGAGTGCCGGTAGTACTTCTTCTCGTCGAGCTTCCGCCCGGTGAGCTTCACCCGCTCGGCGTTCACCACCACCACGAAGTCCCCCGTGTCCAGGTGGGGGGTGAAGGTGGCCTTGTGCTTGCCCCTGAGCAGGCGGGCGATCTCGGTGGCGAGCCGGCCGAGCACCTGGTTCGATGCGTCGACGACCAGCCACTCCCGCTCGATCTCGTCCTGTTTCGGCATGTAGGTCCGCATTGTCCCCTCGCTCTCGCGCACGTTTCGCGTCCCCTGCGGACGCAGGGGAGCAGGACTTTACCCGACACCCCCTGCTGTGTCAACCCATCCCGCCCTCCCCACCGGTGAGGGCGCCAGAGGGTGAGGGGATGGGGACGTGGAGGGGTACGGGAACTCCCCGCATCCCCGGAACCGACAGCATGTCCGGCGGTCCGGAGGTGACGGCGAGCCGGATCCGCCCACCGGCCGCCGGTGCCGGCTCCCGCGCTCCGCCGCTGTCCGGCTCAGCGGATCCCCGTGGGGTACCCTTCCGGCGGGTGATCGTAGGTCACACCGGATCCCTTCACCACGTTGCCCATGGGAAAGGCGCGCTCCCCGGCCTTGCGGAGCCTCCGGAGCACCCTCTCCAGCTTTCCCGGGGCCACCACGAGCACCATCCCGACGCCCATGTTGAAGGTCCGCCAGAGATCGTCCTCGGGCACCTTGCCACCCTCGGCGATGATGCGGAACACGGGTGGGATCTCCCACGAGCCCACCTTCACCACCGCACCGAGGCCCTCGGGCAGGACCCGGGGCAGGTTGTCGGTGAGTCCGCCTCCCGTGATGTGGGCGATGGCGTGGACCAGCCCGTCCTCCAGCAGGGGCCAGACGGGATCCAGGTAGCACCGGTGGACCTCGAGGAGCTCCTCGCCCACCGTCCGCCCCAGCTCCTCCACGTGATCCTCCGGGGCGAGGCCGAGACGGTCGAAGAAGATGTGCCGGGCCAGGGAGTACCCGTTGGTGTGGAGGCCAGAGGAGGACAGCCCCACCAGGACGTCCCCCTTCTGCACGGCGCTGCCGTCGAGGAGCTTCTTCCGGTCCACGACCCCCACGATGAAGCCTGCCAGATCGTACTCCCCCTCGGCGTAGAACCCCGGCATCTCCGCGGTCTCCCCGCCCAGCAGCGCCACCCCGGCGTCGGAGCAGGCCCCGGCAAGTCCCGTGACCACCGCCTCCACCACGCCGGGCTGCAGCCGGCCCGTGGCCAGGTAGTCCAGGAAGAAGAGCGGCCGGGCCCCCTGCACCAGGATGTCGTTGATACAGTGGTTCACCAGGTCCCGCCCCACGGTGTCGTGACGGCCGGTCATGAAGGCCACACGGAGCTTGGTCCCCACGCCGTCGGCCGAGGCCACCAGCACGGGCCGTTTCACCCCGGTGGCAGTCACGTCGAAGAGCCCGCCGAAGGAGCCCAGGTGCGAGAGGACCCCCCTCGTGAAGGTCCCATGCACCAGGTCCCGGATGCGGGCCAGCGCCTCGTCCTGCGCGTCGATGTCCACGCCGGCGTCACGGTAGGTGGTCATCCTCGCCTCCCTCACGGAAGGTATCCCAGATCCGGGTCCCGGGCAACGCCCCACCGGCAGAACCATGCCACAATGGGGTCATCGACAATCCGGCCAGATCCCGCAGGGCGGGACCCTGACCGCGGGGACCGGAACATGACGCTGGTGGGAACCAGGGTGGGGCACATCCGGCTGATCCGCCTCCTGGGGGGTGGCGGGATGGGGGAGGTCTACGAGGGCCACGACGATGCCCTCCAGCGCCAGGTGGCGGTCAAGGTGCTCCGCGCGGACCGTCGCCTGGAGCCGAGGGCCCGGCGGAGGTTCCTGCGGGAGGCCCGCATCCTCTCCCGCGTGGAGCACCCCAACATCTGCCGGGTGCTGGATTTCGTCCGGCATGAGGACACCGACTTCGTCGTTCTCGAGCTCGTTCCCGGCATCACCCTGGACGAGGCCATGGACGGCGGGCTCTCCACGGAGCAGCGGTGGTCCATCGCCCTCCAGATCGCGGACGCCCTCCAGGCCGCCCACGCCTTCAGCGTGGTCCACCGGGACCTCAAGCCCTCCAACATCATGCTCACCCCCGAGGGGGTGGTGAAGGTCCTGGACTTCGGCCTCGCCCGGACCCTCGGAGACGAGGAGGACGGTGCGCCCCCGGGCGGGGAGGGCGCGCCCACCGGCGAGGTCACGGCCGTCAGCCGCGGGGCGGAGAACATGACGCTCACGCGGGCCGGCGAGATCCTGGGGACCCCCACCCACATGAGCCCCGAGCAGGCCCGAGGCGAACCCGCCACGGCGGCCAGCGACATGTACTCCTTCGGCCTGATCCTCCACCGACTCTTCACGGGGCACTCCCCCTACGCCGGTGGAACCGGTCCCCAGGCCCTCCTCCAGAAGGCCATGTGGGGCGACACCGAGCCCGTCACCGGCGTACCCCGGCACCTGGGGGAGCTCATCGCGTCGCTGGAGGAGCTCTCTCCGGCGGACCGCCCCACCGCCGCGGCCTGCGCCGCGCGCCTCCGCTGGATCCGGGACACCCCGAGGCGCCGACTCCGCCGGGTCGCGGCGGCCGGCCTGGCGGCCGGCCTGGCCGCAGCCACGGTGGTGTCCTCCATCGGTTTCCTCCGCGCCCGCCGGGCGGAGCGCCGGGCCACCGCCGTCAACACCTTCCTGCTGGAGATGCTGGCGAGCGCGGACCCCTCCCACCGGGGCCGCCAGGTCCGCGTGGTGGACGTGCTGGGCGATGCCGCGGCCCGCGTGGACACAACCTTCGCCGAGCACCCCCTGGATCGAGCCGCCGTCCTGGCGACCCTGGCCTCCACCTACGACGCCCTGGGGGAGTACGGCACCGCACGATCCCTGGTGGAACGCTCGCTGGAGATCCGGGAGCGGCGGCTGGGGGAGGACCACCCGGACACACTGGCGGCCCGCGACCTCCTCGGCGTCGTCCTGGCCCACCAGGGCGAGCTCGACGAGGCCGGAACCCTGCTCGGCACCGTCGTCGCGGAGAGGACCCGGATCCACGGCGGGCTGGCGCCCCCCACCGTGGAGAGCCGCCGTCACCTGGCCATGGTGCTGGAGGAACAGGGTCACTACGCCGAGGCCCGTGACCGGCTGGAGCGGCTCCAGAACGACCTCGACGCCGCCGGGCCATCCCGGGCCGCGGAGGCCATCGCCGTCCGGACGGAGCTCGCCCACGTGATGGGGCGCATGGGCGAGGACGGCGCCGCCACCGCCCTGCAACGGGAGACGCTCGAGCTGGCCACGTCGGTCCACGGGGAGCGCCATCCGGAGACCCTGACCCTCATGGGCGACCTGGCGGCGGGGCTGAGCCGGAGCGGCCACTACGAGGAGGCCGAGGCGCTCTACCGGACGACGGTGGACCTCCGGAGCGAGGTGCTCGGCCCCGACCATCCCGACACCCTGACGGCCCTCGGCGGACTGGGGAACGTGCTGGTCCGGCTGCGCCGTCTGGACGAGGCGGAGGCCATCCAGCGCCGGGTCCTGGAGGCGCGCATGCGGGAGCTCGGGGCCGGGCACCCGGACACCGCGGCGGCCATGGGCAACCTGGCCATGGTCTATGCCTTCCAGCGCCGGTACGACGAGTCCGCGGACCTCTTCCGTGAGGCGTGGCACACCGCCGAGGCCGCGCTGGGGCCGCGCCACGCCCAGACCCTCCTCTGGATGGGCAACCTCTCCACCATCCTGCTCAGGTCCCACCACCCGGAGGAGTCCCTGGAGCTGGCCCGGCGGGTGCACGCCATCGACGTCGAGGTGCTCGGCCCCGACCACCCCAACACCCTCCACGCCCAGACCACCGTCACCGATGCGCTCTGGGTCCTCCGGAGGCTGGACGAGGCCGAGCCCCTCTACCGCGACCTCGTGGAGCGCAGCCGCCGGACGCTGGGTGAGGACCACCCCGCCACCCGCCTCCGGAAACGCCACCTCGCCCGTCTCCTCCGGGCCACCGGCCGCGGGGCCGAGGCCGACGAGCTGGACCCCCCGGCGTAGGATCCGTCCCAGCACCGGAGCCCGCCCCTGGCACCGGCGGCCGTTTCCTGCTACAACCCCCCCATGGGCGTGATGCACCTGTTCCGGTCTCCCGGGCTGCCGCCGGCCCATCTGCGAACCGTGCTCGCCAGGGCCCGCGAGGCGACCGCCGGAGCCATCGAGGGCCTCGAGGCCGAGGTCTGCTTCAACGTGGAGCTGGAAGGTCTCCTGTCCGCCGGCGAGCTCGCCCGGCTGCGGTGGCTGCTGGCCGAGACCTTCGAGCCGGAGGGCTTCGGCGAGGCGAGCTTCCTGGACCCCTCCAGGGGACCCATCGTGGAGGTGGGCCCCCGCATGACCTTCACCACGGCCTGGTCCACCAACGCCGTGGCCGTCTGCCGGGCCTGCGGGCTCGACTCCATCCGGCGCATCGAACGCTCCCGGAGGTACCAGCTGCACGCCTCCCGCCCTCTCACGGAGGGGGAGGTCGACGCCTTCACGGCCCTGGTCCACGACCGGATGACCGAGTGCCCCTACCCCCGACCGCTCACCACCTTCGCCACGGGGATCGAGCCCCGTCCCGTCCGCACGGTCCCGGTGCTCGCCGAGGGCCGGGCGGCCCTGGAACGGCTGAACCGGGAGATGGGGCTGGCCTTCGACGACTGGGACCTGGACTACTACACCCGCCTGTTCCGGGAGAAGCTCCGCCGTGACCCCACCGACGTGGAGTGCTTCGACATCGCCCAGTCCAACTCCGAGCATTCCCGCCACTGGTTCTTCAAGGGGCGGCTGATCATCGACGGCGAGGAGATGCCGGAGCACCTCATGGCCGTGGTCCGGGCGCCCCTGGAGGCCAGCCCCTCGGACTCCAGCGTGATCGCCTTCGCCGACAACTCCAGCTCCATCCGGGGGGGTGCCGTCCCTGCCCTGATCCCGGCGCGGCCCGGCGGACCCGGTCCCCTGGCCGAACGCGAGCTGGACCTGGACATCACCTTCACCGCGGAGACCCACAACTTCCCCTCGGGGGTGGCCCCCTTCCCCGGCGCCGAGACGGGCACGGGCGGCCGCATCCGGGACGGCCACGCCGCCGGGCGCGGTTCGCTGGTGGTGGCGGGCACCGCCGCCTACTGCGTGGGCAACCTCCGGATCCCGGGCTCGGAGATGCCCTGGGAGGATGCCGGCTTCGAGTACCCGCCCAACCTCGCCCCGCCCCTCAAGATCGAGATCGAGGCCTCCAACGGGGCCTCCGACTACGGCAACAAGTTCGGGGAGCCCCTGATCCAGGGCTTCACCCGGTCCTTCGGCCTGCGCCTCCCCGGCGGGGAGCGCCGGGAGTGGATCAAGCCCATCATGTTCTCGGGGGGCATCGGCCTCATGGACCACCGGCACGCCCGGAAGGGATCGCCCGGGCCGGAGATGCTGGTGGTGAAGGTGGGCGGTCCCGCCTACCGCATCGGCATGGGCGGGGGCGCGGCCTCCTCCATGGTCCAGGGGGAGAACGCCGACGAGCTGGACTTCAACGCGGTCCAGCGGGGCGACGCCGAGATGGAGCAGAAGCTCAACCGGGTGATCCGGGCCTGCTCCGAGCTGGGCGAGGCCAACCCCATCGTCTCCATCCACGACCAGGGCGCCGGCGGCAACTGCAACGTGCTGAAGGAGATCGTGGAGCCCGAGGGGGCCCGCATCGAGATCCGGGCCATCCCCGTGGGCGACGAGACCCTCTCGGTGCTGGAGATCTGGGGTGCCGAGTACCAGGAGAACGACGCCCTGTTGATCCGGCCGGAGCACGCGGAGCTCTTCCGCTCCCTCTGCGACCGTGAGAAGGTGCCCTGCGCCTTCGTGGGCCACGTGACCGGCGACGGGCGCATCGTGGTCCACGACGAGCGGGACGATTCCACCCCGGTGGACCTGGCCCTGGAGGACGTGCTGGGGGACATGCCCCGGAAGACCTTCGAGCTGGAGCGGCGCGCCCCCTCCACCCGGCCCCTCGAGCTCCCGGAGGACCTGGACGTCCCCACCGCGCTGGACCGGGTCCTGCGCCTGCTCGCGGTGGGTTCCAAGCGCTTCCTCACCACCAAGGTGGACCGGGCCGTCACCGGCCTGGTGGCACGGCAGCAGTGCGCCGGCCCTCTGCACCTGACGGTGGCCGACGTGGCCGTGATCGCCCGCAGCCATCTGGACACCACGGGCGCCGCCACGGCCATCGGCGAGCAGCCCGTCAAGGGGCTCCTGGACCCCGCCGCCATGGCCCGGCTCACCGTGGCCGAGGCGCTCACCAACCTGGTGTGGGCCCGGATCACGGCGCTGGCGGACGTGCGCTGCTCGGCCAACTGGATGTGGGCGGCCAAGCTGCCCGGCGAGGGGGCCGCCCTGTGGGACGCGGCCGTGGCCATGCGCGACATCATGATCGAGCTCGGGATCGCGGTGGACGGCGGCAAGGACAGCCTCTCCATGGCGGCCCTGGCCCCCACCCCGGACGGTGGCACCGAGACCGTGAAGGCCCCGGGCACCCTGGTGGTCTCGGCCTACTGCGGCTGCCCCGACATCACCGCCACCGTCACCCCGGACCTGGAGCTGCCCGGGACGGGGCGGCTGGTCCTCGTGGACCTCGCCCCCGGGAAGGCCCGGCTGGGCGGCTCGGCGCTGGCCCAGGTCTTCGGCCAGCTGGGGGACACCCCGCCCGACGTGGACGACCCGGCCCTGCTGGCCCGGGCCTTCGCCACGGTCCAGGAGCTGCTGGAGGAGCGGGTACTCGCCGCGGGCCACGACCGCTCCGACGGCGGCCTGGTCACCACGCTGCTCGAGATGGCCTTCGCCGGGAACCACGGGATCGAGGTGGAGCTGCCGGACCCCGCGGGCCTCGGGCCGCTGGCCGTCCTCTTCTCCGAGGAGCCCGGGCTCGTGATGGAGGTGGACTCGGAGGACCTGGACGCCGTGCTCGCCGCCTTCGCCGAGAACGACGTGCCCGCCGTGGCCATCGGCAGGACCCTCGACACCCCGGATATCCGGGTGGCCGTCGAGGGGAGCAGGGTCCTCGAGGGGGACCTCCGGGAGCTCCGGGACACCTGGGAGGCCACCTCCTTCGCACTGGACCGGCTCCAGGCCGATCCCGCCTGCGTGGAGCAGGAGGCCTCCGGGCTCCGGGACCGGACTCCCCCTCCCTACCACCTGAGCTTCGAGCCCGCACCCACGGCGCCCGCCATCCTGGGCTCCGGCCGGCCCGCCGTGGCCATCCTCCGGGAGGAGGGCTCCAACTCCGACCGGGAGATGGCGGCAGCCTTCCACCTGGCCGGCTTCGAGACCTGGGACCTGACCATGTCCGACCTGCTCGCGGGCCGGGCCGACCTGGACCGTTTCCGGGGGCTGGTGGCGGTGGGCGGATTCTCCTACGCCGACGTGCTGGACTCGGCCAAGGGGTGGGCGGGGGTCATCCGGCTCAACCCGGAGCTCTCCGGGCGGTTCACGGCCTTCTTCGAGCGCCCCGACACCTTCACCCTGGGCGTGTGCAACGGCTGCCAGCTCTTCGCCCTCCTGGGCTGGGTCCCCTGGCCCGGCCTCGCGGACACCGCCCAGCCCCGCTTCATCCACAACGCCTCGGGCCGCTTCGAGTCCCGTTTCACCACGGTCCGCATCCAGGAGAGCCCCTCCATCCTGCTCCGCGGCATGGAGGGCTCCACGCTGGGCATCTGGCTCCAGCACGGCGAGGGGCGGGCCCACTTCCCCGACCCCGCCGTCCTCGACCGGGTGCTGGCCGAGGGCCTCGCGCCGGTCCGCCACGTGGACGACGCGGGCGAGCCCACCGAGCGCTACCCCTTCAACCCCAACGGCTCGCCCCACGGCATCGCCGCCCTCTGCTCCCCGGACGGCCGCCACCTGGCCCTCATGCCCCACCCCGAGCGCACCTTCCTGACCTGGCAGTGGCCGTGGATGCCCCGCACCTGGCGCCGCGACCTCGCCGCCTCCCCCTGGCTGAAGCTCTTCCAGAACGCCAGGGAGTGGGTGGGATGAGGGGGTCGGGAGGTCAGGACGTGAGGACGTGAGGACGTGAGGGCGTCCCCCACCCACCCTGGGGAGCAGGGGGGCAGGGGGGCAGGGGCGAGGTCATGGTCACGGACAGGGTCAGGGGCACGGTCAGTCGCGGCGTCGGCGGACGGCAGCCCAGAGCGGCGGCGTCAGGGCCGGGGACAGGGTCCGCGTCCGTGACCGGGTCGGGGACGAGGTCAAGGTCATGGGCACAGGCACGATCGGGGCCAGGACCACGATCCGGACCGCGGGCGGGTGGGTGGGTGTCGCACGGGTGGGAAGGGGTCGTCGCACCTCGCACGGAGGGCCGGGCGGGCGTCGCACCCCACCGACCCGACCCGGGTCGGGTCAGGCCGGGGGCGGCGGCTCGGCCCGTCCAGCCAGGCGCTCCAGGAAGCGGGTGAGGGCCGCGAGGTCGCCAGGGGAGCCGTCACCGGGCAGCACGAGCTCGCCGGAGGGCGTCGCCGTGGCCTCCGGCCACGCCTGGAGGGCCGCTCCCAGCTCCGGGGGCAACGGAGCGGCGGGGTCCAGCCGGAGCCGCCAGGTCCCGCTCCGCCGGGCCACCTGGACGATCCCCGCCCGTGCCGCGGCCAGCCGGAGCTCCTGGGCCGCCGCCAGCGAGGCCATCTGCGGTGGCGGCGGCCCGAAGCGATCCTCCATCTCGGCCAGGAGCTCCTCCAGGCAGCCGCGGTTCTCGCAGGCCGCCAGCCGCTTGTAGAAGGAGAGCCGCAGCGCCGGCTCCGGCAGGTACTCCGGCGGCAGCTGGAGGTCCAGGCCCAGGCGGAGCTCCACCTCCCTCCGCGCGGGCGCCGGCCTGCCCTCCAGCTCCGCCACGGCCTCCTGCAGCAGCTGGCAGTAGGTCTCGAAGCCCACGGCCTCCAGGAAGCCGTGCTGCTCGCCGCCCAGCAGGTTGCCCGCCCCACGGATCTCCAGGTCCCGGGCCGCGATCCGGAAGCCCGCCCCCAGCTCGCAGAACTCCTGGATGGCGGCCAGCCTGGCCCGGGCCGTGGCCGACAGCGGCTGGCCGGGCGGCACCAGGAAGTAGGCGAAGGCCAGCCTGTCGGAGCGGCCCACGCGTCCACGGAGCTGGTAGAGCTGCGCCAGGCCGAAGCGGTCGGCACGGTTCACCAGCAGGGTGTTGGCGTTGGGGATGTCCAGGCCGTTCTCGATGATCGCCGTGGCCAGCAGGACGTCCGCCTCCCCGTCCAGGAAGGTCCGCATGGCCCGCTCCAGGTGCCGCTCGGTCATCTGACCGTGGGCCACCACGATCCGGGCCTCGGGCACCACGCCCTCGAGCCACCGCGCGAAGGCCCCGATGGAGCGGACCCTGTTGTGGACGAAGAACACCTGCCCGCCGCGCTCCATCTCGTAGAGGATGGCCTCCCGCACCACCTCCTCGGAGAACTCGAGCACGTCGGTCTGGACCGCCTGGCGATCCCTGGGCGGGGTCTCGATGAGGGAGATGTCCCGGAGGCCGGACAGCGCCATGTTGAGGGTCCTGGGGATGGGCGTGGCCGACATGGAGAGCACGTCCACCTCGGCCCGGAGCCGCTTGAGGCGCTCCTTCTGGGCCACGCCGAAGCGCTGTTCCTCGTCCACGATCACGAGCCCCAGGTCCCGGAACCGCACGTCCGGCCCCAGGATGCGGTGGGTACCGATGACCACGTCCACCGTCCCCTCGGCGAGCCCCCGGAGCACCTCCGCCGTCTCGGACTGCCCCACGAACCGCGAGAGCATGCGGACCTCCACGGGGAACCCCCGCAGGCGCCGCAGGAAGGTCTCCCGGTGCTGCTCGGCCAGGATGGTGGTGGGGGCCAGCACCGCCACCTGCTTGCCGTCCAGGACCGCCTTGAACATGGCCCGCAGGGCCACCTCGGTCTTGCCGTAGCCCACGTCGCCGCACAGCAGGCGGTCCATGGGACGCTCGATCTCCATGTCGGCCTTGATCTCGGCCACCGCCCGCTCCTGGTCCGGCGTCAGCTCGAACTCGAAGGCGTCCTCGAACTCACGCTGCCAGGGCGAGTCCGGCGAGAAGGCGTGGCCCCGGGCCGCCTGGCGCACGGCCGCCAGCCGGAGCAGCTCCGCGGCCATCTCCCGGACGGCCTTCTTGACCCTCGCCTTCCGCCTCCGCCACGTGCCGCCGCCCAGTCGATCGAGCCGTGGCGCGGCCTCCACGTCGCCCGCCGTGTACCGCTGGATGAGGTCCGCGCGGTCCACGGGCACCAGGAGCGTGTCGTTCCCCTGGTAGCGGAGGACCATGGTCTCCACGCGGCGCCCCTCCACCTCCACGGTCCGGAACCCCTCGAAACGCCCGATGCCATGGTCGGCGTGGACCACCAGGTCCCCAGGCTTGAGATCCCTCAGGTCGGCCGCGAAGGCGGCCACGCCGCGCCGGCGCGGCCGGGGGACGGGGACCGCCGTGAGGTCGCGGCGCCCGTAGACGGCCAGTCCCCCGTCCCACACGAAGCCGCGCTCCAGCCGCCCCACCACGATGGAGGTCTGGCCCACGGCGGGCGGAAACGCCGCCGGCTCCACCCCTCCCTCCCGCAGGTGGGCCTCGAAGCGCTGGCGCTCCCGCTCCGAGGCCACCACCAGTACCTGGGCGAGGTCCGCGGCCCGGCGGGCGCGGATGGTGGGAACCAGGTCCGGCAGCCGGTGCACGAAGCTGTCCTGGGGGTGGGTGACCAGACGGCTCCAGCGCGTGTGGCCGTCGGTCACCTCCAGGCGCTCGATCCGGAGCCGGACCGCCTCCAGCCGTTGCCGGAGCCCTCCGGGATCCGCCAGGAGGTCCGACGGTGGCGGGAGCGCCACGTGGCGCGACGACAGGATCTCCCACTCCCGCTCCTGGAGGCGGACCCACCGGCCCAGGTCGCCGAGCACCTCGTCCCTGTCGCAGACGATCGTCTCCCCCACGAGCTCCATCCAGGCGGAGGACGGGGCAACGAGCCCCTCCGCCGCCCACCACAGCCGGCGTTCGGCCCCCTCGCGGACCAGGCCCGCCAGGGCAGGCAGGTCCCTCTCGAGGTGACCGGCGAGGGCCGTCCGGCACTCCGGGGAGAACGGTTCGAGGGGGAGCAGCGTCACGGACTCCAGCCGGTCCCGCCCAGACCGCTGCGTGGCGGGATCGAAGGGCCGGATCGCCTCCACCACGATGTCGTCCAGCTCCAGGCGGACCGGCGCCGCCCCGCCTCCGTGGACGTCCACCACGGCGCCGCGGATGGAGAACTCCCCCGCGGACTCCACCAGGTCCACCCTCCGGTAGCCCAGCTCCACCAGCTCCACCGCGAGCTCCCCGGGGTCCAGGAGATCGTCCAGGCAGATCCTCAGGACGCGACCGGCGATGGAGGCGGGCGACGGTACCCGGACCAGGAGCGCCCGCGCCGGTGCCACCAGCACACGGATGCCGCCCGAGGCCATCCGGTGGAGGATGCGGGCCAGCTCGAGCCGTGCGGCCAGCGGCGGCTCGGAGCCCAGGTAGGGGGCGGCCAGCTCGGCGGGCACCACCGCGACGGGCACCTCCGGTGCCAGGATGTCGAGACCCGCCGCCAGCTCCGCGGCCTCCCCCACGCCGGGCACCACCACCAGGGCCGGGCCCCCGGGCCAGCCCGCGGCCAGCAGCGAGGCCAGGGGAAGGGCCCTGGCCTCCGGCACCACGCCGCCCACGGCGTAGAGACCACCGCCGCCACGGAGGGCGGCGGCGAGATCGTCCAGCGGTGGCAGCGCGATCGTCACGTCGGGACCGGCATCCTCCCCGGGCACCTCAGACCAGGTCGAGCAGGTGCCCGAGCTTGCGTTTCTTCGTCTCCAGGTAGGACCGCGTGTCCTCGGTGGGGGGGACCTCCAGGGGCACCCGTTCCACGATCTCGAGCCCGAAGCCCGCCAGCGCCGCGTACTTCTTGGGGTTGTTGGTCATGAGGCGCATGCGGCGGACCCCCAGGTCCATGAGGATCTGGGCCCCCGTGCCGTAGTCCCGCGGGTCCGGGGGGAAGCCCAGGTGGACGTTGGCCTCCACCGTGTCCTCACCCCCGTCCTGCAGCTCGTAGGCCCGCAGCTTGTTGAAGAGCCCGATCCCGCGGCCCTCCTGGAGCAGGTAGAGCAGCACCCCGTGCCCCTCCTCCGCGATGCGCGAGAGCGCCTCGTCGAGCTGGCGCCCGCAGTCGCACCGGGCCGAGGCGAACACGTCCCCGGTGAGGCACTGGGAGTGGACCCGGACGAGCACGGGCACCTCGGGATCGATCTCTCCCATGACCAGGGCCAGGTGCTCCTCCCCCGTCACGCGGTTCCGGTACCCCAGGATCCGGAACTCGCCGTATGTGGTGGGGAGACGGGGACCCGCCACGCGCTCCACCAGCCGCTCGGATCGCAGGCGGTACGCGATCAGGTCCGCCACCGTGAGCACGCCCAGACCGTGCTCACGGGCGAACTCCACCAGCCGCGGGAGGCGGGCCATCTGGCCGTCGTCGTCCATGATCTCGCACAGGACGCCGGCCGGGGTGAGCCCGGCGAGCCGCGCCAGGTCCACGGCGGCCTCGGTGTGGCCGGCCCGCTTGAGGACCCCGCCCCGGCGGGCCCGGAGGGGAAACATGTGACCCGGTTTCACCAGGTCCTCCGGCCGGGTGGAGGGGTCCACGAGGGCCCGGACCGTGGCCGCCCGGTCGTGGGCCGAGATGCCCGTGGTGGTCCCGGCCCTCACCTCCACGGAGACGCAGAAGGCGGTCTCGTGGGCGGAGGTGTTGCGGTTCCGCTCCACCATGAGGGGCAGGTCCAGCTCGTCACACCGGTCCCCCGTGAGGGCCACGCAGATCAGCCCCCGCCCGAAGCGGGCCATGAAGTTGATGGCCTCCGGCGTCACCCGGTCGGCCGCCAGGATGAGGTCGCCCTCGTTCTCCCGGTCCTGGTCGTCCACCACGATGACCTGGTGGCCCTCGGCCAGGCGGCGGGCCGCCTCCTCCACGCTGATGAAGACATCGCGCGGCCGCTCGTTCTCGGATCCGCTCATGGTGTCTCCCCGGTCCCTACTCCACGATCACGATGGGGATCCGGGTCGTGCGCTTCACGTCGTTCACGGTGTCCCACACCGTCGTCTCGAGGGCGTAGTTCCCGGGCTTTGGCAGGATGTTGAGCGGCAGCTGCGAGCCGAACATGAACACGTTCGGCTCCACCGGCGAGACGTCGGTCGCCCGGTACGGCTGGCGGCTGATCTCCCTGTCCTCCATGAACAGCTTGAGCTTCAACTTGATCTTCGGCTTGCCGTCCTCGCCCACGCCGGGCCGGACGATCAGGCAGAAGTAGTCCAGGGGCTCGTCCTTCGTGTAGGTGCCGTCCAGCCTCGGGATCAGGTGATACCCGCCGAAGACGAAGGGCGTCCCCGCCTCGAAGTCCTTCATCTGGAAGATCTGGGCCCCGGCCACCATGGGGGAGAACCAGGTGGATCCCGGTTCCACGTCCTCCATCTCGAGGTCCATGGCCCTCACCGCCACCGGCGATCCGCCCGAGGCCAGCGCCAGCTCGAAACGAGAGGTCCCCGGCCCGCACGGGACCATGAGCTCGTACAGCATGCCCCGCGTGGTCTCCAGGCCCGCCAGCGGCTTCTGGAAGGTTCCCACCACCTCGCCCGAGGCGTCGGTGAGCCGGCCCACCGCCAGGTCCACCGCCGGTCCCTTCGAGGGAACGATCACGGCGACCCACGCCGCGAAGATGTTCTCGGTGACCACGCCCTGGACGGCGCCCGCCGTGGCCCCCTCGGGCCAGGGGGCGGGATCCAGCGCCAGCCAGCCGAGCTGTTCGGAGGTGGCGGCCTGAGTGCCCGGGATGAGCGGGAAGACCGGAAGCTCGGTGAGCTCCGGGTGCTTGAGGTAGACCTCGGGCATGGCCGCCAGGACCTTGATGCCCCACCTGCTGTCGGGGTAGGAACGGTCGAGGATGTAGTGACTGGTCCCCTCGGTATCCAGGAAGGCGAACATCACGTTGTCCACGCGCTTGGGAATCTTGATGCTCTCGGGGATCTGCTCACGGCTGTAGACCCACACATCGGCCTGCCCCTTGGCGGAGTTGAACGAGACCCCGTGCATCTGGTTCTGGGCATCCCGCGCAGAGGTCGGCACACCGCTCCCCACGGCGGTCTCTCCGTAAATACGGGAAAGGAACTCCTGGATGGTCTGGGTCCACCGGCGGGCCGGCTTGCCCAACAGGATCAGGGTCTTGCCGCGCTCGGTGAGCGCTCCGCGGGTCCCGTCCTTCTCGGTGAACTGCGTGTCGGCGGCCACCACCCTCGCGTCAAAGTCCACCTTGAACTCGTTGATCCTCGTATTCAGGTCCGGATCCCGCTTCGCCCAGAACAGGTCGATGAAGTGCTGGGCCGCCTCGTCCGAGGTCAGCGTGGCGTACTCTGCCGCCTCCTTCTCCGTCAGGAGGAACTTCACCGGCCCGTCGGGCCACGTGGCGTATTTCTCGGTGAGCTGGGCCCATGCGGGCGTCACCAGGATGAACATCGCGAGACAGGCCAACAACGTCTTCTTCATGAATCACCCCCGGCGCGGTTGCTTTCCGCGCCCCGGCATCCTAGACCCTGCCGCCCCGGGCCGCAAGTGCCCGCCGCCGGACGGGACCGGAAAACACCCCGGTGACGGGCCCGACGACCTACAATCCCGGAGGGAGGTCCCATGGCTCCGCCCGTCATCTACCTGGACCACAACGCGACCACACCCTGCGATCCGGAGGTGGTGGAGGCCATGCTGCCCTTCCTCGGACGCCTCTTCGCCAACCCGGCGAGCCGCGCCCACGCGCCGGGCCGGGAGGCGTTCACGGCACTGGAGCAGGCCCGATGCAGGGTGGCCTCCACCATCGGGGCCGCCTCGTCCACCGAGGTGATCTTCACCTCGGGGGCCACCGAGGCCGCCAACCTCGCCCTGCTGGGCCTGGCCGCCAGCCCCTCCCTCCGGATCCGCAGGCTCGTCACCCAGGCCACCGAGCACCGTACCGTTCTCGAGCCCGCCCGCGTGCTGGAGCGCCGGGGCTGGAAGGTCCGCGTCCTCGGCGTGGACGGTTCGGGCCGCATCCGGCTGGAGGAGCTGGAGGCGGCCCTCCGGGAGGGTCCGGCCCTGGTGAGCCTCATGCTCGCCAACAACGAGACCGGCGTCGTCCAGCCGGTGGAGGAGGCCGCCCGGATGGTCCATGCCGCGGGAGGCCTGATCCACTGCGACGCGGTCCAGGCCCCCGGCCGCCTGCCCGTGGACGTGACGGAGCTCGGGGTGGACCTCCTCTCCCTCTCGGGGCACAAGGTCCACGGCCCCAAGGGCATCGGCATCCTCTGGATCCGCCGGCGGCGCCCACCCCTCGAGCCTGCCCCCCTGCTCCACGGGGGGGGCCAGGAGCGGGGCCTCCGGGCCGGAACGCCCAACGTGCCCGGGGCCGTGGGGCTGGCCACCGCCCTGGAGATCGCCTCGCGGGACCGGGTCCACAGCGCCGCCCGCCTCGGGGAGCTCCGGGACCTCCTGGAAACCCTCCTCCTCGCGGAGCTGGACGGGGTCCACATCCACGGGTCCGGCGCCCCCCGGCTCCCCAACACCACCAGCATCGGGTTCGGGGGGGTGGACGGGAACGCCCTCCTCGCCTCGCTCCCCGGCCTGGCGGTGAGCACCGGCTCGGCCTGCGGCTCGGGCAGCCCGGAGCCCTCCCACGTGCTGCGGGCCATGGGGGTGCCGACGCGCCTCGCCGGGGCGTCCCTCCGGTTCAGCCTGGGACGGCCCACCACCCGCGAGGAGGTGGAGCACGCCGCCGCCCTCGTGGTGGCCGAGGTCCGGAGGCTGCGCCGGTGAGGCCGCGGCGGGGTACCATGGACCGGTGACGACCCGCGACCACATCCTGGCCATCGACAACGGCACCCAGAGCGTGCGGGCCCTGCTCTTCGACCTCGGGGGCAACCTGGTGGCCCGCTCCAAGGTGGAGCTCGTGCCCTACATCTCCGACAGGCCCGGGTGGGCCGAGCAGGACGCGGAGTACTACTGGGACAGGCTCTGCGAGGCCTGCAGGTCCCTGTGGTCCACGAGCCCCGTCCCGCCGGAGGCGGTGACGGGCGTGGCCCTGACCACCCAGCGGAACACCGTGATCCCGGTGGATGCGGAGGGGCGGCCGCTCCGCCGGGCCATCGTCTGGCTGGACCGGCGCCGGACCGAGGGTCTGCCTCCCCTCGGCGGGATCTGGGGCGTGGCGTTCCGGATCCTGGGCCTCGCCGACACCGTGGCCTACTTCCAGGCCGAGGCCGAGGCCAACTGGATCCGGACCCACGAGCCCGGGGTGTGGGAACGGACCCACCGGCTCCTCTTCCTGTCGGGGTTCCTCACCCACAGGCTGGTGGGGCGTCTCGTGGATTCCGTCGGGTGCCAGGTGGGGTACGTCCCCTTCGACTACAGGAAGCTCCGGTGGGCCGGCCGGGGCGACTGGAAGTGGACGGCGGTCCCGGTGCAGCCGGACATGCTGCCCGAACTCGTGCCACCAACGGGCATCCTCGGCGAGATCACGCGGGAGGCCTCGGAGGCCACCGGAATCCCGGCGGGCCTGCCCCTGGTGGCCGCCGCGGCGGACAAGGCCTGCGAGGTCCTGGGGTCGGGGGCCCTCGACACCAGCGTGGCCTGCCTCAGCTACGGCACCACGGCCACCGTGAACGTCACCTCCAGCCGGTACGTGGAGCCCATGCGGTGGCTCCCCCCCTACCCCGCCGCGGTACCCGGGGCCTGGACCCTCGAGGTGCAGATCTACCGCGGCTACTGGATGGTCTCGTGGTTCAAGAGGGAGTTCGGGGAACGGGAGCTGCGCCTGGCGGCCGAGCGGGGGGTGGCGCCCGAGGCCCTCTTCGACGAGCTGGTGGAGGCCGTGCCCCCGGGCTCGGACGGTCTGGTGCTCCAGCCCTACTGGTCACCCGGGGTCCGGTTCCCGGGACCGGAGGCGCGGGGGGCCATCATCGGTTTCGGTGACGTCCACACCCGGGCCCACCTCTACAGGGCGATCCTGGAGGGACTCGCCTACGCCCTCCGGGAGGGGCTCGAGCGGCTCCAGACCCGCACCGGTGTGCCCGCCACCGAGCTGAGGGTGGCGGGGGGCGGTTCCCAGTCCGACGCGGCGCTCCAGCTCACGGCCGACATCTTCGGCCTGCCCGCGATCCGCCCCCACGTGTTCGAGGCCTCGGGCCTCGGTGCGGCCATGGATGCCGCCGTGGGCCTGGGTCTCCACCCCGACATGCGCGCCGCCGTGGCCGCCATGACGCGGGTGGGACGGGTCTTCGAGCCCCGCCCCGCGGCCCGCGGGATCTACGAGGACCTCTACTGGAAGGTGTACCGGAGGATGTACGACCGCCTCCGGCCCCTCTACCAGGAGATCCGCAGGCTGGGGTCCTGATCCCCGGTTCAGTCGATGCCGAAGAGGCGGTTCCAGAGGCCCCGGGGCGCGGGATCGGTCTCTCCCTCGCCGCGGTCCCGGTCCTCCTCCCGGGCGGACTCGGGCTCGGGCTTGCGTGCGGGCCTCTCCTGCGGGGAGGCGGACCTCCCATCGCGTTCCCCCTCATCCCGTGACGCCGGAGCGTCCGGGGGCTCCGCGGTGTCCTTCGCGGTGCGGTCCGTGGCCTCTCCGCCAGCCGCGCCGGTCTCTCCGCCGCTGGAGGGTTTCTTCCGGCGGCGGGGACGGCGGCGGCGGCGGGAGGAGCTCTTCCTGGCCTCGCCGCCGTCATCCCGGGACTCGCCCTCCGCCGTACCCTCGGTCTCGGCGGTGGCCTCGGGCTCACGGGCGGCGGGGACTTCCGTGGCGGTTCCCTCTCCCTCCTCACGGGCCGGCTGGGAGCCGTTCTCCTCCCCGGAGGGTTTCTTCCGGCGGCGGCCCCTGGAGCGCCGGCGCTTGGTCCGGGGCTCTCCCGTCTCCTCCTCGGCGGACCGGCTCTCGGAGCCACCCTCCGCGGCCTGTGTGCGCTCCGGCGCCTCCTCGCGCCGCTCGGTCCGCTGGGCCTGGGCTGCGGGCCCCCCACCGGTGGTCAGGTCGGTCACCTGGACGGCGGGGGCCTCCTTCGGCGCCTGCGCCGTCTCCTCGGGAAGGCGGCCGGTGACCCACTGGATGTCCTCCTCGGAGCGGTGGAGGCCCGGGGCCGCCATCACCTCGATGCGGATCTCGTGCTGGGCCTCCAGGGCCGCGAGCTCGGCCCGGTAGTGGTTCTGGAGGGCGTCCGCGAGCTCTGGGTGGAGCCGCACCTTCACACCCTTGAGGCGGCCCGTGGCCGCCCTCTCCTCGATGCGGCGCAGGATGGTCAGGCTCACCGTCTCGGGGCTGGGGATCCGCCCGCCGCCACCACAGGTGGGACAGAGACGGTGGGTCCTGAGCACCAGGGGCGTCTTCAGACGCTGACGGTTGATCTCCAGCAGGCCGTTGGGGCTGATCCGGCCCACGGAAACCCGGGCGCGGTCGGCCTTCACGGCGTCGCGCATGGCCTTCTCCACCGCCTTGCGGTGCTTGGTCTGGCTCATGTCGATGAGGTCCACCACCACCAGGCCACCGATGTCCCGGAGGCGAAGCTGCCGCGCCACCTCCTGGACGGCCTCCAGGTTGGTGGCGTAGGCGGTCTCCTCCTGGCTGCCGGCACGGGTGGAGCGGCCCGAGTTCACGTCGATGGCCGTGAGGGCCTCGGTGCCCTCGATGACGATGGAGCCCCCGCACGGCAGCTCCACCCGCGGCTGGAAGATCCGCTCCAGCTGGCTCTCCATGTTGTACCGGGAGAACAGGGGCACCTTCTCCCGGTAGCGGACCAGCCGTGTCTTCGACCGGGGCATGAAGGCCCGCATGGCCGCCTGGACCCGCTCGAAGGCCTCGTCGTCGTCCACGAGGACCTCGTCCACGTCGGAGCTGAGCATGTCCCGCACGGCCTGGACGATGAGGTCCTGGTCGCTGTAGAGCAGCCGGGGGCCCTTGCCCTGGTTGGCCTCGGAGCGGATGCGCTTCCACAGGCGCAGCAGGGCGTTGAGGTCCCGGTTGAGCGCCGTCTTGCTCTGGCCGATGGCGTTGGTCCTCACGATGAAGCCGAAGCCCTCGGGGGCCGCCAGCTTCAGCACCACCTCGCGGAGCGCCCGGCGCTCGTCCTCGTCCTCCACCTTCCGGGAGATGCCCCGGACGTCGTCGTAGGGCATGAGCACCAGGTACCGGCCGGCCAGGCTGATGTTGGTGGTCAGGGCGGCACCCTTGGTTCCGGAGGGGTCCTTGGTCACCTGGACCAGGATGGGCTTGCCCCGCTCCAGCATCTTGTCGATGCGGTACCGCCGGCTGCCCTCCGGCGGGGTCCTGTGGAAGGCCTGAGGCACCACGTCGCCCGCCCTGAGCAGCCCGTCACGGGCGGCACCGTAGTCCACGAAGGCCGCGTCCAGGCTGGGTTGTACGGAGGCCACCACACCGCGGTAGATGTTGCCGCGGGTCAGCCCCGCCTGGGCGATGGCCACCTGGTAGTCCTCGAGCGTGTCGCCGCTCACCACGGCGATGCGCAGCTCCTGGGGGCGCTGCGCGTTGATCAGCATGCGTCGTGTCACTGGGTCTCCCGGGGGCGCCGGTGTGGTCTGGTTTCGCGGCCGGCCCCTCAGGGGGGCCGTGTGCCGGCGCCGGGATGGGGACCTGCGGTCCGCCATCTCCGATACGATAGCGTACAAATCGACAAAAGGAAACCATTTCTCGCCTCGAAGACCCCTGGACGGTCTCGCCTTCCCCAGGGATTCCCGGGTGTATAATGGCCAGCAACACGTGACTGGCGTCACGAAGCATCCGGGGTGAACCCCAGGGGGATGTCATGAACGCACGATGGAGGGTGGTCCTTTCGGTGGTGCTCGGGGTCGGGCTCCTGGTGACGGCCCAGGTGATGGCCCAGGAGCCGGAGGTTCAGTTCACGGAGGCCGAGAACCCCTGGCAGGGTGAGATCGAGTACACCGTGGGCGAGACGGTCAACCCCAAGGTCCAGATCGCCGGGATCCGCTGGTTCGGCCTGCAGGTGGCACCGGAGCGGGCGACACTTCCCTCCGGAACCGAGGTGAAGGCACAGGTCAGGATGGGCTTCGAGAACACCACCGGCCGCACCGCCAGTGTGATGGTGGTCCTCATCTTCGAGGACGAGCAGGGAGTGGGACTGGACCGTGTGGAGCTCAAGAAGGTCCGGGTGAAGGCCGGCCAGCGGAAGATCGCCAGGGAGAAGATCAGGGTCCAGGCCGATGTCCTCAGGGCCACCGCCCGCCTCTACCTCTTCGCCGAGGTCCGCTGAGCCATACCCCAGCCCGGGAAAGGTGAGGACGTCGGGGAGACATGAGGTCAGGGCGCGGGGAGGAACCACGACTGGCTGTGATGGTGACCCCGACCGTGTCCGTGCCCCTGACCGCGACCGGTTTCCCCCTCCCACCCGCCCCGCTGTCCAGTCTGGCCGACGCAGCATCGGGGGGTGGCTGTCCTCTGAATCAGAACAAGCTCACGTCCCCACCACATGACGCCCCGACCCCCTCCCGTCCTCCCGTCCTCCCGTCCTGACGCCCTACCACGCCGTCTGGCGGCGCACCAGCGCCAGGAACTCCTCGCGGACCTTCCGGTCGGAGAAGCAGCCCCGGAGCGCCGAGGTGGTGGTCAGGGCCCCGGGCTTCTTCACGCCCCGCATCTCCACGCAGAGGTGCCTGGCCTCGATGACCACCATCACACCCATGGGGCCCAGCTTTTCCCAGAGGAACTCGGCCACCTGCTCCGTCAGCCGCTCCTGGAGCTGGGGCCGCTTGGCGTAGAACTCCAGGATCCGGGGCAGCTTGGACAGGCCCACGATGCGGGCCTGCGGGATGTAGGCGATGTGGGCGTGCCCGTAGAAGGGTACGAAGTGATGGGCGCACATGGAGTAGAAGGGAATCTCCCGCTCGATGACCATGTGGTGGTAGTGCTCCTCGTTGGGGAACGTGGTCACCGACGGTTCGGCACCCTCGAAGATGCCGTGGAACATCTCCACGTACATCTTCGCCACGCGCTCGGGCGTGTGGGTGAAGTTGGGGTCGCCGAGGTCCAGGTTGAGCTCCCCCATGATGCCCGCCACGTGACCCGCGATGCGCCGGATCAGCCCCGACTCGTCCTTTCGGGAAACCAGGTTGCCGTTCCTCTCGTGGATCGGCTCACCGTCCGTGGGCGGCTGACTCTGGATCTCGCGCATGTCCGACCTCCCACCCCTCACAATACGCCTTCGGGCTCCGGCATTCCACAACCTGCTACCATGCGCCCATCGGAGGATTCCGGCGAACCCCGAACCGGATCCTCCGGAGGGAGGGCCCGGCGTGCGGCGGATACTGGTCACTGGCGGCTGCGGTTTCATCGGCTCGAACTTCGTGCGGCATGTCCTGATGTCCCACCCCGGTGTGGAGGTCGTCAACCTCGACGCGCTCACCTACGCGGGACGGCTGGAGAACCTGGCCGACGTGGCGGACGACCCTCGCCACACCTTCGTCCACGGCGACATCTGCGACGCGGAGGTGGTGTCCCGGGCCATGGAAGGGTGCGACACCGTGGTGAACTTCGCCGCCGAGACCCACGTGGATCGCTCGCTCCTGGGCGCGGGCCACTTCATCCAGACCGACTGCTACGGCGTCTGGGTCCTCCTGGAGGAGGCCCGCCGCCGCGGCGTGGAGCGCTTCATCCAGATCTCCACCGACGAGGTCTACGGCTCCATCGAGTCCGGCTCCTTCACCGAGACCGACCCCCTCATGCCGCGGAACCCCTACTCGGCCTCCAAGGCGGGCGGCGACCGCATCGCCTACTCCTTCTGGGCCTCCCACGGCGTCCCCGTGGTGATCACCCGGGCCTCCAACAACTTCGGCCCCTACCAGTACCCGGAGAAGCTCGTCCCCCTCTTCGTCACCAACGCCCTGGCCGACCTGCCGCTCCCCCTCTACGGTGACGGGGGCAACGTGCGGGACTGGCTCTTCGTGGAGGACCACTGCCGGGCCATCGACTTCCTGATCGAGCGGGGCGAACCCGGCGAGGTCTACAACATCGCCGGCGGCAACGAACGCACCAACCTCGAGGTCACGCGGATGATCCTGGACGTCCTGGACAAGCCCCACGACCTGATCCGCTTCGTCACCGACCGGCCCGGCCACGACCGCCGCTACTCCCTGGACGCGGGCAAGCTGGCCCGCCTGGGCTTCGAGCCGGCCACCCGATTCGAGGAGGCGCTCGAGCGCACCATCCGCTGGTACGTGGACAGCCCGGGCTGGTGGCGCCCCATCCGGGAGCAGGACGAGGAGTTCGCCGCCTACTACCAGCGCCAGTACGGCGACCGCCTGGGGGACGCCTCCCCGTGAGGCCCCTCCTCGTCACCGGCAGCAGGGGCCAGCTGGGCCGGGCCCTCCTGGCGGTGGCCGGACGGCGGGGCATCCCCACCGTGGGGCACGACGTGGACACCCTGGACATCACGGACCGGAGTGCCGTGGGCGCCCTGGTGGCCTCGGTGAAGCCCGGCGTGATCGTCAACTGCGCCGCCTTCACCGCCGTGGACGCCTGCGAGGAGCGGGAGGCGGAGGCCCTCCGCATCAACGGGGAGGCCGTGGGGCACCTGGCGGACGCCGCCGGGACCACCGGGGCCCTCCTGGTCCAGGTCTCCACGGACTACGTCTTCTCCGGCGAGGGCTCCAGACCCTGGAGGGAGGATGACCCGCCCGCGCCGCTCGGCGCCTACGGCCGCACCAAGCTCGAGGGGGAGCGGCAGGCCGCCCGGGCCCCCGAACATCTCGTCGTGCGCACCGCCTGGCTCTTCGGCCAGGGCGGGAGCAACTTCGTGGAGGCCATCCTGCGCCAGGTGGAGGCCGGGAGGCCCCGCCTGGAGGTGGTGGCCGACCAGACGGGATGCCCGACCCTGGCGGACGACCTGGCGGAGGCCATCCTCGACCTCGTGGAGCGCGGTGCCCGCGGCATCGTCCATGCGGTCAACGCCGGCCACACCACCTGGCACGGCCTCGCCTCGGAGATCGTCCGGCTGGCCGGGACACCCGTCGAGGTGGTCCCCATCACGACGGCGGAGGCCGGGAGGCCGGCGCCCCGCCCCGCCTGGGCCGTGCTGGACACAACGCGGCTCGGCAAGCTGCTCGGCCGCCGTCTGCCCCCCTGGACCGACGCCCTGGCCCGCTACATGGAGGCCCGGTGCGCATCCTGATCACCGGCGTCACGGGCTTCGTGGGCACCTGGCTGGCCCGCTCCCTGCTGGAGGAGAACGGCGATGCCGTGGTCTGGGGCATGGCCCGGTGGGACTCCGACCGTTCCGCCGTGGGGTCCCTGCCCGGGCTCCGGCTCGTCTCCGGCGACCTCACCGACGGCCCCTCGCTGCTGCGTGTCCTCCAGGAATCCCGTCCCGACGTGGTCTACCACCTGGCGGCCGCCTCCACCGTGGCCTCCTCGTGGAGCACCCCCGCCCGGATCCTGGAGGTGAACGTGGTGGGCCAGGCGAACCTGTTCGAGGCCATCCGGGCCCTGGAGCTCTCCCCGGTGGTGGTGGTGCCGTGCTCGGCCGAGGCCTACGGCCGGGTGGACCCCTCGCGCTGCCCCCTCACCGAGGAGGAGCCCTTCCGGCCGGTCTCACCCTACGCGGTGAGCAAGGCCGCCCAGGACCTCATGGCGTACCAGCTCCACGCCTCCCGGGGGCTGCCCGTGATCCGGATGCGCCCCTTCAACCACACCGGCCCCGGCCGGCCCGACCGCTTCGTGGCCTCCTCCTTCGCCCGGCAGCTGGCCGAGATGGAGGCCGGCCTCCGGCCTCCCGAGCTGCACGTGGGGAACCTGGACGCCATCCGTGACTTCACCGACGTGCGGGACGTGGTGCGCGCCTACCGGCTCGCAGCGGAGCGGTGCACACCCGGCGGGGCCTACAACGTGTGCTCGGGCCGCCCCGTGGCCGTCCGGGAGATCCTGGAGATCCTCGTCTCGCTGAGCACCGTGGAGCCGCACGTGATGGTGGACCCGGAGCGCATGCGACCCGCCGACATCCCCGAGCTCTGGGGCTCGGCGGAGAGGCTCCACCGGGCCACCGGCTGGGCCCCGTCGATCCCACTGGAACGGACCCTCGGTGACCTCCTGGAGGGCTGGAGGCGGCGCCTCGCACGGGAGGCGCCGTGACGGAACGCCGTCTCCCCCCCGGCGAGCTGCCCCGCAAGGCGGTGCACCTGGGGATGGCCGCCTTCGCCCTGCTGTTCCGCTGGCTCAGCTGGCCCCAGGCCGCCGTCTGTGCGGTGGCGGCCTTCGCCTTCAACTGGCTCCTGCTGCCGCGCCTCCTGGGCCACCGGCTGGACACGAGCCGGGAGGGCGCCTCCGACCGCGGCGTGCTGCTCTACCCGCTCGTGGTCCTCGCCCTCATCCTGCTCTTCCACCGCCCCGCCCCCCCGGGCCTGGGCCTCGCCGCCTTCGGCTGGGGCCTTCTGGCAGGCGGCGACGCCCTGGCCGGGATCGCGGGCATGCTCTGGGGCCGGAGCCCCCTGCCCTGGAACCCGAAGAAATCGTGGGAGGGCCTGGGGGGCTATCTCCTCGGAGGCGGCGTCCTGGGGTGGCTCCTGCTCCTGTGGGCCGTGGGCGGCACGCTCCCGCTCCCCGCAGTCCAGCACGCCGCCGTGGCCGCCGTGGTGCTTGCGGCAACCCTGGCCGCAGGCCTCCTGGAGACCGTCCCCCACGGCCTGGACGACAACGTGCTCCCGCCGCTCCTGGGCACCCTGGTGCTGGCTGCGGGCCTGGGGGCGGGCTTCGGTCCGCCCGACCTGCGCCCGCTGGCCGTGGCCGCCGGGATCAACCTCGCCATCGCGCTCGCGGCATGGGCGGTGCGATTGCTGGAACCCGCCGGCATCGCCGCGGCCTGGCTGCTCGGCACCGTCACCCTGGGCCTCGGCTCCTGGCGGGCCTACCTCCTGCTCTGGCTCTTCCTGGGGATCGGCACCCTGGTGACCCGGGTCCGCCGGACCGAGAAGCGCCGCCTCGGCCTCGAGGACGAGGCCCGCCGCGGGGTGGGGCATGTCCTGGCCAACGGCTCCCTCTGCCTGCTGGGCTCGGCCCTCTGGGGCCTCGGTGGCCACGGCGAGCTCGCCGCCCTCCTGGTGGCCGGCGGCCTCGCCGCCGCCCTGGCCGACACCATGGCCTCCGAGCTGGGCAAGGCCTACGGTCGCACCGCCCGGGCCATCCCCTCCCTCCGGAGGGTCCCCCCCGGCACCGAGGGCGCCGTCTCCATCCCCGGCACCCTGGCCGGGGCCTCCGGTGCCACCCTCGTGGCGGGGGCCGCCGTGTGGAGCGGCTTCCTGCCGGCGGACTGGCTCCTTCCCGTCGCGGCCGGCGGATTCCTGGCCATGCTGGCCGAGGGCCTCCTGGACGGCCTCGGCCCCGCCACCAACCACGGCACCAACCTGGCCAACACCGTGATGGGGGCGCTCATGGCGTACACGATCCACGGGGTGATCGCGGGGTTCTGAGCGGCGGCGGGGTGCGGGGCCATGATCACCATCGAGGAGGCCCGCGTCATCCGCTACCGTCCCCAGGAGCAGGCGTCCGCCGGGAATACCCGGGGTACTCCCCGCGCTGTCAAGGCGGGAGGGAAGCACGACATGATGGTACCGGCGGACGTCACCGTCTTCACCGCACAGGGCGACATGGAGGCCCGGCAGATCGTGGCCTTCCTGGAGGCCTGGGGCATCCCCTCTCGCATCCACGGAGAGGCGCTCCGTCTCACCCATGGCCTCACCCTGGACGGCCTCGGGCAGGCGAAGGTCCGCGTTCCCGCCGACCGCGCGGCCGAGGCGTTCGACCTCCTGGCCCGGGCCGAGCGTGGCGAGCTGACGCTCCACGAGCTCCCGGAGGACGATGGCACACGCTGAGGGCCCCGTCGGCCCGGTCTCCTGGCGCGTCCATGCGGCCCTGCCGGTAGCGGATCTCGGAGGGGCCGTGTGGCTCGGCCTCCTCTACATCGTCCTCATTCCCACCACCCTCAACTACCTGATCAACACCTGGGCCGTGGCACGCTCGACGCCGTCCCTGGTGGCGGCCTACACCACGTTGCAGCCCCTGGCCGCCGGCTCGCTGGCCGCCCTGTTCCTGGGGGAGCGCATGGGGTGGCCCCAGGCGGTGGGGGGCCTCCTCATCGCCGCGGGCCTGTGGAGGGTCTCCACGGCCTCAGGGGACAGGGACGCCCCTGCCGGGGGCACCTGATCCCCCAAGGCTGCGTGGACCGGGCCACTACTCCGATGGTTTCAGACCGAGCTCCTCGAGCTGGGCGGGGTCCACGCCGGAGGGGGCCCCGGTGAGCAGACAGGAGGCCGAGGTGGTCTTGGGGAAGGCGATCACGTCCCGGATGGAGTCCCGGCCGGCCATGAGCATGACCATCCGGTCCAGGCCCAGGGCGATGCCCCCGTGGGGCGGAACCCCGTAGCGGAAGGCCTCCAGCAGGAAGCCGAAGCGCGCCCGCGCCTCCTCCTCCCCGATGCCCAGGGTCGCGAACATCCGCCGCTGCACCTCCGGGTCGTGGATCCGGATGGAGCCGCCCCCCAGCTCCACACCGTCCATGACCACGTCGTAGGCCCGCGCCCTCACCGCACCGGGATCGGAGCCGAGCTTCTCCACGTCCTCCGGCCGGGGGGCCGTGAAGGGGTGGTGCATGGCGTAGAAGCGCCCGTCCTCCTCGCTCCACTCGAGCAGGGGAAAGTCCGTCACCCAGAGGAAGTCGTGGCGGTCCTCCGGCACCAGGCCCCGTTCCGCGGCCAGGTGGAGCCGCAGCGCCCCCAGGGCGGCGAGCACCACCTTCCGGGGACCGCCCACCACCAGGAGGAGGTCGCCCTCGCCGGCCCCGGCCGCCTCCAGGAAGCGGAGCACACCCTCCTCGCCCAGGGCCTTCTTCGCCGGCGAGGCCACGCCCTCGGCGCTGCGCTTGAACCACAGCACCCCGGCCGCCCCGTAGGGTTTCACGAATTCCGTGAGGGCATCGAGCTCCCTGCGGGAGAGCCCGGCGCCGCCGGGCAGCACGAGGCCCTTGACCCGCCCCTCGGCCGCCGCGGACTCGAGCACGCGGAAGCCACAGCCCTCGCACAGCGGCGCGAGCTCCACCAGCTCCAGGCCGAAGCGGGTGTCCGGACGATCCGAGCCGAAGCGCTCCATGGCCTCGGCGTAGGCCATGCGCGGGAAGGTCTCGGGCGGCTCGATGCCCACCAGGGGGAAGACCCTCGCGAAGAGCCCCTCGATGAGTACGAAGATGTCCTCCTCGGTGACGAAGGAGGCCTCCACGTCCACCTGGGTGAACTCCGGCTGCCGGTCGGCCCGGAGGTCCTCGTCACGGAAGCAGCGGGCGATCTGCACGTAGCGCCCCAACCCCGCCACCTGGAGGAGCTGCTTGAAGAGCTGGGGGGACTGGGGGAGGGCGTAGAAGGAGCCCTTGTGGATCCGTGAGGGCACCAGGAAGTCCCGTGCACCCTCGGGGGTGGACCGGGTCAGGATGGGGGTCTCCACCTCCACGAACTCCATCTCGTCGAAGTAGCGGCGGGTCTCGGCCACCACCCGGTGCCGGAGCATGAGGTTCTCGAGCATCACGGGACGGCGCAGGTCCAGATAGCGGTACTCCAGCCGGAGCTCCTCGGAGGCGTTGGTGTCGTCCTCCACCAGGAAGGGCGGGGTCTCGGCATGGCTGAGCAGCTCCATCTCCGTCACGCGCACCTCCACCTCGCCCGTGGGCAGGTCGGGGTTGGCCTGCCCCTCGGCCCGTTCGCGCACCGTACCCCGCACCAGGATCACGTCCTGCTGGGAGAGCCCCTCGCCCGCCGCGAGCATCTCGCTCTCGAAGACCAGCTGGACCAGGCCCGACCGGTCTCTGAGGTCCGCGAACACGAGCCCTCCCAGGTCCCGGCTCCTCCGGACCCAGCCCACGAGCTCCACGTTCCGACCAAGGTCCTCGCGTCTCAGGCTTCCACACCACGGCCGCTGCCATGCCGACATCGTCATCGTCGCCTCCGGGGCCCGCCAATGGGGGCATCAGGAGAGTAAAGGGTCCTCCGGTGGGAGTAAACCCGGGAGGCTCAGAGGATCAGCATGGCATCCCCGTAGGAGTAGAAGCGGTAGCCGTGCTCCACCGCCTCCCGGTAGGCCGCCAGGGTCCGCTTGCGGCCCGCCAGGGCACACACCAGCATGAGCAGCGTGGAGCGGGGCAGGTGGAAGTTGGTCATCAGCGCGCCGGTCCCCAGGAACCGGTGGCCGGGGCGGATGAAGAGGTCGCTCCGCCCGGGCCCGGGCCGGACGGTGCCTCCCCCCGCGGCCAGCGCCGACTCCAGGGCCCGCACGCTGGTGGTGCCGACACAGACGATGCGCCGCCCCTCACCGAGCGCCGTGTTGATGGTCCGCGCCGTGGACGGCGGGATCTCGTAGCGCTCCTCGTGCATGCGGTGCTCCTCCACGTTCTCCACCGAGACCGGCCGGAAGGTCCCGATCCCCACGTGGAGGGTGAGGGAGGCCACCTCGACCCCCCGCGCGGCGAGCTCCGACAGGATCTCCTCCGTCAGGTGGAGGCCCGCGGTGGGGGCGGCCACCGCGCCCGGGACCCTGGCGTAGACCGTCTGGTAGGCGCTGCGGTCCGCCTCGGTGGCACCCTCCGGCCGGCGGATGTAGGGGGGCAGCGGAGGCTCTCCGATACCGTCCAGCCGGTCCACGTCGAGGGGTGGCTCGAAGCGGAGCCTCCACACGCCCTCCCCCAGGTGCTCCTCCGGCACCACCAGACCCCCGTCGGGCAGCTCCAGGGCTTCACCGGGGCGGGCCCGGGCGGTGGGGCGCAGGAGCGCCGTCCACCGTTCGTGATCCACCGGCCCGAGGAGGAGGAGCTCGAAGCGGCGCCCCGTGGAGCGGCGTGCGAAGAGCCGGGCGGCGATCACCCGCGTGTCGTTGAGCAGCACCAGGTCGCCCGGCTCGAGCAGGCCGGGCAGGTCGGCGACCCTCCGGTGGGCGAACCCCTCGCCCCTGCGGTCCACCACCAGAAGGCGGGCGGTGCCCCGTGGCACCGGCCGCTGGGCGATGCGATCCTCGGGAAGGTGGTAGTCGAAGTCCGACGCGCGCATGGGGCCGCATCCTACCGGATCGGCGGCTCCGGAGGAATGTCCCCTCGTCAGTCGACCCCAGCCTCCGTGCCGCCGGCGAGCCGGCGAGCCACCGAGTCCAGGGCCATGCGTTCCTGCTCCCCGGTGTCCATATGCCGGACAGTCGCCTGCGCCACGGCCAGCTCGTCCTCGCCCAGGATGACGACCCACCGGGCGTGGAGCTTGCCCGCCCACTTGAGGCCGGCCTTCAGGGAACGCCCCGTCACCTCCACCTCGGCCCGCACACCGGCCAGGGCCAGCTTCCGGGCCAGGTCCAGCGCGACCGTGGCGGCACCCCCGCCGACCGGCAGCACGGCCACCGGCCGCTCTCCCAGGAACCGCTCCCTGGTGGATTCGGGCAGCACCTCCACCAGGCGGTCCTCGCCGATGGCGAAGCCGATTCCCGGCACCTGGGATCCGCCCAGGTCGGAGATGAGGCGGTCGTAGCGGCCACCACCACAGATCACGGTGTTCTCCCCCAGCTCAGGGGAGATCACCTCGAACACGGTCCTCAGGTAGTAGTCCAGGCCGCGCACCAGACGGGGTGCCCGGCGCACCGCGATGCCCAGGGCGGACAGCTGCTCCTCCACGGCCGCCACGTGCGTCTGCGACTCGGGAGAGGCCACCTCGCCCACCGGAGTGGTGCCTTCGACGATCTCCCTGCACGAGGGGACCTTGCAATCCAGGATCCGGAGGGGGTTCTCGTCCCACCGGCGCTGGCAGTCGCGGCAGAGCCGCTCGCGGTGCGGGGTCAGCTCACCCTTCAGCACCTCGATGTACCGCTCCCGGTCCTCCGGGTCCCCGAGGTTGTTGAGCACGATCACCAGGTCGTCGAAACCCAGGGCGGCCAGGAAGGTGTGGAGCACCAGGAGCACCTCCACGTCCGCCTCCGGTGTCGCCGCCCCCAGGAGCTCGAGACCGATCTGGGAGAACTGACGGTACCGCCCCCGTTGCATCTTCTCGTAGCGGAACATGGGCCCCATGTAGGACAGCCGGAGGGGGTGCGGCCTCTGGCCCAGACCGTTCTCGATGTAGGCCCGCGCCACGCCAGCGGTCCCCTCGGGTCGCAGGGTCAGGGACCGCCCCTTCCGGTCGGAGAAGGTGTACATCTCCTTGGAGACGATGTCCGTTCCCTCACCCACGGACCGGACGAAGAGCTCGGTGGGCTCCATCACAGGGAGGCGGATCTCGTCGTACCCGAAACCCGAGAAGATCCGGTGGGCCTCCGCCTCCACGGCGACCCAGAGCCGGCTCTCCGGAGGCAGGATGTCCCGCGTTCCCTTCACTCGTCGGATCATGGGGCCTCCTCCTCGAGTGACAGGGGCCCGGCCGGCCGGGCCGACCCCGCCAGGTAGCGGCTCTTGTACTCCAGGTAGCGCCTGGCCGTCCGCCGGATGCGCTCGAGCTCCTCGTCCGTCACCTCCCGCTTGACCCGTGCGGGCACCCCCGCGAGGAGGCTCCGGGGCGGCGTCTTGAAGCCCTCTCGCACCACCGCGCCGGCCGCCACGATGGAGCCCTCGCCGACCACCGCGCCGTTCATGACCACGGCGCCCATCCCCACCAGGCTCCGGGAGCCGATCGTGCAGCCGTGGAGGACGGCCCCGTGCCCCACGCTGACCTCCTCGCCGAGGACCGTGGGCCACTCCCCGTTCTCCACGTGGACGATGGCCCCGTCCTGGAGGTTGGATCGGGCGCCGATGCGGACCCAGTGGATGTCACCCCGCACCACCACGCTGAACCAGAGGGACACGTCGTCCTCCAGCACCACGTCCCCGAGGACCAGGGCGTTCTCGGCCACGAAGACCCGCCTGCCGAAGCGGGGTGTCCTGTCATCGATGGATCGGATGGGCATCGTTCTGCTCCCGTCGTGCGGCCCGGAAGGGCCAAGGTACGCTACCACAGGGCCATTGCGGTCACAAGATGGCCCCGGCCAGCCGTGGCTCCCGCCGATGGACTGCGGGCGGCACCGTCGCAACGTCGCCTCCACCGGGCTCACCGGGAGCTTCCAGCCAGTGTCCTCCGCGGAACCGCTCCGGGAGCGCGAACCCACCCGTCCGACACCTTCCTCCCGGCCACAACACCCCCAGGAAGAATCCGGCGAACGGCTGGAGGCAAAGTCCGGAATGGCGTGGGTTGTGGAACTCCCCCACAAGTGGGCCAATTCCAAGCGACCGCCGTTCAAATACTTAGATGCAACCCCTTGTGATTCAACATGTTACGTCGTTTCTTCCAGGCACCCTGTCGAAATCACAAGTGCACGTTCTACATGGGCTTAACGCGTTTTCGACAGGTTTTTCCACAACGTTTTCCACATGTTGGGAGAAGCTCTCAGGGGACCCCCGGCGACCGCGGAAATCGATCATTCTGGGACACACGCCCCGCCTTCGGCGCGACCGGGCGCACCATCATGTCCAGGATACGGACCCGGTCCGGAGGACCCTCGGCTCGGGCCCTGTGAGATCCACCAGCGTGCTCGGCAGGCCACCGGGGAGGGTGCCACTGTCCAGCACCACGTCGGGCTCCCCCTCCAGGGATCCCGCCGCCGTGGGTGCCTCGGTCGATGGGGCTGCACCGTGGCGGTTTGCAGAGGTCCCCGTGAGCGGGCCCACGAGGTACAGGAGCGAGCGCAGCAGGTCGTGCCCCGGGATGCGCACGGCCAGGGTCCCCCCCGGTGCCGCGGCCACGGGCTCGAGGAGCGGGAGCACCACCGTGAGGGGACCCGGCCACGATCGTGAGAGCCGGACCCGGTATGCCGGGGGGACCTCCACCAGCGATTCCACCTGGGCCCAGTCGGCGCACAGGACGGGCAGCGGCATCCCCCGGGGTCTCGCCTTGAGCCCGAAGACCCGGTCCACACCTCCGGAGACCCGGGGGCAGGCTCCCAGGCCGTAGAAAGTCTCGGTGGGAATCACCACCACGCCACCGCGCCCGACGACCCGGCGCACCCGGGGAGTCACGCGCCGCACGTCGTCTCCGTCCAGGAACGGCTCAACCCGCACGGCCACCCTCCGTTGCCAGGAGCGACCGTGCGTGCTCCAGCGCCGAGGTGCCCACGTCGCTGCCCGCCAGCATCCGGGCGATCTCTTCCACCCGCCCCTCCCCCTCGAGCGCCGTCACTCTCGTCACCACCCGCCCCCCCTGCTCCACCTTCTCCACCCGGAGGTGGGCGGCCGCACGGGCCGCAACCTGGGGCAGGTGGGTGACCACGAGCACCTGGTCCATCGCCGCCAGCTCCTCCAGGACGCCCCCCAGCGCCGCGGCGGTGCCCCCACCCAGCCCCGTGTCCACCTCGTCGAAGAGCAGCGTCATCCCGCGGCCCGGCCTCCGGCCCCTGAGGGCGGCCCTCAGGGCCAGGTGCACACGGGACAGCTCCCCCCCGGAGGCGATCCTGCCCAGGGGCCGGGGATCCTCACCGGGGTTCGGGGCGATGAGCAGCTCGCACTCCTCGACCCCCTCCGGTCCGAACCGCACGCCCCCGCCGGAGCGCTCCAGGGGGCTGTCCGGATCGGGCGTGGCGGACCACCGCAGCTCGAGCCGGGTCCCCCCCATGGCGAGGCGCTCCAGGATGGAGGTCACCGCCTCGACCAGGGAGCTGGAGGAGCGCTCCCGGGCCTCCTGGAGCTCGCGGGCCAGACCGTCGTAGGCCTCGAGCGCCTCCGCGGCCTCCCGGCGGGCCTCCGCCAGCCGGTCACCCACCGCGTCCAGCTCGTCCCGCTCCGCCACCAGGCGCTCGCGGTGCTCCAGCACGGCCTCGAGCGGCGAGCCGTACTTGAGCATGAGCTGCTCGAGCCTGTGGAGGCGGGCCTCCACCGCCTCCAGCTCGGCGGGATCCTCCGAGATCTCCCGGTTGCTTCCCTGGACCTCGCGCAGCACCTCCTCCACGAGGATCCGGGCCTCCTCCAGGCGCCCCAGGGATCCGGCCAGGGGCAGGCCGCACTCCACGAGCTCCGCGAGCTCCCGCTCCCCCCTGGCCAGCTCGTCCACCACGGCCGTCTCCCCCTCACCGAGGCGCTCCACCAGGGCCGAGGAGAGCTCCATGATGCGCACCGCGTTCCGGAGCTGCCGGCGGCGTCGCTCCAGCTCCTCGTCCTCGCCGTGCTGCGGGGCGAGCGCATCGATCTCGGCCAGCTGGAAGGCGATCACGTCCAGCCGGTCCCTCCGCTCCGCACGGGCCCGCTCCAGCCGATCCACCAGGTCCGCGGCCTCCCTCCATCGCTCCCACGCCTCAGCCACCCTCTCGAGGAGGAGGCCATGACCACCGAAGGCATCCACCAGTCCCCTCTGGACCCCGGGGTCCGCCAGACCGTGCTGCTCGTGCTGACCATGGATCGACATCAGGCGGGGCGCCAGCTGCTGCAGCGTGGCCGCCGTGACCGACACGTCGTTGAGCCAGGCCCGGCTGCGGCCCTGGGCCGTGACCTCCCGGCGCACCACCAGCTGGTCATCGGAGCCGATGCCCAGCCCCTCCAGGAGCTCCTCGATTCCCGCATCACGGGGAACGGTGAACACACCCTCCACCCGGAGCAGGGCGTCACCGGTGCGCACCATGTCCGCCTGGGCCCGGGCCCCGGCGAGCAGCTTCAGCGAGCCCACCAGGAGGGACTTTCCGGCACCGGTCTCGCCGGTGAGGGCCACCAGCCCCGCCGGGGGCTCCACCACCACCCGTTCGATGATGCCGAGCCCACGCACCTCGAGCCGCTCCAGCATGGCAGGATCGTACCAGAAGAGCCGCGGGTGCCGTCCCCCGGTCACCCGTTGGCACGCACCACCCGAGCCGGTATGCTTCGCACGAGATCGCGAACGCCGGAGGTGCTCCATGAAGCCCGTCATCCGCAGCATGGACGACCCGAAACCCAGCCCCGTGGCCAATTCCCGGGGCGCCACCATCCAGGTGCTCCTGGGGCCCCCCGACGGCGTTCCCACCTTCATCACCCGCCGGTTCACGCTCGAACCGGGGGGCCGTATCCCCGAGCACCGGCACGACTCCATCGAGCACGAGCAGGTGGTGCTGGAGGGAGAGATGGTCCTGACCCTGGACGGCGAGGAGAACACGGTCCGGGCGGGGGACGCGGTCTTCATCCCCGCCGGCGTGGCCCACTCCTACGAGAACCGGGGGACGGTTCCCGTGCGCTTCCTCTGCATCATCCCGAAGACGGACGGCTACCAGACGGAGTGGCTGGAGCCGCCGGCGAGGTAGCCGGGACCCGGGAACAGAGCTGGAGGATCTCCCTCCAGGCCGACTCGATCCGGGGGGGAAGCTCCTCCGGTGGACCGGAGTTGTCCACCACCACGTGGGCCAGGCGGCGCTTCTCCTCGAGGGGCATCTGATGGGCGAGGAGGGTCCTGGCCCGTTCCGGGTCCATCCCCCGCGCCACCGCCCGCTCCAGCTGCTGCTCCGGACGGCACCAGACCACCACCAGCAGGTCGTGGTCCCGCCACGACCCGGACTCCACCATGAGTGTGGCCTCCACCACGGCCACCTCCGGCGGATCGCCCCGGGCGGCAAGGTCCTCCACCCAGGAGCGGACATGCTCCCTGACCAGCGGATGCACCGCCCCGTCGAGACGGCCCAGGGCCTCCGGGTCCTCCTGGAGGCGGGCCGCCAGCGCGTCGCGGTCCACCCCGCCCCGGGGATCGAGAACGCCGGGGCCGAAGAGCTCCGCCACCGCGGCGGCGCCCGGCATCCCCGGCCGGTACAGCTCGTGGACCACGGCGTCGGCATCCAGGACGGCGGCACCCAGCCGTGCCATCCCCCGGGCCACGGTGCTCTTGCCCGAGGCCAGACCCCCCGTCAGCCCCACCACGCAGGGACGACTCCGGGAGGGGGGGCTCTCCACGGATCCCCCTCAGTGGCCCCGGCGCGCCGCGGCCGCCCGCACCGTGTTGGCCATGAGCATGGCGATGGTCAGGGGCCCCACACCTCCCGGTACCGGCGTGATCCGGGAGGCCAGGGGGGCCACCCTCACGAAGTCCACGTCCCCGGCAAGGACCGAGCCCTTCGACTCGAAGCGTTCCATCCGGGCCGCATCCCCGGGGAAGAGGCGTTCCACCTCGCTCCGGTCGGTGATCCGGTGGATCCCCACGTCGATCACCACCGCACCCTCCTTCACGTGCTCCGGGCCGATGATGGCCAGGCGGCCCGCTGCGGCCACCAGGATGTCGGCCTCCCTCGTCACCCCCGCGAGATCACGGGTCCGCGAGTGGCAGAGTGTCACCGTGGCGTGGGCGTGCAGGAGCAGCATGGCCATGGGCTTGCCCACGATGTCCGAGCGGCCCACCACCACGGCGCGGCGCCCCTCGATGGGAATCCCCTCCCGGCGCAGCATCTCCATGATGCCGGCGGGCGTGCAGGGAACCAGCGCGGGCCGCCCCTGCTGGAGCAGGCCCGTGTTCACCGGGTGGAAGCCGTCCACGTCCTTCGCGGGATCGATCCGGTCCAGGACGGCGTGGGTGTCCAGGTGGTCCGGCAGGGGGAGCTGGACCAGGATCCCGTCCACCTCCGGGTCGGCGTTGAGCCGGTCCACCAGCGCCTCAACCTCCTCCTGCGGAGCGTCACCGGAGAGGTGGTGGGTCTCCGAGGCCATGCCCAGCTTCGCGCAGGTGCGGGCCTTGGACCCCACGTAGACCCGGGAGGCCGGGTCGTCCCCCACCAGCACCGCGTCCAGCCGGGGCACCACGCCCCGTTTCCCCAGCTCCGCCACGCGCCCGGCCACCTCCCCGCGGATCGCGGCCGCCACCTTCTTGCCGTCCAGGATCCTGTCGTCCATCACGCAACCTCCACCGGCGGGCCCGGCGCCCCCGCCCGCCGTCCACGGTACAACGCCGCCACGCCCCCCGTCAGCCTCTCGCCCGTCACCCCCTCGAGCCCCACGGACTCCAGCACGCGGACCATCTCCTCCAGGGGCGGGAACCCCGACACGGAGGCCGGCAGGTAGCTGTAGGCCTCGGGATCGCCCGACAGCCACCGCCCGACCCGTGGGGGTACGGTCCGTGCCCACCAGCCGAGCACCGGGGCCAGCGGGCCGGCGGGCCGGGAGAACTCCAGCACGAAGAGGTGCCCCCCCGGCCGGAGCACCCGCACCAGCTCGCGGAGGCCCGCCTCCAGGTCCTCGAAGTTCCGGACGCCGAAGGCCACGGTCACCGCGTCGAAGGCGCCCGAGTGCACCGGAAGCCGCAGGGCGTCGCCCGCAAAGAGCGGCAGCCGGCGGCGGTCCCGGGCCTTGGCCCGCGCCAGGGCCAGCATGGGGAGGCAGAAGTCCGTGCCCGTCACGCGGGCCCCTCCGGGCAGGGCCAGCGCCACGTCGCCGGTGCCCGTGCACACGTCCAGCACCGTGGCCGCGCCCGACGCCCGGACCGCCCGTCCCAGCCGGCGCCGCCACGCCACGTCGCGTCCCAGCGAGAGGACCCTGTTGAGGAGATCGTACCGGTGGGCGATCCGGCCGAACATCCCCCGGATCTCCCCGGCACGCCTCGACAGCAACTCCTCCCGCATGGCGCGGAGGGTAGCACAGGCCCTCCATGCCTCCGACGGGTGCGCCGTGCCCCGGGAATCCGGTCCCGTCGGGGGTCGGGGCCTATCCCAGGGCGGCCTTGAGGGCCTCCAGGGCCTTGCGCCGGTGGGAGAGGGCGTTCTTGACCCCGGCCGGCATCTGGGCGTAGGTCCTGCCGCCCCCCTCGTCGGGGATGAAGACGCTGTCCCACCCGAAGCCCTTGCGGCCCCTGGGGCGCTCCGCGATCCGGCCCCGCACCACCCCCAGGCCGACCACCTCCTCGCCCCCCTCGCAGGCGCAGGCCATGCACCGCACGGTGGCCCGCGGGTCCGTGAAGGCATGGGCCACCCGGGCGATCCCGGCGGGCCCCACGCTCACCAGGAGCCACCGGACCAGGGGACCGGGGAACCCGCCCATCCCGGCCAGCTCCAGCGATGTGTCCTCCACCAGGACCGGCTGGCCCAGCCGCTCCCACGCGGTGCGGGCCTTGTGGCGCACCACCTCCTCCAGGTCCATGGTCTGGAGCTCGGGGAGGTCCAGCGCGTGATGGTGGAGCTTGACACCGAGCACCTCCTCGGCCTCCTTGAGCTTGCCGAGGTTCGACGTCACGAAGACGAGGTCCTGCATCCTCATGGCCGGGCCCATTCCCCGCTGCTGATCTCCTCCACCTTCACCCGGTAGGCCGCGATCTTGCGGCTGAGCCCCTTGAGCTGCACGTTCCCCAGGTGCTCGGTGGGGAAGAGGTGGGCCACCTCCGCCTGGGTGGTCTCACCCAGGACGATGAACCCCGGCTTCGCCACGAACTCCTCGAGGCGGGCGGCAACGTTGACCGTGTTGCCCAGGACCGTGTAGTCCACACGCGTCTCCGACCCGATGTCGCCCACCACGACGGGACCGGAGTGGATCGCCATGCGGACCTCCACCGGCTCCAGGCCCTCCAGGGCCCGCTGGCGGTTCCACTGGGCCAGGGAGCGCCGGAGCGTCACGGCGCACCGCACCGCGCGCTCGGCGTGATCGGGCTGGGGCAGGGGCGCCCCGAAGAACGCCATCACCGCGTCGCCGATGAACTTGTCCAGGGTTCCCCCGTACTCGAACACCGCCTCCGCGGCCAGGGAGAAGAACTGGTTGAGGAACGCCGCCACCTCCTCGGGGGGAAGGCTCTCGCACCGGGAGGTGAACCCCACGATGTCGGCAAAGAAGATGGAGGTCTCCCGTTGCATCACCTGGGGGGTCTCCTGCTCCGGCACCGACAGGACGGCCTCGATCACCGCGGGCGAGTGGTACCGCTCCAGCCGGTTCCGCATCCTCTGGGCCTTCTGGATGCGCTCCCTCAGCCGCGCCTGCTCGATGGCCACGGCCGCGTAGTTGGCCAGCGCCGTGAGCAGGTCCAGGTCCGCCGTGGAGAAGGACCCCACGTGGAGGGGGGAATCCACGTAGATGACGCCGATCACCTCGTTGCGGTGCCACAGGGGCGCGCACATGGCGGAGCGAATCTGGTGGATCCGGATGCTCTGGCCCGCGTCGAAACGCTGGTCGGCCTGGGCATCGTGGGTGAGCAGCGCCACCTTCTGGCGGGAGACCATGTCGAGGATGGTCCGGGAAAGCGGCACCTCGGGCTCGCCGCCGTCCTCCAGCTCGCGGGCCCGCCACAGCTCCAGGTGGGGCGTCCCCTCCTCGTCGTAGAGCATGATGAAGCCGCGGTCCACCTTCAGGTGCTCGAACACCAGGTCCATGACCTTCTCGAGCACCGGGTGCAGCTCCTCCACCTGGAGGAGGGTCTTGGCCACCTGGGCCAGCACCTCGAACACCCGCTCGCGGTCCCCCAGGGAACGCACGGCGCCCGACTGTTCCCCCTCCAGGCCGTAGTCCTGGTTGAACTCCTTCAGTGGCCGGAAGTAGGTGGCCGAGGAGAGCCCCTCGGTCCGCTGGGCCGCGTCCTCCACCCGGAGCAGGAAGCTTCCGATGGCGAGCTGGTCCCCCACGCGGATGGGGCTCGACGTGACGAACTCGTCGTTCACCTTGACCCCGTTGGTGGAGTCCAGGTCCACGATCCGGAAGCCACCCTCCTCGCCCTCGATGCGGGCGTGGTGCCGCGAGACGGAGAAATCCCGCAACACGACATCGTTGTCGCTCGACCGGCCGAGCATCAACCCGCTCCGGACCGGCACGCGATGGGTCACCCCGCCGTCCTCGTATACCAGTTCGAGCATGTGCACTTCATTGTAGCGCGTCCCGTGTCAGGGAAGCAGGGGAAGGCGGCCACTTCCGGGGCATTCCGTCACGAAGGCCTGGCCTCAGGGCGCCTGGTGAAGAGAGTGAAGCGTCAGGACGCCCCCCGTCCACCCGGGAAAGCGGGGGCACAGGGAGGCAGGGGCGGGGGGGGGTGATGACCTCGACCGGATACGCCTCAGTGGCCGGATGGAACCGGGGCCAGCCCGGGAAGATCACCGGACCCGGTCGCTGCTCTCCGTCGCCGATCCCGATCCCCGCCGCCGTTACCCGCCCCCGTTCGCCGCACCCGCTTCCCGCCACGGTCCCCGTGTCTGGGATATGCTGGTCACCATGACGGACCAGCACGACGGCACGGCAGCACGGGAGGGCCGGCGCGGCCCCCTGGCCTGGATCCCGGGTCACCTGCGGGGACCCCTGTTCGGAGGGACCACGACCCTCGCCGTGGTGCTGCTGGGGATCCAGGTGGCCCTGGACCGGAGCCTCGCACCCTACGGCGTCGTGGGGCTGGAGCTCGCCGGGACCGCCGAACGTGCCGGCCTCATCCTGGTGGCCTGGGGGTGCGAGGGACGGACCGCGGCCGCCTTCGGGCTCGGCCTCGACATGCTCTTCGCCCTCACCTACGCCACCGCCCTGGCCCTGGCCTGCGAGGCGGTGGCGGGACCGCCCGGCACCGGGGTTCGTCACCGTGTGGGCCTGTGGCTGGCCTGGGGAGCTCTCGCGGCGGGGACGCTGGACCTGGTGGAGAACGTTGCCCTGGCCCTGATGCTCCTCGGCGGTCACCTGGCACCGTGGGCCGGCGTGGCCACCGCCTGCGCCGTTCCCAAGTTCCTGCTCGTGGCCCTGGCGCTGCTCTTCGCCGCGGGGGGATCCCTGGCGGTCTCCCTCCGGCGGTGAGCCACGGGTCCCGTCCTCCACACCGCACGGTGTGGTAAACAGGAGCGTGCAGCATGGCCGCCGACGGCCCCAAAACGGAGCACCATCGTGGATCACGACACACTCGCCCTCATCGAGTCCATCCGGAACGGCATCATCGGGCGCGACCGGGCCCTGGACGGCCCATTCGGGCCCAGGCTGGTCACCTACGCGGACTACACGGCCTCCGGCCGCTCCCTCGACTTCATCGAGGACTTCATCCGGAACGAGGTGATGCCCCTGTACGCCAACACCCACTCGGAGACCTCCATGACGGGGCTCCAGACCACCCGCTTCCGGGAGGACGCCCGCCGGATCATCCACCGCGCCGTGGGCGGCGGGGACGACGACGTGGTGATCTTCTGCGGGTCCGGGGCCACGGGGGCCATCCAGAAGCTCATCCAGATCCTCAACCTGCGGATCCCCGCCGAGCTGGACTCCCGGTTCGGCCTCTCGGAGGCCATTCCCCCCCGGGAGCGCCCGGTGGTGTTCATCGGACCCTACGAGCACCACTCCAACGAGATCTCGTGGCGGGAGACCATCGCCGACGTGGTCACCATCGCCGAGGACGAGGACGGCAGGATCGACGAGGAGTTCCTCGAGGAGAAGCTCCGGGAGTACGCGGACCGTCCCCTCAGGATCGGCAGCTTCTCGGCCGCCTCCAACGTCACCGGCATCGTGTCCGACACCTACGGCATCACCGAGCTGCTCCACCGCCACGGAGCGCTGGCCTTCTGGGACTTCGCCGCGGCGGCCCCCTACGTGCGCATCGAGATGAACCCCCACCTCTCGGCGGGGGCCGACCCCCTGGCCGCCAAGGACGCCGTGTTCATCTCGCCCCACAAGTTCGTGGGTGGCCCGGGAACGCCGGGCGTCCTCGTGGTCAAGCGCCACCTGCTCACCAACCGCGTCCCCTCGGTCCCGGGCGGGGGCACCGTCTCCTACGTGAGCGCCGAGGACCACACCTACATCGAGGACCCCGCCCACCGCGAGGAGGGCGGCACCCCGGCCATCATCGAGTCCATCCGGGCCGGCCTGGTGTTCCGGCTCAAGGAGGCCGTGGGGGTGGACACCATCGAGGAGCTGGAGAAGACCTTCGTGGAGCGGGCCATCGCCTCCTGGTCCACCAGCCCGGACATCCAGATCCTGGGCAACCTGGAGGCCACCCGGCTGTCCATCGTCAGCTTCGTGATCCGGTTTGGCGACCGGTACCTCCACCACAACTTCGTGGTGGCCCTGCTCAACGACCTCTTCGGCATCCAGGCCAGGGGCGGCTGCTCCTGCGCCGGCCCCTACGGCCATCGCCTCCTGGGCATCGACCGCGACCGTTCCAACCGCTTCAAGGCGGCCATCGCCAGCGGGTGCGAGGGGATCAAGCCGGGGTGGGTCCGGGTGAACTTCAACTACTTCTGCCCGGACACCGTGATCGACTACGTGCTGGAGGCCGTCCACCTCATCGCCAGCGACGGGTGGCGCCTGCTGCCCCAGTACGACTTCGACCCAGAGACCGGCCTGTGGCGCCACCACGACAATCCTCCCCACGACCTGCTCAGCCTGGAGGACGTCCGGTTCATCGGGGGGCGCCTCGAGTACCGGGGACGGCACCTCACCGAGCGCCAGGACCGCCTGCCCCACTACCTGGAGGAGGCCCGCAGGCTGTTTGCGGCCGCGGGCTCCGCCCGCCCCTCCGACGCCCTCGCCTCCCTGGAGCCCGGCCTGGAGCCGCTCCGCTGGTTCCCCCTGCCCGGAGAGGTCCTGGAGGGATGAGCGGTCATCTGGCCTCCCCGGCGGGACCCGGGCCGGGGGGCCATGCGACGCCACAGGACATGAAGTGGCGCGCTCCGGCGGTGTGCAACCGGCCGGAGCGCGCCGAGGGGGGGAAGGCCACGGCCCCGGGGGAATCCCCGGGGCCTGGTAGGGTCAGTCCTTGCCCGCCGCGTCACCCGTGGCGGCGCCGTGCAGCTTGATCTCCACCTTCTCCTCCAGGCTGGCGTAGTACTCCCGGAGGATGGCCACCACCTCGGGCTTGGAGAACTCCTTCGGCACCGGCTTGCCCTCGGAGAGCATCTTCCGGAGCATGGTGCCCGACAGGAGCAGCCGGGATCCGGACACGTGGTTGCCCTGCTCGTCGATGGTGGCCTTGCTCTCGTGGGGGCATGTCTTCATGGAGGCCATCTCGCCGCAGTCGTAGCAGTAGAAGGTCCAGTCCATCTTCAGGGGCTGGAGCCGGAGAGAACCGTGGGGGATCTCGTCGAAGATCCGGTGGGCGTCGAAGGGGCCGTAGTAGTCTCCCACCCCGGCATGGTCACGTCCCACGATGAGGTGGCTGCATCCGTAGTTCTGGCGGAACACAGCGTGGAGCAGGGCCTCCCTGGGTCCCGCGTAGCGCATCTCCATGGGGTAGCCGCCCTGGACCACACGCTCCTCGCGGAAGTAGTTCTTCACCAGGGCGTCGATGCACCGGACCCGCACCTCGGCAGGGATGTCCCCGGGCTTGAGCTTGCCCAGGAGCTGGTGGATGTAGACCCCGTCGCAGACCTCGATGGCCACCTTGGCCAGGTAGGCGTGCGAATTGTGCATGGGGTTCCTGAGCTGGAGCGCGGCCACCGTGCTCCATCCGCGCTCGTCGAAGATGGCTCGGGCCTCGGCCGGGCGCTGGTAGAGCGACCCGAACATCTCCGGGAAGAAGGACTCGGAGACCACCTTCACCGGGCCCGCCAGGTTGAGCTCCTCCTGGGCCATGACCTTCTGGACGCCGGGATGCTCGAGGTCGGTGGTGCCGAACACGTGGCGGCACTCGAGCTCCCGGTCGATGCGGTATTTCTCGGTGACCTTCATGGTCCCCATCAGCGTGCCGGACTCGCCATCCACCAGTGCGACGTCCTCGCCGATGGCGATGGAGTCGGCAAGGTCCCGTGCCGCCGACACCGTGATGGGGATGGGCCAGAAGAGCCCGTCCATGGACGGCATGGTGAAATGCTCACAGACGCTCTTCCAGTCGTCGTGGCCCATGAAGCCCTCGAGGGGGGTGAAGGCACCGATGCCCATCATGATGAGGTCGGAGGTCTCCCGACTCGTCATGGGCACCTGCTTCAGGGTCCGGGCGCGGACCATCTCCTCCTCGCGCTCTGCTCCCTCCAGCAGCAACGGTTTCAGTGTCTCGGATCCGTGGGGCGGTACCAGTCGGCTCATACGATCCTCCTTGTGGTCCTTCAGGTTCAGTGATCGGTCCTCCGCCGGAACACGGCGCCGGCCAGCCAGCCGGCCGCCAGGGCGATCCCGACGGTGATCAACGCATAGATCCAGGGATGGCGGGCCGCGAGCCGGGAGAGCCACGCCACCAGGCCCCATCGGCGCACGAAGAGCTCGGAGCTCGCGGACCGTGGTCCGGCAGGCAGGCCCAGGAACCAGCTCGTGATGGTGTACTTGCCCTCGGGAGCGTGGGCCGGCAGGCGGGCCTCGAAGTAGTACATGCCCTCGTCGTTGAGGCGGATCCTGTTGGGGTCCACACCCCACAGGCCGAGGGAGGACTCCAGCTCCCACAGGCCGTCCAGGAGCCGCTCCAGGTCCCGTGCGCCGCCCCCGCCCTGGAGCACCTCCACGCTGGCCCGCGAGACGATCGCCTCCGGGCCCACCATGACCCCCACGGCTGCAAGCTCACGGTTGGCCGCACCGAGGGGGTCCTCCTCCGGGCACTCCCTGAGGACGTTCCCCCCGGGGCAGCTGAGCTCCACCAGGTAGAGGCCGGGCAGCCCCGACACGGCGTACTGCCGGACGCCCAGCCAGAACGGGCCCACCCGTCCCTTCTCCATGAGGCGCACCGGGCCCCTTCCGGGAGCCTCGATCACCGTCACCACCCGCCGGGTCCCCTCGGGCACATGGCCGAAGATGAACACCTTCTGGCCGGAGAAGCCCAGGGAGACCCGGACGCGGCGAACATCCACCTGCAGCCGCTCGCCGCCGTTCTGGGCCGTGGCGGCTCCAGCGGTCAGCACCACCAGGACCAGCAGCACGAGGAGGGCCCGGGGGCCACGGGCGGTCATCGATGGCCTCCGCCGGACCTGGCGAACTGGATGAGCAGGTCGGGAGGTGTCACCAGCTGGTAGAGAAGCATGCCCATCACCGCCAGGACGATGATCGCCAGCAGCACCCGGATCTGCTCTCCCTTGAGCCGCCGGCTGGCCAGCACCCCGAACTGGGCACCGATCACCGAGCCCGCGAAGAGGGCGATGGCCAGGAGCACGTCCACCGTGTGGTTGGTCAGCGACTGCTGGAGGGTCACCCAGGCACAGGTCAGCACGATCTGGAAGAGCCCGGTCCCCACGGCCACCAGCGTGGGGATCCCGATGATGTAGATCATCATGGGCATGAGGATGAACCCGCCCCCCACACCGAGCAGGGCCGCCAGGATGCCCACGATGAAGCCCGCTGCCATGGGGACCAGCACGGAGATCCTGAGCCGTGACTTGGGGAAGCTCATGACCAGTGGCAGCCGTTCGAAGGCCCGGCCGAGACGCCCGGGGCCGGGCTCGGCGGAGGGCGACCTCCCGCGGAGGGTCCGTGCCCCCTCCACCAGCATGGTGATGCCGGTGAAGCCCAGCAGCAGCACGTAGAGTACCTTGAGGAAGAAGTCGAAGTTGCCCATGGCACGGAGGGCATGGACCACCTGGACGCCCACCCATCCCCCCGGCCAGCTCCCCGCCACCATGGCCAGGCCCATCTTGAAGTCCACATTGCCCAGCCGGGCGTGGGAGATGGCCCCGGAGCTGGCGCCGGCCGTGATCTGCGCCGCGTCCGTGGCCGCGGCCACCGCGGCCGGGATGCCGATGAAGATGAGAAGCGGCGTCATGAGGAAGCCGCCTCCCACCCCGAAGATCCCGGAGAGGAAGCCCACCAGCGCCCCCATCCCGGAGACCAGCAGCGGGTTCACCGAGGTTCCCGCGATGGGGAAGTACACGGTGATCCGCTCCAGGATCCCGCGGAGGCCGGGGCGCCCCTTCGGATGCCGCACCGCCTCGATCATCTCCGGGGTGACCCGTTCGTGGCAGTCGAGGCAGAGCCCCCGGATGTTGGCCGGGTTCACGGGGGAGCGGGGATCCGCGGCGGGAAATACATCGTGGAACCCGTGGCAGGTGGCACAGTTGGCCACGTCGTGGATCCCGTGCCGGTAGGCGATGCCGTGGAGCGACTCCTCGTAGGTGTCCACCGCCTCCAGTGGGAGCAGGGTCTCGCGGAGTACCGCGGGGTCCTCGTGGCACTCGGCGCAGGTGAAGACAACCTTGGGAGCCGCCGTGGGCGCCCGCAGCCCCGTGGCGGCCAGGACCCCGTGGGAGCCATGGCACGACACGCAGGTGGGCGACACCCGGTCGCCACGCTCGAGGCCCCTGGCGTGGATGCTCACGGCGAACGCCTCGAGCTCCCGCTCGTGGCACGAGCCGCACGTCCGATTCACCCGGAACCTGTTCACCGGGCTTTCGGGATCGGCCGGGGGAAGGATGGTGTGGGAACCGTGGCAGGTGAAGCAGCTCACCGTGGCCTCGGAGCACCCCAGGGCCTGCCGTGCGGCGGCGTGGACGCTGGCCCCCGGCTCGTCCACCACGGCAGGTGGTGCGATCCGCCTGCCCACCCGGTACCGGGTCGCCTCATGGCAGGGCAGGCACGGGCGATCGGCCCGGTTGGTGCACGCCAGGGCGCTCGCCGCATGGCCACCCACCACGGGGTGGGAGCCGTGGCACGCCGTGCACGGAAGCCGGGCCGGGTCCACGTGCCGCCTGTCGTGCTCCGAGGAGAGGAAGACCTTCGCCACGTCCCGGTGGCACCCGCCATCGGTGCAGCCCGCCGTCCGGTCCTGCCCGGGATGGCAGGCCCGGCATTCCAGGTCTCGGTGACCCGGGGCCAGTGGTGGCGGCTCACCGGCCACCATCGGGGAGGCCGCCAGCACGGCCACCAGTCCCAGGTGGAGCACGTTTCTGCCGGGCATGACCGCTCCCTTCCTTTCGTGGGCTCAATCCGTGGGATCCGGTGGCTGGTCGTTCTCCCGGGTCATCCGCTCGTGGGCCAGCGCGAGGGTCCGGTAGAGCATGTGGGCGAACTTGGAATAGGGGAACGTGGCAAAGAGGGTCAGCACCAGCGAGAGGTGGACCACGTACATCGGCAGTCCCACGGCAGCCGGCAGCGTCAGCCGGGCCACCTCCACGAGGGTCCCCGTGAGGACCACCAGGGCCACCACCACCAGGAAGAACGTGTCGAAGGCCGTGGTGCGGCCCACCCGGTCCGGATCCTTGAGGCGTTCCACCACGAGGATCGCCGTGCCCACGAGCAGCGCCACGGCCGAGAGGTTCCCCAGGATCTTGAAGGGGTGGGTGAGGGGGAGCGGCAGCTCCATGTGGAACCCGTAGAGGGCCACGATGAGCAGCCCCGAGGTGACGGCGGCCCCCACAAACCCCCAGACCAGGGCCAGGTGGCCCCATCGCCGTGGCCTCGCGGTCTCGCAGCACCCGAACCTCCTGTGGGTCACGAGCTCCGCGGCCACCGCCCCCAGGGCGACCGGGAGGCTCCCCTTCCGGGGAGGCCCGGTGGAGCCCAGCAGCACCCAGAACCTCCGGGCGCTCACCCCTGCCGCCGCCATCACCAGGAGGGTGACGGGGAAGAACACGCTGTAGATCATCCAGTGGGGGACCACCTCCTCCCACGAGACCAGGTGGGCCGGGACCCCCAGGTGACCGGTGAGCCCCAGCAGCAGGACCCAGAGCAGGAGCGGCGCCCCGAGCAGCACCGGCCAGGTGGTCCTCACGTTGGCCACGAACCGTCCCAGGGACCGGGGGAAGGCCAGCCGCTCGATCACCAGGGACCGCACGACCTGCAGGACGTCGCCAGGGCGGGCGTCGCGGGGACAGCGGGCCGTGCAGTCGTTGCACTGGTGGCAGAGCCAGACGGCGGGGTCGGCCATGAGCTGGTCGGCCAGGCCCCACTGCGCCATGAGCATCTCCCGCCTCGGGAACGGCCGGCCGTCCGGGGCGAGGTCGCACACGGCGGAGCAGGTGGCGCACTGGAAGCACCGGGCCGCGGAGGTGCCTCCACGGGCACGGAGCTCCTCCCGGAGCTCCTCCGACGGGGCGATGAGCGGTACCGTAGCCATGGCGCAGCCTCCCTAGAAACCCTTGTAGGGGTTGGGGTCCATCTCCTCGATCTCCCCGGCGAACTCGTCGAGGAGCTCGGGGATGCGGTGGAACTCGTTGTGGGCCAGCTCCACGAGCCGGATGCGCTCGGGCTCCAGGGAGAGGCGCTCCAGGGTCTCCTGGACGTTCTCCAGGCGCCGGTTGGCCAGCTCGGAGCCGCGGACGTAGTGGCACTGGGTGTCGTCGCCGTACCTGCAGCCGATGAGGATGACCCCGTCGAAGCCGCGGGAGAGCGCGTCGGCGATCCACACGATGTTGACCGATCCGAGGCACCGCACGGGAACCACCCGTACCCAGGGGTTCCAGCCCGTACGGAGCGCCGCCGCGGTGTCCAGCGCGGGCAGGGCGTCGTTCTCGCACAGGAGTGCCAGGATGCGCGGCTTCTCCTCGTCCTCGTCGGGAACCTCCACCGCCTTGATCATGGAGGCGATCCCGTCCACCGAGTAGTCGGGGAACGACACGATCCGCTCCGGGCAGGCGCCCATGCAGATGCCGCAGTGGCGGCACCGCAGGGGGTTGAGCATGGGGGTTCCCTTCTCGTCCTCGTCCAGGGTGCCGAAGGGGCACTCCTCGGTGCACCGCTTGCACTGGGTGCACCTCTGGAGGAAGAAGTCCGGAACACCGAGGTCGCCCGACCGCGGGTGGACGGCCTCGCCCCGCCGTGCGGCCTCGATGCACTGTACCGCCTTCAGCGCGGCGCCCCAGGCGTCCTCGGCCGCCTCGGCCGGGCCCATGGGCGCCCTCACGGTTCCCGCGGCGTAGATGCCGGTGCGGCGGGTCTCGTAGGGGAAGCAGATGTAGTGGGAGTCCGGGAAGCCGTACTGGAGCACCGGGAGATCCGGCCCCTGCCGGTAGGTGAGATGGAGGATCTCCGTCCCCTCGTGGGAGGCCAGATTCTCCACGAGCTCGCGGGCCTCGGCACGCTGGGTCTCCGACTCGCCGTGCTCCGCACGCTCGCGGGCATCGTTGAGCATCCGGATGGCCTCGCCGTCCGCGGAGTGCGGCACCATGCCCACGGCCAGGACCACCAGGTCCGCCGGGACGGCCACGCCGTCGCCCAGCAGGCTCTCGGCCAGCCCCACCTGGAGGGAACCGTTGCCGTTGGCGTGCACGGCCTCCACCTCGCCCCTGAGGAACAGGGTCCCGCCCTCCTCCTGCACCGCCTGGTAGAGGTGCTCCAGGGTTCCCGGCGTCCGGAGGTCCCGGTAGAGCACCACGGGCTCCACCTCGGGGAAGTCCTGCCGGAGGCGCGCGGCCTGGCGCAGCGTGGTGGCGCAGCACTCGGAAGAGCAGTAGGGAAGGTGGTCGGGGTCGCGGGAACCGGCGCACTGGACGAAGACCACCCTCCTCGGTGTGGCTCCATCCGACGGCCGCCGGAGCTCGCCAGAGGCCAGCATGGCATCGAGCTCCACGGATCCGATCACGTCCGGCGAGCGGTCAGGATTCAGCGCCTCCAGCCGGGAGACATCGTAAGGTTCGGCACCGGTGGCCTGGACGATGGCACCCGCCCGGAAGGTCTCCGAGCCATCCCCGGTCCCGACATGCACCTCGAACTGGCCTGGCTGGCCGGAGATCCTCTCGAGATTCGCGCCGGTGATCACCCGGATCCGGGGGTCGTCCAGGACCTGCCGGACCACGTCACCCACCGTGTTGGGAACCGGCACGTCCCACGGGGGCCTGTGGGGCGGCAGGCCCGGAACCTCCCGGAGGAACCCGCCCAGGGCCTCCCGGGCCTCCACCAGGACCACCGGCTTTCCCAGGGCCGACGCGGCGAGCGCGGCCTGCATCCCGGCGAGCCCCCCGCCCACCACGAGCACGGTGTCCTCCACCGGCTCGTCCAGGACCTCCGGGGGTCTCACCGTGGCCGCCCGGGCGAGGCCCATGCGCACCAGGTCCTCGGCGAGGGCCTGGGTGTCCTCGTCCAGCGGCGCATGGGACCAGGCCACGTGCTCCCGGAGGGCCGCCCTCTCCACCGGCACGCCCAGGCAGGCGTCGCACAGCACGTCGGCGCGGCACCGTTGCGAGCAGGCGCCCAGGAGGAGCCCGTCGACGGCATCCTCCTCGAGCCTCCGGCGAACGGTCTCGAGGCCCTCGGGCTCGCAGAGCGCGTGATGCGAGACCACCCACGCCGCCCCCTCCTCCCCGGCCACACCCCCCACGGCCTCCAGGTCGACGGCCTTCCCGATGTCACAGCCCGAGCAGAGGACAACTCCGATCCGTTCCATCACGCCCTCCCTCCTGCCATGGCCATGGCACGGGCGCTCGCCCCCGTGGCGTCCCGCACCACCGAGGCCACCTCCTGGGGCCGGTGCACCACACCCGCGGGGACCACGCCGGAGGCCGGGTCGTCCAGGACGAACCCGTCCTCGTCCAGCTCCACCGGAAGGGGCAGATCCCCCGCCGACGGCACCATGCCCGTGGCCAGCACCACGAGATCCGCCCTCTCGTGCAGGCGGCGGCCGGCCTCCACGTCCTCCACCACGAGCTCGAGGCCGCCGTCCGCCGCCAGGACCTTGCCCACCTTCCCCTTGACCAGCCGGATGCCCTCCGTCCCCGCCACCTTCTCGAGAAAGTCCTCGTTCCGGCCGGGAGTGCGGCGATCGATGTAGTAGATGGCGATCTCCGCCCCGGGCAGCTGCTCCCTGACGTACAGGGCCTCCTTCAATGAGGCCAGGCAGCACACCCCGGAGCAGTAGGCCAGGTGGTTCACGTCGCGGGAGCCGGCACACTGGACGAAGGCCACCCGCCGCGGCGGGGCCCCGTCGGAGGGGCGCAGGATCCTGCCTCCGGTGGGGCCGCCGGGGTGCGCCAGCCGCTCCATCTGGACGTTGGAGATCACGTCGGGGAGAACCCCACCACCCAGCTCCGGGAGCTTCTCCAGAGGGTAGGGCTCCCAGCCCGTGGCCACCACCACGCTCCCCACCTCCAGCTCCTCCGTGGTGGCCTCGGCGGCCAGGTCGATGGCGCCGTACTCGCAGGCGTCCGCGCAGGCGTGGCAGCCCTGGCGGCAGGCATCCCTCTCCATCACGAAGCGCTCCGGCCAGGACTGGGCGTGGGGCCGGTGGATGGCCTTCACGGTCCCCATGCCCTGGTCGAAGGGGTTCGGGATCTCCACGGGGCATGCCGCCGTGCACTCGCCGCAGGCGGTGCACCGGTCGGTGACCCACCGGGGGGCCCTGGTGAGGATCACCCTCCAGCCGCCCTCGATCCTCTCGGCCCCCGCAAGGCGCGTTCCCGTCAGCAGACGGATCCGGGGGTTCCGTTCCAGGCGCCGGATGTTGATCTCGAGGCCGCACGATGGGGGACAGAGCTTCGGGAAGTACTGGTGGAAGGCGGCCACCCTGCCTCCCACCCACGGGTTCTTCTCCACCAGCACCACGAACCGGCCCGTCTCTGCCGCCTCCAGGGCGGCGGTCAGGCCCGCGATACCCGCGCCGAGAACCAGGATCGGCCTGTTCGAAGTGTCGTTCATGGCTTCCTCCCTCCTCCTGGCCGGTGCGGCCGGACGGTGAGGGTGCGCTCACCGAAGACGGCGAAACGGAGCCACCGGAAGGCGAAACGGAGCAGCTCCAGATCGTCGTGGGCCAGGCGCTCCTCCAGCACGTGGTCCAGCACGAAGCGGTCCCGGAACGACGACTCGAAGATGAAGGCCCGGAACCGGTCCAGGTCGTAGCACGCCGTGAAGAACATCGCGGCACGCTTCGGATCGAGCCTGCGTCCCCCGATGAACCACGGATGGGACACCAGCGCCCGGAATCCCCTCTCGATCTCCTCCCGCACCGGGATGCCCTGGTCCTCCCGCCACCCGTCCACGGTCCAGGCCCGGCCCTGGCCACACCCCTCGCACCAGGCATCCTCGAAGAGGAAGTACCTGGGCTCGGGGGTCTCACCCGCCCGGGCAGGCGGCAGCGCCATCCCGACCGGGTACATGCGGCAGGCCCACGGTCTGTCCTCGTACACGCCGCAACCGCCCGGTCCGACGAAGGGGCACGACCTCCGTTCGTCGTCCCCCATCCTGAGGGTCACCACAGGGAGCCCGAGCTCCGGGCTCTCCAGCGTCGCCGTGTACCGGGCCAGGAAGACCGTGGTGTTGACCCCCAGGCGGCGGGCAAGCCCCAGGACGTCCAGGGGGGTCAGGACGATGTTGACGTCGGCACAGCAGGCGCCGAAGCACTCGAGTCCGGGGTGGCAGGAAAACCGGAACGTCTCCCCCGGTGCCAGCCTGCGGTGGTCCCTGAGGAGCTCGGGCTCCTCCACCGTGGCGCCGTTCACCGGAGCCCCCCCGCCATCTCGCTCCCGGTCCCGGAGTGGACCTCCACCTCGGCGTCGAGGATCCTGTCCTTGAGGGCGTCGGGGGACCAGACGGGAAGGGGCGACGCGGTTCCGCTGGCGGGGTCGAGGCGGAACCGGTAGGCCGCCCACACCCCGTAACGTCCCTTCATCCACTCCCAGGCCCGCCGGTAGTAGCTGCAGTCGTCGTTGAAGCAGGCGAGGTGGAACGGAGCGCTCCAGCCCGCCGCCTCCGGAAGCTCGAACGGAAGCAGCCGGGATCGGCAGTGGGGACACGTGAGATCGGCCATGGGGCACCTCCCAGAACAGGCCGGCCGGCCCCGGGCGCCGGAGCGCCCGGGGCGGCCCGCCCAGGAGTCATCCGCCCACCAGCTCGTGATCGCTGGCCGGCGCAAACACGTGGAGGATCGGGCGCTTCATCATCTGCCACTCGCCCGTCACGGGGTCGAGCTTGCAGTTGACGAAGCAGTGCCAGTTCGCCTCGTCCAGGTTGGGGAAGTCCGCCCGGAAGTAGTACCCGGGCCACCGCGTCTCCTCCCGGAAGAGGACCGAACGCACGTGGGCCTCCGCCTGGTACATGCGGTGCACGTTCTCCCAGCACCGCATGAGCTCGTGGAGGTCCTCTGCGCCGAGCTTCTCGGAATCCTCCTTGAGGAAGCCGAGGAGCTCCAGGCCCCGCTCCAGCATGGGCCTGGAGGTGGTGAACTGGGCGCTCACACCGCCGGCGTACTCGTCCATGATCTTCTGCAGGCGCATCATGAACATCTTGGGCCGGATGTAGTTGGGGTTCACGTCCGGCTGGGTGGTGCCGGTCCTGTTCGCCTCGAAGTTGGCGAGCGGCCTGTACACCTCCTCCTTGAGCGCCTCGACGGTCTCGTCGCTCAGGGTGGGAAGGGTGGGGTTCTCCCTGACGATGTATTTCACGGCGGCCTTGCCCGCGATCCTCCCCTCGGCATGGGAACCGGAGGAGAACTTGTGGGACGACGCGCCCGACGCATCGCCTGCGCAGAAGAGTCCCTTGACGGTGGACATGTTCTCGTAGCCCCAGAAGTACTCGGCGGGTGCCAGGTCCTCCGGGCCGCTGACCCACGCGCCCGAGGCACCCGAGTGGGAGCCGATGAAGTAGGGCTCGGCGGCCGCGATCTCCGAGGGCTTCTCCTCGGGGGCGGTGTTGGTGGCCGCCCAGAGGATCGCCTGGGAGATCGTCATGTCCAGGAAGTCCTCCCAGGCCTCCGACTCGAGCTCCTTCATCTTCTTCTTGTAGGCCTTGGGGTCGTCCTTGTACTGCTCGGCCAGCTTCCCGATGGCCTCCTCGGTCCGCATGTAGATGGGGCCCTTGCCCTCCATCACGTCGAGCAGCATCAGGTAGTTCCGGAGGTTGGCCGGCATGGGCTTCACGTGGCCGTAGGGCACCCAGTTGGTCAGCTCGTCACGGCGCTCCTGCATGTACTCGCCGCCGAAGGCGTTGGTGGCCCTGGACTTGAACAGCAGGAACCAGGCGCCCACGGGCCCGTAGGCGTCCTTGAACCGCACGGGGATGAACCGGACCTCCTGGCAGGTCATCTCCGCACCGGCCTTCAGGGTGAAGTAGGTGGAGGCGCCGGCGTTCCATGGCGGGTACCACGCGCGGCCCTGCCCCTCCCCGGAGGAGCGCGGCTTGAACACGTGCACCGCACCACCCATGGCCACCAGGGTGGCCTTGGATCGGAAGACGTAGAAGACGTCCTCGCGCACGGAGAACCCGTAGGCGCCCACGCAGCGGTCGCCGTCCACGAGCGGTCCCACGATGAAGATGCGTTCGTGGATGTTGTCGGCGCCGATGGCGTTCTTCGCTGCTTCCGCGACGACGACCTTGTACGACTCGCCGTTGATCATGAGCTGCCAGCGGCCCTCGTGCACGTAGTTCCCGTTCTCGTCCTTCCAGATGGGAAGGCCCCACTTCTCGAACAGGTGGACCGTGGAGTCCACGTGCCGGGCGATGTTGGCCACGAGATCCTCGCGGGTGACACCCATGAGGTCGTTTCGGACGTAGTCCACGTAGTCCTTGACGGTATTCTGGCCGTCCCTCAGGCCCACGTACTGGTTGATGGCGGAAAGCCCCATGGCCACGGCGCCCGAACGGTCCACGGCCGCCTTGTCCACCATGGTCACCTTCAGCCCGTTCTTCTTGGCCCAGTGGGCGGCCTCCACGGCCGCGCCGCACGCGGCCATGCCACCGCCCAGGATGAGCAGGTCGGTGTCGACGACGACGGTCTTGATGTCCCGCATCTTCGCCTCCTTCCCTAGTTCCGGGTCCACACCGCGGGCAGCCCGAGGGAATCCGGCTCCGTGAACAGGACCGGGCTGTCCAGGTCGGGCTCGGTGGGCCAGCCGCCGGCCGGCTCCGCCTGCCCCTCGGGGGTGGTGCGGATGGGGAACTTGAAGCGCTTGACGTTCCCGTTGCGGAACCTGACCGTCCACATGATGGCGTCGGTGGAGCGCATGGGAACCACCGAGGCACCCATGGGCACGAAGTCGGCGTACCCGCGGACGTCCACCGCCTGGGTCGGGCAGATCTTGACGCAGTTGTAGCACTCCCAGCACATCTCGGGCTCACGGTTGTAGGCCTTCATGGTCTCCTTGTCGAGCACCATGAGATCGTTGGGACAGATGTGCTGGCAGGCCGTGGAGTCGAGGGCCTTGCACCCGTCACACTTTTCCGGATTGACAAAACTTGGCATGCACACCTCCTGTTCCGGTCCGAACCGGGTTGTGGTCTCTGGCTCACCACGGCATCAGGAGATGGCACCCTGCCGGATGGTAGAATGCCTGCGGCACAAGCTGTGAATCCGGTGTCCTGCGGGTTCTGGCTTGCCGGGGTCCCGCGCCGCGGTGAGCTGGAACCCCTTTTTTTTTGTCGATGCAACCCTGCTCCGGCATCACCTCCCATCGTCATATGGCACCACCGGGTGGCGCTCTTGTGGGCAGCTCCGGACGTTAGCAAATGTTGTGCCGAAATTCACAAGGATTGCCAACTCCATGTATCTCAGTGTGTTGGCACTGGGTTTCGTGTGATACGAAACGGTGACGTACCCCGTGGCGTCACCCGGACCACCCCAAAACCGGCACGCAAGTCCTCCAACAGGCTGAAACAACGTCATTTATGGTGAGATCTCTCAGACTGTTACGTGTGAGTTACTGTCACCACGAGGTAACAGTCTCGCCGATGATCCTCCCGCTCCTCCCTGCGCTTCTCATCCCGGCCGACAGGGCCGAGTCCGGACTGTTCACGAGGATTCGTCACGAGCAGCGTGAGGTACCGTACCGGGGGGGGCATTCTCCCGCCGCGAGGAAGCACAAGGTGTGCCTCGAGCACGCCGGGCGACCGGGCCGGGACAACGCCGCCAGGAATGGTGAGTCGCGGCACGCAGTCGAAGCACCACGAACCGTCCGGATCAGGTGGGCTGGATGGATCCCGCCAGCCAGTCGGACTCGACCCGCTGCACCTCCGGCAGGCCCCGGCAGGTGTCGAGCACCTCCTCGAGGAGCGCCTCTCCTGGCAGGATGCCCGACAGGTGCACCGTCCCCGCGTCGGCGGAGACCCTGATCTTCCCCGCCGCTGCCGCGATCTTCGGGTTGAGGTAGAGCCTGGCGTGGACGTGGGCTGCAAGGAAGACATCGTCCAGGCGCTGGAGGCCCTCGGGCGTCGTGGTGAGCTCCGGCCGCTCCACCAGGGCGGCCGTCAGGTTGCAGATGGCCTCCACGGTCAGCTTCTCGAGGTTGGCCGTCAGGTCGTAGAGCACCGGATCGCCCCAGTCCACGCCATAGAGGAAGCGGGTCCAGGAGATCCTTTCCTCGTCCTGCCGCCGGATGAAGACCTCCGCCTCGCCCTCGCTGAGTCCCCGCTCCCTCATGGCCTCGCGCACCCTGCTCCCGAACGGCGCGATGATCCTGAGCCGAAGCACGTGGGGCACGCCATCCAGCAGCAGGTGCCCGGCATGCCCGTGGTAGACCACGTTGTCACGTCGTACCAGGCGGCACAGTGTCGCCCGGGCCACGGCCAGGTAGATCTGGCGGTCGATCCGGAAACGCTCGAGCAGCGCCGGACCCCGCTCGAGGCCGCGGAGCAGGTTCTCCTCCTCGACGCCGTACCACCTCGAGGCGTGCTCCACCAGGTCCTCGCGGCTGATCACCGCGTACCCCAGGCCGTGCCCGAGACACCCGGCCAGGCGGGCCCCCCCACTCAGGGTTCCTCTCGAGATGGTGATGATCGCCATGGCCGCCTCCTCCCAGCAACGTCGGGAACATGAGCAAACGCCGTGCCAGGCCGGTCCCGGGCACCACCTCCAGCCGGAACGATCCACGTTCCCCGGCCCGGGCGGGGAACACCGCCGGTCTCAGCCCCGGTCCGCCGGAGACCACCAGGGGGCCAGGCGGGCGGTGCGGGCCTCCCACGCCGCGTCCACGTCCGCCATGGCGTTGCCGCCCAGGACCTCCAGCAGCGCGTCGGCGAGCACCAGGGCCAGCATGGCCTCCACGATCACCGGGGCCGAAGCGATGGCCGTCACGTCGGAGCGTTCCCACGCCGTGGCACCCGGCTCGCCCGTGGCAAGGTCCACGGAGGGCAGGCCCCGCCGCAACGTGGAGATCGGCTTGAAGAAGGCCCGGACCACGAGGTCGGCACCGTTGGTGACACCGCCCTCGAGACCGCCGGCGCGGTTGGTGGGCCGTGTGAGCCCCCGCTCCCCGGGAACGATGGCGTCGTGCGCCTCCGATCCCACGCGGGAGGCCACCTCGAGGCCCTCGCCCAGGACCACGGCCTTCACCGAGGGGATGGACATGACCGCACGGGCCAGCCGGCCGTCCAGCTTGCGGTCCCAGTGGACGTGGGACCCCAGGCCCGGGGGAAGACCCCGCACCACCGCACCCACCACGCCCCCCAGGGTCTCGCCGCGCTCCCGGGCCTCCCGGACCGCCTCCACCAGCCGTTCCTCGCCCGGGGGATCGGGAGTCACCAGGGGGGACCCCGGGTCCACCCCTCCCAGGAGGTCCCAGTCCGGCGCCCCGCGGTGCACCACGTGGGGACCCACCTGGAGGACCCCCGACCGGATCGCGATGCCGTACCGGCCCAGGAACCGGGCACACACGGATCCGGCCGCCACCCGGGCCGCCGTCTCCCGGGCGGAGGCGCGCTCCAGGACGTTGCGAAGGTCCTCCGTCTGCGCGGTTCCCAGGCCACCGGAGAGGTCGGCATGGCCGGGCCTCGGCCGGGTGACCCGCCTCGCCGCCGCGGCCCCGGGGTCCACCCGCCACGGGTCCATGACCTCCCGCCAGTTCTCCCAGTCGCGGTTGACGACCCGGAGCACCAGGGGGCTCCCCAGGGTGCGGCCATCCCGGAGACCTCCCAGGACCTCCACGGTGTCGCGCTCGATCCGCTGCCGCCCGCCCCGGCCGAACCCGTGCTGACGCCGTGCCAGCCAGGCGTCGATCGCCTCCCTGTCCAGCTCGAGCCCTGCGGGCAGCCCCTCGAGGATGGCGGTCAGTGCAGGTCCGTGGGACTCGCCGCCCGTCAGCAGCCGCAACCGGCGCATCAGGCCACCCGCTCCGGACGCCGTCCGTCCGACGGTCTCGCCCGCCCGCAAACCAGGTGCCATCGGTCCATGGTCAACCTCCCGACCTCGCGCTCCAGCATACACCGGGGCGGTGATAGGATTGGGTCTGGAGCAACCATTGGGGGGGACCATCCGCCGACGTGCCGCACTGCCGCTCGCCGCCATCATCCTCGCTGCCTCCACGCTTCTCGCTGAGACTCCTTCTCTCCACAGGGAGACGGTCTCGCTGACGGTTCTCCATACCTCGGATCTCCACGGCTCGGTGCTCCCCTTCGACGACGCCCGGAACCGCCCCGCGGACGGTTCCCTGGCGCAGGTGGCGACCCTGGTCCGGGAGATCCGGTCCCGGGCGAAGGGCCCGGTACTGCTCCTCGACTCGGGCGACACCATCCAGGGCACGCCGCTGGAGCAGCTCGTTCACGTGCGCTGGAAGGAGCCCAGCCCCACCATCGCCGCCATGAACACCATGGGATACCAGGCCATGGCGGTGGGGAACCACGAGTTCAACTTCGGCCTGGAGATCCTCGAGCGGGCGCGCCACCAGGCGCACTTCCCCTTCCTCTCGGCCAACGTGGTGAAGGCGGACACGGGAACGCCAGCCTTCCGTCCCTACACCATCCTGGAGGCCGGCCCGGTCCGCGTGGGCGTGCTCGGCCTGACCACGCCGCGGGTTCCGGGCTGGGAGATGCCGGAGCACTACCGGGGCCTCGAGTTCCTCCCCATGGACGAGGCCGCCCGCCACTGGGTCCCGGTGCTCAGGGACCGGGAGGGGTGCGATCTGGTGATCGTCCTGGCCCACACCGGGTTCGAGCGTGACCCGGAGACGGGAGAGCCCGTGGGGGGAGGCGGGGAAAACTTCGGGTGGAGGCTCAGCCGGGTTCCCGGGATCGACCTCCTGCTGACCGGGCACACCCACCGGAACATCCCCCCCAGACGACTCGACGGGGTGATCGTCTCCCAGCCCTCCGCCCGGGCACGGCGGCTCACCCGCATCGACCTCGAGCTCGTGCGTCGGGACGGCGCATGGCGGATCGCCTCCTTCCACGGGGAGAACCTCTCCGTGGCGGGGGTCGCCCCCGATCCCGCCGTGGCCCGGCCGGCCGGGCCCCTCCACGCTCGGGTGGTGGCCGCTCTGGACGGTCCCGTGGGCACCGTCACGGCACCGATGAGCGTCCGGGGATGCCGTCTGGCCGACTGCGCCGCGCTCGATCTCATCCACGCCGTCCAGCTGGACGCCTCGCGCGCCGACCTCTCGCTGGCCTCGCTGCTCACCGACAGGACGCCGGACCTCGAGCCGGGACCCGTGCCGTGGCGCTGGGTGTACGCCCTCTACGTCTACCCCAACACCCTCGTGTCGGTCCGCCTCACCGGCCGGCAGGTGGTGGACATCCTCGAGCACGCCGCCCGCTACTACGACGGACTCGACTGTTCCGGGGCGGACGGCTGCACGGTGCTCACCGACCCTGCCGTCCGGCACTACAACGTGGACACCGTGGCGGGGCTGAGCTACCGGGTCGACCCCCTGTCTCCCGAGGGACACAGGATCCGTGACGTCCGCTTCGCGGGCCTGCCCCTGGACCCCCACGCCACCTTCACGCTGGTCTGCAACAACTACCGGGCGGCAGGGGGCGGTGGGTACCCCCACCTGGCCTCGGCCGAGGTGATCTGGACGAGCAGCACCGAGATGACGGACCTCATCGGGGACTGGCTGGCCCGTCACGACCCATGGAATCCGGTGGTGGACGGCAACTGGTGGATTGCCCCGACCCTGAGCGGGGAACACCCCTTGCCAACCTCTCCGGAGGCGAATAGAGTAACGCCATGATGCGAAAGTCTGGAAGAAGAATTGAAGGGATGACGTCGGTGACACCCGGAAGCATTCCAAACATCGAAGAAGGAGGAGAAAGGATGTCAAGTTTCAAGCGAAGTGTCGTTCTGGCCCTCGCCCTCGCGCTCCTGCTGGCGCCGGTCCTGGTGCAGGCGCAGAATGTGGCGACGGGATCGATCGTGGGCCTCGTCAGGGGACCCGAGGGCGGTGCTCTTCCGGGCGTGACAGTGACCGCGCGGAACCTGGATACGGGTCTGACCAGGGCCTCCATCACGGACGCCAACGGCGTGTTCCGCCTGGACTTCCTGCCCTCGGGCAACTACGAGATCCGGGCCGACCTGGACGGGTTCCGGTCCCAGGTCTTTTCCAGCATCAAGGTGACCCTGGGCTCGGAGCAGAAGCTGGAGTTCCAGCTCCAGCTGTCCAAGGTCAAGGAGGAGATCGTCGTCACGGCCGAGGCCCCCATCGTGGAGTCCACCAACCCCAACATCGCGGCGTCCGTGGGTGACGAGGCGATTGCGAACCTCCCCCTCAACGGCCGTGACTTCCTGGACTTCGTGGCCCTGACCCCGGCCTCCATCCCCGACTCCGTGGGCCGCGTCCACATCGGCGGCATGCGGGGAATCCAGAATTCGTTCAACATCGATGGCGCCAACAACCAGTCCTCGTTCTTCGGCGAGGAGCGCGGGGGCACCCGTCCGCCATTCACTTTCTCCCAGGCAGCCATCAAGGAGCTGCAGGTGATCCAGTCCGAATACTCCCTGCAGTTCAACTCCTCGGGCGGTGTCATCAACGCCATCACCAAGTCGGGAACCAACGAGCTCCACGGCGAGGCCTTCTGGTACTACCGGCCCGACAGCTGGGTGGGTGACTACGCCGACGGTCGGACCGCCAACGACTTCAAGCGGAACCAGTTCGGCTTCGCCCTGGGCGGCCCGCTCATCACGGACAGGCTGCACTACTTCGTCTCCTACGATGGCCAGCGGCTCGAGCAGCCCACGCTCCGCTATTTCCGGAGGTTCCCCGAGGACCGGGTGGCCGACTGGGAGGCACTCACGGGCCTCGACTACGACAAGGAGGTGGGCACCGTCAGGCAGACCAATGACCAGGACGTGGCCCTCCTGAAGCTGGACTGGCAGGCCAGCGTCAACAACCTGTTCACCTTCCGCTGGAACTATTCCAAGAACGAGGGCGAGAACCTCACCAACAGGTACTCCACCTCGGGCTGGTCCAACAACGGATTCGAGGAGAACACGTTCAACTCCATGGTGGCCATGCTGAACTCGGTGATCGGCGAGAGCATGGCCAACGAGGCCATCCTCCAGTACTCCAGCGAGGACCGGCCCCGTACCGCCAACGTCACCTCCATCCCCGAGGTGCGCATCGGCTACTACGACGCCGTCTTCGGCCAGAACAACTTCCTGCCCAACTACCTCACCGAGGACCGCTTCCAGATCGTGGACAACTTCACCTGGTTCCTGGGCAACCACACGCTCAAGGCGGGCATCAACTTCGACTGGGTGAGCTTCGATGACTTCTTCTTCCGCTACGGTGGCGGGCAATATTATTACGCCTCCTATTATGACGACGATGATGTAAGGCACTCGGCATGGGATGCCTTTTTCGGCGATGTTCTCTACCGTTACACCCAGGCCTTCTCGGACTACGGCGGCAAGGTGAAGTTCGACACGGGCTACTACGCCGGCTACGTCCAGGACGAGTGGCAGATCAACCCGAACTTCATCCTGACCTTCGGCATCCGCTACGACCTGCAGGATCATGACGATCCCAAGGAGACCAACCCCCTGTACCCCGACACGGGCCAGATCCCCGACGACACCGACAACTGGGCCCCCCGCGTGGGCTTCGCCTGGGACGTGACGGGTGACGGCAGGCAGGTCCTCCGTGGCGGCATCGGCATGTTCTATGACACCACGCCGACGCTGCTCGACGCCAACGCCATGCTCACCAACGGCATTCGCGTGGTCCGGGTGGTGCTCAACTGCAAGTACACGGAAGACTGCCCCTCCTGGCCGGACCGGATCCCCACCCTGGGTGACCTTCCCGCGGCCACGCCGTCCATCTTCGCCTACGATCCGAACTTCGAGAACCCCGAGACCCTGCGCATGTCACTGGGCTACGAGCGCGAGGTGATCACCGACCTGGCCCTCGGTGTGGATCTCATCTATTCCGAGACCGAGAAGCTCGAGCGCAAGCAGGACCAGAACATCAGGCCCATCGAGGGCGCGTCGACCATCGACGGCCGGACCTACTACACCGCCTGGTACTACGGCGTGAACTACCCCGATCTGGGCCAGGTCATGGTGTTCAGGTCCGATGCCAGGGCCAACTACCGTGCCGTGGTCCTCAAGTTCAACAAGCGCTTCTCCCACAACTGGGCCCTCAACGGCTCCTATACCTGGTCCCGCTCCCGCGACCAGGATTCCAACGAGCGCTCCGTCTCCTCCTCCCGTTCCGGCTGGCCCGAGGACCAGTACAACCTGGGGGCCGAGTGGGGTCCCTCGGACTATGACGTGAAGCACAAGTTCGTGGTCTCGGGCATGGTGCTGCTGCCCTACGACTTCACCATCTCGGGCATCGTCTACATCCGGTCAGGCTTCCCCTACACCGCCATGGACGGCCGGGACCTCAACGGCGACGGCTACCACCGTGACCGGGCCACCATCGAGGTCTCCGAGGGCGTGTACAGGCACTACGGCAGGAACACCGAGCGCCAGCCCTGGTACCACAACATGGACCTCCGGGTCTCGAAGATCTTCCGCTTCGCCAGCCGGTACCAGGTCGAGGTCATGCTGGACATCTTCAACCTCTTCGACAACGAGAACTGGTACACCACCAACACCCAGCTGGTGGGCCGTGACGGCGATATCCGCAGCAACTTTGGCAAGCTGAACCACTCTGGCAATCCACGCCAGTTCCAGCTCGGCGCCCGCTTCCGCTGGTAGGCGTGCGCATCCCGTGAACCCGATGCGGCGGGGCTCCGGCCCCGCCGCTTTTCCATGTGCCGGCGCGCGACGGTATCATCGGTGGATGGAACGGATCACGGTCCATGGTGAACGGGGCCCCTCCATGGTGGTGGTGGGCGAAGGAGCGCTCGCCCGCCTCCCCGCTCTTCTCGACGAGGCGGACCTGCCCCCGGCACCCCCGGTGGTGACCGACACGAACGTGGGTCCTCTCTGGGCCCGGGAGACCGCCCGGCGGCTCGGGGCCCCGCCTCCCCTGGAGCTCGTCCCCGGCGAGGAGAACAAGCAGTGGTCCCAGGCAGAGGCGATCTGCCGCCGGCTGCTCGGACTGGGGGTCCACAGGGGCGGAGCCCTGCTGGCCGTGGGCGGGGGCGTCCTCACCGACACGGCCGGGTTCGCCGCCGCGGTGTACCAGCGCGGCATCGACTGGGCCGCAGCTCCCACCACCCTCCTGGGCATGGTGGACGCCTCCGTGGGCGGCAAGACGGGCGTGAACCTCTCCGAGGGCAAGAACCTGGTGGGCGTGTTCTGGGCGCCCCGGCTGGTGGTGGCCGACATCGCGGTCCTCGCCACCCTGCCCGGACGGGAGCTCCGCGCCGGGCTTGCCGAGGTGATCAAGACGGCGTGGATCGGGGACAGGGAGCTCCTGGACCTGTTTCCCACCCCCGTCTCCGGTTTCGGCGACCTTCCACCGGGGGCCTGGGCCGGGATCGTGGCCCGTGCCATCCGGGTCAAGGCGTCCATCGTGACGCGCGACGAGCGGGAGGCCGGGCTCCGGCAGGTGCTCAACCTGGGCCACACCCTGGGCCACGCCCTGGAGGCCGCCACGGGGTACACCCGGTTCCTCCACGGAGAGGCGGTGGCCTGGGGACTGCTCGCCGTGGCCTGGATCGCCCGCTGGCGCGGGGTGCTCTCCCCGGAGGCCCATGGGAGGCTGACATCGGCCGTGGGCCGCCTGGGCCCACTGCCGCCGGTGGATGATCTCGGGCCGGAGCGCATCGTGGAGCACCTGACGGTGGACAAGAAGCGAACCGAGCGGGGCGTGCCGTGGATCCTGCCCTCCGACGATGGTGTTCTCGAGGGCCAGGACGTCTCCCGCCCCGAGGTCTTCCGGGCCCTGGCCACCATCTCCAGAAGCGGCCGGGACGGAGGGTGACAGTGGAGCCGCTTGCAAGACTCTCTGAAGGTCATACCCACCGGCCTGGCGTGACATCGAACGTGGATCCGGATCCATTTCTATCTTCCCCTTGATCCACTAGATCCGTGGAATCCGTGGTTCATCTTCCCGGGTGGGTGGGGGCCGATGCCGCGAGGATCCTCCTCGATCCAGGACTCTTGCAACAGGCTCGGTGGGCACCACGGGGAGACCGGAAAGGGCAGCGCGGGAGGCAATTCTGCGGTAGGATTGGTGGTCCATGAGCACAGGACCCCGAGAGATCGCCCAGCTGGCACCTGACGCGGCGCTCCGGCTCCCCCACGACCCGGAGGCGGAGCGCGCCGTCCTGGGCGCCATTCTCCTGGATCCGGGGGCGTTGCTGCAGGTTTTCCAGGTGCTCCGGGAGGATGAGTTCTACCTGGAGGCCCACCAGGTGATCTACCGTGCCTGCATCGTGCTGCACGAGCGTGGTCAGGCCGCGGACCTCCTCACGGTCACCAACCACCTCCGTGAGGAGGGACAGCTCGAGCGCGTGGGGGGGGTCTCCTATCTCTCCTCGCTGGTGGACAGCCTGCCCGACGTGGCCAACGTGACCCACTACGCCTCGATCGTCCACGACAAGTCGATCAAGCGACGGCTCATCCGGGCGGCCCAGAACATCCTCTCCACCTGCACGCTGGACCACGGGGAGGCCCGGGAGGCCGTGGAGGCGGCCCAGCGGGACGTCTACACCATCGCGGAGGATTCCCTCGGGGAGGGGCTGGTCCACATCCGCACCATGGCCCAGCGCGAGCTGGAGATCCTCGAGGCGGCCCAGGCCAGCCAGTCCGCGCTGACGGGCCTGGACACCGGGTTCATCCAGCTCAACCAGAAGACCTCCGGCCTCCAGCGCAAGGATCTCGTCATCCTGGCGGCCCGCCCCTCCATGGGAAAGACCTCGCTCGGCGTCAACATCTGCACCCACGCCGCGCTCCATGGCAAGAAGAAGGTGGCCATCTTTTCCCTGGAGATGTCTGCGGATCAGCTGGTCCGCCGCATGCTCTCCTCGGTGGCCAGGGTGGATCAGCAGCGGATCACCGGGGGATACCTGGGCAAGTCGGACTGGCCCCGGCTCACCATGGCGGCCCAGAACCTGGAGGAGGCCGACATCTGGATCGACGACACCCCGGGCATGACCGTCCTGGAGCTCTCGGCAAAGGCCCGGCGCCTGAAACAGGAATACGGGCTCGACCTGGTCATGGTGGACTATCTCCAGCTCATGTCCGGCGGCAGCCGGTTCAACAGCCGGAACGAGGAGGTCTCGGCGATCTCCCGGGGCCTCAAGGCCATGGCCAAGGAGCTGGATGTTCCCATGCTGGTGCTCTCGCAGCTCTCCCGGCAGCCCGACCGCCGCGGCGGGGACCACCGGCCCCAGCTCAGCGATCTTCGCGAGTCGGGCAGCATCGAGCAGGACGCCGACGTGGTCCTGTTCATCATCCGGCCCGCGGTGTACGACCCGGAGGTGGAGGACCGGCGCCTCGCCCAGCTGATCATCGCCAAGCAGCGCAACGGCCCCATCGGCGAGATCCCGCTGGTCTTCCAGCACGAGTACACCCGTTTCGACAGCGCCGAGCTGTCCCACGGTGAGGCCGACGAGCCTCCACAATGGTGAACGGGGACGGGCGCACGATGAGGAGGTGCAGGTGATCCGCTGGCTGGAAAGGATCGGGGAACCCGTCCTGGGCATGCTCGAGGAGCTCGGCAGGTTCTTCTACATCCTGGCCCAGGCCTTTCTGTGGAGCTTCAGGCCCCCATTCGACCGGGCCCAGTGGCTCCGCCAGATGGTGCGGGTGGGGGTGGACTCCATTCCCGTGGTGACGCTCACGGCCCTGTTCACCGGCATGGTGCTGGCGCTCCAGACCTACCGGGGATTCGAGCGCTTCCACGCGGAGGCCTACGTGGGCTCCGTGGTGGCCCTGTCCCTCACCCGGGAGCTGGCCCCGGTGCTGACGGGTCTCATGGTGGCGGGACGGGTGGGCTCCTCCATGGCGGCCGAGCTGGGCACCATGCGGGTGACCGAGCAGATCGACGCGCTCTACGCCATGGCCACGGATCCGGTGCAGTACCTGGTGGTGCCTCGCGTGGGGGCCGCGCTGGTCATGCTGCCCTTCCTCGCAGTGGTGGCCGACGCCGTGGGCATCGTCGGGGGATGGCTCGTGGCGGGAGGCCTCTTCCACGCCAACACGCAGCAGTACTGGCGTTCCACGTTCCAGTACCTGGAGGTCAACGACATCACCTCGGGCCTGATCAAGGCCGCCTTCTTCGGCCTCGTCCTGGCTGCCACCGGGTGCTCCAAGGGGTTCTACACCACCGGCGGAGCGGAGGGGGTCGGGCGCGCGACCACGGCTGCGGTCGTGATGGCCTCCCTGTCCATCCTCCTGTCGGACTTCTTCCTGACCAAGATCCTGTTCTGAGGGGCACCATGGATCATCCGGCAACGAAGATCAGCGTCATCGGCCTCAAGAAGAGCTTCGGGGCGAAGGAGGTGCTGCGGGGCATCGACCTGGAGATCCTGGCAGGGGAATCGCTGGTGGTGCTGGGGGGTCCGGGGCCGGGAAGAGCGTCTTTCTCAAGCATCTCATCGGCCTGCTCAGCCCAGACGAGGGGCACGTGGTGGTGGACGACGTGGACATCACGCTGGCTGCCCCGTCCACCGCCATCGAGCTCCGCAAGCGCTTCGGCATGAGCTTCCAGGAGGGGGCTCTCTTCGACTCCATGACGGTATTCGACAACGTGGCCTTCCCCCTGGTGCGGCACGCCTCCCTGGACGCCGACGGTATCGCCGGCAGGGTCCGCCAGTGCCTCGCCCTTGTCCGACTCGAGGGGATCGAAGGCAAGTACCCCGCCGAGCTCTCCGGCGGCATGCGCCGGCGCGTTGGGTTCGCCCGGGCCATTGCCCTTCAGCCGGAGATCCTGCTCTTCGACGAGCCCACCACGGGGCTCGATCCCATCAACACGGCGGCCATCGCCAACGTCATCAACCGGATGCGCCGCGAGCTGACCGTCACGGCGGTGACCATCACCCACGACATGGGGCTGGCGTTCCGCATCGCCGACCGGCTCGCCATGATCCGGCGGGGCGTGATCGTGGGGCTGGGGACTCCCGAGGAGTTCAGGTCCAACCCCGATCCCTACATCCAGGCATTCCTGAGGGGAGACGTCCCTGAAGACGAGGAGGCTTCTCTATGACACCCGCGGCACGGATCGGGCTCTTCATGTTGATCGGCCTGGTGATACTGGGCCTCTTCATCATCAAGATCGAGGACATTCCCATCGGGGAACGCGGCGAGCGGCTCCAGGTGGAGGCCCGGTTTCCCACCGTGGCCGGTGTGGACCGCAAGGCGGACGTCCGGATTGCAGGGGTCCGGGTGGGCAAGGTGGAGGAGATCCGTCTGGAGGGGGGGCAGGCCGTCCTGACCCTGTCGCTCGATCCCGACGTGGAGCTCCACCGGGGGGCCTCCGTCCGCGTGACGAGCCTCGGGATGCTGGGCGACAAGTACGTGGAGATCCTGCCCGGCGATCCCACCGCGCCTCTCCTCCCCCCCGGTACCGAGCTGTCCGGCACGGCACCTCCCACCTTCGACCAGGTCCTCAAGGCGGCCTCCGACATCGGGGCGGACGTCAAGGAGGTCACCGAGGCGCTGCGCCGGTCCGTCGGCGGCCAGCAGGGGGCCGAGAAGCTCACCGAGATCGTGGACAACATCGAGCAGCTCACGGCGACGCTCCGGGTGCTCATCGAGCAGAACCAGGGGAACGTGAACGCCACCATGGCCAACTTCCGCGAGTTCTCGGCCACACTCAGGGACGAGCTCCCGCGGATCGCCGAGAAGATCAACACCCTCGCCGACAACCTCGACGGCGTGGTGGTGGAGAACCGCACCGACGTCCGCGCCTCCCTGTCGAACATCCGGGACATCTCCGAGCGCCTGAAGGTCTCCGCGGACAACCTCAACGTGATCACCACCAAGATCGCCACCGGCGAGGGGACCATCGGCAAGCTGGTCAACGACGAGACCACGGTGGACAACGTCAACGAGACGCTCACCTCCATCAGGGACGGTGTCCACACGCTGAACGAGCGCCTCACCATGAAGAAGTTCCGTCTGGACATGGGGTTCCGTGCCGAGACGCTCCCCCGGATCGACAGGAGTCGCTCGGCGGTGGGGCTGGACATCTGGGAGGTGGGCACCAACCGTTTCTTCCGGATCGAGGGCGCCCACACCCCCTACGGCCGCCGCCGGGTCACCACGGAGAAGGTGCTCCACGAGTACCCCGATGGGACCACCGGCTACCACACCAGGACGATCGTCAAGACCGACGATCGTTTCGTCGTCAACGCCCAGATCGGCTTCCGGCTCTTCCCGAAGACCACTGTCCGGGCGGGGCTCTTCGAGGGTCAGGGTGGCATCGGGCTGGACCAGAGCTTCGACGTGGGGCAGCACGTGACACAGCTCATCCTCGAGGCCTTCGACTGGGATCGGCCCGAGAGCGACAGCCCCCACCTCAGGATCGAGGGCCGGTTCTTCCTCAACCAGAACATCTTCCTCTCGGCCGGGTGGGACGACCTCGCATTCTCCGAGCGCCAGTCGTACTCCCTTGGTGCCGGCATCCGGTGGGGCGACGACGACCTGAAGCAGCTCCTGGGGCTGGCCGGTGCTGCGTTCTGATCCCCCCGGCCCGGAAGGCGGCCGGTGAGCCGGGCCGAGGAGCTCCTCGACCTCCTCGGCGGCGCCCCCCGCTGACGCGCCCGCCACACGCTCCAGGCGGACGCACCACATCCCCCTTCGCCTCTTCACTCTTCACTCTTCACCGGGCGGGCGGGGGGGGCGGTTCAGGCGGGAACGCGGTGCGGGGCGGTGAGGAAGCAGCCCAGGTAGCCGTCCCTGCGGCGGAGGGACTCCAGGGGGACGGCGGCGCCCCCTTCCTCGCCGCGACACAGGCTCTCGTAGAGCCGGTAGAGCTCGTGCCGGTTGCGGAAGAGCCACATCTCAAGGGGCTCACCCCGCTCCAGGTCGGGCGGCCTCAGTGGAACCGAGATGGTCTCCACCAGCAGGTCGTCACTGTCCCTGTAGCGTCCGAAGAGCCACGTCCGCTCGCCACGTGCGTCCAGGTAGGTGGCCACCACCACGTCCGGCGGGACCTCCAGCTCCACCGACCGGCTGTCACCCTCGTCCCGGGTGGCCAGGCGCCTGAGGAGGGAGAGCACGGGCTGGCCCGCGGGCGCCGTGGTCGCGTGGGCCGGTGCCCCGGGCCACACGATGGCCTCCGCGATCTCCAGCGGGGGAAGCCCCTTGAGCCGGGCGACCCCGAGGTAGGACAGCCCCAGGTAGAGCGGCGCCGAGGAACCCTCCTCCAGGGGGACCACCACCCAGGGTGTGCCACCCGACCCTGCCACCAGGAGGGTGCTGCCGCTCAGCTCCCGGTCCAGCTCCTCCACGAAGGCGGCGGTCAGCACGATGCCCTCGTTGTGGAGCTCGCCGTGGGCGTCCAGCCGCGCCACGTACCGCCGGTCGCTCTCCGGGGCCAGGCCACCCCTGGCCTTCATGAGCGGCGAGAGGAAGTCGTCCACGGCCGCCGGGCTGTACCCCTGGTGGACAAGAAACTCGGCGATCTCCTCCACCTCGCGTTCGCTCTTCCCGGTGGTCAGTCGCGCGAGCTCCACCACGCCGTGCCCGAAGAACTCGAACCGGCCCGCCCCACCACCGGTCTGGAGCATGGGGAGGAGGTGGTAGGTCCCGAAGTTCAGGGCCATGCGGATCCCGGCAGCGAAGGGGAACCCCTCGTTCCGCAGACCGTCGTAGAGCATCTGGATCTCTGCGGCGGCCACGAGGGTCGTCAGGGCCCGACGCGAGGAGTAGAAGGCACCGTCCCCCAGGAACTTCTCGAAGGTCAGCCGGTGACGGGACCGGATCTCCTCGACCCTCTGCTGGAACACGAACATGAACCGGAGCGCCCTCTCCTCGGCCCGGCGCCCCTCCCGCCGGACCATCTCGAGGGTCTGCGTGAAGGCGGTCAGGTCGTAGACGAGGCCGAAACGCCGGACGGCGGTGTCCACCACCCCGGGTCTCGCGAAGTCGAAGGGGCGGGTGGACCGTGCGATGGGCACGGGCGGGCGGGTGCTGGCCAGGCACAGCCCGGTACCCTCCGAGCGGACGGGGCGGAGGTAGCTCCGCAACGCCACCACCAGCTCGAGGCGCTTGAGCATGAAGCCCAGCTCCTGCAGGATCTCGCTTTCCTCCGGCGTGATCCCCAGACGCGACAGGATGCCCATCTCCCGGAGTGCCCGCCAGAGGAGGGGCTGCAGCGAGGCCGTCGGGTTTCCGGTGTCGAACTCCTCGCCCACCATCAGGCGAAGCGCTGCGGCCAGCTCCTGCCGGACGGCCAGGACATCCGCCAGGGCCGTCATGGCGCCCGCGGCGCGGCCGAGCAGCCCCTCCGGTGCCCTCGAGCCTCTCGCCCTGAGGAACGGCTCCAGGGACTGGTGGGGCTCCGGAAGCCGCGTGAGCGCCAGGGGCAGCACGTCGGCGCACAGGGCAGCGAGCAGCTGCGAACGGTGCACCGGAATGTCGGTCCGTGCCATGGCCCTGAGCTGGTCTCCCGCCTCGTGGCCCGAGCGCTGCAGCAGGTCTGCAAGAACGGAGGCCACGGTGAACCGGAGCGCTCCCGCCTCATCCCGCCCGATGTCGGGCCTGCTCTTCCGGGCAACCCGGGGAATTCCGGAGACCGCCGAGGCCATCTCACGCGACAGGTGCAGGACCAGGACCTCGAAGAGTCCCCGCCCGTAGTCCGCCAGCAGTGTGTTGGTCATCAGGACCCGCGAACCCTCCAGGAATCGCCCCCTGAAGGTCATGACCTTCTGCTTCCGGGTACCTCCCGCGACCCCTCCTCCCAGGCGGTACGTCACCTCGGCCGCCACGAGCTCCGACAGCTCCTTCCGGAGCCGTCCGAGGCTCTCGGTCACCAGGATGGGGTATCCCCACGCCACGACCCGGGCCTCGTCCGGAGAGAAGACCGGGTAGGGGGCAGGCAGGGCCGAGGCCAGCTCGGGAAAGAGTCCCCGCCACTCGCCCCGGGCCTCCCCGGGGGACAGGTAGACGGGCGTCCCGAGCACTCGCGCGAGCAGCCTGTCGAGGCGCTCCTCGTGGCCACCGATCGGTACCATGCCTCGATTCTACGCGTACCCCGGTCCCGGTTTCACCCCCGGGAATCTCGCACGGCCACGATCCTGGCAACCGATGGATCCCCTCATGTTCCGGCGGCCCTGGGAAGATCCTCCCGGTCCAGTGCCCGCCACGAGATGGCCTCGGCCACGTGGTGCACCGCCACCTTCTCCGAGCCCTCCAGATCCGCAAGTGTCCTGGCCACCCTGAGGATCCTGTGGAAGGCCCTCGCCGAGAGCCCCAGCGTCGAGGCGGCCCGTTCCATCAACCGCTTCCCCGCCCCGTCGGGCCGCGCCCACCGTTCGATCTCCCGGGGGCCCATGGCCGCGTTGCAGCCGAGCCCCGTGTCCGCCATGCGCCGGGCCTGGAGCCGGCGGGCAGCCGCCACCCTTCGCCTCACGGCGTCGGACGGCTCACCTCTCCGCGAGTCGGAGAGCTCCCGCCACGGCACGGGGGGCACGAGGACCTGGAGATCGATCCGGTCCACCAGGGGCCCGGAGAGGCGGGACCTGTAACGGTGGATCATGGCGGGCGTGCAGACGCACTCCCGGCTCGTCTCCCCGAGGTATCCGCACGGGCAGGGGTTGGCCGCCGCCACGAGCTGGAACCGGCTCGGAAAGGTGAGGGCCGTCCTGGACCGGGCGATGGTCACCCGGCCGTCCTCCAGGGGCTGGCGGAGGGACTCCAGCACGTCCCTCCGGAACTCCATGAGCTCGTCCAGGAAGAGCACCCCGTTGTGGGCCAGCGAGATCTCTCCCGGCTGCGGGTTGGAGCCTCCCCCCACCAGTGCCGCCGTGGAGATCGTGTGGTGGGGTGCCCTGAAGGGCCTCCTGCGGATCAGGCCCCGGGGCCTCGGGATCCTGGTGGAGACCGAGTAGACGCAGGTGGTTGCCAGGGCCTCGTCGTCGTCCAGCTCCGGCAGGATGCCCGGGAGACGCCGCGCCAGCATGGACTTCCCCGATCCCGGCGGTCCCATGAAGAGCAGGTGATGGCCACCGGCGGCCGCCACCTCCAGGGCCCTCCGGGCGGCCTCCTGGCCCACCACGTCTGCCAGGTCGAGGGGCAGGGGGTCGAGCGGCGAGCCGTCCCCCTCGGGCCGGGGATGGGGCTCGAGCGGGTCCGAGCCGCCGAGGTGGCGCACCACCTGGCCAAGGCTCTCCGCCGGAAGCGTCCGCACCCCGGACACCACCGCGGCCTCGTCGGCGTTCGCCCGGGGGACGATCACCGCCTCCAGGCCCCTCCGGCGCGCCGCCAGGACCATGGGCAGGACGCCGCGAACGGGCAGGAGCCGGCCCTCCAGGGAGAGCTCCCCCACCAGCAGCACCCCCCCGGCCACCTCCGGGGGCAACAGGCCGGCCGCGGCCAGGAACGCCACGGCCATGGGCAGGTCCAGCGACGCTCCCTCCTTGCGCTCGTCGGCAGGCGAGAGGTTGATCACGATGTTGGCGGGCTCCGGCGGCAGGCCCATCCGGCGTGCGGCGGCCAGGATCCGCTCCCTGGCCTCGCGCACCGCCGTGTCGGGCAGGCCCACCACGGTGACCGAGGGCAGCTGGGCCCTCAGGCGATCCACCTCCACGGTGACGAACAGGGCGTCCACGCCACGGGGCGTGGCACCGAGAACTCGTGCGAACATGGATGACGCTCCCTTCGGGAGCAGCGTGGATGGCCGACCCAGCATGGCATTCCGCCCGGCCCGCGTCAAGGACCCCCGGGATGATTGCGGGGCCCACCGGTGTTACAATGGATGAACGTTGAACCAGGGGGCGTACCGGGTTCGACGGGGAACATGTCCGGCCGTCGGCAGCGTGCCGAGGTCCACCGCCTCGTAAAACAGGTGGAACCACACAGCTGCCAACGCTGACTACGCTCTGGCTGCGTAAGTAGCCACGTCGGGCCCGAGGCTCCGCCCGCCGGCCTGGGCTCGACGTTGTCAGGCGGGCTGCGTCACCGTGGCGCCCGGAAGCGGTGACCAAGACACACGGGCTGGCCTCGAGGGAAGGGGGCCCGCTGCCCTCCCGAGAGGCGAGATGTTCTCAGCGGGCTGCGCACGGAGACACCGTCGGCCGGAGTTCCTCGGACGTGGGTTCGACTCCCACCGCCTCCACCAGTTTTCTTGTGCGACGATTCGTGACCCTTCTCGTGATGGGCGCCATCCTCCTGGGCGCCGGGGCCGCCGCGGCACAGACCGCGGGGGTCCAGTTCCGGTATTCCGGACGCATGGTCACGACGCCCCAGCTGGGATCCCGGATCGACGTGGTCCCCGTGCTCCGGCTCGTGGGGGCCGAGGTGGGGTACTCCCCGGCGGCCGGAACCTGGGCCGCGGAGCTCGGCGACACCACGCTCCAGTTCGCTCCGGATCACCACTTCGTGCTCGCCAACGGGGAGCTCCTGGAGTTCCCCGAGACCCCGGCCTCCTCCCCCCAGGGCGGTGTGCTGGCCACGGTGGGCTTCCTGGAGAAGGGCCTGCTCGGTCCCCTCGGCTTCCACCTGGAGCCGCTGGACGACGGCTACCGCATCGTGGCCGGTCCCCGGGTGGGTCGGCCCCTGCTGGTGCGCGCGGCCGCCGCGGACTTCGGGGCCACCACCACCCTCGTGCTCACCCTGGAGCGGCCGGCGACCGCCAGCGTGACCCAGAGCGCCGGCCGCATCGACCTCGCTCTGGAGGATGCCGCCCCGCGTCTCGACCGGTCCATCCCCCTCCGTTCGCGGCGGGTCCGCTCCATCGAGGTGGGTGCGCGCGGTCTCGAGATCACGCTGCCCCCCGGCGTCGGCCTGCTGTCGTGGCACACGCTGGAGGGCCCCCCGCGGGTGATCCTCGAGCTGGGGGAGCGCCTCCCCACCCCGACCCCCGTTCCCGCGGCCGCGGCGCAGCCCCCCATCCGGAAGCCCTCGGTCCGGCCGGTGGTCATCGATCCCGGACACGGTGGCGACGACACCGGGGCGATCTCCCGCGACGGGATCCGTGAGAAGGACGTGACCCTGGCCGTCGCCCGCCGCCTCGCCCGGATCCTCTCGGCCCACGGGCACGCGGTCCGCCTGACCAGGACCGGCGACGAGAGCCGGGCCCTCACGGACAGGACCGCCCTGGCCAACAGGCTGGAGGCGAGCGTGTTCGTCTCCCTCCACGCCAACGCCTCCCGCGCCGCCTCGGCCCGCGGTGCCGAGACCTACTACATGAGCCTCGACGACGCCTCCGACGACACGGCGGCGGCCGTGGCCAGGGTGGAGAACGCCGCGGGCGGCGGGACGCATGGTGGCTCGGCCCTCGACCTCATCCTCTGGGACATGGCCCAGGCCGAGGTGCTCAACAGGAGCGCCCGGCTGGCGCTGGACATCCAGCACCGCCTCAACTCGCTGCTCGACCTCCCGGACCGCGGGGTGAAGCAGGCCCCCTTCGTGGTGCTCACGGGGGCCACCATGCCCGCGGCACTGGTGGAGGTCGGCTTCCTGTCGAACCCCGGTGAGGCCCACCGCCTCACCGATCCCGCGTACCAGCAACGGCTGGCCGAGGCCCTGGCCGCCGGGATCGAGGAATTCCTGCGGTCGGGGTCATGAACCGCCGGGCCGTCCTCATCATCGCAGCCCTGGTGATCCTCGCCGGGCTCGTGTGGTGGGCGCTTCGCCCCGGGGGAGCCCGTCTGAGCTCCCCTCCGGCTGCCGTGGAGGCCCTGCCCACCCCCACGCCCGCCCCGGAACAGCGCATCATGCTGCTCTTCCCCGGTCGGGACGGGCGGCTGCACCCCGTGCTCCGGACCGTGGCCCTTCCCGCCGAGCTGGACCAGAGGGCCGGGGTGGTGGTCGGGGAGCTCCTGAAGGGGCCCGGTGGCCGCGCGGACCTCCTGGACGCCGTCCCCTGGCCCTGCGAGCTCCTGGAGGTCTTCGTGGATGGGAGGGGAACCGCCTACGTGGACCTCACGGGGCCGCGGGCCCCTCTGGCCGGGAGCAACGTGGAGCTCATGACCGCCTACAGCATCGTCAACTCGGTGCTCCTCAACTGCCCCGAGCTCCACCGGCTCCAGGTCCTGCTGGACGGGAAGGAGATCCCCACGCTCACCGGTCACCTGGACCTCTCGAGGCCCCTCCCCGTGAACAAGGGGCTCATCGCGTCCTCATGAAGGAGCGGATCGCAGGCCGCCGTCCCATCGGGATCTTCGATTCGGGCGTCGGTGGGCTCACCGTGCTCCGGGCGCTCCGCAGGAGGCTGCCCGGGGAGTCCTTCCTCTACCTGGGCGACACCGCCCGGCTGCCCTACGGCACCAAGTCCCCGGGAACCGTGCAGCGCTACGCCCTCAACGCGGCCCGCCACCTGGTGGACCACGGGGTCCGCCTCCTCGTGGTGGCCTGCAACACGGCGAGCTCCTCGGCGCTTCCCGAGCTGGCCGCCGCCTGCCCCATCCCCGTGGTGGGCGTTGTGGAGCCGGGGGTCCGTGCGGCGCTCCGGCTCGGGGCGTCGCGCATCGGGGTGATCGGCACCGAGGGGACCATCCGCTCGGGCTCCTACCAGTCGGCCATCGCACGGCTGGGCGAGGGGGTCTCCGTCCGGGCCGCCGCCTGCCCCCTCTTCGTGCCCCTGGCCGAGGAGGGCTGGGGAGACCACCCGGTCACCGACCAGGTGGCGCGCCACTACCTGGAGCCCCTCCTCCAGTGGGGCGCCGGCGCGCTCATCCTGGGGTGCACCCACTACCCCCTGCTCCGGCCCTCCCTGGAGCGGGTGGCCGGGCCGGGGGTCGAGCTGGTGGACTCCGCCTCGGCCGTGGCCGAGGCCGTGGCCCGGATCCCGGAGGCCGCCGCCCCGTCCACCTCCGGGTCCGGGGCTGGCGAGGTCTACATCCACCTCACCGACGCCTCCGACCACTTCCTGCGGGTGGCCCGCATGATCCTGGACGGTCCCCCGCGCCACCTCGAGGTGGTCCACCTGGGCGAGGGTTGACCGTCGGCGCACGGGTATACTGGGCGCCCCTCCGGCTCCCACCGGCGGGGTCCAGGAGGTTGCCATGCGACCGGACGGCAGGGGACCCGACGAGGTCCGTCCCATCACCATCGAGACCGGGTTCATCCGCTACCCCGAGGGCAGCGTCCTCTACCGTGCCGGGGACACCGTGGTGCTGTGCAACGTCTCGGTGCTGGACCGGACGGCGCCCTTCCTGCGGGGCACCGGCGAGGGGTGGATCACGGCCGAGTACGCCATGCTTCCCCGGGCCACGGAGGACCGCTCCGACCGGGAGGTGACGCGGGGCCGCCCGTCGGGGCGGAGCCAGGAGATCCAGCGCCTCATCGGCCGGGCCCTCCGCATGGCAGTGAACCGCGGTCTCCTGGGCGAGCGCACCCTCCAGGCCGACTGTGACGTGCTCCAGGCCGACGGCTCCACCAGGACCGCCGCCATCTCCGGCACCTGGGTGGCACTCGTCCTGGCCCTGGCCCGCCTGTGGGAGCAGGGCATGCTGCCCCGGTGGCCGCTGCTGCACCAGGTGGCGGCGGTCTCGGTGGGCCTCCTCGGGGGCGAGCCCCTGGTGGACCTCGACTACGGCGAGGACTACGACTGCGACGTGGACCTCAACCTCGTGTTCACCGCCGACGGCCGGCTGGTGGAGATCCAGGGCACCGCCGAGGGCCGGCCCTTTGCCAGGGCCGACCTCGACGCCATGGTCACCGCCGGGTGGGGCGGCGCCCGCCGGATCATGGAACACCAGGCGGAGGCCGTGACGCCCGTCCTCGAGCGGCTCGACCTGCCGCCCCTGCCCACCCCGGAGGAGTAGCCCTCCGGCCCCGGATCACAGGCGCATTCGCACCATCACCCCCAGCGAGCGGCCCGGGGCGAGGACCGCGTCCTCGTCCGTGGACGCCAGGTACGCCCGGTCCAGCAGGTTCCGCCCCAGCACCCGCAGCTCGAGGCCCCGGCCCAGGGGAAGGCCCAGGCCTGCGTCCAGGACGGCGTACCCCGGCTCCTCCCGCTCGCTGGGCCCCGGCCTGGTCTTGCGCGCCATGGCCATGCCCCGCACGAACCAGGAGAGCCCGCCGCCCGTGGTCCGGCGCAGGGAGAGGGAGATCCCCGGGGCGGGAATGTCGTCCACCGGGTCGCCGGGGCCCACCACCTCGCCCCGCTCCCACCAGGCCCCGGCCCGGAGCACGGTCCGGGGCCCCACCTCGAAGGTGGCCTCGAGCTCGAAGCCGTGGAGCTCGGCCTTCCCGCGATTGCGGAAGAAGTAGTTTCCGTCCTCCTTGTAGCGCTCGATGAGGTCCCGGATGCGGTAGAGGTAGGCGTAGGCCGCCAGCTGGGTCACGCCGCGGTTCCAGCGCAGGGCCACGTCCAGCTGCCGGCTGGTCTCGGGTTCCAGGTCCGGGTTCCCCGTGATGAAACCCCGTCCCGTCTCCCCCCGGTAGAACCTGTCGGAGAGCCGGGCGTCCCGGAACCCCGCCGCCACCTGGAGGTCCAGCAGCACGCCCCGGCCCAGGTCGATGCCGGCGGCAGCGAACCCCGAGGGGGAGCTGTTGTCCACCGTGGTGTCGCCGAAGTACCCGCGCCGGTTCTCGGACCTGACCGTGTCGAAGCGCAGCCCGCCCGAGAGCGAGACCCTCCCCAGGTTGCCCGAGAGGCCCGCGAACAGGCCCGCATCCATCCTCCTGGCATCGTCGATGGAGACCTCGGAGGTCACCGGCAGGAGCCCCCCCATGCCGTCTCCGGTCCAGGCACGGTTCACCGCGTGCAGCCCGTACCGGCCCGCCACGTCCAGGCCGAGGAGGAGTCGTGCGTCGCCCAGGCCACGCTCCACCTCCACCCGGAGGTCGTAGTCCCGGGCGTCGGTGTCGGACTGTTTCCTGGACTTCACGAACGCGGCGTCATCCAGCCTGTCCTTGTTGAGGATCAGCTGGTAGCTGTCCCAGGCCAGGCTCACCCCCAGCCGCCTCCAGGCCCCGGCCAGGGGCCGGTCCCAGGCCACGTCCAGACGGTGGGAGTTCTCCTCGGGGTAGGAGTACCTCTTGGCCGGGTTCGGCTTGGGCTTGCCGATGTCCCGGCCCAGGTCCGTCCGCCAGCCCAGCCTGAGCACTCCGCCCCCCAGCTCCTGCTGCCAGCCAAGGCGGAGGCTCCGGGTCTCGGCCCCCGTGGAGGGGACCGTCCCCTCGGGGCTCTCGTAGTCGTCCTGCTTCCTCCAGGACAGCCCCGCCAGCAGTCCGCTGCCGCTCACCTCGCCCCACACCGACCGGTCCCGGATGCCCGTGGCGTACCCGGCACCACCCCGGACCTCCAGGGGACCGCCCGCCTCGGGCATCCGCGACCTCATGCGGATCACGCCCCCGAAGGCGTCGGAGCCGTAGGCCACGGATCCCGGGCCACGGATGACCTCCACCTCGTCGATGGTCTCCATGTCCACGAATGTGGCCGAGGCGCCGGCGCGGCGCTCGGTGGTGACCCTGCCGTGATCCAGGATCAGCAGCGTCCGCCCCTTGGGCAGGCCCCGGACCGCGGGCACCGACGCCGGCCCCACGCCGCTGGCCGAGGCGCCGGCCACCTCCCTGATGGCGTCGGCCAGGTGTTCGGGCTGACGCTGCTCGAGCTCGCTCCGGCCCAGCACCGTCACCGCCGCCGCCGGGGGCAGCTCCAGGTCCGGGGCGGCGCCGCTCACCACCGTGACCGTCTCGCCCAGCGGCTCCACCCGGACCTCCAGGGGGCCTCCCGCGGGCAGCTCCACCACGGTCACGGGCCTGAAGGCCACCCCGTCGGGCCGCGCGACCAGCAGGACGAAGGGGGGCTCCGGGTCCGGCTCCAGCCGGAACCTTCCGTCGCCGTCGGCCAGCGTGGTGCCGGCCTGCCCCGCCACCGAGATCCGCGCCCCCGCCAGGGGCCTGCCATCCACTCCCACAACAATACCCTCGAACGCTGCGGCGAGGCCCGGCAGGACCGCCGCCACAAGGACACACAGCACAATCCGTCTCATGATATTCCTCCCTCTCTGTAAGACCCCGCCTGTCCGGGGTCCCCGGATTCACCCTCGTACGCTGTCGTTCAGGGATCGGGAGAGGGGATCATTCCAGGAGTGGAAGGCCGGCCGGTGTCCGACCGGGGCCGTCCGGCGGTGCAGGGGGGGTCCAGGCGGTGAAGGCGGTGGCTCCGGCTTCCGGTCGCAGCCGGGGAGAGATCACGCCCCGGGGTCCCGTCTCCACGGCGTGCCCGGTCCTTCCCGCGGGCCAGGAGGCCGCCGCCCGGGGGGCGAGTCCCCCGGAGCGGACGGGGGGCGCTCCGCCGGTGCCGCCGAGCCAGAGCTCTCCCCGCCTCCAGGCCACCGGGGCGCAGGGACCGTCCGTGGCCCTGATGCGGAAGGGGGGCCCGGGCTCCCCCTCCACCTCGCGCCCGTCACGGCCCACCCGCAGCACCAGCCGGGCCGTCCGGGCGGGAATGGCGGGGACCCGCCACCGCCACACGGTGGTGGCCGGGGGCAGGCTCCGCGTGAGACGCACCGTCTGCCGCCCCGAGCCGTCGAGGATCAGGAGGAGCTCGAGCTCCTCCACGGGACCCTCCACGGGGTCCCACACCACCTCCACAACCTCTCCGGGCACCAGCCCCGTGCCGGCGTGCGGCGCGGCCACGCGGGGGCCCGCCGCGAGGGGCAGCGCCACCAGGACGAGCGTGACCGTCACGGCCCACACCACCACCAGCAGCCGGCCCGGCGTCGTCTCGCATGCCCGGATCATCGAGGCATGCTACCACGGTTTCCCCGTGGATCCCCCCACACATACCGTCCCCTTGAGAACCGACCCCGTCCGTGGCACAGTTCCGGCAGGAGGTGCGCCATGGACATGGACCGCAGGAACCGGGTGGCCCAGTGGGTCTTCGACACGCGCTCGATCCTCGGGCGCTTCCACCTGTGGCTGGAGGACGTGGAGGAGTGCTGCGTCCAGGGGCACCTCCCCGACGGGCTGTCCTTCGTGGGCTCCTCCCTGGAGAAGGCCTTTCTCATGAGCGTGGCGGTCACGGCCCTGGGAACCCGCCTCTTCGGGCGGTACGGGGAGGGGAGGGGCAGGGAGAAGGCGGAGATCAACCGGGTGAAGAAGGACGCCGACGCCATGTCGGCGTACGCCCTGTCGGAGGCGCTCTGGTACCTCACCCGGGACCTCCCCGAGAACCACGCCGTCATGGTGAGCCTCGGCGAGGGCCTGATGCCCAAGGCAGGCGAGACCCCCGAGATGGGCTCCAACCCCCTTCTCGGGTTCGGCCGGGTCTACGCCCGGCCCCAGGTGGCCCGCTTCCTGGACCGCCGCGTCCACCGGCTCATCAACGAGCCGGGCTACGAATGGCCCGAGTTCTGGCGGGAGGTCCAGGCGGCCGGCATCACCGTGTGGGGTGCCGCCGTGGACACGCTGGAGAACACCTCGCGTTTCGCCAAGGGCGCCGAGACCGGGCCCCTGGCGGTGCTCCACCTCTTCGACCAGCCCCTGAAGATCGCCCGCCCCTACGAGGGGTACATGGGGACCCTGGTCCTCCCCGAGGAGGTGGTCCGGCAGGCCGCCGAGCGGTCCGTGCTCATCGACTACCTGACGCCCAGGCCCCTGGTGATGGAGGCCATCCAGGCCACCTGGCCCGGCATCAAGGCCGGGAACGTGCATGTGTGGACACTGGGCGGCTCGTCCCGGGAGCACCGCATCGGGACCCTGTGGCAGCAGTGGCGGGACCTGGGCGCGCACCTGGTGGAGGACGGCTGGCCCCTTCCCCGGACGGGCCTTCCCGTGTTCACCGAGTCGGGGACCTACGCCCCGTCCTACTGCGTGGGGCCGTTCACGGACGAGAACGGCGAGCAGCACCTCTTCCTGGTGGACGGCTACGCCGCGTCGGCGGAGGCCCAGCAGGCCGCCAGCCTGGACCCCGTGCTCGGCCTCCGGACCTCCATGTGCCTCTTCTCGTCGAAGTTCAAGGCCCCCTGGGACCGGGAGCGGTTCGTCATGCTGCTGGACCCGGACGCTCCCGACCTCGCGGCGCGCCTCGGGGAGATCCTCGGCCGGGAGGTGGACGAGAACGAGGCCGCAGAGTACCGGGCCATCATCCGGAACGCCCGGGACGCGGGCATGCCCGTGGGCGAGCGGACCATGCACGTGGACGACTTCTTCCCCAACAAGGAGTGGCGGGTCCTGGCCCTGGCCGGGGCCATGCTGCCCGACCCCTACACGGGCATGGACGGTGTGGAGCAGGTGGAGCCCGGGGTCTACAGGGTGACCTCCCGCGCGGCCACCCGGAAGGGGGTCCTCCAGGCCACCTTCACCCTCCGGCTCATGGAGCCCTTCGAGGAGATGCGGCTGGTGTTCTCGCCGCTCCTGGACCGGTTCTACGCGGGGCAGGACTACCGGACCCGGCCGGTGAAGATCTCGGACTCGGGGAGGATCCGCAACGAGCTCCAGACCCTGGCCTCGGAGGCCCTGGAGTACCTGCCCGACGACAGCATCCGGGTCCACCTGGACCGCGTGGACGACGCCGTGCTGGCCCCCGACAAGAAGGCCCTCATCCGCGAGGTGCTCCACTGGTACAAGGAGAAGCACCCCACCTGGTTCCACTGGCTCCAGCTGGCGGACTGACCGGGGAACGGCACGAGGACGGGGAGAGGCGCCCGGGTCACCCCGTGGTGCTCACCGTGCGGCCGGGGGCCCCGCCACCTGCTCCAGCACGGCCCGCAGCGCCTCCGGAACGGGGATGGTGGCGCCGTTCCGGTCCACGCACACCTGGACCGAGCGGGCCTCCGCCGCGAGCCGCCCCCCCGCCAGGATCCGGTAGACGAGCGTGAAGCTCCTCCGGCCCACCGACTCGCACGCCAGCTCCACCCGGACGGTCTCACCGAGCTCGATGGCGCTCCGGTAGTCGATCTCCACCCGGGCCACCACGAAGGGGATGTCCCGGGCGTCCCGGCCGCCCATCCCGCTCCGCCACAGCGCCACCCGGGCCACCTCCAGGTAGCTGAGGTACACGGCGTTGTTCACGTGCCCGAAGGCGTCCAGGTCGCGCCACCGCACGGCGATCTCCACGTGGTGGGGCCAGCTCGCCGTCATCGCTCCTCCAGGGGACGGATCTCCGCCACGAAGCGGGCGGGGCCCGTGAGGCGGGCCGGGCCGGTCACGGGATCCCCGGGAACCTCCACCACGAGCTCGTCGCCCGAGCGGGTGGCGAAGGCGAGCCGCTTCCGGTGCCCGTCGGCCAGCCAGCACAGGGCGGCGGCCACCACGCCGGAGCCGCAGGAGAGGGTCTCGGCCTCCACGCCCCGCTCGAAGGACCGGATGGCCAGGAGGCCCGGTCCGGCGGGTTCCACCAGGTTGACGTTGGCTCCCCCGGCGCCCAGGTCCGGGTGGCCGCGCAGGGCCGGGCCCGCCGTGGCGAGGTCGATCCGGCCCAGGTCCTGCACCGGCAGCACCAGGTGGGGCACGCCCACCTCCAGGAGCCATCCGGCCCAGGTCCGGCCCCCCGCCTCGAGCTCCACGGGGCGCGGTGCACCCCCCGGCGGCGGGAGCTCCAGCGTCACGGCCTCGCCCTCCACCACGGCCGGGATGGGCGCCCAGGCGGTGAGGATGGTGGGCCGCGGGGGCATCCCCAGCAGCTCCACGGCGGCCCGGGCGGCGCACCGGGTGCCGTTGGCGCAGAACGCGGCCTCGGAGCCGTCGGCGTTGCGGTAGTGGAGCCGCACCTCCCGCTCCCCCGCGGCCACCACCGCCAGCGCCCCGTCGGCCCCCACACCCCGGTGGCGCCGGCACAGCCGGGCCACGAGCCCCGGGTCCCGGGTGAGCCGGTCCGCCCACCCGCCGGTCCCCAGGAGGAAGTCGTTGCCGGCCCCCTCCACCTTGAGGAGGTGATCCCTCACGGTGCCCGGCCCATGACCGTCTCGCACCGGGCCGGCTCCGAGCCGTTGCCGGCGGCATCCACCGCCCTCACGGCGTAGGTCAGCGCGCCCGCCGGTGCCTCGCGGTCGTGGTAGGTGAGGTCGGTGACCCCCTCCACGAGGATGGTCCACGCCCCGTCGACGCCGGTCTTCCGGAGGATCGAGTAGCTGGCCGCGCCCGAGGCCGCCTCCCACCGCAGCCGCACCGATCCCTCCTCGGGCAGGCACACCAGCTCCCCCGGGGCATCGGGCGGATAGATGTCCGGGTAGGCCACCTCGAGGACCGGGGTGGGTTCGCCGATGATCCGCGTCCCACCCGCCGTGGCCACCGACCGCAACCGGTACCGCCACGTGGTGCCCTGGCGGGCGGTGGTGTCCCTCCAGGGCGGAGCCGCCACGGGCTCCGCCACGATCCGCCGCCAGGCACCCTCCACGGGGGCGCGCTCCACCAGCACCGGCAGGTCGCCGGCCGGCGTCCAGGACAGGACGATGGCGTCCGGGGCCGTCTCCGCATGGAGATCTCCGGGCGGGGCGGGCGGCTCCTGGGGCACCAGCCGGGCCACGTTGGAGAACTCCGACACCCGGCCCCGGCAGCAGATCGACCGCACCGCGTACCAGATCACCACCGGGCCCTGGTCCTCCTCCACCCGGGGCAGGGCGGCCAGGTCGTCCCGGAAGACCAGGGTCGGCCCGCGGGTGGCGCGCTCCAGGACCTCGGTATCGAGCACGGCGATCCGTTCCCCCTTGCCCTCCAGGATCTGCGCCTCCAGGGTCCGCTTCCGCGCCCCCCTGGCCTGCGGCTCCTGGGCCCTGGGGAGCACGGCCCTCCAGACCTCCACCGCCTCCAGGTCCGGCAAGGGACCCCCGTCCCGCGTCATGGAGGGGTAGCTCCACGTGAGCACCGCCTGGCCGTTCTCCTGGACCACGGCGAGGTCCCGGGTCCGGTCGGCCACCCGGACCACCGGGGGCAGGGGGTTGCCCTTCCTCCCGCACGAGACCGCACCCGCCAGGACCGGCAGGAGGAGAAGCAGCACGAGGGGACGGCGGTCCATGGCAGGATCTCCTCAGAGGATGTAGCGCGCCAGGTCGCTGTCCGAGACCAGCGGCTCCAGGCGCTCCCGCACGGCGGCGGCGGTCACCCGGTGGACCTTGCCCGCATGTTCCGGGGCCTCGAAGGAGATCTCCTCCAGCAGGTGCTCCATGACCGTGTGGAGGCGGCGGGCGCCGATGTTCTCGGCGGCGGCGTTGATCCGGGCGGCCATGTCCGCGATGGTCTCCACGGCCTCGGGCTCGAACTCGAGCGTGACCCCCTCGGTGGCCAGCAGTGCCGTGTACTGCCGGATGAGGGAGTTTTCCGGCTCGGTGAGGATCCGGACGAAGTCCGCCGTGTCCAGGGCGTGAAGCTCCACGCGGATGGGAAACCGCCCCTGGAGCTCGGGGATGAGATCCGAGGGCCGGGACACGTGGAAGGCGCCCGCGGCGATGAACAGGACGTGGTCGGTGCACACCGCTCCGTACCTGGTGTTCACCGTGGTGCCCTCCACGATGGGGAGCAGGTCCCGCTGGACCCCCTCGCGCGAGACGTCCGGGCCACGGCCCCCCTCCTCCCGCGAGGCGATCTTGTCGATCTCGTCCAGGAACACGATCCCCTGCTCCTCCACCCTCCGGAGGGCCTCCGACTCCACCTGGGAGCGGTCGATGAGCCGCTCCTCCTCCTCGGCCACCAGGATCCGGCGGGCGTCGGCCACCTTCATCTTCTTGCGGGACTTCTTCCCGAACATCCCCGAGAACATGTCCTTGAAGTCGATGCCCATGGACTCCATCCCCTGGGGCGTGAACAGCTCCAGGGTGGGCATCCGCTGCTCGGAGACCTCCACCTCCACCTCGCGATCCTCCAGCTGCCGCTCCCGGAGCAGCCGCCTGACCGCCCGGCGGTTCTCCTCCCACGAGGCGTCCGGGGAACCCGGATGGTGGGGGATGAGCAGGTCCAGGAGGCGGTCCTCGGCGGCCCGCTCGGCCCGCACCTTCACCTCCGCCGCCTGCTCCGCCCGCACCAGCTGGATGGCGGCCTCCACCAGATCCCGAACGATGGACTCCACGTCCCGGCCCACGTAGCCCACCTCGGTGAACTTGGAGGCCTCCACCTTGAGGAAGGGGGAGCCCGTCAGGCGGGCCAGGCGGCGGGCGATCTCGGTCTTCCCCACGCCGGTGGGACCGATCATGATGATGTTCTTGGGGGCCACCTCGTCCCGGAGCTCCGGATCGAGCTGCTGGCGCCGCCAGCGGTTGCGGAGGGCCACGGCCACGGCCTTCTTGGCGGCGGTCTGGCCCACGATGAACCGGTCCAGCTCGGAGACGATCTCCCTGGGCGTCAGGTTGTCCAGCCTCTTCACGGCCCCAGCTCCTCGAGTGTGATGTGGTCGTTGGTGTAGATGTCGATGCCGGCGGCGATGAGGAGCGCCTCGCGGGCCACCTCCGCCGCGCCGAGCTGCGTGTGGTGCATGAGGGCACGGGCGGCGGCCAGGGCGTAGCCCGCACCCGATCCCACGGCCACCACGTCGTCGTCCGGGGAGAGGACCTCTCCGGTCCCGGAGACCAGCAGCGTGGTGGAGGCGTCCGCGGTGACGAGCATGGCCTCCAGGTGTCGGAGGGCCCGGTCCGTCCGCCACTCGCGGGCCAGCTCCACGGCGGCCCGCTCCAGGTTGTGGCCGAAGGCCTCCAGCCTGGCCTCGAAGCGCGCGAAGAGCGCCAGGGCGTCGGCCACCGAGCCCGCGAAGCCCGCCAGGACCTTTCCCCCGGCCAGCCGGCGCACCTTGGAGGCCCCCGACTTGAGCACCGTGGTGCCCAGGGTGACCTGGCCGTCGGAGCCCAGGGCCACCGCGCCGTCGCGCCGGACGGCGATCACCGTCGTGTGGTGCCACTCGTTCATGCGCACCTCCCGCGCGATTGTGGCCCGGACGGGGCCGGGGCGCAAGCCGGCCTCACCGCTCGAGCCGCCTCGCCCACTCCCGGATGGCCTCCAGCGCGGCCGCCGCCTGGGCCAGCCGCCGCCGGTTGCGGTCGCGGATGTGGATCAGCTCCAGGGGGCAGCGGATCAGCCCCCAGGAGACGTTGGCGGGCTGGAAGCCCTCCGGACGGCGGGCGGTGAGGTGCCGGACCAGGGCGCCCAGGGCCGTCCCCGGGGGGGGCGGCGCCTGGTGCCGTCCACGGAGCTCCGCGGCCAGCAGGCGTCCCGCCAGCAGGCCGGTGGCCGCCGACTCCACGTAGCCCTCCACCCCCGTGATCTGGCCCGCCAGCCGGAGGCCCGGGGCCTTCCGGATCCTGAGGAAGGGGTCGAGGTGGGCGGGGGCGTTGACGAAGGTGTTCCGGTGGATCATGCCGTACCGGACGAAGCGGGCCTCCTCGAGGCCGGGGATCATGCGGAAGACCCGGCGCTGCTCGGGCCGCGTGAGCTTGGTCTGGAAGCCCACAAGGTTCCAGTGCTCGGCGGCCAGGTCGTCCTGGCGGAGCTGGACCACGGCCCACGGCCTCCGGCCGGTCCGGGGGTCGGTGAGGCCCACGGGCTTCATGGGTCCGTGGCGGAGGGTGTCGGGACCACGCTCGGCCATCACCTCGATGGGCAGGCAGCCCTCGAAGTAGCAGGCCGCCTCCGCCTCGAAGTCCCGGAACGGCACCTTCTCCGCCTCCAGGAGCTCGCGGACGAAGCGCTCGTACGCCTCCCGGTCCATGGGGGCGTTGAGGTAGTCGTCCCCCCCGCCCCGGCCCCACCGGGAGGCGCGGAACAGGCGGTCCATGTCCAGGGAGTCGGCCGCCACGATGGGTGCCACGGCGTCGAAGAAGGCCAGGCTTCCCTCGCCGAGCAGCTCCTCCAGCGCGCGGTGCAGGGGCTCGGCGGTCAGGGGTCCGGTGGCCAGGATGGCCGGGGGCTCCGGCAGGGCGGTCACCTCCCGGCGTTCCACGGTGATCCGGGGGTGCCCCGTCACGAGCTCCGTGACCGTGGCGGCGAAGCGCTCGCGGTCCACGGCCAGGGCGCCCCCCGCGGGCACCGCGGACTCCCGTGCCGCCCGCAGCACCACCGAGCCCAGCGACTCCATCTCGCGCTTGAGCAGGCCCACGGCGTTGGTGAGCGCGTCCCCCCTGAGCGAGTTGGAGCAGACCAGCTCGGCGAAGCGGTCCGTGGCGTGGACCGGCGTGGGCCGCACGGGCCGCATCTCCACCAGCAGGACCTCGACTCCCGCCTCCGCCAGCTGCCACGCCGCCTCGCTCCCCGCGAGGCCGGCCCCCACCACGAGGACCGGGCCGGCGCTCACGCCCCGTCCGCCTCCTCCGGCGCGGGTTCCCGGTGACCGCACTCCTTCACCGGGCAGACCAGCTGGCGGCCCCACCGCTTGGTGACCTTGAGCCCCATGACGGGGAAGCCGCAGGCCGGGCAGGGGGTCTGGACGGGCTCGTCGTTCATGGCGAAGCGGCACTTCGGATAGGTGGAGCAGGAGTAGAACACCTTGCCGTAGCGGGACCGCTTGGCCAGGAGCTCGCCCTCGCAGCCCTCCATGGGGCAGGGCACGCCCGTGGACTTCGGCTTCTCACGGGCCGTGCCGTCCAGGGTCCGCGTTCCCCGGCACTCCGGGTACTTCGAGCACCCCCAGAAGGGCCCCCGGCGCGAGCGCCGCTTCACCATGGGTGCCCCGCACTCGGGGCAGGCGGGGACCTCCTCGGGCTCGCCCTCCGCCGACTCCTGCTCCTCCGGGTCCGCGGCCAGGTCCCGCTTGTAGTCGCAGTCCGGGTAGCCCGAGCAGCCCAGGAAGGCGCCGAACTTCGAGAAGCGCTTCACCAGGGGCTTGCCGCACTGGGGGCAGGCCTCCGAGGTGGCCACCAGCTCCCGGCGGTGCTCCTTCATCCGCTCGCGGGCCTTCTCCAGGTCCCTGCTGAAGGCCTCGTGGAAACGGGCCACCAGGTCCCGCCACGACTCCTCGCCCGCTGCCACCCGGTCCAGCTCCTCCTCCAGGCGGGCGGTGTAGCCCTCGTCGATGATGTCGGGAAAGGCGTCCGTGAGGAGGGCGTTGACCAGCCGCCCCAGCTCCGTGGGCCGGAAGGTCTTCTTCTCCTTGGTGACGTAGTCCCGGCTGGAGATGGTGGCGAGGATGGAGGCGTAGGTGGACGGGCGGCCGATCCCGTTCTCCTCCAGGGTCTTCACCAGGGTGGCCTCCGTGTAACGGGGGGGGGGCTGGGTGAACTTCTGCTCGAGCTTCACCCCCTCCAGGGCGAGCTCCTGCCCCTCGGCGAGGCCCTCGGGGAGCTTCACGGCCTCCTCCTTCTCCCCGCTGTCCTTCCACAGCCTGAGGAAGCCGGGGTCCAGCAGGATCCTCCCCTCCACCGCCAGGGTGTAGGGACCCGCGGCCACCTCCACCTTCGTCACGTCGAAGGTGGCCGGCCGCATCTGGGAGGCCACGAAGCGCTCCCAGATCAGGGTGTAGAGCCTGAGCTCGTCCCGCTTGAGGAAGCGGGCCACCTTCTCCGGGGTCAGCGTGGGGTCCGTGGGCCGGATGGCCTCGTGGGCGTCCTGGGAGGCGTTCTTGTTGGTGTAGTGGTTGGGCTTCTCGGGGAGCGCCCCCTCGCCCCAGGTGGCGGCGATGAGCGACCGGGCGGCAGCCACGGCCTCGGGCGCCACGCGCACGGAGTCCGTTCTCATGTAGGTGATGAGGCCGAAGCGCCCCAGGGAGCCCAGGTCCACGCCCTCGTAGAGGGCCTGGGCGATCTGCATGGTCCGGCGCACGGGCAGGCCCAGGCGCCGGGAGGCCTCCTGCTGGAGGTGGGAGGTGATGAAGGGCGGGCGCGGCCTCTGGGTCCCCTTCCGGCGGGTCACCTTCGCCACGGTGAGCGGGCCGGCCTCCAGCGCGGCCTTCACCGCCCCCGCCTCCTCCGCCGAGGTGGGGCGCCACTTCTTCCCGCTGCGCCTGGCCAGGCGGACCTTGAAGGGGGGTGGGGCGGGCCCGCGGACCGTGGCGTCCACGAGCCAGTACTCCTCGGGGACGAAGGCCTCGATCTCCGCCTCCCGGTCGCAGATCATCTTCAGGGCCACCGACTGGACCCGGCCCGCCGAGAGCCCCGTCCGTACCACCCGCCACAGCAGGGGCGAGATCCGGTAGCCCATGAGGCGGTCCACGATGCGCCGGGCCTGCTGGGCGTCCACCCGGGGCATGTCCAGCTCCCGGGGCTCGGACACCGCCTCCTGCACGGCCTGCTTCGTGATCTGGTGGAACTCCACCCTGCGGATGGGGTGGTTCAGGTCCTTCAGCAGCTCGGCCAGGTGCCAGGAGATGGCCTCCCCCTCCCGGTCCGGATCGGTGGCCAGGTAGATCTCCTCGGCCGAGCGTGCCGCCTTCCGCAGCTCCTCCACCACCTTCTTCTTGGCGTCGGGAACCACGTACTGGGGCTCGAAGCCATGCTCCTCGTCCACGCCGAGCTTCGACTTGGGAAGGTCGCGCACGTGGCCCACGGACGCCTTCACGGCGAACTCGTCACCCAGGTAGTTGCCGATGGTTCGCGCCTTGGCAGGCGACTCGACGATCAGGAGCTTGGACGCCATGGCCTTCCTCCAGAGCGGTCACCGTACCACACGCTGTCAAGCGGGGGGCCGCCGGCCGGCACCACCCTCCGGCCCCGCCGTCCCCCCTGCAGGGCATGGACAGGCCCTGGAACCGGCCCGCCGGTTCCGATACCCTCGTTGGCGATGCGACGGCCGAGAACCTGGCTGCTGGTGGCGCTGATCCTGGTCCTCCGGGTGGTGACCCTGGGGTGGGACTCGGGCCTGCTGTCACCCCACCCCGACGAGCGCCAGGTGGCCTTCGTCTCCCAGGACGCCGGGGGATGGTTCGCCGACCCGGGCTTCTACGCCTACGGGAGCCTCCACTTCCACGCCATCCGCGCCGTGGCCACGGTACTGGGGCTCGGCACGCGCTACGCCGGGGTCCTCCGCGCCGGGAGGATCCTCTCCGTGGCCGCGGTGCTCGCCGCGCTCCTCCTGGGCTGGTGGATGGCCCGGCGGGCGTGGGGGGACCGGACGGCCCGCCTCGTCCTGCTCCTGGGCGCCTTCGTGCCCCTGGACCTCCAGCAGGCCCACTACGCCACCGTGGAGGCCCACCACGCCGGCTGGGTCATGGGGGCCCTGGCGAGCTGCTGGTGGCTGGCCGTGGCCGCCACCTGGCCCGCGGCCCTGGTGGCGGGCGCCGCGCTGGGCCTCTCCCTGGCGGTCAAGGTCTCGTCACTGGGCCTCGTGGTTCCCCTGGCGGCCGGGATCCTGATGGCGGCCCGGCGGCGGGGCTGGACCGCCGGCCTCCACCTGGGCGCGGTGGCCGCCACCGCCGCCCTGGCGTCCTTCTGGCTCGGCCAGCCCTGGGCCTTCGCCGGGGGCCGTCCTCCCCTGCTTCCCCTGGCGGGCCTCGTGCTGGCGGGCCTCGCCGGCCATCTGGCCGGGCGGCTGGAGGGGTTCCGCCGGGCGGCCGCCGCCGTGGCGGGCCTGGCGGCCGGCGCCGGCGGCCTCGCCGTCCTCCCGGGCCTCCTGAACCCGGCCTGGCTCCAGGGCGTGGGCCAGCAGGTGGCCATGGTGGCCGGCCGGGCCGACCTGCCCTACGTGAGGGTCTACCGCCACACCCTCCCGGTCCTCTATCCCCTCCGCGAGCTGGCGCTCTGGGGGCTCGGTCCCGCACTCCTGGCCGCGGTCCTCCTGGGCACGGCGGCGGGCCTGTGGCTCGCGGCCCGCCGGTGGCGCCGGTGGCTCGAGGGACGGTGGTCCCCCGGTGCGGCCCTCCTCCTGGTGCTGCTCGCCTGGATCGTCCCCATGGCGGCCCGCCTGGCCACCCTCCAGGTGAAGTACCTCCGCTACTGGGAGCCCCTGGTGGTGCCCTTCGTGCTGGTGGCGGCCTGGGGCCTCACCCGCCTGCGGCCCGGCCGCCGTTTCCGGACGGCCGTGGTGGGACTGACCGCCGTCTGGGGTCTGGCCTACGTGGCGGCCTTCGCCACCCCCCACCCCCACCTCACGGCCTCCCGCTGGCTCGAACAGGTGGTGCAGCCCGGCCAGACCGTGGCCTGGGAACACTGGGACGAGCACGTCCGCCTCGAGGTGCGCTGCGAGCAGGTGGAGCTGCCCTCCTACGAGCTCCCGGACGACCGCTCCAAGGTGGAGGAGTGGTGCCGGAGGCTGGAGCGGGCGGACTGGGTGGTCCTCACCTCGAACCGGGTGCGGCGCTCGATCCTGGCGAACCCGGAGCGCTACCCCCGGACGGGGCGGCTCTACCGGCTGCTGCTGGCCGGCGAGGCCGGCTTCGAGCCCCTCACCCGGGTCCACCGCGAGCCCGGGATCCTGGGCCTCCGGTCCCCCGTCCAGATGGCAGACGAGAGCTTCCTCAACTACGACTTCCCCCAGGTGGTGATCCTGAGGCGGGTGGAGCCCGTCTCCGCCGACGACCTGTCCCGGAGGGTGGAGCGCCCCCTGCCCTTCCTGGAGGGGCTCGGTCCGGGCGCCGTGGAGCGGCGGCTCGTGGACCCGCTCCCCTCCATGCCCGCGCGGCCCGGGACCGTGCGGCAGCTCGTGGACCTGGCCCTGTGGGTGCTGACCTTCCTGGCCGGCGGCCTCGCGGCGTGGGTCCTGCTGCTCCCCCTGCTCAGGTCCTGGCCCGACGCCGGTTTCGGCCCGGCCCTGGTCACCTCGTGGATCGTCCCGCCGTGGATCCTCTGGCTGGGCTCCGAGGCCGGGGTCCTCCGGGTCTCCCCGGCCACCGCCACGTGGATCTGGCTGGCCCTGGTGGCCGCGGGGGCGTGGCGGGCGGCCTCCAGGCCGCGGGAGGTGGTGGCCCTGTGGCGCCGGTCGCGGAGGGCCATCCTCACCGTGGCCGGGGTGACGGCCGCGGTGGGCCTGCTGTTCCTGGTGGTCCGGGCCTTCAACCCGGCCATCTTCTGGGGGGAGAAGCCCATGGACTTCTCCTTCCTCAACGCGTTCCTGCGGGGGCCGTCCTGGCCGCCGGGCGAGCCGTGGATGGCGGGGCTGCCGCTGCACTACTACTACTTCGGCGAGGTGCTGGCCTCCTTCCCCATCCTGCTGGCGGGCTGCACGGCGGCCGTGGGCTACAACCTCATGGCGGCCACCGTCCCCGCCCTCTCGGCGGCCCTGCTGGCCTCCTTCGGCCTGGCGGTGGCCCGCCGCCGCCGCGCGGCGGCCGCCTGGCTGCTCCCGCTGCTGGTGCTCCTGACCGGCAACCTGGCCTGGCCCTGGCTGCTGCCCCTGGCCCGTGCGGGCCGGTGGTTCGACATGTGGTGGGCCACCTCCCGGGTGGTGCCCGGCTTCGCCATCGACGAGTACCCGCTCTGGACCGCCCTGTTCGCGGACCTTCACGCGCACTTCATCGCCCTCCCCGTGATGCTGGCGGCCCTGGCCTGGGGGATGGTGACGGTGCAGCTGGGCGGCCTCCGGCGCTGGGGCGCGGCCGCGGCGCTCACCGGTGTGAGCGTGGCCGTGCTGGCGGCCACCAACCCCTGGGACATCCTGGTCCTCACGGCGGCCCTGGGAACCGGCGTCCTGGCGGCGCGGCGCCCGGCCGTCCCGGCGCTGGCCCGGCTGGCCCTGGCGGCCGGGGTGAGCCTCGTGGCGGCGGCGCCGTTCCTGGTGGAGCTCGCCGCCTGGCTGCAGTCGGGGGTGGGTGGGGGCGGCGTCTCCCTCAACCGGCAGGATTTCGCCCCCTGGTGGGCCGTGATCCGGCACTTCGGGGTGTTCCTGGTCCCGGTGGCCGCCGCGGCGGTCCCCGCCGCGGGGACCTGGGCTCCGGCCGCCGTGGTCCTGGGCGTGCTCGGCGCCGTGGCGGGCGTGACCCTCCACTCCTCCGCGGCCGCCCTGGCCCTGGGGCTCGCGGGCTTCCTGGCGGTGACGGCCGCCCGCGCCGAAGACGGGCTCCTGCGCCTGGCATGGGCCCTAGCGGCCCTGGCCATGGTGGCCGTGGCCAGTGTGGAGCGGTTCACCCTCATCGACCGCATGAACACGCTGTTCAAGACCTACAACGGCGCCTGGGTGCTGCTGGCCGTGGCGCTGGCGCTGGTGATCCTGCGCGGGGCGCCCCGGGTGCGGCGGACCGCGGTGCTCCTGTGGGTCCCCCTGGAGCTCCTGGGGCTCGTCAACCTGCCCCTGGGGATCCACCAGGGATGGGCCCAGCCCAAGGCGGTCTCCCCCCGTCCGACCCTGGACGGCCAGGCGTTCCTCGCGGAGACGGACCCGCAGACATGGTTCGCCGTCCGGGTGCTCGCCGCGACGGCACGGCCGGGCGAGGTGGTGGCCGAGGCGGCGGGCCCCGCCTACCGGGAGTTCTCCCGGATCGCGATGCACACGGGCCAGCCCACGGTGGTGGGATGGGAGTGGCACCTCCAGCAGCGCGGCCAGGACCGGATGGAGATCGCCGCCAGGAACCGGGACCTGGAGACCCTCTACGCCGGCGGCGACCCCACCGCGCGGCGCAGGATCCTGGACCGGTACCGGGTGGCGTGGATCGTGCTGGGCCGGGTGGAGACGGAGCGCTACGGCCTCCGGGGCGGCGATCCCTTCCGCGGCGTTCCCGGCGTGGTCCAGGTGGCCTCCCGGGAGGGCATGCGGGTCTACCGGGTGCTCCCCGCAACCGCCCGGGGGACCGCCCCCGGGGAGCCGGCGCCCGTCCCGGAGGGAACCCGCGTCCTCGCCACCCTACCCGAGGAGCCCGCACCGCGGGTGCGCTCCCTGACGCTGTCCGGTGACGGTGGCGTGGTGGTGCTCTCCGCGGGCTCGGTGATCCGGCTCGACGGCGACGGCATCCCCATCCGGGCGGTGCCGGCCCCCCCCTGCGCCCCCTCCGGTGCGGCCCTGTGGTCGGGCCGGCTGTGGGCGGCCTGCGGCGACGGGCGCATCCTCGTCCACGTGACGCGCTGGACCGAGTCGGCCCGGGTCGGAGAGCTGACGGGCCTGACGGCGGGCGACGACCTCTGGACCTGGGGACCGGCCGGACTGTGGCGCAGCCGCGACGGCGTCCGGTGGGAGCGGACGGTCCGGGTTCCGGTCGCGGCCGCGGCCGCCGACGGCTCCCGGGTGGCGTGGGCCGTGGACGGCGCGGTGTGGCGGGCCTGGAAGACGCGGCGCGAGCCCATGCCCGCCCCCGCCGGGCGGGTCCGGGCCCTGGCCTGGCAGGGGACCGACCTCTGGGCCCTCACGGACCACGGGCTCCTCCGGAGCGCTGGAGGGATCGTGGGATGGCTCCCGGCGCTTCCCGGTGCCTCCGTGGCGGCCATGTCCGGCCGGGCAGGTGACCTCTGGGTCGTGCTCGACGACGGGCGCCTGCTGGAGGTTCCCCGGCGCGTCTGCGCCTCTCCCTGGAACGGGGGGCGCTCGGATCTTCCCGGACGGCTGGCGGAGCCCCGCGGCCTCGCGGTCTCACCCGCGGGATGGTTCGTGGTGGCCGACACCATGAACGACCGGGTGCAGTTCTTCACCACCGGCGGCATCTGCCTCGGGACCTTCGGCGGGGAGGGCACCGCCGCGGGCCAGTTCCGGGAGCCCTCCGGCGTCGCACTGGCCCCCGACGGCACGCTGGCGGTCGCCGACACCTGGAACGGCCGCGTGCAGCTCCTCGAGCCCGGCGGCACCGTGCGGGTGGTGGGCGCCGACCTCTTCGGTCCCCGGGACCTGCTCTTCGCGCCGGACGGCTCGCTCTGGGTGGCCGACACGGGCAACCGCCGGGTGCTGCGGGCCGTGGGACCGGAGTGGCAGCTCCGGGAGGTGGCGATCCTGCCAGGCCCGGTGGCGGGCCTCGCGTGGATGGACGGCACGCTGGCCGTGGCGGTGCCCTCGGCGGGCCGCGTGGCCCTGGTGGACCCGGCCGGCGGCGTGGTGCGGCGGTGGCTGGACGTCCCCGGCTGGGCCGGGGGAACCCAGCAGGAGGGGCGCCTCCTCGTGCTGCCCTCCGGTGCGCTCCTGGCCTCGGCACCCATGCCCGGCGAGATCTGGGAGCTGGACCCGTCGGGCGAGCGGCCTGCGCGCCGGGTGGTGGAGGGGCGCCACGGCCTGACGGCCATGGCGCTCCTGCCGGACGGCACCCTCCTGGCCTCCATCACCTGGGAGCACCGGCTCGAACGCCTCCACCTCCCATGAGCCGCAGGGACCGCCCCCGCCTGGACGTCCGCCTGGTGGAGCTGGGCCTGGCCCCGTCACGGGCCAGGGCCCAGGCGCTCATCCTGGCGGGCCGGGTCACCGTGGCGGGACGGGTGGTGACCAAGGCCGGGACACCGGTGGACCCGGGGCTCCCCGTGGAGGTGGCCGTCCCCGACCACCCCTACGTCTCGCGCGGGGCCCTCAAGCTGGAAGCCGCCCTGGACACCTTCGGCCTCGATCCCTCGGGGTGGGACTGCCTGGACGTGGGGGCCTCCACCGGGGGATTCACCGACCTGCTCCTCCAGCGGGGTGCCGCGCGGGTCGTCGCCCTGGACGTGGGCCGCGGCCAGCTGGACTGGAAGCTGCGGAACGACCCCCGCGTGGTGGTGATGGAGGGCGTCAACGCCCGGCACCTCGCGGCCGCGGACCTGCCCTTCCCCGTCCACCTGGCCGTGGTGGACGTGTCCTTCATCTCGCTCCGCCTGGTGGTGCCGCCCATCCTGCCGGCCATCCTGCCGGGCGGCCACCTGGTCTGCCTGGTCAAGCCGCAGTTCGAGGCGGGGCGCGACCAGGTGGGCAAGGGGGGCATCGTCCGCGACGAGGCGGTCCGGAGGCGGGTCGTCGACGCCACGGTCTCGGGCCTGGCGGCGCTCGGCCTCGAGCTCGTGGGCGTGGTGCCCTCCCCCATCCGTGGCCAGAAGGGCAACCTCGAGGAGCTGGCGGTCCTCAGGAAACCGGACCCGGCCGCCTCCCGCTAGCGGGAGGGGCCGCCGCCCGGCGCCAGTCCGAGCGAGACGGCCGTGCTCAGCCGGCCGATCCCCATGCCGTCGCCGATGAAGAGGACCACGCCCCGGACCTGAGGGGAGGGGGTCCCCCCGGCGCCGTCCCCGGCACCCCGGCGGGAGCGGGCCGGGCGGGGAGGAGGCTGCACGGGGCGGTGGCGAGGGTCAGCGCGAGACACGGAATGCGGTTCATGGAATCTCCCTGGGTTCGGAGGGGACCCCCATCAGGCGCCTCCGGAGAAGAGCAGTGTATCCAGCCGGTGCTCCGCCAGGAGGCGGGCGTCGATGAGGTCCCACGGGGACCCGGTGAAGCGGAAGAGGTGGCGCCCGGTCACGAAGGCCGCCTCCATGCGCCGCTGGATGGCCGCCCGGTCGCCGCCCACCCGGAAGGTGAGGTCGGTGGGGATGTAGCTGACGAAGGTGATGTCGTCACCGGTGTCGGAGCGTCCGTCGGGCCCCGCGGAGACCAGCTCGAGCCGGAGGTACCCGAAGGCTTCGAAGTCCGGGCGCCCCGCGGCGAAGAAGTTCGCATTCAGCCCGGCCTCCAGGTCGGCGGACACCTCCGGGTCGGCCGCCGCATCGAAGCCCCGGGGGAGGCGCCTGGTCCGGACGCGCCACGGGCGTCCCCACCCATCGGTGGGCCGCACCTCGTAGAAGACCTTCACCGGTTCCGGCGCGAGCTCGGCGTCCGCCGCGGAGAACAGGAGGGGGATCCATCCGCGGACCGCCATGGTGGAGTACGGAGCGAGCTCCTCCGCCCATTCCCCTTCGAAGGGGGGCGACTCCAGGTTCCGGACGGCCCAGCGCGCCCCGGCCGCCGCGATCTCGTTGGCGCGGTGCAGCGTCACGAGGGTGGCGGAGCGCCCCCCGTCGCCCAGGACGAGCCATCGCAGGGTGGTCTCGAGATCCGGGCCCGGCCCGAAGAGCATCCACCGCCACCCCGCCAGGGCCAGGAGCGCCGCCAGGCCGCCCCACAGGACCACACGCCCGGCCACCGCCGCCGGGCGCACCCGCCGTGCCCTGCGGTGGGCCAGGGCCGGATCCCAGCCGCAGGACGGGCACAGGCCCGATCCACCGAGGGCCTCGCCGCACTCCGGACACCGTTCATCCACGCTCGTGCTCCTTCCAGGCGGTGTACGCCGCCCCGGTCACCGCCGCATCGGGGCTTCCCACCACCACACGGGGCTGGAGGAACCCCGACCACACCTGGGCGGCCACGTGCTCCCGGATCGTGCCGGCGAGCTCCGGGACCCCCCGGACCACGCCACCTCCCAGCACCAGTGCGGCGGGATCGTACAGGACAACCAGGTTCCAGGCCAGCGTCCGGATCGCCTCCACCGCCTCCTCCCAGACCTCCCGGGCCGCGGGATCTCCCCGCTCCGCGAGCTCCACGACCCCCCCCACGTGGACCGGAGCCTCCTGCCCGGAACCGATCCGCCGTGCCAGCCGTTCCACCACCGGGCGGCCCCCCGCGTACGCCTCGAAGCAGCCCCTCCGGCCGCAGCCGCAGAGCTCGCCCCCCGACCGGAAGGTGGCGTGGCCCGCCTCGGTGGCCAGGTTGTTCACCCCCGCCAGGACCCGTCCCCCCAGCACCACGCCGGCGCCCACGCCCGTCCCCACGTACAGGGCCACCAGGACCCCCGGCTCTCCCCCCAGGGCGAGCCACTCGCCCACCGCGGCCAGCCGGACGTCGTTGTCCACCACCACGGGGACGGAGAAGGCCTCCTCCAGGGCGGCACCCAGCGGGACGTTGCGCCCGGGCAGGTTCGGCGAGGTCAGCACCACACCGTGGTGGCGGTCCACCTGGCCCGCCGTGCCCACACCGATGGGGCACCGGCCGTCATGGACACCGGCAGCGGCATCGGTGATGGCCCCCATCACCATGGTGGGGTCGTCCGGCGGCGTGGCCCGGAAGGTCTCCCCCACCACCCGGCCGTCCACGACCCGGGCCGCCCGGATCTTGGTGCCTCCCACGTCCACACCCACGGCGCTCCAGCCCATGGCCGAAGGGTAGCACTCCTTCCCCATCGGCCGGGCCCCGCCGGCCGCCCCCTCAGAGCACGTCGTCCCAGCCGAGATCGGCAAGGCGTCCCACGAGCCCCTTCACCTCCTGGGCCCGGTCCGCGGGAACCACCAGGACGGCGTCGGGGGTGGCCACCACCACGTAACCCTCGAGGCCCACGGTGACCACCACGGGGCCCTCGCCCACCAGGATGCTCCCGGTGGTGTCCTCGGCCAGGACCCGGCCACGGCGCACGTTCCCCGCCGGATCCGCGTCGAGCACCTCGCCGAGCGCGGGCCACGATCCCACGTCGGACCAGGGGAAGTCCACGGGGATCGTCCAGGTCCTGCGGGCGCCCTCCATGATGCCGTGGTCCACGGAGGTGCGCGGCAGAGTGGGGTAGACCTCGTCGAGCACCTCCGCCTCCCGGGCCGTCCCGGCCGCGGCGGCGATCCGGTCCAGTCCCTCGGCCAGCCGCGGCAGCTGCCGCCGGATCTCCTCCAGGAGGTCGGCCGTCCGCCAGGCGAACATCCCGGAGTTCCAGAGGAAGTCTCCACCCTCCACGTAGCGCCGCGCGCGGTCCGGTTCCGGCTTCTCCACGAAGCGTTCCAGCCGGTGCACGGCGAGGCCGTCCACGGTGGCCTCCCGGGGGCCCAGCTTCAGGTAGCCGAAGCCCGTCTCGGGCCGGGTGGGCCGGATCCCGAAGGTGAGGAGCCCCCCCTCGCCGGAGACGTGGGCGCCCCCGGCCGCCAGGGCCCGGCGGAAGGCCTCCTCGTCGCCCACCACGTGGTCCGCCGGCAGCAGGAGGCACACGGCCCCGGAATCCCGGGCACCGAGGACCGCCGCGGCCCACCCGGCGCACGCGGCCGTGTCCCGGCCCGCAGGCTCGCCCAGGACGTTCTCCCCCGGCAGCTCCGGCAGGAGCTCCCGCGTCCGGGCCACCATGGACCGGGAGGTGACCACCCACGTTCTCGCGGCCCCCACCAGCGGGACCACGCGGTCGAAGGTGGCCCGGAGCAGCGGCCCGGTGCCGGCCAGCTCCAGGAACTGCTTGGGACGGTCGCGCCGGGAGGCCGGCCAGAACCGGGTGCCCGCGCCCCCCGCCATGATCACCGCATGGAGCATCACGTCCTCCCTCCGGGCCTCCACCGGGCGCTCACGGGCCCTCCAGCCCCAGGAGGGCGGGGATGGCGGCGAGGTCCGGCATGACCGGCGTGCCATGCCGGCTGAGCGTGGCGGCGTAGAGCGCCTCGGGCGGGGGGTCGGCGGCCAGCAGCGTGTCGGCGTCGAAGGTGACGGCCAGAGATCGGGGTTCCATGGGCGCATTGTAGAGCACCCCGTCCGCTCCTCCAGCCGAAATGATCCGACTTCCACGCAATCAGATCCTGAATCTCCGAGAGCCAGGACTTGACACTAATGGGCTCAGGTTCCATATTCTGGAACGGAAGAGATGAAGAAAGGAGGTGATGGCGATGACGCAGCTGGCACGTTGGGAACCGATTCGCGAGGTGGCAACCCTCACCGACCGGATGAATCGTCTCTTCGACGAGCTCTGGGGACGGCCGGTCCGGCGAACTGCCGAGGAGGACTTCCTCGCCGGTGCCTGGGTCCCCGCGGTGGACATCCTGGAGACCCGTGACGGCCTGCAGGTGACCGCGGAGCTCCCCGGCGTGGACCCCAAGGATGTGGAGGTGACCGTGGAGAACGGAATGCTCACCATCCGCGGCGAGCGCCAGTTCGAGAAGGCCACCGAGGGCGAGTCCTACCACCGTGTGGAGCGCGTCTACGGCACCTTCGAACGGAGCTTCGCGCTGCCCAGCACCGTGGATGCGGAGCACATCGAGGCCCGCTACAAGAACGGCCTGCTGATCCTCCACATGCCCAAGCGCGAGGAGGCGAAGCCCAAGCCGGTCAAGATCCAGGTGGAGAGCACGTAGGCTCGACGCCGGATCATCGGGATGGCCCCCGCACGGGGGCCTTTCTTTTGGCCGCCCGCCCGATCGTGAAACGTGAACGGTGAAACGTGAGCCTGTTGCAAGAGTCCTGGATCAAGGTGGATTCCTGCGGCATCGGCCCCCACCCACCCGGAAAAATGAACCACGGATCCCGGGGACTGGCGGGATTCGGAGGGAGCCGGGGGCAAGGTCAGGATCGGGGTCGGGGTCAGGGTCAGGAGCACGGACAGGATCAAGATCGGGGACAAGATCACGGTCACGATCACGGCGTACATCCTCGCCCGACCCCGTCCTGACGCCTGGCACACGCTGTGTGCTTGAAATCCAGGTCCTGGCAGGTCAGGTCCTTGGGGAGGATCACGGTTCAGGGTTCCGTGATGGCCCGGACGGCAGCCTCCCGGAGGCAGGTCCTCGGATCCACCCCGCCGAGTCTGGCGGTCCCGAGCAGGGTGTAGTAGAGCGCCGCCACCTCGGTGCCTCGCCTCGATCTCGATCCGTGATGGTTCTTCCGTCCCACCAACACGCCCCGCAGCATCCGCTCCGCCGCCTCTACCCGCTCCCGCCGTAACCACCGGCCCAGCATCCGCTTCGCAAGGCCCAGACGCATCGCAATGTCCGCCACCGTCTCCCCGCCCACACGGCACACGTCGCTCGGCGCGCCCTTCTCCGTGGAGTGGACCGTCGCCGACAGGCGGGGACGGTGGACGGTGGACGGTTGCGGCGGCGGGAGCGGCAGGGAACGGCGGCCGGGCATCGCACGGGACGGTGGGGCGGCCGTCGCACCCGGGGGAGGCTCTCCACCCTTCACCCCCGGGCGGGCGGCTCGCCCCCTCGCCCCTGCTCCTCTGCTCCTCCGCTCCCGCCCGGGGCGGGCGGCCCTACCCCCTGATGGAGTACCCCCCGTCCACCACCAGGGTCTGGCCGTGGATCATGGAGGCGAACTCCGTGCAGAGGAAGATCACCACGTTGGCCACGTCCTGGGGATCCAGGAGCCGTCCGGCCGGCGTTCGATTCCGTGCCGTCTCCAGGATGTCCTCCCGGTTGGGGAAATGGGTGAGGGCGTCGGTGTCCACGGTGCCGGCGGAGACAGCGTTCACCCGGACCCCATTCGGGGCCAGCTCCAGCGCCAGGTGGCGCACCATGGACTCCAGGGCGGCCTTGGAGGCGCCCACCGCCGTGTAGTTGGGGATGGCGCGGATCGCTCCCAGCGAGGAGACGGCCACCACGACCTTCTCCTCCTTCGAGGGGAGCCGGACCATCTCCTGGATCAGGGGCAGGAGCGCCGCGGCGTTGATGTCCATCGTCCAGTGGAAGTGGTGGAGGCTGAGCTCGGTGGCGGGCCGCAGCACACCCGAGGCAGCGTTGGACACGAGGATGTCCAGCTCTCCCCACTCCGCGGCGATGGTCTCGAACATCCGGTGGACGTGTTCGGGACGGGCCACGTTGCCCTTGAGAACCAGTGCCCGGGCCCCCCTGGCCTCGATCTCCCGGGCTGTCTCCTCGGCCCGCTCACGATGACGAAGATAGTTGATGGCCACGTCCACCTTGAAGTCCGCCAGGGACAGGGCGATGGCCCGTCCGATCCCCCGCGACGATCCCGTGACCAGGGCCTTCCTTCCACGAAGCCTGAGATCCATCCTCACCTCCTGCGCGCCCAAGCCTAGCGTTTCGTGGCGCCCCGCACAATCTCTCCGGGGAAAAACCTTGACAGCGATGGAAAAGCCGCTTGATAATACAATGGCACGTTCGAAACCACCTAAAGGAGGAAGGTATGAACAAGACCGAGATGGCCGTGAAGCTCGCGAAGAAGACCGGTCTGAGCCAGGGCAAGGCGGCGGAGGTTCTCGATGTGATCTTCTCCGCGCAACCTGGCAAGGGCATCATCGCCACGGAGCTGGATGCCGGCCGCAAGGTGACCATCCCCGGCTTCGGGACCTTCGCCACCCGCCAGCGAGGCGAGCGCAAGGGCCGCAACCCCGCCACGGGGGAGACCATCGTGATCCCGAAGCGGCACTACGTGTACTTCAAGGCCGGGAAGACGCTCCGCGAGCGCGTCGAGAAGTAGGCAGGACGGATTCCCGGGACGTCGCCATCTCGGGATGAACCCGTTCCGGCATGGCCGGGTTTCCCCGGGCCAGGAACGATCGGTGGCCGGGCCATCTGGGTCCGGCCGCTGGCTTTGTGGAGGCATGCGAGCCACGTGCAGGACCCCCCGGGGGGGGGCGTGCTCTCCAGTTCGGCCGGGCCCAGAAAGTACATTCCGGTTTTCTTTGTCGTGTTTCCAACCTGTAGAATCCTCAGAATCCGCGGCTCGTGTTCCCGGGTGGGGACCGATACCGCGAAAGCCGGGGTCGAGCCAGGACCCGTGCACCAGGTTCGGATGACATCCAGCCGGCATGACGGAGGGCGGTCCCGTCCCCGTCGCCACCCGCGGACACGGGAGCGGACCGGCCCGCCCGGTGTGGTGGGGCCGCCTACCGCAGCTGGCGGAAGGAGTACGGGATCGTCACCGTCGCCGTGCTCTTGACCTTCACGCCATCCTTGGTGGCCGGCTTGAAGACGTACTTCTGCACCGCGTCCATGGCGGCCTGCGGGATCCCGAACCCGTCCTCGTCCGACCGGAGGACCTCCACGTCCACCACGCGGCCCCTGGCGTCCACCGTGGCGCTCAGGATCACCACGCCGCGCCGCCGCGAGTGGAGGGCCACCCTGGGCCACGTCACGGGCACCCGCTTGAGGATCTCGGGACGGGTGTCCACATCGGTGGCGGGAACGAACTGGTTCTCCTGGACTCCCGAAGGCGTGGGCGTGGGCGGTACCGGCGTGGGCGTGGGCGGTGCAGCAGCCGCGGGCACCGGTGTGTCGGTGGGTTCAGGCGCGGGGGTTGCCAGGGCCTGGCGGGCCTTCTCCTCCGCCCTTCTTCGCTCCTCGGCGAGGGCCTGCTCCTGCTTGCGCTTGGCCTCCTCCGCCGCGGCGATCTGCTGCTCGATCTCCCGCTTCTTCCGGGCAGCCTCGGCATCGCTGGTCTCCGTCTTCTTGACCCGTTGCAGCTGCTTCTGGAGCTTCTCGATCTCGGATTGCCGGTTCAGGAGCTCCTGCCGGATCTGTTCCTCGCGCTCCTTCATGAGCAGCGCCACCTGCTCCTGGACCAGCGCCTCCACCTGCTTCTGCTGGGCCTCCTTCCGTGCCGCGACCTCCTCGGGCGTGGGTGTCGGCATGGCTGGAGGGCCGGAGGGGCCACGGAGGAAGAAGAAGCCCGCAAGGGCTGCAACCACGATCGCAGCGGCCCCACCGAGGATGAGGGAAAGCTTGCTCCCCCCGCCGCGGGCGGGCGGTGTGGCAAACTCTCCACTGTCGGGAAGCACCACCGGCTCGGGTTCCGGCTGCGGACGCAGGTAGGCCTCCACGTCCACCTGGGACTCCTCGAGGCGTTCCTTCTCCTCGGTCTCGATCTCCGCCCGGAACAGGCGGTCCATGAAGAGGGCGAGGTTGAAGGTGGTGGGACTGTAGGCCCCTCCGTACAGCAGCTTGTCCAGCTCCTTCTTGAAATCCGCCGCCGAGCTGAACCGGTCCTCGGGCCGGTCCGCGAGTGCCCGGGACAGCACCGCCATCACATCCTGGGGAACCGGGTCCTCCTCGAAGGCCAGCTGGGCCGAGGCCACCGCCGCCTTCCGATCGGCCGGGGCTGCCGGGAGGAGCTTGCCCGTCAGCAGGTGGAAGAGGATGGCACCCAGCGAGTAGACATCACCTCTCTTGGTTGCGGTCCGTGAGTCCAGGACCTCGGGTGCCACGTAGGGTGCACACCGTTCGCGGGCCCCGGCGTCGTCCAGCACTCCGAGGAGCACGTCACCCAGACCGAACCCTGCCACGATCACCTCGCCGTCGTTGGTGACGGTGATCAGCGAGGGGTGGAGGAACCCGTGGACGAGGGAGCTCCCCCGGACATCCACGGCCAGGGCTGCGGACAGTGCCAGCGAGAGCTTTTCCATGATCAGGAGAGCGTTGTCCACCGCGATGGGGAACCCCTCCTCCTGGACCTTGGTGAAGACATTGGCCAGCGGTTGTCCCGGGGCATGGTTCCAGGAGAGCCCCACGGTGCCATCCTCCACCACGGCCTCGACACCGCTGGCCACGTTGACCGCCGTGAGGATCTCCCCGATCCGGTTCACGTCGTCCACGGCTGCCGCCAGGTCCGCGGAGGGCACGGCTGGCCCGTCGAACACGTGGAGCCATGTGGTCTTCTCGAGCCCTGCCTTGCTCAGCTTTCCCGCACGGTAGAGATGTCCCAGGTCGGACTCGGTGAGGAGCTTGAAGAGGATGAACGAGCCGAAGGTGCCGTACGTCGCCGCCATGGTTCCCTCCAACGGCCTACGTTATCAGCGGTCGGGCCAGGGGGTCAATGGGGGAGGCCGGGTTGCAGTCCCGGTGAAGAGGTCGGTGCACGGCGAACGGGATCAGTGGTCGCGAACAGCAACGGCGACGGGGAACCGTCTTCCCCTGCGTGGTCGGGGGAAGGGGGGCGCACGGGAGGGCGGGAGAGGGTCACCGGGCGGCGGAGGGTGGTGTCCCGACCCCCGGCCGGCGCTACCTCCCCCTCCGTGACCGCCGCCAGCGTGCCACCGCCCTGTTGTGCTCGGACAGGGTCCGGGAGAACCGGTGGCCACCGCCAGGGCTCGCCACGAAATAGAGGTGGGGCACGGTGGCGGGGCGGCAGGCGGCCTCCAGGGCGGCCCGGCCGGGGGAGTTGATGGGTCCCGGGGGCAGACCGGGGTACCGATAGGTGTTGTAGGGGTCGTCCATCTCCAGGTCCTTGCGAAGGAGCCTGCCCGTCCAGCGCCCCTCCCGCTTCAGGACGAACACCACCGTGGGGTCGCACTGCAGGAGCATGCCCCGGCGGAGCCTGTTGAGGTACACGCCCGCCACGGTGGGCCGCTCCTCGGGAAGAGACGTCTCGGCCTCCACCAGCGAGGCCAGTGTGACCACCTCGAACGGGGTGGCGTCCCAGGAACAGGGCCCCTCCGCCACGATCGAGGCCCACACCGCCCGGAAGCGGTCCACCATGTGGTGTGCGGCGGAGGCCGCCGTGGTGCCCTCGGCAAAGCGGTAGGTGTCGGGGAAGAGGAAGCCCTCCAGGTCCCGGGCCCCGGGCGCGAGGTCGGCGATCCACTCCGGGGTGCGGGTGACCTTCCGCCACTCGCCGGCCGTGCCGATCCCGGCCTTCACCATGAGCTCCGACACCTCCGCCAGCGTGAGTCCCTCGGGCACGGTGACGACCACCATGGCCACCCGGCCCTCGAGGAGCTGGCGCAGCACGTCCACGGGCCGGCTGCGGGGTGGAACCCTGTAGCGGCCCCAGCGGACATGCCGGTCCTTTTCCTGGACGGCCAGCCAGGCCCGGGCCACCAGGGTGGAGGGGAGCAGGCCCTCCCGGCGGGCCTCCTCCAGGACCTGCACCAGCGGGGCCCCGCGCTCCACGCGGAGGACCACCTCCCGTTCGGGTCCGGGCCTGAGCAGCGCCCACGCCGCGGCGCCCGCAGCGGCCAGGACCGCCACCAGCAGGAGGGTCAGGAGCCGCCGCACCGCTGCCGCTCCATGTACTCCTCCAGGAGGACCTGGGCCGCCAGGTGGTCCACCGGTTCCCGGGCCGGGAGGCCAGCCTCCCGGGCCCTGCGGCGGGCCTCATTGGTGGTGAGGTACTCCCCCTGGAGCATCACGGTGAGCCCCAGGCCCTCGAGCTCGCGGGCCAGGGCGTGGCTCCTGGCGCAGGCCGGGGTGGGCTCGCCGTCCGCGCCGAGGGGCAGCCCGAGGACGATGGCCCGTGCCTCGAGCTCCTCCGCCCTGCGGGCCAGCATCCGCGCCGCCTCCGCCGCTCCGTGGTAGGGCAGGACCTCCAGGGGCACCACCGTTCCCGTGGCATCGTCGCCCACCGCCAGGCCCATGCGCCGGCCACCGGGATCCACGCCGAGGTATCGCACCCGGACATGGTACAGGAAGAGCGTCCCCGCCCGGCCGGGCGTGAAACGTGAAACGTGAAACGAATGAACGGTTTGCGGAATCGGGTCCATTGCGGTTCTGCGGAATACCCCGGGCCTGGGCCCTCCGGTCGCAACCTCTCCGCTGCGCTCCGGCGGGCGGCGGGCTACAATACCCCCCGGGGCCGGGCGGGGCCGGTCCGCACCACGCAACCGAGGGAGGAGATGGCATGTGCAGCACTGACGAGACCGTGATCCTTTCCGCCGCGAGAACCCCCATCGGATCCTTTCTGGGTTCGCTGTCCCCGGTACCGGCCCCCCGGCTGGGTGCCGTGGCGGTGAAGGCCGCCCTCGAGCGCGCGGGCGTGGAGCCCGCACAGGTGGAGCAGGTGGTCATGGGCAACGTTCTGCAGGCGGGCGTGGGCCAGGCCCCCGCGCGGCAGGCAGGGATCTTCGCCGGCATTCCCTACGAGGCGGGTGCGCTGACCGTCCACAAGGTCTGCGCCTCGGGCCTGAAGGCCGTCCTGGTGGCCGCCAACGACATCGCCGCGGGGGACTACGGCGTCGCGGTGGCGGGTGGCCAGGAGAACATGTCGCTGGCCCCCTACCTCCTGCCGAAGGCCCGGAAGGGGTACCGGCTGGGCAACGGCGAGATCATCGACCACGCGGTCTTCGATGGCCTGTGGGATCCGTACGGTGACAAGCACATGGGCAACTGTGCGGAGACCTGTGCCAGGCACTACGGCTTCACCCGGGAGGAGCAGGACGAGTTCGCCCTCAGGTCGTACGAGCGCGCCCGGGCGGCAGCGGAGGACGGAACCTTCGCCGCGGAGATCGCCCCGGTGGAGGTGCCGGGCCGCAAGGGGCAGGTGACCCTCGTGGAGAAGGACGAGGAACCCTTCAAGGCGGACCTCGCGAGGATGCCGAAGCTGCGGCCCGCCTTCGACCGGGAGGGCACCGTCACCGCCGCCAACGCCTCCAAGATCAACGACGGCGCCGCCGCCGTGGTGGTGGCCGCCCACGGCAGGGCGGACGAGCTGGGGCTCAGGCCGGTGGCCCGCATCGTGGCCCACGCCACCCACTCCCAGGAGCCCGAGTGGTTCACCACGGCCCCGGTGGGTGCCGTCCGGAAGGCGCTGGACCGGGCCGGGCTCGGCGTGGACGACATCGACCTCTTCGAGATCAACGAGGCCTTCGCCGTGGTGGTCATGGCCGCCATGAAGGAACTGGAGATCGGGCCGGACAGGGTCAACGTCCATGGCGGTGCGGTGGCCATGGGACATCCCATCGGTGCCTCCGGTGCCCGCATCCTGACCACCCTCCTGCGGGCCCTCGAGCTCAGGGGCGACCGGTTCGGCTGTGTGGCCATCTGCAACGGTGGCGGCGAGGCCGTGGCGGCCGTCGTGGAACGCCTGTAACGGCAGGCTCCGTGCGCTCAAGACTCCTGGTTGCCGCCGTCCTGCTGCTCCTGGCGCTCGCCGGGACCGCGGGGGCGGCGGATGAGACCGCGGAGGGGGCGGTGACCCTCCGGGCCGACCGCCAGGAGTGGGTGAACAGGAGCCTCTGGATCGGTACGGGCAACGTGCAGATCCTCTACCAGGACGTGAAGATCACCTGCGATGAGATCTCCCTGGACACCGAGACCATGGAGCTCACCGCGAGGGGCAACGTGATCATGGACCAGGGGCCGCGGCGCTTCACCGCCGACGAGCTCACCTACAACCTCCGGACCAAGACGGGCTCGTTCACCAACGCCACCGGCCAGGTGGACCCCTTCTACTACTTCACCGGCGAGGAGGTGGAGCGCCTGGACGAGACCCACTTCCGCCTCAAGAAGGCCACCTTCACCTCCTGCGAGCCCGAGCCGAGGCCCCCGTGGCGTTTCGGGGTGTCGAGTGCCCTGGTGGAGGAGGAGGGCTACGGCCGGTTCAAGGGCCTCACGGTTCAGGTCAAGGGCGTTCCCGTCTTCTACCTGCCCTACCTGCTGTGGCCGGTGAAGACCGAACGGACCACGGGCCTGCTGGTGCCCACCTTCGGCTACTCGAACCAGCGCGGCTTCTACCTGGGGAACGCCCTCTACATCGTGGGAGGACGCAGCTGGGACACCACCGTCTACCTGGACCTCTACTCCAGAGGGTACCTGGGCCTGGGCAACCAGATCCGTTGGGCCCCGGCGGAGGGCGCCCGGGGGTGGATCACCGGCTACACCATCCGGAACAAGGACGGTGGGACATGGGAGTGGAAGGTGGACGGAGCCCACGAGCATCGGGACGTGCTGGGCTTCCGGCTCCTGGCCGAGGTCCACCACATGTCCGACGTGGACTTCTTCCGCGAGTTCGAGCACACCTTCGACCGGAACACGCTCCGTTCCCTGTACTCCTATGTCTTCCTGACGAAGACCCGCGGGCCCGCCACCCTCAACCTGCGCCTGGATCGCCGGATCACCTACTTCAGCGCCACCGACGTGGTCCTCCAGCAGCTGCCCGAGGTGGAGCTGCGCGTCCGGTCCACGCGAGTGGGGAGAACATCCCTCTACTGGTCGCTGATCTCTTCGGCCAACCTCTTCAACGTGGACCGGGGCGGCGACCTGGCCACCACCTACGGCCGGGTGGACGTCTACCCCCAGCTGGCCTACACCCTGCCCGGTCCTCCCTGGCTCACCGTCACCCCCAAGGTGGCCGTCCGGGGTACCTACTACACCGCGAGGTACAACAGGACCCAGACCGCCTTCGTGAACGAGGGCATCGACCGGTCGTTCCTGGAGGCCGCCCTGGACATGGTGGGCCCTTCCATCAGTCGTATCTACCCCAAGGCGAAGGGGCACTTTCTCAAGCTCAAGCACCTGGTGGAGCCCCGGCTGGAGTACCGCTACGTCTCCGACCCGGGCAACATCCGCAGGATCCCCCGTTTCGACGAGGTGGACCAGACCCTCGTCACCAACCGCGTCCGCCTTCTGCTTTCCAACCGGCTCTACGGCAAGGAACGCGAGGCCGCGAGCGCCCGTGAGCTGGGATCCTTCGACATCTTCGGGGACTATTCCTTCGGCGACCCCCTCACCGTGGGGAGCGGCGGCAAGGAGTCCAGGTTCGGGGCCCTGGGCGTGGCCCTCCGGCTCACCCCCACCCGGGGCGTCTACATCGATGGCCGGGCCGCCTGGGACACCCTCTTCCACTCCCTCCAGAGCACCTCCCTCTCCGCGAACCTCTCCGGCAAGGGGCGCTTCGCCAACCTGACCTGGTACCAGGGATTCATCCCCGAGACCGGCACCACAACCTCCTCCCAGATCCGGGCCGCCCTGGGCTGGCGCAGCCCCGACTCCCCCTGGGACATCGCGGTCCATGCGGCCTACGACGTGAAGGAGAACCGCTTCCAGCAGCAGCGCCTCGTGGTCCGCTACGGCGGCTCCTGCTGGGGCATCACCACCGAGTACCGCGATCTGGACTTCACCGCCGGCACCTCCAACCGCGACATCCGCATCGCCATCGACTTCAAGGGCCTCGGCAAGCTGCTGGAGATCAAGAGCGGCCTGGAGTCGTTCTGAGGGGCGGACGCATGGCAGGTCGTGAAACGTAAAACGTGAAACGTGAAACGAAGGAGCCCCCGCCCGCCCGGGGGGAGGAGAACCACGGATTCTGAGGAATTGGACGGATTTGGACAGGTCGTTCGTGTCTGTCCGCGCGAAGGTACAGGGGAGAGGGGGGGCAGGGGTCACGTGACCGCCCCGTTATCCGGCCGTCGCCGTCCGCCGCTGCCGGATACTGTCGCCGACGCCGACGCTGCCCGCCGCTGCCGCCGGATGCTGTCGCCGCCGCCGCCCGGCTCCCATCCGCTATTCCCGAACCGGGGAGGGCGTACCATGGATGTCGTGGACCTCTCGGAACAGCGTTGGGATGCCCGGGTACGCCTGGCGGCCTTCCGGTGGCTGGAAGAGCAGGTGAACGTGCTCGGTGATGTCCTTCCGTGGTCCCTCCTTCTCCGTGGTTTCACCTTCGAGGGGCAGCGTGTTCCACTCCTGTCCCAGCAGGGAATCTTCAAGCCGGCCATCCTGCCGGAGATTCCCCTGTCCATCCGGACCTCGGCGGCGGGTCCCTACGACGATCATTTTGGAGGGGACGACCTGCTGCGGTACGCCTACAGGGGTACGGATCCAGCGCACCGGGACAACGTGGGCCTGAGAAAGGCCATGCGATCGAGGGTGCCTCTGGTCTACTTCCATGGCGTGGTCAAGGGACTCTATCTCGCGGTATGGCCCGTCTACATCGTGGGGGATGACCCGGGGAGCCTGACGTTCACGGTTGCTGCGGACGACTGGCGTCTTGGCGAAAGGAGCCTGGTGTCCCTCGTGGGAAAGGAGACGAGCTCAACGGATTCCGGGACCTATCCGCAACCCGTGCCGGAGCCGGATGCCGCAGATACCGCGGAAGATGATGCCCGGAGGCACTACATCACCAGCGCGGTACGGCAGCGCCTGCACCAGCGAGGGTTTCGGGAAAGGGTGCTGGAGGCCTACCGGGAGCACTGCGCGCTCTGTCGCCTGAGGCATCGGGAGCTCCTGGACGCCGCTCACATCGTTCCCGACGGAGAGGATGGAGGGGAGCCCGTTGTGGTGAACGGGCTCGCCCTGTGCAAGCTCCACCATGCGGCCTTCGACGCGAAGCTGGTGGGCATCCGCCCGGACTACATCGTGGAGGTCCACCCGAAGATCCTGGAAGAGCGGGACGGCCCCATGCTCCGGCACGGCCTTCAGGGAATCCATCGGATCCGGCTCTACCTTCCGAGGTCCCGGAACCGACGCCCGGATCCCGACCGCCTCAGGTGGCGCTACGAGAGATTCCGGGAGGCGATCTGACCGCCAGAGTGGTTTCGGGGGAGGGTTTCCGTGGCGGAGGGGATGTCCGCCAAACCCACGTCTCAGGCCGTTTCGTCGGGTCTCTCGCATCTCCTGAAATGTAACACATTAGGGGCTCTTTTGTCTAGGGGCGTCTCATGGGATATACTGCAATCGCGGGCCGAATGAGGGACCGGATTATGGCCCGGGAAGGCGGTGAAAAATGAGGGACCAGGACAAGAAGGAGACCCGCCGCCGGGGCGTGAACAGGCTCTCCGCTCGATGGGTGGCGGTGGCTCCACCGGGCCGCTACGCCGACGGCCGAAACCTCTACCTGCACGTGCGGCCGAACGGCCGGCGGAGCTGGGTGCTCCGATACGTCTACCACGGGCGGCGCCGTGACATGGGACTCGGACCCTGGCCCATCATCACGTTGAAGCGCGCCCGGGAACTGGCGCTCGACTGGCTGCGCGTGCTTCACGAAGGGAGAGACCCCATCGCGGAGCGCCGAGCAGGGGAGCGCCATGTGCCGACCTTCAGGGAGGCGGCGGAGGACTACGTCAAGGCTCACGCCTCCCGCTGGTCGAACCACAAGCACCGGGCACAGTGGGCCTCGACCCTCAAGACCTACGCCTACCCTGCCATCGGGTCACTCCGGGTTGACGAGATCGGTGTTGACGATGTGCTCCGGGCGCTGCGCCCCATCTGGGAAGAGAAAGCCGAGACAGCATCCCGGGTCCGGGGGAGGATCGAGCGGGTCCTGGACTGGTGCACTGTGCTCGGGCTCCGGGACGGGCCGAACCCGGCACGATGGAAGGGTAACCTCCAGGCGCTCCTGCCGGCGAGGGGAAGACGTGCGCACTTCCGCGCGATGCCGTGGGCCCAGGTGCCGGAGTTCGTGGTGGGGCTCCGGGAAAAGCAGGGCATGGCGGCCCGGGCGCTCGAGTTCGCGATCCTGACCGCCGCCCGCTCCGGGGAGGTGCGCGGCGCAACGTGGGACGAGATCGACCTCGAGGCGAAGGTCTGGACCATCCCGGCAGAACGGATGAAGTCGAAGCGGGAGCACCGGGTGCCGCTTTCCGATGAGGCCGTGCGCCTCCTCAAGGCCCTCCCGTTACTGGAGGGAACGGAGCTCGTGTTCCCCTCCCCGATGACCGGGCGCCAGCTCTCGGACATGTCGCTCACCAAGGTGCTCCGGGACATGGGCGTCTCGGTGACGGTTCACGGCTTCCGAAGCTCGTTCCGGGACTGGTGCGCGGAGACCACGGCCTATCCCTCGGATGTCGCGGAGGCCGCCCTGGCCCATGTGGTGCGGAACCAGGTGGAGGCCGCGTACCGAAGAGGGGACCTCTTCGAGAAACGGTGCCAGCTCATGCGGGAATGGGGGACCTTCTGCACCACGCCCAGGCCGGCCGGGGAAGTGGTGCCGATTCGGGGCGAACGATGACAAGGCCCGTTGACCCCACGGGTGCGGTTCGGCAACGGGACGCGCTCAGCCATCGGCTGCTCGAGCTGATCGTGGACGAATGGCCGCACGTGGTCGCGGACCTCGAGGGGAGGCCCATCGTCGGTGGAGCGAAAGAGTGGGCCGCGCGCTGGGGTCTCGATTGTCCGTGGATCGTCGGCCATGCCGGGGCGGTCATCACGGCGTGCCACACCACCAGGCGGAGCGCAACAGACGAATGGTCTCGACTGTTGGAGGAAGCAAGCGGGCTCCCGCTGGTGCCGGTCGAGCTCTGCCTGGGATGGGACCCCCAGGCGGAGGGCCGCGCCGGAGCTCCGGAGCTTCAGGCCAGGAAACGCACGGAGGCGACCTCTGAGGGGGTCCGTCTGGAGGGAACGGAGGCCGCATGGAGGTTGCAGGTTGGCGGACCGAGGGAGCACGCGCGGAAGGAGCTCCATGCTGCCGTGGACCAGTACCTCGAGTGGATCGCGGAGAACTCGGCCACGCCCGAAAGGCGGAGCTTCGGGGATGACAGGCGCCTCCGCTGGCTTCTCCACAGGAACATCGACGGGTGGAGCTGGGAGCAGGTCGCCCGCAGGGACGGCGCCATGGGGGCGGATGGTGTCCGCAAGGCTGCGAAACGGCTCGCGCAGGAGCTCGAGTTTCCGCTCCGGTAGTCGCATCACCGCCTAGCATCCGGACACTTGCGGGGCATCTTCTGCCCCTGAAATGTCCTGACAAATCCTGTAAGTCCTGTTGAAATAATGTTTTATGCGGTTCACTGTGGATGCATGGAATGGCATGCAGCCACCAGGAGGACCACATGAACGAACGTCTTCTCCGGATCCAGACCGTCACTGAGTTGACAGGGCTCTCCCGCGCGACCGTGTACAGGTTGCTCGAGCGGCGAGAGTTTCCCGTTCCCCTTCGGATTTCCGAACGTGCCGTCGCCTGGCGCGCGAGCGAGGTTCAGGAGTGGATCGAATCCCGGCGCCGCACCACGGAGCGCTGACATGCGCGGCTCTGAAAGGGGCCGCCCCGCCTGGTGGCGGGGCGACGGGTGGTGCCGGAACCGGCCTGGTGTGCTGGCCGGCTGGCAATGCCAGTTTACACCATTTGTCCACCCTGTTCCACTCGCCGGGAGGCGACGACCCGGGGGTGAGAGATGAGTGCGGCGGCTCGGCCCGTTGACCTGGTGCTCGAGCGGCTTGAATCCGCCGACTGCCATCCGAGGCCCGAGGGGTCCGGCTGGCGTGCGCGCTGCCCTTCTCGGCGTCACGAGAACGGGAACCGTCGGAGCCCTGCGCTCCACCTCGAGGAGGGTGATGACGGCCGCGCGCTGCTGACCTGCCATGCTGGGTGCTCGCTTGATGACGTGCTCGGCGCTCTCGGCTTGGCTCCGGCAGACCTGTTCCCCGGCCCTGAGGCGCCTCCCAGCGGCGGCAGGTATGCACGTTCAGCCGGAGAGCCTCACAGGGTAGATGCTTGGTCCGGGCTGCGGGTGCCAGAGGATGCCCCCGAGCCGACGCCTGGCCTCCTTCGGAATGGCCTTGGCGCGCCCGCCCGTGTGTGGACGTACCGGGACCAGGACGGCTGGCCCCTCTTCCTGGTCGCACGCTACGAGACCGGCGATGTTGGCAAGGCCATCCGACCGTGGTGCTTCGACCGCGCGGCCCGCCGGTGGATCTCGAAGGCTCCGCCGGCCCCGAGGCCACTGTACGGGCTCGACCGCCTGGCCGAGAGACCCGAGGCCCTGGTGTTGATCGTCGAAGGTGAGAAAACCGCCGATGCTGCGGGCGAGCTGTTCCCGGGCTACGTGGCCGTCACGTCGAGCGGGGGAAGTTCCGCGGCGCAGAAGACCGACTGGCGCCCGCTCGAGGGCCGGCGGGTGGTCATCTGGCCGGACGCTGACGATCCGGGGCGAACGTACGCCGAAAGCGTGGCCCAGGCGGCCCGGGAGGCCGGAGCCTCTGACGTTCGGGTCGTGCGTGTCCCTGGCGATTTCCCGGCTTCGTGGGATGTCGCGGACGATCCGCCGGAAGGGTGGACCGTCGAACAGCTGCGGGAGCTGGTCGAGACCGCGCCCCAGATTACGGCCGAGGACTCACCGAGCGGCCACGGCATCCTCTGCGACCTCTGGAAGCCCGTTGGACTCGCCTTTTTGACGACGCCCCCACCGGCCCGCCGCTGGCTTCTGCGACGTTCGGACGGCAAGGGGCTGCTCCCCCGCGGCAGGGCCGGTGTCCTGGCTGGTGAAGGTGGTGCGGGCAAGACCTTGTCCCTGCTCTACCTGGCCGTTTCTGTGATCGCCGGGAGGCCGTGGTTCGGGTGCTTCCCGCCGGACGACGATGCGGTTGGCGAAAGAGCCGCGCTCCTCCTGGGCGAGGAAGAGCTCGAGGAGGTGCACCGGCGCCTCTGGACAATCGCGACCGCTCTACAGCTTTCCGAGGCAGAACGGGAGTTGATCGCGGACCGGCTGACCGTTGTCCCGCTTGCCGGGTGTCCGGTGGGTTTGCTGGAAACGACCGCGCGCGGCGAGGTTCTGGAGACGCAGTTTTATCGGGACCTGGTGGAGCTGCTCGGATCTGGCGGGCCGTGGGGCTTTGTTGGAATCGACCCGTTTTCGCGGTTTGCCCAGGAGGGAGCCGAGGCCGACAACTATCACGCGACTCGATTCTTGCAGGCTGTTGAGACGCTCACGGGCGCACCTGGGGGGCCGACGGTTCTGGTGGCCGCCCATTCTTCGAAGCTCTCCCGCCGGCTTGGGAGCGCGGACGTTCGCGGTGTGTCTGGCATCACGGACGCTGCTCGGTGGGTTGGGACGCTGCTCGCCGAAAAGAATGGGGCCGTTGTGTTCGAGCAGGCGAAATCGAACTATTCCCTCAAGCTGGACCCGGTTCGGCTCGTGTGGAGGGATCACCTTCTCGTCGCCCAGACCGAGGAGGACCTGGACGCGGAGAAATCGGCCGAGCAGGCGGCGGTGGCCGAAGCCCTCGATGCCGACGTGCGGGCGGTGGTGGACGCGCTCCGGCGAGAGGGTCCGCTCGGATCGAAGGACGCCGTGGCGCGAGCTGCCGGGCTGCGGGCCGCGCGGGGGCGGACAGCGCTCGATGTGGCCATTTCCCGGGGCTTGGCCGTCCGGACGGGCAACTCACGCCGGACCGTGTACTCGGCCGCCGATTCGACCGAGGTGTGTGTGACACACCCCCCCTATACCCCCCGGGACGGCGGGACGGCGTCCTGCCGCTTGACGCGGGACCCCGTCTCGCCCGTCCGGGACGGTGATGGGACGGCGTGGGACGGCGGGACGGCGAAGGGTATGGAGAAGCTCGGCGAGCCGAAGTCCTGGCCAGCCGAAGCTCGGTATGCCGCCGCAGAACTCGAACGATCTGGAACAGACCGAACGACCGCTCAATCCCAGGTGCGCTCCGCGTGGGAGGCTGGGGTCCGCGGTTCTGCCGAGGCCATCGCGGCCGCTGCTAGAGAAATCGGGCGGGCAGGGCGGGAGAAGGCCATCCGTGGGTTACCGAGAGAGGAGGGGTGATCTTGCGACGTTGCACCAGAAAGCACGAGGAAGCGCAAGGAACCAGCCTGTGGTGCCAGGGGTGTTCTCAGAAAGCGGTGGCCCACTGCGAAACCGTGAGCCACGGACTGCCCCAGGGGGTGCCGACGTGACCATTTCCAAGGTGTTGAAACGAATGGTGTTACGGCGTCGGCGCCGACGGCTGGCCGATAACCTTGATTATGTAAACCCGGCGGGTGGGATGCCTGCCCTTCGACCCAACGCCCAGGGCGGGACGCCCGACGATCAACCGCCCGCCACCGCGGGCACGGACCAAGAGGAGAAGAACAATGCCGAATGCACCAGTGACTGACCTCGAAACCACCGCCCTGCTCGGGATCTGGCCCTCGGATCTCGTTCCGGAGAAGAAGCTCGATCCGCTCGGGCTCCTCAAGGCGGCCTACCTGAGCGCCGTGGGGATCCTCGAGGTCTTCAACCGGAAGATCCAGGATGCCGCCGCCGCCGGCGAGCTCTCGGGGCACGGCCTGGCGAAGCTGCGGGTCCGGCTCGCCGGGGAGGCCCTCGGGAAGGTCGAAGGCTTGCGGAGCAGAGCGCTCCAGAATGCCCTCGACCGCATCGCCGCCATCGAGGCCGACTTCCGGAAGGCCGTGGACCCCGCCCAGAAGCTCGGGGACGTTCGGGCGGAGCTCCGGGCTGCGGAGATCCGGAGCCACCTCCGATCCATCGACCCGCTCGAGGTCGAGGGGGTGCTGCGTCGGGCCGCGAGGGCTGGGGACACCGAGACCCTGGCCGCTACCCTCGACGGGCCCGCTGTGTTCGGCCTGGTGCCCGAGGGCGTCCGGCCGGAGGTGGAGGCTGCCCTGTGGGCCGGGCTCGACCCCGCCGCCGCGAAGGAGCTCGAACAGCTTCGCCGCGGGGTGGAGGTCGTGCGCAAGGCTCTCGCCAACCTCGAGGCGCTGTTCCAGAAGGAGGCCGGGCACGATCCGGACCCGCTGGACATCGGCGACTGATTTTTCCGAAATCTCCAGGCGGCCCGGGTCCGACCCCCGGGCGCCTCCAGAATCCAGAGAGGAGCGTTCCATGAATGACGAACACGAGGCGATGGCCGGGGCACACGAGCGGCTGTGGTCTGCGGTACGGCGGTACCGCTGGCGGCCGGCGGATGGACGCGCGTGGGTGGTTCTCTGCCCACTCAAGGAGCTACTCGAGGCAATCGGCATCGAGGCCGAGCTGGCGCTGGACGGTATTGATGTGTCGGTTCGGCTACCCGAGCTCTTCGCGCTGATCGAGCGTCATGCGCGAGTGAACGCTGGGGGGGAGTGACCGGGCTGTGGGCGGGGTGGGGTCGGGGCGGCATGTCGCGCCAGGGCGACGAACCGTGGACGGCACACCTGCCGTTGACATTCGGGAGTGGCGCCGTACTGGTGCCATCCCTGACGGCTGTGGGTTGGTCCGGGTGATCGTCGGGGATGATGTGGAGCACGTGGTGTTCGTCCGGTGGCACCCATGCGCTGGAGGCGGTTCCTTTCCGTCCTTCATCTGCCCCCGGTGCGGTGCCGGGCGGTATCGGCTTCACACCGTTGATGGTGCCCTTGGGTGCCGGACCTGCCTGGGCCTTGTGTACCAGACCACCCGGGTTACACATCATGCGCGCCTGGAGCGAAAGCTGGAGGGGCTCCGCGCAAGGCTCGGGATCCCGGACACGGAGGAGCTGTTCACGGCCTGCCTGGCCACGAAACCGCCCGACATGGCCTCGAATGTCTTCCACCGGCTTGTTGATGAGCTCGAGTCCCTGGAGTTGGATGTGGCCGTCGAACGGCTTGCGGAGGGCGAGAAGCGGGCCGCAGCATTCCAGGCGGCGATGCGGCGGGCGCGGCTGCTGGACTGATCGGGGAAGGCTTGACCTGCGTGACCACGAAGAAGGGGCCGGAGGGCAACATTCCCTCCGGCCCCGGTGTTACCCGTTGGTGATGCTTCTCACGGCTTTTTCCCCCAGACCATCTCGGCCCAGGCCGCGGCCTCGTCATCGACCGGCTCGAAGCGAATCCCGTGATCTCCCTCGATGGGCTCGCGGTGGTCGCCTCCGTCACCCATCACGTCCGGGATCCCCGTAGGGAATGCATCGCACGTTGGAGGAGAATCCCAGTCCACTGGACGCCCCTGCACCAGGTGGTCGTGCTTGCACGCGGAACACATCACGGCTCCCTTCATCCTTCATCTCCCTGGAGAGAGTATCCCCCGGCGGCGAGGTCCCGGAGCTCTTCGAGGGTCGCCTCGATGATCCCGAGCCCCTCCGCGTCGCCGGGCCCCAGGGCGGAACCGTCCTCGAGAACGAGGACGGGCTGCCCGTGTGAGCTTGCCGCATGGTCCGTGGTGATCGAGGCGCCGATGATCTCGCCGTTCCACAGCTGAATCAACATGGCGCCCTCCCCTCACCCTCGATCCGTTCGGCGATGATGGTTGCGTCGTACCTGGCGGCCTCGAGAACCACCCGTCTGCGCTCTTCCAGGTCGAGAAGCTCCCGGAGGTAGTCGAGCAGGTACGGGATGCCGTCCCTTTCGCCCGCAACATGGCGGATGGAATCCGCCGCCCAGCGCTCGAGGGTGTACCTGGTGTCGGCGACCACGGCGACGGGCTCAGCGGCCGAGGCTTCCGCCTCGAGCTTGCGGGCGACGTTGAGGGCTTTCAGGCGCCAGACCTCCAGCTCCTGGATGAGCGACTCGATGGGCTTGGTGTTCATGGCGCCCTCCTCACCCGATCCGCTCGGTGAGCACGGCGGCGAGGCCCGTGTCCGCGCCTGCCGCTTCCTCGAGGGCCTCCTTCGAGGCCGGGCCCAGGGCGCCGCCGGCATCCTGGCGGAGCCACGCGAGCACCTCTTCCGGGGTGTCGCACACCGTGGCGCGGTGGGAATCGTGCTCGCCCTGCCACTGGGTCCAGGCGCGCACCGCCATGACGTACCGGCCGGCGGCGGTGCGGTAGATGCTCACGTCCGTCCCACGCCCGGTCCCGTTCTTCATGGCCCCGGAACCGAGGAGGACTCCCTGGAACTCAAGGTCCCGGTCCCCGTCCCGCTTGACGATGATCTCCGTGTTGTCCTGTGCTGCTGTTGTCATGTCCATGTCCTCCGAGGGGTGCTTCCTGCCCCGGGGCGGCCCCTGTTCCTGCCCCGAGCGGTGTGTACCGGGGGGCAGGTGGGGCGGAGGACGGGCGCCGAAATGGCCTCCATACCACGCGCGGGCTGTGGGACCGTGTGTGGGATATGTCTTTCTGGGGTGATCGTAACTAGTTGTGTCTACTAGGGTTGGAAGGATTCTCTGGCGGAGGGGATGGGATTCGAACCCATGGAGGCTTGCGCCTCAGCGGTTTTCAAGACCGCCGCCTTCGACCACTCGGCCACCCCTCCGGGGGCTGCAACTTTACAGCCACGGGGCGTCTGCGTACAATACCCCTCCCGGTGCGGAGAGGTGCTGGAGTGGTCGATCAGGGCTGCCTGCTAAGCAGTTGTCCGGGGTGACCTGGACCGCGGGTTCGAATCCCGCCCTCTCCGCCAACCACGGATTGTCGGCCGCCCCCGGGGCGGCCTTTTTCGGGAGGCCGCATGACCCGACCCGCCAGGACCCGCATCGCCCCCTCGCCCACGGGCGACCCCCACGTGGGGACCGCCTACGTGGCCCTGTTCAACATGGCGCTGGCCCGCCGCACGGGCGGGGCCTTCGTGCTGCGCATCGAGGACACGGACCGGGTGCGCTCCAACGAGGCCTCGGAGCGGATGATCTTCGAGGCGCTTTCCTGGCTGGGGCTCCAGTGGGACGAGGGGCCCGACGTGGGCGGCCCCTTCGGGCCCTACCGGCAGTCGGAGCGCTCGGAGATCTACCGGGAGCACGCCGAGCGCCTGGTGGCGCAGGGCGACGCCTACCCCTGCTTCTGCACGAAGGAGCGCCTGGACGCCCTCCGGGAGGAGCAGCGGAAGGCGAAGGCGGCCCACCTGGGCTACGACGGCCACTGCCGCACCATCCCGCCAGGGGAGGCCGCGCGGCGGCGCGCCGCGGGCGAGCCCCACGTGATCCGGCTGGCCATGCCACGGGAGGGCGAGATCACGGTCCGGGACCTGCTGCGCGGCGAGATCACCTTCGCCGCGGCCCAGATCGACGACCAGGTGCTGCTCAAGAGCGACGGTTTCCCCACCTACCACCTGGCCAACGTGGTGGACGACCACCTGATGGAGATCACCCACGTGATCCGGGCCGAGGAGTGGATCTCCTCGCTGCCCAAGCACGTGCGCCTGTACGAGGCCTTCGGCTGGGAGCAGCCGGTGTTCTGCCACCTGCCGCTGCTGCGCAACGCCGACCGCTCCAAGATCTCCAAGCGCAAGAACCCGGTGAGCCTGAACTGGTACCGGAGGGCGGGCTTCCTGCCCGAGGCGCTGCTCAACTACCTGGCGCTCATGGGCTGGGCCATGCCGGACGAGCGGGACGAGTTCACGCTGGAGGAGCTCATCGAGGTCTTCGACCCCGCGAAGATCTCCCTGGGCGGGCCGGTCTTCGACCTGGAGAAGCTCACCTGGCTCAACGGGCGGTACCTGCGGTCGCTGGAGACCGGGGAGCTCCGGGAGCGCCTCCGGACGGAGCTCCTCTCGGACGCCTATCTGGACCGGGTGATCCCCCTGGTGCAGGAGCGCATCGACCGCCTGGGAGACTTCATGGAGTATGCGGCCTTCTTCTTCACCAACGAGGTGGATTACGACGAGGCCGCCCGGAAGAAGCTGGTGCTCAAGGGGCTCACCCCGCCCCAGAGCGCGAAGCTGCTCCGGAAGCTGCTGGAGGAGGTGCTGGACCCCCTCATGGAGTGGGACGCCGGAACGCTCGAGGCGGCGCTGCGCGGCTTCTGCGAGGCCCGGGAGATCAGGCCGGGCGAGCTCTTCATGCCGGTCCGGGTGGCGGTCACGGGCCGGGCGGCCACGCCGCCGCTCTTCGAGACCATGGCGGTGCTGGGCAAGGAGGTCTGCCGCAGCCGGATCCGCCGGGCCATGGAGACGCTCCGCGGGATGAAGTAGGGCGCCGCCGCCTCGGCAGCGGCGAGCGGTGGCGGGAGACGGTTGCGGGGAGCGGTGTGGCAGCCCGATTACGTCCGTGGTCTCGAAGACCGTGCGTGAGTGGGGGCACCACACCGTGACTCTCACGCCCTCACCTCCTCACCCCCTCACCGGGCGGGCGGGCGGAGCGGCTACGGCTCGATGACCTCCAGCCCACCCATGTGGGGCCGCAGCACCTCGGGCACCACCACGGAACCGTCCCGCTGCTGGTAGTTCTCCAGCACCGCCACCAGGGTGCGCCCGATGGCCAGGCCCGAGCCGTTGAGGGTGTGGACCAGACGGGCCTTGCCGCCGTCGGCGGACTTGAACCGGATCCGGGCCCTCCGGGCCTGGAAGTCGGCGAAGTTGGAGCAGGAGGAGATCTCCCGGTAGCGCTGCTGGCCGGGGAGCCAGACCTCCAGGTCGTAGGTCCTGGCCGCGGAGAAGCCCAGGTCCCCGCTGCACAGGCTCACCACCCGGTAGGGCAGCCCCAGCCCCTGGAGCACCGCCTCGGCGTGGCCGGTGAGCTCCTCCAGAAGTTCCCAGGAGGCCTCCGGATGGGCGATCTGCACCAGCTCCACCTTGTGGAACTGGTGCTGGCGGATCAGGCCCCGCACGTCCTTGCCGTAGGAGCCCGCCTCCGCCCGGAAGCAGGGGGTGAAGGCGCAGTAGCGGAGCGGCAGCTCCTCCCCGGCCAGCACCTCCTCCCGGTGGAGGTTGGTCACCGGGACCTCGGCCGTGGGTACCAGGTAGAGATCGTGCCCCTCCACCTTGAAGAGGTCGTCCGCGAACTTGGGCAGCTGGCCCGTGCCCTCCAGCGAGGCGCTGTTGACCAGGTAGGGAACCAGCACCTCGGTGTAGCCGTGCTCGCGCACGTGGAGGTCCAGCATCCAGGTGATCAGCGCCCGCTCGAGGGCCGCTCCCGCCCCGCGGAGCACGGCGAAGCGCGCCCCGGCCACCTTGGCCGCCCGCTCGAAGTCCAGGATCCCCAGCGCCGGCCCAAGGTCCCAGTGGGCCCTGGGCTCGAAGCCGAAGTCGGGGGGCTCGCCCCAGCTGCGCTCCACCCGGTTGTCCTCCTCGGAGGCCCCCAGGGGCACCGACTCGTGGAAGAGGTTGGGGATGGTGAGCTCCAGGGCCGCGAGCTCGGCCTCGAGCTCCCTCGCCCGGGCCTCCAGCGCCTTGATCTCCTCGCCCAGCGCCCCCATCTCGGCCTTCCGGGCCTCGGCCTCCTCGCGCTGCCCCGCGGCGAAGAGCTTCCCGATCTCCTTGGACCCCGCGTTCCGCCGGGCCTTCAGCTCCTCCACCCGGACCAGCACCTCGCGCCAGGCCGCGTCCACCTCCAGCAGCCGGTCCAGGTCCGCCTCCGTGTGGCGGGCCCGGAGCATCTCCCGGATCCGCTCGGGTTCCTTCCTGAAAAGCTCTCGCGGCAGCATGGCCCCTCCTCCGGGGCGGGATGGTAGCAGAAGCGGGGTGCGGCGGCGGGGTGCGGCGGCGGGGTGCGGCGGCGGGGTGCGGCGGCGGGGTGCGGCGGCGGGGTGCGGCGGTCACCTCCGGGTCGTTCTGTCACGAAGATCTAGCTTCCGGGCGCCCCGGCGTCAAGGGTGAACCTCCGGCCGCTGCGCGGCCCTTGACTCCGGGGCGCCCGGAAGCTGGAGCGCCTTCATGAACGACCCGGAGGTGACCATGCCCGACACCCGTCAACCCAGCCACCCTCTCCACGCCGTCAACCTCGCCATGGAAGCCGCTTCCATCGCACTGGCGCTGGCTCGCAGGGTGCCTGCACCGCTGCGGCCCGTGGCCGACCAGTTGATCCGCTCGGTAAGCTCCGTCCCCGCCAACCTCGCCGAGGGCCACGGCCGCACCGGCCGCGACAGGCTCCACCACTGGCGCATCGCCTACGGCTCAGCGAAGGAAGCCGATATCCATCTACGACTCCTCCTCGGCGCCGGTGCAGTGGACCCCGAACGAGCCAAGACCGCCCTCACCCTCCTCGACCGCTCCCGCGCCACCACCTGGAGGCTCCTCCACCCGTCCACCCGGTGAGGAAGTGAAGACGGCCCCCTCTCACCCTGTGGAGCAGGGGCGAGGGGGAGAAAACCCCGGCCGGGCCCGCTTCAGCAGCCGGATCGAACCGGGACCCGTCCAGGAAGACCACCGGGCGCGGTCGCCATCTCCCGCCGCCGCTATCCGCCGCCGATCCCGATCTCCGAAGCCGCCATCCGCCCCCGCTCGGTCCGGCGGATCGCCCCCCGACGTCTCGCTTTCTGACTTCGTAACGCTCTAACTCCCTGACTCTCCTTCGTTTCACGTTTAACGTTTCGCGAACGGGTGGGCGGACGTCGCACGACCAACTGGCTCTCCCAACAGGGACACATCCAGAGTAAAGTGTCCCTCCGGACAGGGAAACCAATGTATACTCGATCGCAGGTGGAGGCCAGCATGAAGGAGACCTTGAAGGGGATCATCCATGAGAACCAGGAGCGGATGCCATTCCAGCTCTTCCCTCGCCACACGCCGACGCTGGTGGACACCCGGCAGATCCACGCCATCATTGGCCTGCGCCGGGTCGGCAAGACCTTCTTCCTCTATCAGATCATCAACGAGCTCCTCGAACGCGGGTTGGAAAAGGAGCGGATCCTCCTCATCAACTTCGAGGACGAGCGCCTCGCGTCCCTGGGCGCGGAGCAGCTCGGCCTGGTTCTCGACGCCTATCGCGAGCTCTACCCCGAGCAGAGGGGCGAGCTTCGCCTCTTCTTCGACGAGATCCAGGCGGTGCCAGGGTGGGAGCGGTTCGTGACACGCCTCTTCGAGGAGAAACGCTACCGGATCGTGGTGACCGGCTCCTCATCGAAGCTCCTCTCGAAGGAGCTGGCCACGGCCCTTCGAGGACGGAGCATCGCGACGAGGCTCTTCCCCATGAGCTTCCGAGAGCTCGTCGAATACCGCGGTATCGACCTCCAGTCCCGGCTCGCCTACTCGCAGGAACGCTTCAAGGTGATCCACCTTCTCGATGACTACCTGCGCTGGGGTGGTTTCTTCGAGGTCCAGGATGCTGGCACCGACGAGGAGCGGCGCCGTATCGTTCAGACCTACCTCGACCTCGTCATCTACAAGGACATCGTCGAGCGGTACGGCATCAAGAACGTCGACCTGATGAAACGCCTCATCCGGTACTTCGTCACGAACACCACGCGCAAGGCCAGCCTGCTCCGGCTCAGCCGCACGCTCGCCGAGCGAGCCTCCAAGAACACGGTGCACCAGTACACGGGTCTGCTCGAGGACTGTGGCTTCCTCTTTCCCGTCCGGAAGTTCAGCTACTCCCTCCGGCGCGGCAACACCCCGAGCAAGTACTACATCGCAGATCCCGCCTTCAAGACGGTGGCAGGCCTCAACTTCAGCAGGGACCTCGGTGCGTTCTACGAGAACGCCGTCCTCCTCGAGTTGATTCGCCGCGGTGACGAGCCCTTCTTCTTCGAGGACCGGGGCGAGTGCGACTTCGTCGTCAAGCGCGGTGACAGAATCACAGAGGCCATCCAGGTCTCCGTCGATCCCGAGGGCAGGGATCGGGAGCAACGGGGCCTGCTCGCCGCCGCCAGGGAGCTCGGCCTGAAATCCGGCATCATCATCACCGCCGACCACACCGGCGAAGAGAAGGTCGACGGGGTAACGATTCGCCACATCCCCCTCTGGCGCTGGCTGCTGGGCCTCTGATGATCGCCAAGACAGGAGCTGCCTAGCCCGGTATCTCAATCGCCACGAAAGCTACTGCCCCCTGCACCACGCGAATTGGCCTCACCACAGGCTCCCAATGGACCAACCACGCCAGCTCGGTTCAGAAATCCATCATGTGCTGACGCCACTGCCTTTAGAACACGGAAATAACAAGTGCGGACAGTGGGATCCCGACTTTGACAGGACGTTTCGCCAAGTTCCAGTATGGAGGATGTTAGCAGGGAGCGGTTTGTCTTGTCGTACTACGCGAGGATCT
>JAMOWA010000044.1 GCA_027061805.1 Thermoanaerobaculia bacterium | reverse complement strand
TAAGGCAGACGAAACCCACCAGACCGAGTCGCCAAGGCTCCGATGGCCAGTCATCGGTGCAAGAACGCCCCGGCAATCTTGAGATTGCCAGTCGTCCGTGTCGGGATGCTTTCCTTCGCCTTGGTACGTTCGATTCCAGGCCAGGCCGATGGGTATGACCTTCCGAGAGTCTTGAAAGCGGCTCACGTGAAACGGGGAGGAACTTCCAGCTGGAATGGTTCGTAGCTCCGTCTTCACCTCTTTACGTGCTCACCTCCTGGCCTGCTCACTCCCGTACTCTCCACAGGGACCGCGGCGCTGCCGGCATGGTGGCCGCGGGCCACTGGTACAATCCTGATGCACATGCAACGGCTCCCGGGAGGTGAGGCCATGGACCACAAGCTGCTCGTGCTCGACGTGGGCAACACCCACACGGTGGTGGGCCTGTTCGACGGCGAGGACCTGGGTGTCCGCTGGCGTCTCTCCACCCACGGAGAGCGGACCGCCGACGAGACGGGCCTGTGGCTCCGCCAGCTCCTGCAGTGGGAGGGGGTCGAGCCCTCCGACCTGGCAGGCGTGGCGGTGGCCTCCGTGGTGCCGCTCCTGGATCCCCACATGAGGGAGGCCGTGGGGCGGTACCTGGGGACGGAGGCCTTCTTCGTCGAGCCGGGGATCCGCACGGGGATGCCGCTCAGGGTGGAGGCCCCCCAGGAGCTCGGAGCCGACCGGCTCTGCGACGCGGTGGCCGCCCACGCCATCTACGGGGGCCCGTGCCTCGTCCTGGACTTCGGCACTGCCGTCACCTGGGAGGTCGTCTCCGCCGCCGGCGAGTACCTGGGCGGTGTCATCGCCCCCGGACCCGGTGTGACCGCCGAGGCCCTCTTCTCCCGGACGGCCAAGCTCCCCATGGTGGCCATGGCGCCCCCGCCGAGGGTCATCGGAAAGGGGACCGTGGACAGCATCCAGTCCGGAATCTTCCACGGGTACATGGGGCTGGTGGAGGGCATCACGCGGAAGGTGCTCGAGGAGATGGGGGAGGCCACGGTGGTGGCCACCGGCGGGTTCGCCGCCTCCGTGGCGGAGCACTGCACGCTGATCGACCACGTGGAGCCGGACCTCACCCTCAAGGGCCTCCGCCTGCTGTGGCTGAAGAACAGGGACACCGACAGGTGACGAGGACTGGCCGTCGCCGCGTGGACCGGGAGAAGATCTACTCCAGGGTGGAGGAGTCGCTCCGGCCCCTGACCCTGCCCAACTTCATCACCATGATCCGCATGGCCATGGTTCCGTTCCTGGTCCTGGCCATCTCCAGCCACCGCTTCGGCCTGGCCCTCGTGATCTTCGTGGTTGCCGGGCTGTCCGACTCGCTGGACGGCGCCCTGGCCCGCATCCTGGACATGCGGTCGCTGTTCGGCGCCTACCTGGACCCCATCGCCGACAAGCTGCTGCTCTCCACCGCCTACATCGCCCTGACCCTCGACCTGGGCCAGATGGTGGTCATTCCGGCGTGGCTGACGATCCTCGTGATCTTCAGGGACATCGTGATCGTCCTGGTGGCCCTGGTCCTGTACCTGGCGGCGGGGATCCGGAAGTTCCCGCCATCGATCTGGGGCAAGATGACCACCTTCATGCACGTGGTGACGGTCACGGTGGTGCTGGCCGCCAACGTCTGGGCCGTGCCCGCGTGGCTGCCCAGCACCTGCTTCACCATCTCGCTCGTCCTGGTGGTCATCTCCGGGTCCCACTACATCTACCGTGCCGCCCGCACGGTCGAGGGCCTGGAGTAGCCAGCCTCCACGGGGGGCAAGATCCGGGCGACACCGTCCGCCGGCTTCCCCGGCGCTGTCACCGCATCACGAGCTGCCCAGGGTCTCCGGGGGATCGAAGGTGGGCATGATCCCGTTGAGCACGCGCACCACGTCGCGGGCGATCACCTTCTCCTCGTTGGTCGGGATCACGAGCGCCTTCACGGGGGACCCGTCGGTGGTGATCTCCCCCTCGCCCCCCAGGAGCGCTGCGTTGCGCTCGCGATCCAGGTGGATCCCCATGATCCCCAGTGTCTCCAGGGACCTCTCGCGGACCTCGGGGCTGTTCTCGCCGATGCCGCCGGTGAAGATGATGGCGTCCACGCCGCCCATGGCCGCCGCGTACGCCCCGATGTACTTGGTGATCCGGTAGCAGAACATCCGGAAGGCGGCGTCGGCCCGGACGTTGCCCTCGCTCCTCGCACGGAGGAGCTCCCGCATGTCGGAGGAGACGCCGGACACGCCGTAGAGGCCGGAGTGCTTGTTGAGCATGGTGTTGATCTGGTGCAGCGTCAGCTCCTCCATGGCCATGAGCCACGGGACGATGGCGGGGTCCATGTCGCCGCAGCGTGTCCCCATGAGCAGGCCCTCCAGGGGGGTGAACCCCATGGAGGTGTCGATGCTCCTCCCGTGGTCGATGGCCGCCACGGAGCAGCCGTTACCCAGGTGGCAGGTGATGTAGCGACTCTCGTCCCGTTGCCACCCGAGGATCTGGGAGGCGCGGAAGGAGACAAAGCGGTGGGAGGTGCCGTGGAAGCCGTACCGGCGGAGGTGGTGCCTGGTGTAGAACTGGAACGGGATCCCGTAGAGGAAGGCGTGGGCCGGCATGGTCTGGTGGTATGCGGTGTCGAAGACCGCCACGTGCGGGACGTGGGGCAGCACGTTGTGGGCGGCGTAGTAGCCCCTCAGGTTGGCCGGATTGTGGAGCGGGGCCAGCACGGTGCACTGCTCGATCTGCTCCACCACCTCGGGGGTCATGAGCACCGAGGAGGCAAACTGCTCGCCGCCATGGACCACCCGGTGTCCCACCGCATCCACCTCATCCACGGTCCCGAGGACGCCATGGTCGGAATCCGTGAGGGCCCTGAGCACCCAGTCGATGGCCGCGCGGTGCTCGAGGATCTCTCGGTAGTCCTGGCAGGTGGACCGGCCCGGCACCTCGAGGACCAGGCGGGAGTCCGAGAGGCCGATCTTCTCCACCTGGCCGGTGGCCAGGGTCTCGTCCTGGTGGGCGTTCATCCGCTCCAGGTCGGTCTCGATCACCTGGAACTTCACCGAGGAGGAACCGCTGTTGAGGACCAGGATCTTCATGCTCTACCCCGTCGTCCGTGGTCGGCTCGCGGGCCGGCCCGGTTGTGTTCAGACGAGCCCCGGGCGGTCGTCGGGAAGCCGGTCGAGGCGCCGGCGGTTGGTGTCGTAGGTGAAGAAGCCCCGGCCGGTCTTGGTGCCCAGCAGCCCGGCCCTGACGAGCCTCTTGAGAAGCGGGCACGGCCTGAAGCGTGGCTCTCCCGTCTCCTGGAACATGTGCTGCATCCAGTTGAGGACCCTGTCCAGCCCCACGCGGTCCGCCCACTCCAGGGGGCCGCTCCGGAAGTCGTAGCCCAGCTTGAGCGCCAGGTCCACCTCGGCCGCCGACGCCACGCCCTCCATCACCACGTGGATGGCCTCGTTCACCAGAGGCAGCACCACGCGGGTGGTGACGAAGCCGGGCATCTCGAAGACCTTGATGGGAACCTTCTCCAGGATCCGGGCGAAGGTCACGGCCCGTTCGAAGACCGTGTCCTTGGTGAGCTGCCCCCGGACCACCTCCACCACCCGGGTGGAGGTCACGGGATAGAGGAAGTGCATGCCGAGGACCCGCTCGGGGTTCCGGCACGCGGCGGCCAGCTCCGTGATGGACAGGGTGGAGGTGTTGATCACGATGGGGTGGTCCGGCGGCATGCGCTGGTCCAGCTCGCAGACGATCTCCCGCTTGACGTCGAACTCCTCCTGGACCGTCTCGATGGCGAGATCGCACTCGGCCGCGCAGTCGAACTGGGTGACCCACCGGATCCTGGACAGGACGGCCTTCTTCTCGGCCTCGGTGATGGAGAACGAGGCGATCTGGCGGTCCAGGCTCCTCACCAGGGCCGCTCGGCATGCCTCGACCCTCTCCAGGGAGATCTCCTTGAGGCAGACGTTGATCCCCTCCTGGGCCACCTTCATGGCGATGGACCGGCCCATCATGCCGGCTCCGATGATGGACACCTGGTGCAGTTCCCAGCTCATGGCGTCATGGTACCATGCGACTCTCAGACGTGAAAGATTTCACAAGATTTGGCTTGTTGAGCTGTCCGTCGCCTTCGGGCCGGGATCCACAGAGCGCGGGCTTCGGCCCGTATTCCCCCGAGTTGCAGGAGGATGGGGACGGATGATGGCCCCTGCGGAGGGAAGTCCACGCTCCAGGATATCGACCTCCACGGCGTGGACGGAGCCCCGACCTCGGGGCGCGGCAGACGTCGGTGCCATCGTATCTCCATGTACCCAGGCATGTTGGAGGCAACGCAGCAACCTCAGATTGAGGCTCCTGGCAAATGGAGATGACTCGCTGGCCCGCGGAGGATCGTCAGTCCGCCTCGATGTCCAGGTAGCGGGCCCTGGGGACGGCCTTCCGGATCTCCTGCTCGAGGACGTCCACCTCGGTCCCCAGCAGCTCCATGATCTCCTCGGCGTACTCGGCGGCGAAGGCCCGGAAGTCCTCCCAGGTCTCGATCCCCTCCCAGGCCTCGCGGAGCCTCCCCTCGAGCCGTTCGGCCAGTGCCTCGCCGGCGAAGTCCACCTCGGCGGTGACGCCCCACGTCTCGGTGTCCAGCACCCGGGTGCGGAGGAGGGCCACCCGCTCCACGGTGGGGTGTGCGGCCAGTGTGGCGCGGATCCGCTCGCGGGCCTCGGGGGGGATGGCGGGTCCCACCAGGAGGTGCCGGTTCCTGTGGATGAGCCACAGGGCGATGAGCCCGAGCAGGATGCCGATGGCGATGGAGGCCGCGGCGTCCCACCGCGGGTCGCCGGTGGTCCGGGAGAGGAGCAGGCCGCCCAGGGCCAGGATGATGCCCAGGCACGCGGCCGAGTCCTCCAGGAGCACGGCCACGGCGGACGGGTCGGCCCGGTGGCGGAGGAAGTCCATGAAGGGCCGGCCGGCGGCCTCCTTCCGGAGTCCCCGCCAGGCGATCACCAGCACCGTGCCCTCCAGCAGGAAGGACACCACGAGGATGCCGACGGCGAGCCCGATCTCCTCGATGGGGTGGGGGGCGAGGTAGGCATGGATGCCGTGGTAGACGGTGACGCCGCAGCCCAGGAAGAAGATGCCCACGGCCGACAGCAGGGCCCAGACGTGCCGCTCCGCCCCGTACCCGAAGGGGAAGTCGGGATCGGCCTCCCTCGACCCCTTGACGATCCCCACCATGAGCAGGACCTGATTGAGCGTGTCGGCCACGGAGTGCAGGGTCTCCGAGAGCATGGCCGCCGACCCGGAGACCAGGAACCCGCCCAGCTTGGCCAGGGTGATGATCGTGTTGCCCACGATGGCAGCCGCCACCGCCCGTTGCGAACCCTCCGCCATGCCACTCTCCTCTCCCCACCGAGGGTAGCGCATCCCCCGTCGGGGATGGGGAGATGGATTCCTTGCAGAAATGCGCCATAATGAAACCGGAAGCGGGGAGGTGCCGTGGTCGAGGTGACCGTCTACACCACAAGGATCTGTCCGTACTGCCATGCGGCCAGGCGGCTGCTCGGTAGGGAAGGAATCGAGTTCCGGGAGGTCTCCCTGGACGGCAGGCCGGAGCTGCGCCGGCGGCTCGGCGAGGCCAACGGCGGGTGGAGGACCGTGCCCATGGTCTTCGTGGGCGACCGCTTCATCGGCGAGCACCTCACCGAGGTGAACTTCACGAGCCCCACCACCATCGTCCAGATCAACGAGGTCATGGGGAAGCGTGCCGACATCGAGCTGGTGAACGAGCTGGAACGGATGCGGGAGGCGCGGGCCACTTGACCTGGGTCATGGCGCCCGGTGCCGCCGGGGGCGATCCTTGAGGTATTGAGCAGGTGGCCGCCGTGCCTGCTCCTGGAGGAACCATGGGTGAAGGATTCAGCTCGACGCTCCCGCAGGCACCGCAGGGACTGGGCGCGGACAGGGCCGTGGAGCTCGCGGCGCTGGCGCAGTACGCGCCGGGTTCGGTGGTGAGCACCACCCTGGTCCGCGCAGGCGGCGGCACGCTGACCCTCTTCGCCTTCGACCGGGGCCAGGAGCTCTCAGAGCACACGGCGCCCTTCGACGCCGTGGTCCACGTTCTCGACGGCACGGCGGAGGTGATCGTCGGCGGGAGGAGCCTCACGGTCGGCGCGGGCCGGGCCGTGCTGCTTCCGGCGGAGGTTCCCCACGCCGTGAAGGCCCCGGAGCGCTTCAAGATGCTGCTGGTGATGCTGAAGAACACGGTGGCGGGCGGGGAGTAGGGGAACATGGCCGTTCGCGAGATCATCCGCATCGACGAGGAGCTGTGCGACGGGTGCGGGCTCTGCGTGCCCTCCTGCGCGGAGGGTGCCATCGCCATGGTGGACGGCAAGGCCCGCCTGGTGAGCGAGGTCCACTGCGACGGGCTCGGGGCCTGCCTCGGCCACTGCCCCCAGGGGGCGATCACGCTGGAGCGCCGCGAGGCCCCCGAGTTCGACGAGGCCGCCGTGGCCGCGCACCTGGGGGGCGGCGGGCCGGAGCCCCATGCGGTGCCCACCATGCCCGTCCTGGGGCTGGCCGTGCCCTCGGGAGGGGGGTGCCCCGGCTCCTCGCAGCAGGTGTTCGGGCCGCCGCCCGGCCTGCCCGGCTCCGCCCCGGTGGAGGGGGAGGCGCCGCCCACGGCCCTCTGGCACTGGCCGGTGCAGCTCCACCTCATCAACCCCGGTGCGCCCTTCCTCCGCGAGAGCCACCTGCTGCTGGCGGCGGACTGCTCGGCCTACGCGGTGGGCGACTTCCACCAGCGCTACCTGGCCGGGAAGGCCCTGGCCATCGCCTGTCCGAAGCTGGACTCCAACCAGGAGGTCTACCTGGAGAAGCTCGTGGCCATGATCGACGGGGCCGGGCTCGAGCGGATGACGGTGCTCATGATGGAGGTTCCGTGCTGCGGTGGGCTGGCGCAGCTGGTCCGGCAGGCCCTGGCCCGGGCACGGCGCACGCCGCCGGTGGAGCTGGTGGTGATCTCCTCGCGGGGGGCGGTGCTCGAGCGGCGCAGCCTGGTGGCGTAGGGCCGGCGCCGGGTCAGCGCCGTACGCCCGAGGAGCGGCGCAGCAGCTCGTTGTACTCGCTGGCGTCCCCGTCGTCCTTGCCCCCCAGGCTCGTGCCGCAGACGGCGCAGCGGTACTCGTACTTGTTGCCCGTGGGGAGTACCAGGAGCAGGTGCTGGCGCACCGGCTGCGCCCTCCGGCAGGTGGGGCAGAACACCTCGGAGACCTCCAGGCTGGCGAAATCACGCTCCGTCCGTCGCATGGCGTGGCCAAATATGGGCCCCGGAGACGCTTCCGTCAAGCCGGCCGCAGGCCTGCCCGCTCGTGTCGCTGATCTCGCCCCTGATCCTTTCCCTGACCTGCGGCGGGTGCCGGCAGCCTTCGGCTGCCTCGCCGGAGAGGTGCGCGTGTCCTCTGGAAAGCGAGCTTTCCGTCGTCCCCGCTCCCTCTCCGGCCGGCCTCCGGCCTCGCACCCGCCGGAGAGTACGACGCCCGCCCGTTCCTCCGTGCGAGGTGCGACACCCCCCTCCCACCCGTGCGCCACCCACCCGGTCTCCCGTGCGGAAAAGGCCAGACCTGCCTCGTATCTCTCCCCCTCGCCCCTGCGCCCATCCCCCCCGCCCGTTCGTGAAACGTGAAAGGTGAAACGTGAAACGAATGAGGTACTTCCAGCTGAAGGGGAGCGTATCTTCCGTCTTCACCTCTTCACTTCTTCACCGGGTGGGAGGGGAGGGGTGGAGGAGTCTCCACGTGGCGCCGCGGGAGCGGTCGAGGAGGGAGAGGGCGGTGGAGGCACGGTCGGGATCCACCGCACCGGCGCCGAGGAGGAGCCTGAGGTGGATATCGGCTTCCTTTGCGGAGGCGTAGGCGATGCGCCAGTGGTGGTAACGGTCTCTTCCGGTGCGGCCGTGGCCCTCGGCGAGGTTGGCGGGCACCGAACTGACAGCGCGGATCAGCTGGTCGGCAACGGGCCTGAGCGGAGCGGGAACCGCACGAGCCAGGGCAAGCGCGATGGAAGCGGCTTCCATGGCGAGGTTGACGGCATCAAGGGGGTGGTTGGCTGGAAGGGAGTCGGTCATGGTCACCTCCGGGTCGTTCATGGAGGCCCTTCAGCTTCCGGGCGCCCCGGTGTCAAGGGCCGCGCAGCGGCCGAAGGTTCACCCTTGACACCGGGGCG
>JAMOWA010000043.1 GCA_027061805.1 Thermoanaerobaculia bacterium | reverse complement strand
GCGTTGGTGACGCCGTGGTCGGCGATGCCCAGGGGGCTGGAGGGAGTGCCGTCGCCGGTCAGGGTGGCGTCGTGCTCCACGCTCTCGATGCCGGTCCCGGTGCCCTGGACGAGCTCGTACTCCATCTCGAGGGTGGAGGGGTCCTGGGAGACGGTGCCGTTGCCGACCATGGAGGCGAAGGTCAGGACCCTGCCGGGGCCGGAGAGGACCTCCACCTCGAGGCGGCCGCCGTCCGCGGTGAGCCCCGGTGCGATGTTCGAGAGGTTGAACTGGACGGGTTCGAAGGGGGCGAGGGTGTAGACCCTGGAGGCCTGCTCCACGCCGTCGCGGTCGTAGAGGGCCACGCGGACGTCGGGGGTGCCCCCGGCGGTCTCCAGCAGGCCGAAGTTGCAGCGGAAGGACCCGTCCGCGGGCTGGGTGATGCCGGGGATGGAGGTCTTCTCTCCCGGTTCGATGGCCAGGGTGGAGGGCATGGCGGCCATGAACTGGCCCTGGGAGTCGGCGAGGCCCGCCTCGGTGAGGTTGTAGGAGCGGGCGGAGACGACGATCTTGGTGGAGCTCTGGAAGCGGAGGGCGCCGATGGCGCTGTCGAGGCCGAAGGCGTCGAGGAAGACGTCGGCGAGCTTGAGGGTCTCGCCGGGGTCCACGGTGACGGTCTGGGTGACGGGGGAGCCGTTGGCCTGGTTGCGCTTCAGGAAGGCGATGCTGACCTGGGCGGCGTGGGTGCCAGGGTTGTGGATCCAGACGGTGGCGTACCACTGGGAGCCGTTGGCGCCGGCAGCGCGGGCGGCGGAGGGGATGAAGATGTCCGTGCCGGGGACGCCGGCGGTCAGGGGGGCGGCGAGCGCGAGGGCGATCGCCACGGCGAGTGTACGGAACAGGGTTCTTTTCATGATCGGCCTCCTTGGTTCGGGGGGAGGTATTCCACGATCCGTGCCAGGAGGGGAAGGTCGATGCGCCGGGGAGTCAACCTGCTGTCAGGTGGTGGGTTGCGTGAAAACCCACCGGCCGGGGAGACGTCCCGGCGGTCCCGCCCGTGGGACCGAAATCCCGGGGATGGGACCGGCGTCGTGCCGGTGGCGGCCCCCGGCGGCCGTCCTCCCGGCCAGAACGGCCCATCAGGGCCGCGAAGCGGAGGGACCTTCCCCGCCATCGTGGCGCACCGGGTACTCCGCGGTGCCCTGCGATGGCCTACAGGAGACTCCGGAGCTGAGAGCGAAGCTGCTGGGCCTCCATCATGGTCGGGGCAAGGAACAGGACGTCCTCGGCTGCCCGGAGCCCGTGAATGACGGCGTCACGGGCGTTGGCCGATCCACGGGCGGCCCGCGAGCGGGCACGTTCCAGCCACAGGGCGGCCTCGACCAGCCCACTCTCCAGCGGACCGGCGTTGAGGGAGCGGGCGCGGGCGAGGGCCTTCTCGGCGCGGGCAAGGGTGGAGCCGACAGGGCGGCCCCTGGAACGTTTCCAGCTGGTCTCGACGGCAAGAAGCTCGGCCTTGCGAAGCCACGCGGGGGCGCTCGACGGGTTGATGGCGAGCGCCTCCTGGGCCATTTTCAGCCCGGTGTGGACCGCGGGCCGGGGGTCCTGGCGGTGGTCCATCGCGTGACGAGCCTCCACGAGAGCGGCGTAGGATCCGAGCACCAGGCCCTCCGCGTCGTTGGACCGGATGGCACGGCCCGAGGCCACCAGCTGCCGGGCCCGGTCGAGTTCGGCACCGGGATTCCGTCCACTGCGGCGGGCGTGTTCGGCCACCAGTGCGTGGCCGAATGCGGCCAGGTAGTACGCTCCGGCCCAGGATGGATACGCGGCGCGGGTGATCTCCAGGAGCCCGTTCGCCCGGAGAACGAGGGGTCCCGGGTCCTGTCCCCTCCACAACCGGCCCTCCGCCTGCCGGAGCAGGAGCTCGCCGAGGTTGCAGTGTGCGGTGGTGAACGCCGGGTTGATCTCGATGGCGTGATCGAGCGCCGCGGCCCCGGCATCGAAGACGGGATCGGAATCCTTTCCCCGATCACGGAGGGTGATGGCACGCTGTGCCCGGGCGATTCCAAGGTTGACCCAGGCACCGACGAGCTTCGGCTGCATCGTGATGGCGCGCCGCGAGACCTCCTCCGCCGAATGGAAGGCGGGGATGGGATCCTCTCCACGAGCCCGGGCTGCGGCGCCAAGACTGAGCTCGGCGACGGCAAGGCTGAGCAGCGCGCTGGAGTCGTCGGGTTCCAGCCGGATGGCCTCCTGGTAGGCGGCCACTGCGCCCTGCAGGTCCGGAACGGGATCCTCGCCGGTCCCGGCCAGCTGGTCGGCCGCCAACCGGTGGAGCACGCCGATCAGGGTGTACGCCTCGACATTGTCGGGGTCGAGCCGTAGGGCCTCCCGCGCATGGGCCCGGCCGGCCTCCAGAGATTCGGCCGCAGCTCGTCCCTGCCATTGCTGGAAGTCCGACCAGTACCGGTAGGCCCTGCCCGCCCCGATGTGAGCGGCGACAGAGTCCGGGTTGATCGTCAGTGCCGCGCCGCAAGCCTCCAGGGCAGCGTCCCGAGCCGTGGCCATGCCCTCCCCGGAACTGTAGAAGCGGAGGCGAAGTGCCTGTACCCAGAGGGAACAGAGCTCTTGAAGTGGCCGGGGGTCGCTCTCTCCGATGACCGCGGCTTCCTCGAAGGCGTGTTTGGCCAGGAGGAACTCCTCTCGCTCCTCCCGGGAATCTCCGGCATCCGCCCTGGCTTCGTAACGTCGGCGGTGAATGGCACCAGCCAGCAGGTCGGCGTCGTAGAAGAACGGTCTGGTCTTCTTGATCCGGTCCAGAAGGGAGAGCGCCTCCGCATCCTTGCCCGAGAGGAAGGAAAAGGTCGCCTGCAGGTAGGCGGCCTGCTCGTCGCCGGGGTTGACCTTCCCCAGGTAGAGTATTGCCGGGCCCCGGAGATCCCTGTCGGCCCTGTGCAGCCTCTGCTGACGCAGCTGGGGCGTGCGGATCCGCCGGGCATCCTCCAGGGCCGATCTGTACAGCGCTGTCAGGGAAAGGGCCAGTGCTGCGGCCACCCTGGGTGTTCGCTCGCCCTGCCGCCATGCTTCCTCGAGATGAACCCGGGCCGCGCCAGGATCATCCAGAGCCAGGAGTGCCCGTCCCATGGCAGCGTTGCCAATGCCGCGGGCCCACGGGCCGAGCCGTGCCGACTCCGAGCCGATCCACTCGATCTGCTGGCGAACCCTGGCGATATCGAGCCGGATATCGTGCCGGGGCCGCAGGTAGGCCAGCTCGAGAGTCCTCTGCGCGCTCTCGACCTCCCTGCCGAAACGCTGGGCGAGTTGCTCGCGGCGCACCGCCGTGATCCGGGTATGGATCGTCATTCCCAGAAGCACGGTCCCGACGACCACCAGGAACACAATGGCCGCCGTCATCCGCGGGTGGCGCCGGGCCCGGCGCCAGGCCCTGCCGAGGACGTTCTGCCGTTGCGCCTCCACCGGCTCGCCCTTCAGGAAGCGGTCCAGGTCCTCTGCGAGAGCCCGTGCGGAGGGATACCGGCGGTCGCGCTCTGGCTCCAGGCATTTCATGGTGATCGTTTCAAGTTCGCGTGGCACGTGCGGCGCGGCCTTCCGAAGGGGGATGGGCTCCTCCTCCAGGAGGTTCACCAGCATTTCGGCAACGCTCTCCCCGGGGAAAGGTTTCCCGCCGGAGAGTAGCTCGTAGAGCACGATTCCCAGGGAGAACACGTCGCTGCGCCGGTCGATGGTGGCAACTTCTCCGCGAGCCTGTTCCGGGGAGAGGTACCCGGGCGTCCCCACGATTTGCCCTGTCATGCTCAATCCGGGAAGGTCCTGTTCTCGTGCGATGCCGAAGTCCACGACCCAGGGTTTGAGACCCTCCGGTGTCTCCTCGACGATGATGTTCGCCGGCTTGACGTCCCGGTGGATCAGGCCCACGCCGTGCGCGGCGTGGATCGCTTCCGCCACAGTTTTCACGAGACTTGCCGCCTGCTCCGGCCCGAGTTGCGGCATGAGTTGGTCCAACGGCCTGCCGTCGATGAACTGCATCGCAATGAAAATGCGGCCCTGGTGCCGGCCCACCTCGTACACGGGACAGACGTTGGGATGCTCCACGCGCGCCTGGGCCCGGGCCTCCCGAATCATCCTTTCCTCGAGGTCGGGGTCGTCGGAGCGGAGGAACTTGAGCGCCACCCACCTCCTGAGTGCGGGGTCCCAGGCCCGGGCCACATCGCCCATGCCACCACGCCCGATGGGTGTCGCCGTCTCGTACTTCACGCCTGCCTCCAGCAAGCCGGCCAGACCAATGGATTGCGAAGCGTTCCGTTGGATTCAACGGTACCACAGGAATGGGGAGAGTCCCTGCCGCCCCGCGACCCGGGACCATGGCGACATCGCCACCGCAGCCGAAGAGTTCCGGAGACGAGCGTGGATCACCCCTTCCAGCGCCGGGGGCCGGCGGCGCGGACCTCGGCGGGGCAGCCCTTCTCGAAGAGCTTGAAGTTGTCGATGTATCGGGCGGCCAGGCCGTCGTAGCGCCGCCAGTACTCGTCCTTGTCGCCCCAGGAGCTCGAGGGGTCGAGCACCTCGTCGGGCACGCCGGGGCAGCTGGTGGGCACGTCGAAACCGAAGAGCTCGTCCTTCCGGTACTCCACCTCGTCCAGCCGGCCGTCGAGGGCCGCGTTGAGCAGGGCCCGGGTGTGGCGGATGGAGATGCGCTTGCCCACGCCGAAGGGCCCGCCCACCCAGCCGGTGTTCACCAGCCAGCAGCGGGCGCCGTGGTGGAGCATCTTCTGCTTGAGCATGTCGGCGTACTCGAAGGGGTGGTGCACCATGAAGGGCGCGCCGAAGCAGGCGGAGAAGGTGATCTCGGGCTCGATGCCCAGGCCGATCTCGGTGCCGGCGATCTTGGAGGTGTAGCCCGAGATGAAGTGGTAGACGGCGCGATCGGGGTCCAGGCGCGCGATGGGGGGCAGCACCCCCTGGGCGTCGCAGGTGAGCAGGATGACGTTCTTCGGGTGGGAGCGCACCATGCCCTCGGGGACCACGTTGGGGATGAACTCCAGGGGGTAGGCGGCCCGGGTGTTCTCCGTGTACCGGTCGTCGTCCAGGTCCAGCCGCCGGGAGGTGGGGTCCATGACCACGTTCTCCAGGATGGTCCCGAAGCGCCGGGTGGTGGCCCAGATCTGGGGCTCGTGCTCGGCCGACAGCCGGATCACCTTGGCGTAGCAGCCGCCCTCGAAGTTGAAGACGCCGTCGTCGCTCCAGCCGTGCTCGTCGTCGCCGATCAACCGGCGGCCCGGGTCGGCCGAGAGCGTGGTCTTGCCGGTGCCCGAGAGGCCGAAGAAGAGGGCCACGTCGCCCTCGGGGCCCACGTTGGCCGAGCAGTGCATGGAGAGCACCCGCCGGAGCGGCAGCAGGAAGTTGAGCACCGTGAAGATGGTCTTCTTGATCTCGCCGCCGTAGGAGGTGTTGCAGATGAGGGCCAGGCGCTGGGCGAAGTTGATGATCACCGCGGTGTCGGTGCGGGTGCCGTCCACCCGGGGGTCGGTCCGGAAGTCGGGCACGGCGATCACGGTGAACTCCGGCACGTGCTCCTTGAGCTCGTTGCGGTCCCGGACCGTGATGAACATGTTGCGGGCGAAGAGGGAGTGCCAGGCCTTCTCGGTGATGATCCGGACCGGCATGCGGTACTCGGGGTCGGCGCCCGCCCAGCAGTCCTGCACGAAGAGCTCCTCGTCCTGCAGGTAGGCCTGCACCCGGGCGAACAGGGCGTTGAACTTCTCGGGGTCGTAGGGCCGGTTGTACTCGCCCCACCAGATCCTGTCCTCGGTGGTGGCCTCGCGCACCACGTACTTGTCCTGGGCGGCGCGGGCGGACCACTTCCCGGTGTTCACCACCAGGGGGCCGCCGTGGGCCACGGCGCCCTCGTTCCGGAACACGGCCTCCTCGTAGAGCGCCGAGGTGGGGAGGTTCCAGTAGACGCGGTCCAGGTGGATCAGCCCGTGGTTGGACAGGCCGAAGTCCGCGGCCAGGTCGGTGGCCTGGGAGGCGGCGGGGGTCTTGAACTTCAGGTACTTGCTCATGTCCAGTCCCTCACAAGCTTGCGGTCGCCGATGTAGAGCTCGTTGGGCGCGTCGGGGTCCAGGGCCCACTTCATGCGCTCGATCCCCTCGGTGATGTCCTTGATGGAGCCGCAGAAGGAGATCCGCAGGTGGCCGTCCATGCCGAACTCGGCACCGGGGACGGTCACCACCTGGACCTTCTCGAGCAGGAAGTTGGCCAGCTTCACCGAGTCCTTCTCGTAGGCCGAGAAGTCGGCGAAGCTGTAGAAGGTCCCGCCCGGCTCGCGCACGTGGACCCCGTTGAAGGAGCGGAGGCGGTCCATGAGCACGTTGCGGTTGTTCTCCAGGGTGAGCCTCAGCGAATTCACGCTGCTCTGGATGCCGTTGATGGCTCCCACGGCCGCGTGCTGCAGCAGGGCCGAGGGACCCGAGGTCTGGTGGCCCTGGATGTTGGTCATCACCTCGATGAGCCTGCGGTTGGCCACCGCCCAGCCGATGCGGAAGCCCGTCATGGCGTACTGCTTGGAGATCCCGTTGATGACCACGAGTCTGGAGTTCTCGCTGTGGTCCTTCGCGAAGTCGTAGCAGTTGACGGGGGTGCGGCCGTCGAAGATCAGCCGGTGGTAGATGTCGTCCATGATGAGGTAGAGCCCCCGCCGCTCGCAGAAGTCCACGATGTCGGCGATGAAGGACTCGGGGTAGACGGCGCCCGAGGGGTTGTTGGGGCTGTTGATGATCACCGCCCGGGTGTAGGAGCTCACCACCTGCTCGATGTCCTGGATCCGGGGGGTGAAGCTGCCGTCCTCGGGATGCACGGGGACGGGGACGCCACCCACCAGCTTGACCATCTCGGGGTAGCTCACCCAGTAGGGGGCCGGGAAGATGACCTCCTCCTGGGGGTTCACGATGGCCTGGAGACAGACCATGATGGCCTGCTTGGCACCCCCGGAGGCCATGACGTTCTCCGGTGCCGGGGAGCGCCCGTAGAACTCCTCCGTGTAGCGGATGATGGCCTGCTTGAGGGCGGGGATGCCGTCCGCGGGGGTGTAGCGGACCTCGCCGCTGTTGAGCAGCGCCGAGGCGGCCAGGAGGGCGTCCAGGGGGGGCTTGCCCTTGGGCTCGCCGCCTCCCAGGTGGATGACGGGGTCGCCCTTGGCCCTGAGGATGGCTGCCGTCTCGTTGAGCTTGAGGGTGACCGATTCGCCGATGGAACGGCCGATGAGGGAGATGGTCATGGTGCCGGACCGGTCCTTTCCGGAGCCGCCGGGGCTCGCGTCCCTGCCGGGGCGGGGGCCGGCCCCGCCGCCGATCGGGCGGATTATGGCAGAAACGGAGGAAAAGGGAAGGGCGGGGGAGGCGTGGAGGACCGCCGCCCGCCCCGGGTGAAGAGGTGAAGGGTGAAGAGGTGAGGAAGTAAAGACGTCCCCTACCCACCCGGAGAAGGTGGCGCCCGGCGGCGTGTGCCGGGTACGGCGTTTCCCGTGACGCTCTCCAGACCCGGACACCAGGGAAACGCCGTACCGGGCTCCGCACGGGAAGAACGCACGGAGAAGTGGCCCGCCATCGTGGGAGGCGGCCCGCCCGCACTCCGGCGAGGCCGAAGCCCCACCCGGCAATCACACCGCCAAGCCTCGCCGGAGGAGGACGGCGGGGCCGTGCGGGAGCACGGACCCGGCCGCCGGAGCTCGGAGAAGGGTCGGGGGCAGTGGACGGCGGCCGCGTCGGAGTCCGGGCCTGGGACAGGGCCACGGTCATGGACAAGGTCTGGGTCAGGAACGGGGACAGTGCCAGGGTCAGGGACAGCGGCAGGGTCCGCGTCCGTGACCGTGTCCGTGACGGTGACCCTGGCGGTGTCGCGCTCCCCTGCACCCCTGCACCCCTGCTCCTCTGCTCGTCCCGGCCGGGCGGGGGACGTCCTCACGCCCTCACCGCTCCCCCAGCGTGACCTCCACCTTCTTCTCCACGCCGTCCCGGAGGACGGTCAGCGTCACGGTGTCGCCGGGCTGGTGCCCCTTGAGCAGGCGGGAGTAGTCCCGGAGGCCGCCCACGGCCTTCCCGTCCATGGCGGTGATCACGTCACCGGCGGCGAGGCCGGCTGCCTCGGCGGGCGAGCCGGGCACCACGCGGTCCACCCGGACGCCGGGGCCGCCGAAGGCGAAGTCGGGCACGGTGCCGATGCCGGCGCGGCGGCCACCCGGCCGCGGCGGCGGGCCGCCCGCCGGGGGCGCCGGCCTCGCCGGTCCGATGGTGACGGTCAGCGGCTCGGTGCGCTCGGCCAGGTAGGCCACGGCCTCGTGGGCCGCCTCGGCCACCACGGCCATCCCGTCGGCGTCGATCTTGTCCGGCGTGTCCGTGGGCTTGTGGTAGTCCGTGGTGGGCCCCGAGAAGAGCTGCACGGCCGGGACGCCCCGCTCCAGGCAGGCACCCTGGTCGGAGGCGTCCAGGGGCTCGGGGACGATGGCCACCGGGGCGCCGGTGGTGTGGCCCACGCCCATCCACAGGAACTTCCACTCCTTCGCCGAGTCGGTGTTGAGCACGTGGAGCTTGCCCTCGGACAGCCGCCCCACGGTGTCCAGGTTGACGCAGGCGTAGGGCAGCTTCTCCGGCGGCAGCGAGGCCATGAGGTGGCGGGAGCCCACGAGCCCCGCCTCCTCGGCGGTGACCACGGCGAAGAGCACGGGGCGGGGCCTGCGGGGCTCGGCGGCCATGGTGCGGGCGAGCTCGAGCAGGACGGCCACGCCCGAGGCGTTGTCGTCGGCGCCGGGGTGGATCTTTCCCTCGTTGCCGGGCCGGACGTCCGGCCAGCCATGGCCCAGGTGGTCCAGGTGGGCCATCACCAGCACGGGGTGGTCCGCGAGCGCGGGGTCCGTGCCGGGGATCCGGGCCAGCAGGTTGGTCAGCGTGATCTCGTGGGGCGGGTCGCCGCCGGTCCAGCTCCACGACTGGCGGTAGCCCTCCGTGCCGGCGGGCTCGAGCCCCGCGTCCCGGAGCCGTGCCTCCACCCAGGCGGTGGCCCGTTCGAGCTGCGGCGTCCCCACGCCGCGCCCCTCCATCCCGGGGGCCGCCAGATGGTCCACGGTGGCCTTCATGGCCGCCGCGTCGAAGGCGGGCGGGAGCTGGGCCAGGGGCTCGCGCTCCGGGAGCCGCAGCTCGGGCAGGGGGCCGTCCGTCAGGTTCCGCACCAGCGGGGACTCCAGGGGCTTCCACATGCCCTTGCCGGTATTGTCAGCGTCCTCGCCGGTGAAGGCCAGCCAGGAGTAGCGGGTGTAGTGGGGCAGCTTGCGGGCCAGGGCGCCGATGGCTCCCGCGGGGGCGGCGGCCACCCAGCCCAGGGCCGCCGAGGGGTCGTCCGCCCGGGCCACCAGGACCACGGAGGGCGCGTCGAGGCCGAATCGCTTGCCGGCCACGGTCACGGCGTCCTTCTCGAGCGTGACTCCCTGGGCGGCCACGCGGCGGGCCACCTCGGGGGCAAACCGGTTGCTCCGGCCCAGCACCCAGACCGATCCTCCCGGCAGTGCCGGGGCCTCGCTGTCGAGCACCATCCGGGGCTCTCCCGGGGCGGCCCAGTGCGCGGCCAGTGCCTTCCACGCCTCGAGCTCGGCCGGGGGCGCACCGGAGGGGAGGACGAAGGTGGCATCCTTGCTGCCGAAGAGGGTGGAGAGGGCGGGCGGGACCTCCAGCGGATCCAGGCGCCGCATCACGTCGAAGGCCGGGTCCACGTCCACCCGGAGGGGGCGGGATGGGCACGGGATGGTGAGCGCACAGGAGGCGAGGCAGGTGCCCACCTCGGCCATGATGGCCTCCTCACGACCCTCCACGGTCACCGCCACGGGGACGCTCATGGGCCACGGATCGCCCTCGTGGACCTGGCGGAGCTCCAGGTGCACCTCCCAGGGGTGGTCGGGGCTGTCGGGGGTCTCGGTGGCGGTGACGGAGACGATCTCCAGCCGGGGCGCGCCCACCCTGTTCACCCAGGTCTCGAAGAAATGGTTCCAGTCGCCCCCGGAGGTCTCCGAGACGGCCCGCGCGATGTCGGCGAAGGAGGCCCGTGTGAACTTCTCCGACTCCCAGAAGCGGGACATGGCCTGGAGGAAGGTCTCGTTGCCCACCGCCCGCCGGACCATGTGGAAGAGCATGAGGCTCTTGCCGTAGCCCACGGCCTCCGAGGCCGCCGAAAAGCGGCTGTGGAACTGCGACAGCGGGAAGTCCTTGTCCCCCTTCGCGAAATCGGTGTACTTCTTGAGTGTGGCCCTCCGGTAGACCGCACCCCGGCCCTTCTGTTCGGCGAAGAGGTGGTCGGCCATGTAGGCGGTGAGCCCCTCGCACCAGTTGCCGGTGGCGAAGTCCACGTAGGCGGAGTTGCCCCACCAGTTGTGGAGGAGCTCGTGGGGGTAGGAGGAGGTCAGGATCCAGGGGAAGCGGATGACCCGGGGACCCAGGAGCGTGAACCCGGGCATGCCGTAGCCCGTCTCCCAGAAGTTCTCCACCAGTGCGAAAGAGGGGTAGGGGAAGGGGGGCAGCATGCTCTCGTAGAGCTTGAGGTGGCGGCGCGTGGCCTTGAGGTACCTGTCGGCCAGGGCGGGATCATCCTGGCGGAGGAAGGCGTGGAGCGTGGTCTTCCCGGCCGTGGCCGAGTACTCGTGCCAGGGGCCCGCCACGAGGTAGACCTCCTCCTGGGGGCTCGTGCACTCCCAGGTGGTGGTGCGGGTACCGTCCGGCGCCGTCTCGTGGCGGGTCCGCCCGCCCTGGCTCACCACGTCCCAGGGGGGCGTCAGGCCGCCGACCGTGAGCGTGAAGGTGACGAGCCCGTCACCGAAGGTGGGGACCCAGGCGGTGCTGCCCGCCAGGAAGACCCCGTCGGGGCCGATGATCCCCGGCGTCTCCGAGAAGCTGCGCTGGTACTCCTCGCCGGAGGTGGCGAGGGGGTGGTCGACGACCCCGGCGTAGCGGATCTCCACGGGACCCGTGGCCCCGTGGCCGGGCGGGTGGAGACGGTAGCCCTCGAGGGGCACCTTCCCCGCGGTCTCGGAGGTGGCGTTGATGCCCAGGAAGGCGGCGTCCACGGGGCCGTCCACGGCCTCCAGGGCCCAGCCCGGCGTCACCACGGTGGGGTCGAGACCCGCGTGCAGGACGAAGTGGAACGTCCCGTCGGCGTCCGCCGTGACCCCGTCGAGCGTGAGCGTGTCCGCCACCTCCAGCCGGTGGCCGGCCGGATCCAGGCGGACCTGGAGTGCGTGGTGCGGGTTCGCCGCCCGGGCGGGTGCGGCGACGGTGAGGCCGAGGGCCAGGGACAGGAGCGGGATCCACGAACGGTGGGGCATGCGCATGGGAACCTCCGGGGCCATTGTACGGCGGACGGAGGGGGAGGACGCGGGCAGCGTCGGCGGCCTGGGGTTGCAGGCCACCATGGGGGAGGAAGGGGGGCGGGATCGATCTCTCGCTGGCGTGCCTCAGGAACCGCACCTGCGTGGACGGTGGGGGCCTCCACCGGGAGGACGGTCGGGGACCAGGGGCTCCCGGTTCCTCCTGAAGCGCTCCAGCTCGGCGCCGATGATCTCCATCACGGCGTCCACGGTGTCCACGCGGAGCGGGATCTCGAGGTCGTCCGGGTCGGCGTAGCCGCCGTCCACCACCGTGTCGCGCATCCAGTCGAGGAGGCCGTCCCAGTGGTGGCCGTACAGCACGAAGGGCACCGGCGGGAGGTGGTGCACCTGGAGGAGCTGCCAGATCATCATGGCCTCGAGGATGGAGCCGATGCCCCCCGGGAAGACCACGAACGCCGACGAGAGCCGGACGAAGTGGTGGAGCCTGGAGAAGAAGGTCCTGTGGCGGTAGACCCGCTCCACGAAGGGGCGGACCTCGTCACCGCCCACGAGCCTCACGGGGACGCCCTCGCCCGGGGCGGGGCCGGTGATGTGCCCGGACGAGGCACCCTCGTTGGCCGCCTGCATCAGGCCGGCGCCCCCCCCGGTGACGATCTGGCACCCCGCCTCGGCGAGCCTCCGCGCCAGGTCGCGCGCCTCGCCGTAGAGGGGGTCCCCCGCTTCGATCCTGGAGGATCCGAAGACGGAGACGCGGAAGTCCTCCACGTTGCGGGGCTGGAGGCGTTCCAGCCGCTCGATGGTGGCCCACAGCTGCTCCACGGACCGGTCGATGACGTGGGCCACCTCCCGGGAGGTCGTGGCCTCCCCGCCGTGGGGCGCGCCGCCGTGGGGACGGGACCGGCCGTGGTCCGTCATCCCGCCCCCCCGTCGAGCTCATCCTCCCCGAAGAGGGGGAGGGTCGGGTCGAGCTTCGAGGCGATGGCCTCGGTGAGCCGGGCGCTCCAGGAGTCCCTCTCCTGGGCTGGCAGGCGGAGGGGGGTGAGCCCGCGGACGGAGATCATGCCCTCGAGAAGGAGGTCGATCTGCTCCTGGAAGCCGGGCTCGACGGCCCGCACGCCGTCCCATGTGGGCCGGATCCACATGGGGACGTACACCAGGAGATCGTAGGTGGGGATCCAGCGGTCCAGCATCCGTTCCCACTCGGGAGTGCTGCCCACCCCGTGGACCATGTAGCAGTAGTTGTCCAGCACCGACCGGTCGCAGAGCACCACCTCGTGCCGGGCGGCGGCCTCGATCTCCCCGGCCATCTGTGTGTGGAGGATCCACTCCTGGGCCTCGCGGGTGGTCTGCTGGTTGATGGGCAGGGGGCAGTGACGGGCCACCTCGCGGACGATCTCCACGTCGAGCCCCCTGCGCTTGAGGTTGGCGGCCAGCTCGAAGCAGAGGGTGGTCTTGCCGACCCCGTGGGTGCCCATGAGCGCGATCTTCATGGACGCATTGTACGGGAACTCCGCTCGGGTGCAGGACGCGTGAACATTTCCGCCCGGCGGGCCGGGCCGTCTTCCTCAGCTGAAGTAGGGGTTGTCGCCGCTCGCGTGATCGGTGGCGTCCACCACCCGCTGGATCTCCGGCACCGATTCCAGGATGGCCTTCTGGATGCCGTCCGTGAGGGTCACGCTGGCCATGCCGCACCCCTGGCAGCCGCCGCCCAGCTGGACCACCGCGGTGTCACCCTCCACCCGGACCAGCTCCACCCATCCGCCGTGCGAGGCCAGGGCCGGAGCCACCTTCTCGTCCAGGACCTCCTGGACCTTCTGGGCCACGGGGTCGTCCCACTCCACCTTTGCCTGGGGGTTGTCGATCTTGAACCCCGAGCCGCGCTCGTCGGTGACGAACTCCACGGTGGTGCCCTCCAGCCACTCCGCGCTCTGGGGATCGAGGAACACCGTGATGTGGTCCATCTCGTGGACCACGTCCTGTGCGGTGTCCTCGCCCTCCAGCACCAGCGTGAGGTCGTAGGCGAAGGTATGGTGGCCCAGCTTGCGGGCCCTGATCCTCAGGCCCTTGCAGGACTCCTGGGTCTGTTCCATGAACTCGAGGACCTTCTTCTGGGCCTCGTCGGTGACAGTGATCATCGAAACCTCCATGCCGGACGATCTCCGGCGGGCCCCCATGATACCCGACACCGGGAAGAGGGCACACCCGTTCCTCAGGCCGGGTCGTCCAGCCCGTTCACGAAGTCCAGGATGATCTCCGCCAGCTCCCGGGGCCGCTCCATGGGTACGAAGTGACCCGTCCCGGGCACCTCCACCACCCGGGCCCCGGGGAGCTCCCGGCCGAGGCGACGGGCGGCCTCCGGAAGGAAGGTGTCCGAACCCTCGCCCCGCACCGCCAGCACCGGAACCCCGATCCTGCGGATCGCACTCCAGGGGTCGGGGGGGGTCACCTGGAAGAGCCGCGCCTCCCACTCCCTGGGGAACACCAGCTCCACGCCGCCCCCCTCCGCCTCCCTCGTACCCTCGATGACGTAGTCCTCCAGCACGCCGGGTGCCCACGACGCGAAGACCCTTCTCCGCCTCCAGGCCTTCAGCACGTCGTCCCGGCACTCCCACCGGTCACGGCGTTCCCTGGCACCCCGGGCGAGCCGGAAGTGGTGTGCCAGCCCGGCCCGCTGCATCACCGACCAGAGCAGCCGTCGCCTCCCGGTGAAGAGCACGGGGTCCACCAGCACCAGTCCACGGAACAGCCCGGGGTCCGCTGTGGCGGCCAGGGCGGTGACCACGGCGCCCAGGCTGTGACCGATGCCCACGAGATCCTCGAGGCCCGCCTCCCGGAGCTGCCGTCCCAGGTCCTCGGCCACGTCGGTCCACGACCTCACATTGCGGGGGTCGGTCCCCGGTCTCAGGGGGAGCAGCGGGGCGGCCACCACCCGGGCCCGGACCGCCAGTGCCTCGGCCAGCTGGCGGTATGCCCCCGGAGGGAAGCCATTGGCCGGGGCGAGGTGCAGCAGGGGGCCGGACGCCCCCCACCGTCTCCAGCCCTCGAGCCGCGGGAGCGCGTTCCACCCCATGCCGTCACACCCGATCCATCCGCCCCGGCCTCACGGTGCCGCGATCCCCGCGGCACTCACCCCCAGCCGGACACCGGGGTGGGGCGGCTTCAGGTATCGGGCCAGGAAGGCGTAGATCTTCTTCCTGTAGGACCAGGCCTCGGGGGTGTCCAGCCGGTCGAAGCTGTGGCCCCCCGGCACGTCCGAGACCTCGTACTCGAAGTCCTTGCCCGCGGCCTTCAGCGCCTGGATGAGGTGCTCCACCTCCACGTAGTTCACGTCCTCGTCGTGGACGTTGGTGTGGATGCGCAGGGGCTTTTTCAGCTTCTCCACGTGCCAGACCGGCGAGCGCCTCTTGTACTCCTCCAGGTTCTCGTTGGCCGACTGGCCGATGAAGTAGGGCGCCTCGTAGAGGTCCCGGTACTCCTGGTCCATGTAGCCCATGCGGAGTACCAGGTCGGAGACCGGGACTCCCGCGAAGGCGCAGGCGTAGGAATCCGGGTGGTTGAACAGGCTCATGAGCGCGATGAGCCCTCCGTGGCTCCAGCCCAGGATCCCCACCCGCTTCGGGTCCACCCGGGGGTGGTTGGCCACCGCCCAGTCTCGCGCGGCCAGGCAGTCCTCCACCTCCAGCCCGCCGTAGTCGATGAGCTCGAAGAGCCATCTCCCGTAGCCCGTGGAGCCCCGGTACTCCGGGGCCACCACGACGTAGCCCTGGGCCATGAGCTCCCGGACGATGTGGGCGTAGTAGGTGGTGAAATCCCCGTGGACGCCCCCGTGGGGCAGGACCAGGAGAGGAAGCTTCCCGGACGCGGGTTCCCTGGGGGTGAACACGTAGCAGTAGAACTTCACCGGGTTGCCCGCGCCGATGGCGTCGGGGTTGGGCTCCTTCCACCGGGGCGGCCCGTAGATCCGGACCTTGTCGATCACGGCCACGTCGCTCACCCGCTGGTACCACAGGATGTCGTCGATCTTCTTGGCCAGAACGTCGTGGGCGTGTTCCTGGGCGGCCACGAGCCTCTCCATCCGTGAGGGCTCCGGCTTCCCTCCGTCCGCGGCAGCGGGTGCCCCGGTCGCCACAACCGCCAGGCCGAGCAGCATCGCGAGTCCGATTCTCCTCATGTCAACCTCCTCCTGTCACCCGTCTCACCGGAGTGCCGCCACCAGGGCACGGGCGCGCTCCGGGTCCACGGGCGCCTCCGTGTCCCCATTCTCCCTCACCCACGTTTCCACGATCGCCCCGGAGCACGGGGGACGCAGCCGGGACAGGAACCCGCGGTCACGGGCCCGTTCCCGGAGGACCGTTCCCGGTCTCATGCCGCTCCCTCCACCGCCTCCTCGTACCACTGCATGAGGCAGGAGAGGATCAGGCGCTCGGGGCGGATGTTCAGGACACGGGCCCGCGACTCGGCCTCCACGAGCCGTGCGGCCAGCCTGGAGAAGCCCTCCCCACCGTCGGCCCCCGTGCCCGAGGTGGCGAGCTCCAGGGCTGCGGCCGCGGCGGCCTGGTACACCCAGGGCTCTCCGGGCAGGGACCGGGAGACCACCACCAGGGCCAGGGGGTCCCCGCCGGCGGCCTCGGTGAGGGCCGCACGGACCCGCCGGGCGAACTCCCTCGCCCCCTCCCCCGAGGCGATCAGCTCGGGGAGCTCATCCCCCTCCCGGGCCGCCAGGGCCACCGCTCCGGGCAGCCGGAGGGTCTGACAGCGGGAGCGGATGGTGGGCAGCACCGACCCGGGATTGGCCGCCAGGAGGATGAAGTGAACGGCCGGCGGTGGTTCCTCCAGGGTCTTGAGGAACACGTTGGCCGGGGACGGAGGAAACCACTGGCGCTCCACCCTGTCGAGGATCCAGACGCGGGCCATGCCCTCATAGGGCCGGGCACCGACCTTCGAGACGATGGTGTCCCGGACCTGGTCGGCCTTGATGACGTCCTTCGTGCCCTTGAGGTCCGGATCGTACGCGACCCGTTCCACATCGGGGTGGATGCCACGCCGCACACGCCGGCAGCTGTTGCACCCGCACCACGGCCCGGCGTTCTCGGGGCAGGTGAGCATGGCGGCGAGCTCCACGGCGGCGAGCTCGCGGCCCATCCCCTCGAGCCCCACCAGGAGCAGACCGTGGGGCAGGTGGCCCTCCAGCTGTGCCCTGCGGGCCCGCTGGAGAATATCCTCCACCTGCTCCCCGAAGCGATCCCGGTCGAGCACACCGGTGTCGTCGTCCCACCACGGCACGGTCATCGCAGCTCCTCCGGCAGCTCGTCCAGCAGGAGCTCGAACAGGCGATCCTCGTCCTGCCTGGCCGGGAGGATCCTGAACCTCCGGCCTCCCCGGCGAGCCAGCTCCAGGAAGGCGTCGCGGACGCGCCTGTGGAACTCCAGCGGATGCCCGTCGATCCTGTTGCCCGAGCCGCCACCGTTGCGGCGGCCCACGCGGGCCAGGCCCTCCTCGGCGGGGAGGTCCAGGACGAAGGTCAGGTCCGGCTCCAGCCCCCCGGTGGCGAGCCGGTTGAGCCTCTCGACGGTCGCAGCTTCCACGCCTCCCACGAGCCCCTGGTACACCACCGAGGAGTCGGCAAAGCGGTCGCAGAGCACCACGGCGCCACGTTCCAGCGCGGGACGGATCACCCGTTCCACGTGGTCGCGGCGGGCGGCCTCCAGCAGGAAGAGCTCCGTCAGCGGATCCGGGTCCTGCGCCGGGTCGAGCAGAACGGCCCGGACCGCCTCCGCCACCGCCGTGCCCCCGGGCTCCCGGGTCACCACCACCTCGTGCCCCCCACCCCGCAGGTGCTCCTCCAGTCGGCGGACCTGGGTGGTCTTGCCGGACCCCTCCCCGCCCTCGAAGGTGATGAACCAGCCCCGTCCCATGGAGGCGAGTATACCCCCTGGCCCGTGGGCGTGCCGCCGTGTCCTCCGGGATCAGCCGGGATCCACCAGGACCGGACGGTGCCCGGAGGCCCGTCACCGGACGGGAACCTGGACAAACCCCTCCCCGGGGTGGCATCCTGGGGCGGGAAGTGCTGCGAGCGACTGTCCCGGCATGAGCAACGGGAAAGGTGCATATGGCGTACGAAGGCGAGACCCCGGAGCGGATCCCGCATCCTCCGGTTCGCATCGACCTGGGCTGTGGCACAAAGGCCCTCCCCGGCTTCGTGGGGGTGGATCACTCCCCGCTTCCCGGAGTCGACGTGGTGGCGGATCTCGAGCGGCCGCTGCCCGTCGCCGATTCCTGTGCGGACCTCGTCCACGCGAGCCACTCGCTGGAGCACGTCCGGAACCTGGTGCCCGTGATGGAGGAGATCTGGCGGATCTGCCGTCCCGGTGCCCAGGTGGCCATCGTGGCGCCCTACGGGCAGCAGGGGCTCAACCTCGCCAACCCCTTCCACCACGAGATCTTCAACGAGCACAGCCCCCGCTTCTGGACCGATGCCGGTACCTGCACCGTGGACGCGGCGGAATGGTACCGCCCTCCGCACGGAACGATCTGGGGGCTCTCCACCTCGGAGCACACCAGGCCGCGGCTCGACCTCAGGCTGGTCCGCATGGAGTTCCTGTACTTCGATCGCTACAGGAACTTCCCTCCGTGGCTGCAACGAAAGATGCGGTTGGGTCACCTCGATGTCTGCGATCAGGTGATCTACCACCTCGTCGCCGTGAAACCCCCGATGACAGACGAGGACGTGCAGAGGGTGGCCGCCACCATGGATCCGTATGTTCCCGCGTGGATCGAACCCCGCCGCGGGCGGCGCGCCGAGACCTTCCGGGATCGCGTAGGTCGCTGCTTCCGTCAGCTCGCCGCCATGCTCCACCCCTGATCCGGGCACCGGGCCACGTGCCAGGCCGCCGCCGGGAGGTCGAGATGCGTGCTGCTGCCCAGGTCATCGCCGTCGCCTTGGCCCTGTTCACCGGGGGTATGGCCCTCGCCACATCCACGAAGGAGGCTCCGCCGCCCGATCCCGTGTGGCGGGCGGAGACCGTGGTGCACCAGGAACGTCCCGGTGACATGGATCTGGCACCGGACGGAAGCCGGGTGGTCTGGGTCCTGCGCCGGCCGGACGAGAAGAAGCACCGGCTGGTGGGAGATCTCCGCCTCAGCACGCTGGGAGAGGACCCGGTCACCGTGGAGCTCACGGTGGGTCACGACTCCGACACCTCCCCCCACTGGGAGGCCGACCACCGCGGCACACCGCACCTGGTGCTCACGACCGTGGAGCCGCGGGCCTCCCGTGAACTCGAGGTGTCCCGTGCCGTCCTGCCCGAGAAGCTCGCCTTCACCCCGGAAGGCGTGGCGCTGGCCGTCTTCACCGAGACCACGGACCTGGAGAACCTGGCTGCCGGCCGCCTCCGGCTGGCCTTCTGGCGGGACGGCATGGAGGGCCTCGAGCCGGTGCCCACGGGGGCCAACGAGGAGATCGCCTTCGTGCGGCCCTTCTCCGGCGGCGCGATCCTGGGCGTCGCCGGGGACGTGCACCGGCGGCTGGCCCGGGCCACCGTCTCCCCCCGCAGCGTCGCCATCGACACCCTGGCCGGGGAGGTGGAGGGGATCACCGCGGCTGCCGTCTCAGGCGACGGCCGCACCGTGGTGGCCGTCCGAAGCGCACCGGACACCCCGCCCCAGCTCTGGAGCCCGGCGTCGGCGGATCCCGGGAGGACGTCAGGCGGGCTCCTGGAGCCTGTGCACCACCCTGTCGTAGGCCTGCATCAACTCGTGGTGCGACAGGAGCCCCAGCAGACGGGACGGCGGCGGGCCCTCCAGCACCGGGAGGACGCTCACCTGGGCTGCCATGAACTTCCGCAACGCCGTGTGGAGGTCCTCATCGGGGTCCAGGTAGACCACTCCCGACCCCGCCACGCCGAGGTCGTCGGCCACCAGCAGGGACCAGACCTCTGGCGTGGCCACCACGCGCCGCACGTCCTCCATGGAAAACATGCCGATGAGCCGGCCCTCACCGTTCACCACGGGGAAGTACTCCTGCCCGCTCTCCGAGACCATCTGGAGGATGGTCCGGAAGGGGGTCCCCGGCGACACCGTCACGATGGGCGCCGAGGTGTCCACCACGTCGCTCACCCGGAGCTGCTCCAGCACGTCCACCTGGAACTCGCCCAGGTGCGCCGGGGAATCGATCCTCCCCGGGACCTGCTCCTCGTAGATGGTGACGCCCCGCGTCAGGAGGAACGCCACGGAGCCCACCAGCATCATGGGCACCAGGAGGTCGTAGGACCCGCTCATCTCGGCCACCATGATCAGCGAGGCGATGGGCACCTTGGCCACGCCGGAGAAGAACCCCCCCATGCCCACGAGCACGCAGGCGGCGGCGGGGGGCGCCGCGCCGGGGGCCACCCGGACGGCCAGCTCGGCGAAGACGGCCCCGGTGATCCCGCCGATGATGAGCGAGGGGGCGAACACGCCGCCGGATCCGCCGGAGGAGATGGTGAGGGCGGTGGCCATGATCTTGGCGGGCAGGAGGATGAGCAGGAGCTTGAGGGGAAGGTTCCCGTCGAGGGTCAGCTGGAGCCACCCGTACCCGCCTCCCATCACCTGGGGCACCGCCAGCGCCAGGAGGGCCAGGAGGAGCCCGCCGATCCCCGGCCTGGTCCACGCGGGCACCGGCAGGGGCCGGAACACCAGGTCCCGGACCCCGTAGAAGACCTTCACGTAGATGATCCCCACCACGGCGAGGAGCATCCCCAGCACCACGTAGGAGAGCAGCTCCACGGGGTGGGAGAAGGCCACCTCCGGCGCGGCGAAGATGTGACCCCACCCCGTGAAGGAGGCGTTGACCACGTAGGCGACGATGGCGGCGATCACCGCCGGGATCAGCGCCTCGGACTCGAAGTCGTTCTCCGAGTACAGCACCTCGATGGAGAAGAGCGCTCCTCCCAGCGGTGCCCGGAACATGCCGCCGATGCCCGCGGCCATGCCGGCGATGACCAGGAGCTGGCGATCCTTCGAGGACAGGTTCAGCAACCGGGACAGGTAGCTCCCGAAGCCGGCGCCCACCTGGGCCACCGGGCCCTCCCGGCCCGCCGACCCGCCCGAGCCGATGGTGAGGATGGAGGCCAGCAGCTTCACCGCGGGGACCCGCTTCCGGATCACCGAGCGTTCCCTGTGGATGGCCCGGATCACCGCGTCGGTGCCGTGGCCCTCGGCCTCGGGGGCGAAGGTCTGGACCAGCCACCCCACCACGAGACCGGCCACCGGCAGGATGATCAGCAGCACCCAGGGCCTGGTGGGCGAGTGCCAGTCGGCGCTGGCACCCTTGCCGTGGCCCGGGATCAGGGCCCCGGCCAGCTCCACATGGAGGAGGTGGGAGAGGGCCTCCACGCCCCAGGTGAGGAAGGCCGCACCCAGGCCCGCCACGATACCGATGAGCGACGCCAGCAGCAGCCACCGCCCGAAGTCGTAGAAGTGCAACCTTCCCACGAAATGGACGATGCGGTGACGCAGGACCGCCGCACTCGACATGGCACCGGGCCGGGGTTGAGCCAGAGCGTCCTCCCAGCCGGCCGTTCCTCAGTCGGCCCGGCCCACCACCAGGCAGGCGTTGGTTCCGCCGAAGCCGAAGGAGTTGGTCAGGGCCACGTCGACCGGCATCTCCCTGGCCGTGTGGGGAACGTAGTCCAGGTCGTTCTCGGGCTCGGGGTCGTCCAGGTTGATCGTGGGTGGTACCACCCCGTCCCGCATGGCCAGGACGCAGACCGCGAACTCCAGGCTTCCCGCCGCACCCAGGAGGTGGCCCGTCATGGACTTGGTGGAGGACACTGCCACCCTGCGGGCGTGGTCGCCGAACACCGCCTTGATGGCGATGGTCTCCACGCGGTCTCCCAGGGGCGTGCTCGTCCCGTGGGCATTGATGTAGTCCACGTTCTCGGCCGCCACGCCGGCGTCCTCGAGCGCCACCCGCATCACCCGGATGGCCCCGTCACCGTCCTCGCACGGCGCCGAGATGTGGTAGGCGTCGGAGCTCATGCCGAAGCCCAGGACCTCCGCGAGGATCGGGGCGCCGCGCCTCCTGGCGTGCTCCAGCTCCTCCAGGACCACCACCGCGGCCCCCTCGCCGATGACGAAGCCGTCGCGGTCCCGGTCCCAGGGCCGTGAGGCCCGCTCGGGCTCGTCGTTGCGCGTGGAGAGTGCCCGCATGGAGGCGAAGCCCGCCACCGTCAGTGGCGTCACCACCGACTCGGATCCCCCGCAGATGATGGCATCCGCGTACCCGTGACGGACGTACATGAGCGCGTCGCCGATGGCATGGGCGGAGGTGGAGCAGGCTGTCACCGTGGCACTGTTGGGCCCCCTGGCCCCCGTGCGGATGCTGACGATTCCCGAGCTCATGTTGATGATGGCCCCGGGGATGAAGAAGGGGGACACCCTCCGGGGTCCCCGGGTCCTGAGGATCTCGTGCTGCTCCTCGATGAGCCCGAGGCCGCCGATGCCCGATCCGATGACGACACCGACCCTCTCGGCGTTCTCCTCCGTGATCTCGAGGCCGGAGTTCTCGAGGGCCATCTCCGAGGCCGCCACGGCGAGGTGAACGTGCCGGCCGAATCGGCGCGCCTCCTTGACGTCAAGCCACCGGGAGATGTCGAGATCCCTGACCTCGGCCGCGATCTTCACCGCGAAGTCCGAGGCGTCAAACGCCGTGATGAACCCCACGCCGCTGGTGCCGTCCAGCAGGGCCTGCCACGTGCTCTCGACCGTGTGCCCCAGCGGCGTGACCAGCCCCATGCCGGTCACCACCACCCGGCGGGTCATCATCAGGCCTCCGCGTGCTCTTTGATGTAGTCGACGGCGTCCTTCACCGTTGCGATCTTCTCGGCAGCCTCGTCCGGGATCTCCACCCCGAACTCCTCCTCGAACGCCATCACCAGCTCCACCGTGTCCAGGGAGTCCGCCCCCAGGTCATCCACGAACGACGCCTCGAGGGTCACCTTCTCCGGATCCACGCCGAGCTGCTTGACGATGATCTCCTTGACCTTGGCTTCGATATTCATACCCAATCCTCCAGAATGTCTTGGCTCCCTTCCCGAGGAGCGCGTACGTGATAGCACAGGGCGAGGAGGGGCGCAAGCCCGCCCGCGGCGAGAGCTTCCTTCGCCAACCCGTCCCCCACGGTCCGGGCGATCCGCAGCCGCTGCACCGTGCGTCCGCAGGTGGTCTACCGGCCCGCCGCCATCCCGGTGGGCCGCAACGAGGTGGGCAGGGCTTCCGACGCCTCCAGCATGGCAGCGTAGATCTCCTCGGCGTCGCCGGCGTCCACCAGGCGGGCCATCCGCGTGGAGTTCCGCACGATCCAGGCCAGCCGGGACAGCCACCTCAGGTGCAGCGCATCGTTGCGCAGCGCCAGGAGGAAGAACAGGTGGGTCCTGCCCATGTCCGGGGACCCGAAGACGACGCCGTCCCTGGACCGTGCCAGCGCGATGAACTGCTGGGGGAACTTGTCCGGGGACCGCCGGCGCGCGTGGAGGAAGGCCACGCCCTCGGGCACGGCCGTGGGGACCAGGCGCTCCCGGGCCGCGAGGGCGGCCTCGAGCCACTGCGGGTCGTTGACGAGGCCCAGCCCCGTCACGTGCTCCACCATGGTGTGGATCACCCCGGCGCGATCGGCCGCCTCCAGGTCGGGGATCACGTTCTCCACCGAGAAGATCTCCGTGAGCGGCGCGTCGATCACCTGCTCGGGGTTGCCGGCCGCCGAGGCCACGGAGGCCGAGGCCAGGGTGTCCAGGTACTCGTCCAGCAGGGCCCTCCGGAAGCGCCACTGCCCCCCGATCTTCACCCCGGGGATCTTCCCCTCGTGGGCCAGACGGACCAGTGTCCGCTCGGCGAGCTTCAGGTATTCAGCGGCTTCCTTGGCTGTCATGTACGCTTCCATGGGTCTCCTCCCGGTCCTCCGGCCGATTGCTGTCCCAAATGGCTGATTACTCCTTCTTCTGGCGAATGTCAAGGGAAACCCGTGTGCGGGCCCGTTTCGGGCCGGGGTCCGGGGGCGGATGGCGGCGTCGGGGATCGGGGACGGCGGCGGTGAGGGGCGGCGGGAGACGGCGGCCGCGTCCGGTGGTCGTCCCGGACGCGCCCCCCGCTTCATCCGGTAGCTGAAGGGCACCCGGCCGAGGTGTCCGCCCTCACCGCCGTGGCCAGGAAGCTCCTCACCATCATGAGTGCCATGGTCAGGGACAATCAACCCTGGTCCCCGGACCCGGCCAGGGCTTGACATCCAAGACGGTTGCTGACCTCCTCACCTTCTCCACTCCTCAGCGCCTCGGCGAGCACCTCCCGGGCGTGACGGACGAAGCGGATGGAGGCCGCCCGCCGCGCCTTGGGCGGGAGATCGGCCGCGTCCCGGCGGTTCTCCTCGGGCAGGAGGATGTCGGTGACCCCGGCGCGGAGCGCCGCCAGCACCTTCTCCTTGATGCCGCCCACCGGGAGCACGTCGCCACGCAGCGTGATCTCCCCGGTCATGGCCAGATCGTGGCGCACCTGGCGGCCAGAGGCCACGGAGATGATGGCGGTCAGCATGGTGACGCCCGCCGAGGGACCGTCCTTGGGGATGGCCCCAGCCGGCACGTGCACGTGGATGGTGTGGCTGTCGAACCAGTCCGGGGCGATGCCGTAGTCCACGGCGTTGGCCCGGGCGAAGGAGAGCGCCGCCTGGGCGGACTCCTTCATCACGTCGCCCAGCGACCCCGTGAGCCTGAGGTCGGCCTTCCCGGGGAAGGCCAGGGCCTCGATGAAGAGCACGTCCCCGCCGTAGGGCGTGTAGGCCAGGCCCGTGACCACGCCCACGCGGTCCTCCTTGAGCTGGGACTCGGGCAGGAACTTCCGGGCGCCCAGCCAGCGCTCCACCATGGCGGGGGTGATGCGCTTCGGGGCGGGCTTGCCCTCGGCCAGGCGCACCGCCACCTTGCGGAACACCGAGCCGATCTGGCGCTCCAGGTTGCGGAGGCCCGCCTCCCGGGTGTAGCCGTCGATGAGCAGGCGCAGGGCGGGCGTGGTGAGCTCCACCTGCCCCGGCTCGAGGCCGTTCTCCTCCAGCTGCTTGGGGATCAGGTGCCGCCGGGCGATCTCGATCTTCTCCTCCTCGGTGTAGCCCGAGAGCTGGATCACCTCCATCCGGTCCAGGAAGGCGGGCTGGATGGTGTCGGTGATGTTGGCGGTGGCGATGAAGAGCACCCTCGACAGGTCGTAGGCCACGCCCAGGTAGTGGTCCCTGAAGGCGTGGTTCTGCTCGGGGTCCAGGACCTCCAGCAGCGCCGAGGAGGGGTCGCCCCGGAAGTCGGCGCCGATCTTGTCCACCTCGTCCAGCATGAAGACGGGGTTGGAGGTGCCGGCCTGGTTGATGCCCTGGATGATGCGCCCGGGAAGCGCCCCCACGTAGGTGCGGCGGTGGCCCCGGATCTCGGCCTCGTCCCGCACGCCGCCCAGGGAGATCCGGATGAACTTCCGCCCCAGGGCCCGGGCGATGCTGCGCCCGAGCGAGGTCTTGCCCACGCCGGGCGGACCCACGAAGCACAGGATGGGGCCCTTGGAGTCCGGCTTGAGCTGGCGCACCGCCAGGAACTCGATGATCCGTTCCTTGATCTTCTCCAGGTCGTAGTGGTCCTCGTCCAGGATGGTGCGGGCCCGGGCCACGTCCAGGTTGTCCTCGGTCACCTTCGACCAGGGCAGGGAGGTGATCCAGTCCAGCCAGGTCCGGAGCACGGAGGCCTCCGCGGAGTCGGGGTGCATGCTGGCCAGCCGCTTGAGCTGCTTGTCGAACTCCTCCCGGGCCTCCTCGGAGAGTCCGGCCTCCTCGGCCTTCCGCCGGTACTCCTCCAGCTCCTGCTCCAGGTCCTCGCCCTCGCCCAGCTCCTTCTGGATGGCCTTGAGCTGCTGCCGGAGGAAGTACTCGCGCTGGCTCCTGTCCATCTCGCCCCGGACCTGGGAGGAGATCTCCTGCTGCATCTCCAGCAGCGAGATCTCCCGGGTGAGCAGCTCGTGGACCAGCTTGAGACGGTCCACCGGGTCCAGGGTCTCCAGGACCTTCTGGGCGTCGGCCACCTTGAGCGAGAGGTTCGAGGCGGCCAGGTCGGCCAGCCGGAGCGGGTCGTCCAGGTTGGCGGCGATGAGCATGACCTCGGGGGAGATCTGCTTGCCCAGGCTGGTGACCTTCTCGAGCCCCTGCTTCACGGAGCGGACCAGGGCCTCCACCTGCAGCTCCCCCTCCGGGATGCGCGGCTCCTCCAGCCGGGTGAGCCGGGCCTCGAGGTAGGGCTCGGTCTTCGTGAAGTAGTCCACGCGGGCGCGGGCCTGACCCTGGACAAGGATCCGGATGTTGCCGTCCGGGAGCTTGAGCATCCGCATGATGACCGCCACGCAGCCGATCTCGTACAGGTCCTCCGGCCCCGGCTCCTCGATGGTGGGATCCTTCTGGGTGACCAGGAGGATCAGCCGGTTGGCCGAGAGGGCCTCGTCCACGGCCCTGACGGACCGGTCCCGGCCCACGGAGAGGGGCACGATGACGTACGGGAACAGCACGGCGTCCTTCAGTGCCATGACCGGGAGGACGTCCGGAATGTGGATGACCTCCTCCTCCTCGGGTGTCACGACCATTGTCTGATCACTCATGGGGCCGTTCCTCCTTGACGGTCAGGGTGAAGGGCTGGTCCCGCCTGTCGTCAAGGCGGGGAAAGGTCACGGTGAGGATTCCCTGGGCGAGGACCGCCCGCGCCGAGGCGGGATCCACGGGCTGGGGGATCTCCACCGCCACCTGGAAGGCGCCGATGAACCGTTCCATGAGGTGGTACCGGCGGGCCTGGGGCTCGCTCTCCAGCCGGCGCTTGCCGCCCCGGACCATCAGGACATGATGTCTGAACTCCACCGTGAGATCGTTCGCCCCGACCCCCGGGAGCTCCACCACGACGCTGAGCTCGCTGGCTCCGTCCAGGATGTCCACGGGGGGGTGCCACCCGGGGGAGCCTGTCACGGGCTCCTCCAGGAGCAGGTCGATGAGGCGATTGATCTCGGCCTTGAGGATCTGGATGCGTCCGTAAGGTCCGAACCGCGGCATCATGGCTCTTCCTCCCGCTGGATCAGGAGGCGGCGCAGCTCCTCCATGAACTGGTTCACGTCCTCGAACCGGCGGTACACGCTGGCAAACCGCACGTAGGCCACCTGGTCCAGGTGACGAAGCCTCTCGATCACCAGGTTGCCGATCTCCTCGCTGGACATCTCACGATCCTCCCGCGTGGCGATCTCCGCCTCCACGGCGTCGGCGATGGCCGCCAGCTCGCGCCGCGGGACGGGTCTCTTCTCGCAGGCCTTCAGGAGGCCGCCCAGCAGTTTCTCCCGGTCGAAGCTCTCCCGCCGTCCGTCGCGCTTGACCACGGAGGCGGGAACCTCCTCGATCCTCTCGTAGGTGGTAAACCTCCGGCCGCACCCCGTGCATTCTCGCCTCCGCCGGATTTCCCGGGCCTCCTTGACCTCTCGGGAATCCACCACGCGGCTCTCCGGGTGGGTGCAGAACGGGCAGCGCATGCTACGGCTCCGTGGTGCCGATCTCGTCGGCCATGTGGGTGGTGTCCCTGAGCGTGAGGCCCAGCACCGGCAGGCAGGCGAGGCCCACCACCGTGATGGGCAGGAAGCAGGTGGCGTGGTAGGCGATGGCGATGCCCGTGGCGCGGTTGAGCTCCAGCCCGAAGAAGGCGGTGAGCCCGAACTGGAACGCCTTGTGGAACCCGCCCACGCCTCCCGGGGTGGGGATGGCCAGCCCGATGACGGAGAGGGTGACCATGAGGTAGGCGGCCGGCATGGGGAGGTCCACGCCGAAGGCCAGGAGGGTGGCCTTCACCTGGAAGAAGATGACCCACCACACCGCGGCCGAGGCCACCAGGGTGGCCACAAGGTCCCGTGGCCGCTGGAGGACCTTCAATCCGTCCAGGAAGTGGCCGAGGAACGCGGCGACGGCGCCCTCCCATCGCGGAATGAGCTTCCGGAACGGCCACGTGAGGAGATGGATGAAGCGTTCCTGGTACCTGAAGAGGCCGAGGAGGACCAGGGATCCCAGGACCAGGCCCGTGCCCAGCACCCAGCCCGCCAGCTTGAGGGTGTGGAGCGAGCGCCTGGCCTCGATGCCGAGCTCCATGGCGGGCGGGTCGAACGTGAACAGCAGGAAGGCCAGCACGATGGTCCAGAGATCGAACAGGCGCTCGGTCAGGATGGAGGCCAGTGTCGCCGAGACGGGCAGCCCGTCCCGCCGGGAGATGACGATCGGGCGGACGAGATCCCCCATCCGGGCGGGGAGGAGCGACATGGCGGCGTAGCCCACGGCCGTGGCCAGGACCGCCGACGTGTGCCGGACGCGACCCACAGGCCGGAGGATCAGGATGATCCGGATCGCCCGGAGCCAGTAGGAGAACAGGGCCAGGGCCACGGCGGCCAGCAGCCAGCCCGGGTGGGCCCGCTCCAGGGTCCTGCCCACCTCCCCGAGATCCACGTTCCACAGGAACAGGGCCACGAGCACCGCCATCAGCACCAGCGACACCACCACCCGGACGGTTCGTTTGGCCATGGGGCGAGGGTAGTATGATGCCCCCGTGAAGGCAAGCGACATCGTGGAGGTCCGGTCCCATCCCGACCAGCTCCGGCACGTCCCGCGGCCGGGGCATCCGGAGGTGCCCGCGAGGCTCCGGTCCGTGCTGGGGGCCCTGGCGGCCAACGGCGGCCCGTGGGAACTGGAGCAGGAGGCGGTCCTCCCCCCGGACGACGACATCCTGGGCGTGATCAGGTGGCTCCACGAGCCCAGCCTGATCCTGAGGCTGGTGGAGGCCGTCGAGCGGGCCCCGTCCACCCTGGACGGACCGGACAACCCCGTCTCGGAGGGCACCCTCCGGGCGGCCCTCGCGGCGGCCGGGCTGGCCGTGCAGGCGGCTCTCGACCTGGTGAACGGACGGCTCCACCGCGCGTTCCTCGCCGTCCGGCCACCGGGCCATCACGCCGAGGCCGACCGCGCCATGGGCTTCTGCTTCTTCAACAACGCCGCCCTGGCCGCCGAGGTCATCGCCCGGGCCTGGCAGGCACCAGTGCTGGTGGTGGACTTCGACGTCCACCACGGCAACGGGACCCAGCGCCTGTTCTGGGAGCGCCCGGACGTGGGGTATCTCTCGGTCCACAGGTATCCCTTCTACCCCGGGACCGGCGCTGCGGACGAGGTGGGGGAGGGTGCGGGCCGCGGGGCCACCCGGAACTTCCCGCTGGCGGTGGGTGCCGACGACGCCGTGTACGCCTCCGCCCTGGAGGCGGGCCTCGAGGAGCTGGGCTCACGTCTGAAGCCCGCCGCCATCGTGGTGTCGGCCGGTTTTGACGCCCACGCCGGGGACCCGTTGGGGGGCATGGAGGTCACGGAGGCCGGGTTCGAGCGCATGACGCGGGCCATCGTCCAGGCCGCCGAGACCTGGGGCGGGGGGAGGATTCTCTCCCTGCTGGAGGGCGGATACGACCTCCAGGCGCTGGGCAGGTCGGCCCGGGCCCACGTGGCGAGCCTGGTGATCCCCGGGGAGAGGCCCGCCGTGACTGGAGCCTCGTGAGGGCCGAAAACCGGCGGAGAATGTGCGCGGGGTCACCTCGGGGGTGTCCGCGGCTTTTTTGCGGGCAATTGTGTGAGGGATTGTGTTTGACCAGCAGAACACGTGTGGTATATGATTTCGGGCGAGAGGTTTTCAGCTCATGAGCTTGTTTTTTCAGGGAGGAAGAAGAATGCGTCACTCGATGATCGGTGTTGCGCTCGTTTCTCTGGCCCTGTTGATCCCCCAGGCGGTGCAGGCGGGGAGCACCGATGTTGTGCTGGAAAAGGTCTCAGCCAGCGTCGTTCACGAAGCGCCGGCGGGAATGGGTCAGCAGACGATGTTCTGGCTGGACACCCCGCCGGAGGAGGCCGTTGTCGCGGGCCTCGTGGAGGTGGCCGGCTGGATCGTCGACCCGCGTGGGGTGAGCAATATCGACCTCTACGTGGATGGCGTGTACCTCGCCAGTGTGGACATCAATAAGCCCCGCTATGACGTGCTGCAGGCCTACCCCTGGGTGGCCGCCAGCGCACAGCCGTACCCGGGTTTCAGCACCTCTTTCGATGCGGATTCCCTGACCAACGGGGCACACACCCTGTTCCTTCGGGTGACCTTCTCCGACAGCACCACGGAGGATTTCGGAAACCGTTCCGTCACGGTGAACAAGGACCTCAACCAGGCCCCCTTCGGCGAGCTCGAGCTGCCGGGCCCCGCCCAGCCCATGGACAGTGTCTTCCCCGTGTCGGGCTGGGCCCTGGATGACGGCGAGGTCACGAAGGTGGAGATCCTGGTGGACGGCCAGGTGATCGGCGGTGCCGAGCTCGGGATTCCCCGTCCCGATGTCCAGAACCGCTTCCCGTCCGATCCCGACGCCGCCAGCTCCGGCTTCGTGCGGATGCTGAACACCACGAAGTTCACCAACGGCGTGCACACCCTCGCGGTGCGGCTGTGGGACGACGAGGGCGCCTCCAGGGTGATCGGGCAGCGCTTCGTGCAGGTCTTCAACAACGGGCGCAACCTGGCGCCGTTCGGCCGCATCGAGTGGCCCATCGAGAACCACTACATCGGTGTCTACTGCGAGGGCGAGGTCCAGCCTGGCGAGCCGGGATGGTCGGCGCCTCCTGGCTGGGAGCCGGATCCGGTGGATCCAACCCAGTGGGAGTGGGTTGCCGGATGGGTGCTCGACGTGGGAAGCCGTCACGACCTGGGAGGCGTGGCCTCCGTGGAGCTCCTGATCGACGGTGTCTCTCTGGCCAAGGCCCCCGTGGACCAGTTCTACCTGGATTTCTACCAGCGCTACGTGAACTACCTCGGGATCGAGCGCCTTGACATCCACAGGATGTTCCCCGACGTGCCGGCCTCCAAGGACAGCGGCTACATCCTCGCGGTGAACGTCCAGGACCTCCTCTACAACAAGGGCTTCCAGCAGGGCCTCCACTGGCTGACGGTCCGGGCCACCGACTTCGAAGGCTACAGCTCGAAGATCGGCACCATCCCCGTGATCATCCGGTGCGGGAACTGTGACATCGACTGCTACTCCTTCGGCGACATCTACACGCCGACGAACATGGAGAGGGTGGCCGGCATCTATCCCGTGACCGGGTGGGCCATCGATTTCCAGGAAATCGAGCGTGTGGAGGTCTACGTGGATGGCAAGCTCATGGGGCTCGCCGACGACCACCTGGACAGCCCCGAGCTGATGGAGTCCCAGCCGTGGTGGCCCATCTGCTGGACGGAGGATGCCGGGTTCGCCTACGACCTGGATACCACGATGCTGACCGACGGGGAGCATTACCTCGTCATCCGCTCGCTGGACCGCGATGGCAACAAGAACTTCGTGGGTCAGCGGACCTTCATCGTGGACAACCTGAACGACTGAGCCGGGTCCCGGCGAGCTTCCCGGGGCGCCCCTGCGGGCGCCCCGTTTGTTGTTGGTGAGGACGTGAGGAAGTGAAGATGTGAAGAGTGAAGGGTGAAGCCGCCCGCCCGTCCGGGAGCACGGGGGCAGGGGAGTGGGTGGCTTGGCGTCTCTTCCCGGCGTTTGCGCAGCAGCCCTTGGCCTTCTCACCGGAAGTGCCTCATTCGTTTCACGTTTCACCTTTCACGTTTCACGATGAAGACGTGAAGGGTGAAGCCGCCCGCCCGCCCCGGAGGAGGGGCCGCAGCCGGGGGGCGCGAGGGCTTCGTGTGTGGAGCGTTCAGAAGTCCGGTCCGTCCTCCTCGGCCTTCCGCCGGTCCACCTCCTCCTGCTTCTTCCGTTCGTACCATGCGCTCGCGATGAGGTGGAGGCCGAGGAGCACCAGGGCCACGGGCCACCACTCGCGGAGCCAGGTGAAGTCGAGGGGGTAGAACTTGTTGATCAGCAGCACGGCGCCCAGGACCGTGAGGAAGACACCGAACCCCAGGTTGGACTGCTTCCGCGAGGCCGGGGTGGGCTCCTCCAGGCCGCCCAGGTTGATGAGCTGGGCCTGGCGGTAGGCGTCGATGAGGCCGAAGAACCAGACGAAGGGGATCAGGATGCCCAGCTCCCCGATGTTGGTGGTCAGGGCGATGGCGCCGGCGAAGAGCGCGAAGAACACGATGCCGCGCTGGTAGAGGCCCAGGTAGAGGTGGCCCAGTCCCGTGAAGAAGGAGAGGATCACGGCCAGTGCGGGCGACTTCCGGAGCGGGGAGGCGGGCATGGCGGCCGGTGGCGGTGGGACCGGGACCGCCGGCTGTTCCGGCGCCCGCTGCGCGGCGGGCGTGGGTTGGGCGGGAGGCCGCGGAGGCAGTGACTGTTCCTGCTCGGTCTTCTCCTGCCGGGCGGGGGGAACGGGCGGTTTCGGGGGCGTGCCCGGAGCGTTCGGGTTGGTGTCGTGGTCGTTCATTCGCGTCCTCCTTGGTCCTGGTCCGGCACCTCCTCGGGTGCCGGGGTGGTGTCGTTCTCGGGGCCGGCGACGAGCTCCCGGAGCACCTCGGCCTGCTGCCTGCCCCACTGCCAGGTGCGCCACAGCATCAGGCGGAGCTCGCCACGGCTCTCGTCGGTCACGGTGGAGACGGTCTCGCGGACCACGCTCCTCGCCTGGTGGACGATGCCGGACTCGTGGCGCGCCAGCGTCACGGGGTTGCCCAGCAGGAGCGTGGTCAGGACGGCCAGCAGGTAGGCCGCGGCCGTGGCGGTCCGGAACCCGAAGATCCGGGCCTCCCGCTGCGGCAGGCCGGTGATGTTGCGGCACCGGTGCTCCAGGCCCGGGGGCGGAACGAGAGCCTTCGCCACCTGGTGGATCAGCGTCAGGTCGTCCCAGGCCCGCCGGCATCCCTCGCAGCTCTCCAGGTGTCCGAGGAGCCTCGCCAGGACCTCGGGTTCGAGGTCGCGATCCACGGCGCCGTGCAGCAGCCCCAGCCACCGGGCGCAGGGCGTTGCCGTGATCATGCCGGTGAGGTGCTCCGGTGGGGTGACCGCCTGGAGCCCCGCTCCTGCTGCGGCGATCAGGCGGAGCGCCTCCTCGGTCTCCCGGCAGGCGGCACACTCCTCGAGATGGGCCGTCACCGTGCCGGTGTCCCGGGGCTCCAGCTCGCCTTCCACGAAGGCGGGAAGGAGCTCGCGGATCTCGTCACACCGGTTCATGAGACCTCTCCGGAGGCGGTTCCGGCCGGGACCGGGCGGATCTTCAGGCGCCTCTGGACGGCCGTGGCCAGCTCGAGGCGCGCCCGGTTCAGGCGGGATTTCACGGTTCCCAGCGGAAGGTTCAGGCCCTCCGCCATCTCCTGGTAGCTCAGGCCCGCGAAGTCCCGGAGCAGGACCAGGCGGGCCAGGTCCTCCTCGATCTGGGCCAGGCCCTGGGCGACCAGGCGGAGGCGCTCCCGCCGCTCCGTCTGGTGGTGGGGGTCGTCGGAGCCCGGGAGGCGTTCCAGCACCTCGGGGTCGAGCCATGCGGCGTTCCGTTCGTGACGTCCCCGCCGGTGGGCATCGATGAGCAGGTTCCTGGCAACCCGGTAGGCCCACGCCATGAAGTTGGATCCGGCCCTGTACTGTTCCAGGTTTTCCCAGATCTTGAGGTACACGTCCTGTGCGAGCTCCTCGGCCTGGGCGGCCGAGGGGGCGAACGAGGCGCAGAGGCGGTAGATGGAACCCATGGTGGCGCTCACCAGCGCCGACCAGGCCTCGTCGTCCCCGGTCCGGCAGCGTTCCACGGTGGTCTCGAGATCGTCCATCTTCGTCCTCGTTCTGGGAAACGCAGCGGCGGGAGAAAAGTTCCCATCACAGGGGCGCCGCGGTTCCTCCCGGTGGAATAGCCGGCCGGTCCGGCCGGTTTCGGTGTGAGGACCCCCCCCACATCATACAGGCGAGGCGGGGTCCGGGGAGACGAAGGCGTGATCGTGGACTACCGGACAGCCCCCGGGTTGAGGTGGACCCCATGACGGCGTGGGTGGCCGCCGATCTGCCCCTGGAGGCCAGGATCCTCATGGCCCTGGACGAGGTACGGCCCGCGCTGGAGGCCGACGGGGGCGGGGTGGAGCTCGTGGAGGTGGTGGGCCGGGAGGTCCGGGTCCGGCTCCTGGGTGCGTGTGACGGCTGCCCGATGGCCTCCAGCACGCTCGTTGATTTCGTGGAGGAGCGGGTCAGGCTGTTCGCTCCCGAGATCGAGCGCGTGGTGAGCGTCACCTCCTGAAGAAGAGGTTGAGAAGCAGCGTCAGGAGCACAGAGAGCAGCAGGCTCGTGGCCAGGGGAACGAAGACCGTGACACCGCGCCCCCTGAAGACCAGGTCTCCGGGAAGGCGACCCAGGGGAAACGCCCGGGGGAGCAGAAGGATCGCGAGCCCGGTGAGACAGAGTACCGCTCCCGCCACGAGAAGCGCCTTGCCCAGTGTGCCGTGGGGTTCCATGGTCCAGTGATGGTCAGCGCCGGAACGGGGTCCGGCGCCACCATCTCCTCAGTTCGAGGGTTCCTGCTGCCGCAGGCACGACGGACACTCGCCGTGGAAGTCGATACGCTGGTGGTGCACCTCGCAGCCCACGAGGTCCTTCAGCCCCCTCCAGTCCAGGGGAGGAACCCCCTCCACGTCGCGAATCACGCCGCACGTTGCGCACACGAAGTGGGCGTGGGGCGAGAGGTCGGCGTCCCAGTGGGCCGTCCTGCCATTGACCCGGAGCTCCCGGACGAGGCCCTCGTCCCGGAGGACATTCAGGTTCCGGTAGACCGTTCCAAGGGAGATGCTCGGCATCCTCTCCCGGACATGCTCGAAGATCCACTCTGCGGTGGGATGGGTCTTGGTGGCCCGAAGGGTCTCGAGAACCAGCCGCCTCTGCCGGGTTTCCCTTGTCCGAACCTTCCGTACCATGAGTGCCTCCAGGAGGTGTCTTCCAGGCTGGTGAGTATTATTCCACACATCGTCACACTTGTCGAGAGTTATTCCTGAATACGAAAGGAGCAATATCCTCGTCACCGGGCCGGCGGGTGGCGGAGCCTGCTATGATGGATCCACCATCCACGCTGCGGGGAGGAACCATGGACATGTGCATCCGGCACATGGATCCCTCGCAGCGGCCCCGGGAGCGCCTTCTCGAGCACGGTGCCCGTGTGCTCACCGATGCGGAGCTCCTGGCGGTGCTGCTTCGCACGGGCCACCGCGGCGTGGGCGCCGTGGGGCTGGCCACGGAGCTGCTCGCCGGGTGTGGCGGACTCGCCGGGCTGGCCCGCCTGGAACCGGCCGCCCTGGCGAGGCGCAAGGGTGTCGGCCCCGCCAAGGCGGCCGGCCTCACGGCTGCGGTGGAGCTGGCGCGGCGGCTTGCGGCTGCGGAGCTCCGGGCCGCCCGCAGGCTGGACCGCCCGGAGGTGGCCGGCAGCTTCCTGGTGGCGCACCTGAGGGACCGGCCCAGGGAGGTCTTCGGCTTCCTGACCCTGGACGGTCGCCACGGCCTGATCCGTCTTCATGAGCTCTCGGCGGGGACCCGCCGCACGGCCCCGGTGGACGCGGCGGAGCTCTTCCGGCTGGCCCTCCTGGACGGGGCCTCGGGCCTGCTGCTCTTCCACAACCACCCCACGGGCATCCTCGACCCCAGCGCCGATGACCTGGAGCTGACGCGGCGCCTGGTACAAGGGGGTGGAGTGGTGGGTGTGGACGTCCTGGACCACCTGATCGTGGCCGGGGGACGCTGGCTCTCGCTCAGGGCATCCCACCCGGCGGTGTTCTCCCCCTGATGAGGGCTTTGCATCAAGGAGGTGGCGCGGGTAGCATCGGCTCCGGGGGAGGGAGGAGACCAGGCGCATGGTATCGACCCCTTCAGGGGGAGCGAACGGCTCCCCGGTCCGTGGATGGTGCAGGCTCGAGTGGGAGGGCACCGCGGTGTGGGTGCACCCGGAGGGCCCACACTGGGTGGTTCCCAACCGCCGCGGCGACCTCGTGCTCACCGGGCTCGGGCGATCGGGCGATCCCGCTGCTGCGGTGCGGGCCCTCGCCAGGGACGCCGGCCTTCCGGAGGAGGCCGCCCGGGCCCAGGTGGACCTGTTCCTGGCGAGGTTCCCCCGGGTCGAGCCCGAGCCCTACGGGGGCCGTGCCGGGCGGCTGAAGCTGGAGGCCCTCCGCGAGTGCTGGCTCCACGTGACGAACCGGTGCAACCTGGCCTGCACCCACTGCCTCTTCGCGTCGTCCCCCGAGGCCTCCCTGGAGCTCGACACCGCGAGGCTGCTCCGCGTGGTGGACGAGGCGGAGGACCTGGGGTGCCGGATCTTCTACCTGACGGGTGGCGAGCCCCTGATCCATCCCGGCCTGCCGGAGCTGCTGGACCGGCTGGCCCGCCGTGACGACACCCACACCGTCCTGATGACCAACGCCCTGGCCGTACCCCGGCTCAGGGGGGTCCTGGAGCGTCTGCCCCGGGACAGGTTCCACTTCCAGGTGAGCCTGGACGGCCCGCCGGAGGACCATGACCGCTACAGGGGCGAGGGGGCCCACGACCGGCTGCTCCGGCGGGTGGAGGAGCTCCTCGCCATGGGCTTCCCCGTCTCCCTGGCCATGACGGTTGGCCGGAGCAACGTGGACCACATGGCCCACCCCGTGGAGGTGGCCGCGCGCCTGGGCGTGCCCTCGGTCCACTACCTCTGGTACTTCGTCAAGGGCAAGGGGGACCGGGCCGATCTTCCCCCCGTGGAGCGGGTGTTCGGAGGTCTGAAGTCGGCCGCGGAGACGGCGGCCCGGGCCGGCATCGAGGTGGACAACGTGGAGATCCTCCGGAGCCAGGTGTTCTCCCTGCCGGGGACCCGTTTCGACCTCTCCAACGCCGGCTGGCAGTCGGTGGCCGTGGGCCCGGACGGCATCGTGTACCCCACCGCCGCCCTGGTCTTCGAGCGGGAGCTGGCCGCGGGCCACGTGGACGACGGGCTCGAGACGGCGTGGCGGGAGGGCGAGGCGCTGGAGCGCCTGCGGAGGGCCACGCTGGTGGACGACCCCGCCGCCATGGAGAACCCCCTGCGGTTCCTCGTGGGCGGGGGCGACGTGGACCACAGCTGGGTGGCGGGCCGGAGCTTCACGGGCCACGACCCCTGGGTGGAGCTGTACAACCGGACCGCCCTGTGGCTCATGGTCTCCGAGGCGGGGCCGGAGGACGCGGTGCCCTTCCCCGCGCTCCGTGCACGCATGGGCGAGCGGCTCGAGGTCTGCGGCGAGGAGGACGCGGCCGTGGGACTGGCCCACTCCAACTGCGTGCTCTCGCTGCCCGGCAAGGACGGCCACACCCTGGCCAAGGAGTTCTACGCCTCCGCCGCCGCGGAGCCGCTCGAGGACATCGCCAACCCCGTGGGCTACGGCGAGGAGGCGCTCGAGCACGTCCCCGAGGCCGCCCGCGCCCGCAGCTACGGCTGCGGCAGCCCCGTGCTGGACGCCGGTCTCGTGGAGGGCGAGACCGTGGTGGACCTGGGTTGCGGGGCCGGGGTGGAGTGCTTCATCGCGGCGCAGAGGGTCGGCCCCACGGGCCGGGTGGTCGGCGTGGACATGCTGGACGAGATGCTGCGGCTGGCCCGGGAGGGCGCCCGGAAGGTGGAGGCGGAGCTGGGGTACGGCAACGTCGCCTTCGAGAAGGGGCTGCTGGAGGCGATCCCCCTCGCGGATTCCTCGGCCGACGTGGTGCTCTCCAACTGCGTGATCAACCTGTCGGTGGACAAGCGCAGGACCTTCGGCGAGATCCGCAGGGTGCTGCGTCCTGGAGGCCGCCTGGTGATCGCCGACGTGGTCAGCGACGGCCCCATCCCCCTGGAGATCCGCTACAACGAGAAGCTCCGGGGCGAGTGCCTCGGGGGCGCCATGCGCCAGGAGGAGCTTCTCGCGCTGCTCGCCGAGTGCGGGTTCTCCGGGATCCGGGTCCTCAAGCGCTTCCCCTACCGCACCGTCCGGGGGTACCGCTTCTTCTCGCTGACCTACGCCGCGTACCGGCCGTCGGAGACCGAGCGGCGGTCCGTGATCTTCCGCGGGCCCTGGGCGGCGGTGGTCACCGAGGACGGGACCCTCGTGCCCCGGGGCGCGACGGTGGAGCTTGCGGTGCCGGGCCCCTTCCCCGAGGACGAGTCCGTGTTCCTGCTGGACGGGGAGGGGGCGGTCACCAACGTGGACCTGGGTGCGGGCTGCGCGTGCTTCGTGCCGCCGTCCCCGGCGGAGGAGCGGCCGGCGCCGCCGCCCCGCATCACCGACCGCGAGGGCTGCATGGTGTGCGGTGAGCCCCTGGAGTACCTGGCCGTCGCCGAGGAGATGGCCTGTGCCTACTGCGGGCGGACGCTGCCCACCAGCGCCCGGTGCGGCAAGGGACACTTCGTCTGCGACGAGTGCCACAGCCGCGATGCCCTCGAGGTGATCACGTCGTTGTGCACGGCGTTGCGGGAGACCGACATGCTGGTCCTGTTCGACCGGATACGGCGGCACCCCGCCATTCCCATCCACGGGCCGGAGTACCACGCCCTGGTGCCGGCCGTCATCGTCTCCGTGGCCCGGGCCTCGGGCCTGGAGCTCGAGGACAGCCACGTGGCCATGGCTGTGGAGCGGGGGAAGACCGTGCCGGGTGGGGCCTGCGCCTTCCTGGGAGCCTGCGGGGGCGGGCTCGGCGTGGCCACGGCGTTCTCGGTGATCCTCGGCGCCAACCCCTACGAGGGGCACCGCCGCCACCAGCTGCACGATGTCACGATCCGGGTCCTCCAGCGCATCGGCCGGTACGAGGCCGCACGGTGCTGCCAGCGGGACAGCTGGGAGGCGCTGCTCGCGGCCTCCGAGCTCTCGGAGGAGGTCATCGGGATCCGGCTGGCCGCGGACGAGAAGCTGGTGTGTCACCAGGCGGGGATCAACCGGGACTGCCACCGGGAGGGGTGCCCCTTCTACCCGGCCAACGTCCTGCGAGCCGGCCGGGAGGGCGATGGTGCCGGGTGGTCCTCGGCCGGGATGGGGCTTCCCACCCTCCCCACCCTCGGCCCGGTCAAGCCCACGGAGGGCGAGCCGAGCTGACGGCCGCCCACCGTTCGTGAAACGTGAGCCTGTTGCAAGAGTCGTGGATCGAGGTGGATTCCTGCGGCATCGGCCCCCACCCACCCGGGAAAATGAACCACGGATTGCACGGATTTTCTGGATCAGGAAGAAGACAGAAAAATTCTGGATTTACTAAGGCAGACGAAACCCACCAGACCGAGTCGCCAAGGCTCCGATGGCCAGTCATCGGTGCAAGAACGCCCCGGCAATCTTGAGATTGCCAGTCGTCCGTGTCGGGATGCTTTCCTTCGCCTTGGTAC
>JAMOWA010000042.1 GCA_027061805.1 Thermoanaerobaculia bacterium | reverse complement strand
ACTGGGAGACCTGCACTGATGGCCGGTGCGATCCTGGGACTGCGACGTGCGTCGACGGGTGTGTGAATGATCTCTCGTGCGATGATACTAGGGGGAACGAAACGCACCAGACCGAGCCACCAAGGTTCCGATGGCCAGTCATCGGTGCAAGAACGCCCCGGCAATCTTGAGATTGCCAGTTGTCTGTGTCGGGATGCTTTCCTTCGCCTTAGTAATAGTATCTGCACTGCAGACCATTGCACGGTCGAGACCGGGGTCTGTTCTTACACTGCGGCGAATGAGGGCGCGACCTGCACTCGTGATGATGGGGGTCCTGGCACTTGTCTGAATGGCTCCTGCGCTGCTGCTTGTTACTAAGGGGAACGAAACGCACCAGACTGAGCCACCAAGGCTCCGATGGCCAGTCATCGGTGCAAGAACGCCCCGGCAGTCTTGAGATTGCCAGTTGTCTGTGTCGGGATGCTTTCCTTCGCCTTAGTATGAGGACCGCGACAATGACGGGTATGGGGGTGTGATGGTTGTTGCGTGCAGCCAGGGCGTGCTGACGAGTGGTGATTGTGATGATCAGAACAGCCAGGTCCATCCTGGCGCGCCAGAGGTCTGCAATGGTCTTGATGATGATTGTGATGGGGTGGCTGATCCGGGGTGTGCGTGCATTAATGGGAACACGACCGCGTGTTATACCGGGCCTCAGGGCACGATGGGGGTCGGGATCTGCCGTGCAGGCCTCATGAACTGTTCTGATGGTTCGTGGGGTGCGTGCGTTGGTGAGGTGACGCCGCACCAGGAGTTGTGTGACGGCCTGGATAATGATTGTGATGGGGTGGCACCAGCCCTGGACAGCCGGTCAGGGTGCGGGGTTTATGCGTGAGAGGGTGCAGGCGTGTCAGAACAGTCCTGGCGACTGGGAGGGGATCACCTGTAAACGTGCCTGCGGAAGAAATCGGCTATGGCCTCCTTCTCCGCCCTGCCTTCGGCCACGGCGGTGACCATCTCCACCAGCGCGTCCTCGCTTGCATTGATCTCGATGTCGTTGAGTTCGAGGAAAACCAGCGCGCAGGCGGCGCCGGTCCGTTTGTTCCCATCCACAAAGGGGTGGTTCCTGGTGATGTGGAAGAGGTAGGCTGCAGCCATTTCGAACAGGTCGTTGTGCAGGAAACGGCCCCCGAACCCCGCGGCCGGCATGGCGAGTGCCGATTGCAGGAGACCGAGGTCCCGGATACCGGGCTCACCGCCGTAGCGTTCGATCTGGTCGCGGTGGATGCACAACACCTCGCTGAGATTCAGGAAAACGGGGGACATGGATCATTCCGCGAGGCGCTTGAGGGCACGACCGTATTTCCGGTTTACCTTGTCCAGGGCTTTCTCGAACTTCTTCTGGTGCTCGGCGTCACGGACCGGAGAGACGATCAATACCTGCCCGTCAGTGGAGATCTCGAGCGGTGTGTCTGCGTCGATCTTGAGCAGCTCAAGTATCGGCCGGTCGATGACGAGCGCCATGCTGTTCCCATGTTTCGTCAGACGCTTGACCATGACAACACCTCCAGTATCGGCGTTCTTCGTGAGTACAATGTATCACCAGGCACCGCCGTTATCAATCGGGCTCATCCCGCAAGTGCCGGGGTTGACTCATGGATGAAGGCGAGTCGGAGTTTGAAATACCCGACATCTCGAAAGCCACGGGCCTGGCGTTTGAGGACCTTGATCCTGTTGTTCATGCCCTCGAGGGGGCCGGTGGAGACGGGGTGGGGTCATACCACGCGAGGAGGCCATGGCGGTGAGCGCGGAGGGTCTTGGCGAGGCGGACCATGGATTCGAGGTTGGAGGCAAAGGCGCGAGCGATCCAGGCTCCGAGGAACTGCCTGGCAGCCTTTCGGGAAGGCATGGACCAGAAGCGGCGGAGATCTTCTTTGAGGAGGTGGGCCTGGAAGAGAGGGCGATGCCCGTGATACCGGATCCTCTGGAATGCTCCCGGCCTGCACCCCGGAGGTCCTCCGCTGCGACTCCTCCACGTCCCTTCCTCCCCGGCGGCCTCTGCGTGCTCTGCGAGAGGAAGTCTTCGTGGAGGAGACGAAGTGCTCTCGCAGAGGGCGCGGAGATCGCAGCGGTGAGGGAACCTTCCTGAAGGCCGCCCTTGCGCCTTTGCGCCTCCGCGTTTCCGGGCGGGCGGGGGCCTTCACTCTTCACTCTTACTCCAGACGACCTCGCCCGTTCCGGGGCTCCCCCCCTCGCCCCTGCCCCCCTGCTCCTCTGCGCCAACAGGGTGGGCGGGGGCTCCTTCGTTTCACGTTTCACGTTTGACGTTTCACGAACGGGCGGGCGGGGGCCGTCCCCACTTCCTCGCGTCCTCACTCCCTTACCCCCTCATGCGCTATCCTTGTTCCATGAACGAAAGCAGAACACGCAGCAGTGCCTTCCGGGGGCTCGTGGGTGCGGCGGCCTTCGTGGTCGTGGTGGCGGGGCTCGAGGCCATCCAGACCATCCTGATCCAGGTGATCATCGCGCTGTTCGTGACCATTGTCCTGGTGCCGGCGCTGACCTGGCTGGTCCGCCACCACGTGCCGCGCTTCCTGGCCATCCTGGTGCTCATCGCCGTGGCCATCGGGGTGATCGCCGTGGCGGGGGCCGTGGTGGGCAACGCGGTGAACGGCTTCACGAAGGAGCTGCCCACCTACCAGGCCAGGTTCGAGGCCCTCAACGAGTCGGTGGGCTCCTGGCTCGAGCGATACGACCTGGAGCTCAGCGGCTCCACGGTCTTCGAGCTGGTGAGGCCGGACTCGATCTTCTCCATGCTGGGAGGGACGCTCAAGGGCATGGCGGCAGTGCTCTCCAACACCTTCATGATCCTGCTGATCGTGATCTTCATGCTCATGGAGTGGACCGACTTCCCGGCCAAGGTCCGGGCGGCCTTCGCCGATGGCGAGTTCCGCAACGAGCGCCTGGACCGCATGTCCACGGAGGTCCAGAGGTATCTGGGGATCAAGACGCTGCTCAGCCTCGCCACGGGGCTCCTGATCGCCGCCTGGCTGGCCATCCTGGGAGTGGACTTCGCGGTGCTGTGGGGCCTGATCGCGTTCGCGCTGAACTTCATCCCCAACATCGGCTCCATCATCGCCGCGGTGCCCGCCGTCCTGCTGGCGCTCATCCAGCTGGGACCGGGGAGGGCGCTCCTGGCGGCCCTGGGCTACCTGGCGGTGAACACCGTGATCGGGAACTTCATCGAGCCGAAGCTCATGGGACAGAGCCTGGGGCTCTCACCGCTGGTGGTGATCCTCTCCATGGTCTTCTGGGGCTGGCTCTGGGGGCCCATGGGCATGCTGCTCTCGGTGCCGCTCACCATGATCGTGAAGATCTCCCTGGAGAGCAATCCCGACCTGCGGTGGGTGGCCATCCTGCTGGACTCCAGGCCACCCGAGGAACAGGACGAGCGGGCGTTCGAGACCCGGGATGCCCGAGGATGACGGATCCCTGCCCGGTCCCGCTGGTGGGCCTTCGCCTCCGGGATGGCAAGGGGAACGAGTTGTCCGAGGCCGGCGTGGGCAGGCCCGACAGGAAAGGGCTCCGCAAGCTGATTGGCTGACCGGTTTTCTCTGGTGACCCGGAAGCAGCACCCCCGGGCCAGGGCCCGGGGGTCTGTTCTCGTCGGTGGATGACGCCGGTTACTGCGCCATCTCCAGGAGGTAGGCAAAGCCCATGCCGCCGCCGATGCACATGGTGACGATGCCACGTTGTGCCTTGCGGCGCTTGAGCTCTCCGAGAAGCTTCACGGTGAGCACGGCGCCGGTGGCCCCCAGGGGGTGCCCCGTGGCGATGGCGCCGCCGTTGACATTGGTCTTCTCGGGATCGAGCTCGAGCTTCCGGACGCAGTAGACCGACTGGCTGGCGAAGGCCTCGTTGATCTCCACGAGGTCGATGTCGTCGAGAGTGAGGTTGGCCTTCTTCAGGAGCAGGGGCACGGCCACGGAGGGGCCGATGCCCATCTCGTCGGGATCCACGCCGGCCACGGCCCACTGGCGGATGTGGGCGATGGGCTCGAGCCCCATCTCCTTCGCCTTCTCCTCCGACATGACCACCACGGCGGCCGCGCCGTCGTTGGTCTGTGAGGCGTTGCCGGCGGTCACGGTGCCCTTCGGGTCGAAGACGGGGCGCAGCTTGGCGAGCGCCTCCACCGTGGTGTCGGGACGCGGGCCCTCGTCGGTGTCGAAGACGAACTCCTTCCAGGAGCCGTTCTCACGCTTGCGGACCTCGAGGGGGACGATCTCGTCCACGAACTTCCCCTCGGCGATGGCCTTCGAGGCCTTCATGTGGGACTGGTAGGCGAACTCGTCCTGGTCCTCGCGGGAGATGTTGTAACGGCGGGCCACGATCTCGGCGGTGGTGCCCATGGCCGTGTAGGCCGTGGGCATCACGTCCACCAGTGCCGGGTCGGCGATGAGCTTGTTGCCGCCCATGGCCACCATGGACATGGACTCCACGCCGCCGGCGATGACGATGTCGGCGTTGCCGGCCTTGATGGTGTCGGCGGCCAGTGCGATGGTCTGGGACCCGGAGGAGCAGAACCTGTTCACGGTCATGGCGGGCACCGAGGTGGGGAAACCCGCCAGCAGGGAGATGAGACGGGCCACGTTCATGCCCTGCTCGCCCTCGGGCATGGCGCAGCCGAAGATCACGTCCTCCACCATGACCGGCTCGAGGCCGGGGGTACGCTCGATGAGCGCCTTGAGGACCTCGGCGGCGAACTCCTCGGGACGGGTGTCCCGGAGGCTGCCCTTCTTGGCCTTGCCGATGGGCGTGCGGGCGACGGAAACGATGACGGCTTCTCGCATCGTGTCGCTCCTTTCCTAGTTCCTGAGCGGACGGTTGTTGGCGAGCATGTACTTGATCCGGTCCTGGGTCTTGGGCTCTCCGCACAGGGAGAGGAAGGCCTCGCGCTCCAGGTCCAGGATGGTCTGCTCGTCCACGGGATCGTTGATGGTGGTGTCGCCGCCGCACAGGATGTTGGCCAGATGGGTGGCGATCTTCTCGTCGTGGGACGAGATCCAGTGGGTGATCTTCATGTTCAGCAGCATGGTCTTGATGGTGGCCACGCCCTCCCTGCCGGGAAGGTTGAATCTCATGGGCATGGCGGGAGGCGTGTAGCCCTCGTCGGCCATGGCGATGGCCATGCGCTTGGCCGTCCACAGCTGCTGATCCCGGTTGACCTCCACGTGGTCCCAGGGCCGGAGGTACCCGAGGTCCTTGCCCTCCTCACCGGAGGTGGCCACCTTGGCCATGGCGATGGCCTCGAAGGCCTTCTGGAGGAAGGGCAGGTTGGAGAGCACGGGCCTGTCGAGCCCCCCCACGGCCCGCTCGACCATGTACAGGCAGCCACCGCCGGCCGGGATGAGGCCCACACCCACCTCCACGAGGCCGATGTAGGTCTCGGCCGCGGCGCACACCCGGTCGGCACCCATGGTGATCTCGCAACCGCCGCCGAAGGTGAAGCCGAAGGGGGCCGAAATCACCGGGACCCTGGCCTTCCGGAGGCCCAGCGTCGTGGCCTGGAACACCCGGACCATCTCGTCGATCATCTTCCACTGGTGCGTGGAGGCCGCCTCCAGGATCATGAGCAGGTTGGCGCCGGCCGAGAAGTTCTCGCCCTGGTGGTGGATCACCAGGCCGCGGAAGTCCTGCTCGGCGATCTCGACGCCCTTCTGGATGGCCTCGATGATGTCGTCGTCGATGGGGTGGAGCTTGGGCTGGAGCACGGAGTGGAACTCCACGCAGGCCACGCCGTCGCCGAGGTCCACCACAGAGGCGCTCTTGTTGGAGAAGAGGACCGCGCCGTCCTTCTTCTTCAGTTCGGACAGGACGATGAAGGTTTCCGGGCGCGGCACCTCGAGGTAGGACCTCGTGGTGGGGTCGTAGTACTCACGTCCCGCAGCCCCCTCACGGTAGAAGCTCTCGTTGCCGGCGGCGAGCATCTCCTCCACCCAGGGGGCGGGCTGGACCCCCTCGGCCTTCATGCGGTCGACCACGTCCTTCACGCCGAGGGCGTCCCAGGTCTCGAAGGGGCCGAGCTCCCAGTTGAAGCCCCACTTGAGTGCGTTGTCGATGTCCACGATGGTGTCGGCGATCTCGCCGAAGCGTCTCGAGGTGTAGGCCAGCGTGTCGCGGGTGATGCGCCAGGCCAGCCGGCCACCGCGGTCGTCGGAGAACACCACCGCCTTCACGCGCTCGCCCACGTCGGTGATGCCCCTGGCCTTCTTGATGGACGGGAATGCCGGCTTCTCCTTGGGACGGTACTCGCCGGTCTTCCAGTCGTAGACCAGGGAGATCCGCTTGCCCCTGGCGTCCTTCTCGCGCTTGTAGAAGCCCGCCTTGGTCTTCCGGCCGAGGAGTCCCTTCTCGATCATCTTCTGGAGGAACTCCGGAACCTCGAAGAGGTCGTGCTCCTCGTCGTCGGGGCACCCCTCCTTGAGCGTGTTGACCACATGGGCCAGCACGTCGAGCCCCACGAGATCCACGGTACCGAACGCCGCGCTCTTGGGCCGTCCCATGGCGGGGCCGGAGATGGCATCCACCTCGTCCACCTGGTAGTCCATCTCCATCATGGCCCGGATGGTGGCCATGATGCCGTAGACGCCGATGCGGTTGCCCACGAAGTTGGGGGTGTCCTTGCCGTAGACGATGCCCTTGCCCAGGCGGAAGGTGCCGAACTCGGCCATGAAGTCGACCACCTCGGGCAGCGTCTCCTCCCCGGCCACCAGCTCCAGCAGGCGCATGTACCGGACGGGGTTGAAGAAGTGGGTGACGAGGAAGTGCTGCTTGAACTCGTCGGACCGTCCCTCGGTCATCCCCTTGATGGAGAGACCCGAGGTGTTGGAGGAGACGATGGAACCCGGCTTGCGGACCTCCTCCACCCGGGCGAAGACCTGCTGCTTGATGTCCAGCCGCTCCACCACCACCTCGACGATCCAGTCGCAGTCCGCCAGCCTGTCCCAGTCGTCCTCGAAGTTTCCCACCTCGATGAGCGGAAGGAACCTCTTGGAGTAGAGGGCAGCGGGTTTGGACTTCTTGATGCCTTCCAGGCCCTTGAGGGCGAACTTGTTGCGGAAGCGGGGATCGTCGGGCGTCAGGCCGGCCTTCTCGTCGTCCTCCCCGAACTTCGGGGGAACGATGTCGAGCAGCACGACCGGGACCCCGGCGTTGGCCAGGTGGGCAGCGATGCCCGAGCCCATGACCCCGGCCCCCAGCACCCCGACCCTGCGAATATCCTTGCGCATGGATCAACCTCCCGTATTCGTGTGATTTACGTTGACTCGTCCCGGACTTCGCGGAGGCGCTGCTGTCCCGGGCGGAGGACGGTGAATGAACACTCATTCATTTTTACCCAAACCTTCCGAAATAGCAAGGGGTCCGGTCCGGTGAAGGGGGAGCTCACCGGAGAGCGGGTGAACGTGCCGGAGCCGGTGACCGTGACGGCGCCGCGCGCCCATCCGTGAAACGTGAAACGTGAGCCTGTTGCAAGAGTCCTGGATCGAGGTGGATACCTGCGGCATCGGCCCCCACCCACCCGGGAAAGTGAACCACGGATTACACGGATTTATTGGATCAAGAAGAAGGATAGAAGAAACCCTGACATACGTAACGTACGATGTCACGCCGTGCAAATGGGTATGACCTTCAGAGAGTCTTGCAGATGGCTCAGGTGAAACGTGAATCGAATGAGGGGTGGGACGTTGGGAGGTGGGGGCGTCTGGGCGTCCATTCTGGATCCCATGCAAGGCAGGCATGCGGGATGCGACAGACGACCCGGGCTCCACTCTCCACCTCTTCACGTCCTTGTATGTTGTTCTTGATGACTGGAAGTCGGGATCGTCGTCGTGGCTGTGGAGGCTGTGGGGAACGGGGAAGGGGCCCCGTTCTCCACAACTCCACAGCCGGGGGCAGTGCCCCCACCGAAACAAGGCGGGGAGCGGTGTGGCTGCCCGATTACGTCCGTGGTCTCGAAGACCGAAGGTGAGTGGGGGCGCCACACCGTGACTCTCACCTCTTCACCGGGTGGGCGGGGGATGAACCGTCGAGCCTCGGTTACAATGGGGCGATCGATGTGGAGTGAAAGGAGGCCGGGATGCGCAGAATGATCGTCGTGGCGCTGGTGGCCATGCTGGCCCTGCCCGTGGTTGTCACCGCCGGGGAGCTCGCTGGGGTGTCGATGCCGGACCAGGTGACCGTGGCTGGAAAGACCCTTCAGCTCAACGGAATGGGGCTTCGGAAGAAGCTGTGGGTCAAGGTGTACGTGGCGGGCCTCTACCTCGAGAACAAGACCAGTGACGCCAACGAGGCGGTCTCCGCCCCGGAGCCGAAGCGGCTGGTGATGCACTTCCTTACCAACAAGGCCACGAAGAAGAAGATGGACGCCGCGTGGGACGAGGGGTTCGAGGCCAACGCTCCCGAGGTGCCGGCGGACCAGGTGGACCGGTTCAAGGCGTTCTTCGGGGACATGAAGAAGGGTGACGTCATCGAGCTGACCATCGTGCCCGAGGAGGGGACCCACGTGGTGGTCAACGGTGTCGAGAAGGGGGTCATCAAGGGCGACGGGTTCGGCCAGGGCATTCTGAAGGTTTTCATCGGACCGAATCCACCCACCGAGGACCTCAAGAACGGTTTGCTTGGCAAGGGATGATCGACGGTCTCCCTGGGGGGGGGGAGTGGGCCTCCAGATTCCCCGTCCCTGAGAATCGGGGGATTTGAAAGGCCTGTTCCTGCGAGGGTGCATCGGCAGTTGTCCCGGCGGGGTGTTCCGTGCGGAGTTGGGGCTTGTCAAGTGCTGGGACAGCGTGTATTCTCAATAACGACATGATTCACTCACGAGAAGTTCCGTGAAGGAGTCGAAAATGATTCGTAGAAGTCTTGTCATTGCTGTCGTCCTGGGGAGTGTCCTTGCGAGTGTCCCATGCCTGGCCCAGTCAGGCCAGACGCTCGACGAGCCGTCGGGAACGATTCCCCTCGGCCAGCACGAGGGGATCGCCCTGGGTCCATTCATCTTCAGCCCCGCAGTGGACCTGACCTGGGAGTACCGGGACAACATCTTCTTCACGCCGGGCAACGAGGTGAGCTCCAATGTCTGGCTGGCCAGGGCCCGACTGATGTTCGAGCTTCCCGTCTACGAATCCTACCTCCGCTTTTCCTACACGCCTCAGTACCGGGATTATGCGAAGTATGATCTCGAGAATAAGTGGTCCCATTTCGTCGATTTTTCCGGTGATTTCGAGTTCTCCTCGGGCGTCAAGCTCGGCTTCGATTACCGCTTCGTTTCGGGAAACCTGGAGACGCGGGAGGTGGATCCCGGCGGCGAGCTGATCTTCGGCGACCAGCAGTTCAACAAGAACGATGTCGGTGCCGATCTGCAATACTGGTTCTCGCCCACCAACGGGCTCTCCGCGGATATGTCCTACGTGACCATCCGATACGACGACCGGGACCGGGCCTATTTCTATGACTACGATCGACTCAGGGGTGGCATGGGCTGGGTGCATCAGCTGAGCCCGACCCTTACCTCGAACTTCATGTACCGTCACGAGACGTTCGAGCCCAAGGGGAGCGCTGACCGCTACCGCAAGTCCAGCTCCGACGAGGTCACGGTGGCCTTCGACGGAAAGGTGAGCCCAGTGTTCTCGAGTGCCGTGGAGGTGGGCTGGCGGACCACCAGTTACGAGGACGTGCCGGGATACCCCAGGGCGGACGATGCCTCCGGGCTGGTGCTCCGGGGCTCGCTGTCGTGGACGCTCGCCCACGGCTCTGTCCTGTCGCTGGATCTCCTGCGGCAGGATTTTCCGTCCAACTACGTGGATCAGACCCACTACATCGCCAAGGGGCTCGGCCTGATCTACCGGCTGCAACGGGAGCGGCTCTTCGGCCACATCCGGGCCAGGTACCAGAACAACGAGTACGATCGCCCGGATCCCATCGAGGGCTCGGCCCGCTCGGATGACATCACCGACTTCGGGTTGGGAATCGGATACCGGCTGATGCCGTCCCTCTCGCTCCGGGGAAGCTACGCCTACCAGAAGAGGGACTCCTTCTACCGGTACAGCTACAAGGCCAACATGTTCCTCATCGGCCTGACATGGGGGTTCTGAGGCCCTTTCCGAGGGCGGGAATGTGCTAGTCTCCTCCTTCATGAGAGGTTCTCTGTTCCGTCTGCTCACCGTGCTTCTCCTCCTGGTCCCGGTGTCCGGCCTCGCCCAGGAGGAGGGAGGTTCCACCGCCAGTGCCGGGTACACCATCGGGCCTGGAGACGTGCTCGATGTCCAGGTCTACCGTCACGACGAGATCAGCGGGAAGTTTCCCGTGAAGGACGACGGAACCATCACCTACCCCTACCTGGACCGGGTCGCCGTGGCGGGGCTGACCACGGCGGAGGTGGCCCGGAAGCTCGAGGCTGCCCTCGAGAAGGACTACTACGTCGATGTCCAGCTCCAGGTCGAGGTGGCCGAGTACCGCTCCAAGCCGGTGACGCTCATCGGCGAGGTTGGGAAGCCCGGAACCTACTACCTGGAGGGACGCACGACCCTGACGCAGCTCCTGGCGGACGCCGGGGGGCTCAGGTCCGGTGCCGGGCGGTCCATCGAATTGCGCCGCCGGATGGGGGAGGGAAAGAACGCCAGGATGACGGTCCGGCTCATCCCGCGCAAGGAGCTCCTCACTGGCGGGATCGAGGACGTGGTGCTCCAGGCAGGCGACGTCATCTCCGTGCCCCCCAAGGCCCTCTATTTCGTCACGGGGGAGGTGGCCAGCCCCGGGCAGTACGAGCTCAACCCCGGTGAGACGCTGATGCAGGCCCTGTCGAAGGCCGGCGGCCTGGCCAAGTTTGCGTCCAGCGAGGTGGAGATCCACCGCGGCAGTGCGGGTGAGGGCGAAGGCGGTGTCCTGACCTTCAACCTGCGGAGGATCCGGCATGGGAAGGAGAGGGACCCGGAGATCCAGGCCCGTGACGTGATCGTCGTCAAGCGCCGCGTGTTCTGAAACCGGCTCCGGAGGGTCAGCGCTGCGTCAGGTACTGGTCCAGCCTCGGTTCACCGTCACTCTCGAGCTTCTGGAACCTCACCCCGAAGCCGTCGATCCGTTCACGACGCCTCTCGGCGTGGCGCACCACCTCGGCGATGCCCCGGATCGGCGTGGGCTGGCCGGGGAGGATGAGCTCGAAGCGGATCGTGGACCCCACGGGGAAGTGCCGGCCGGTGCCCCGGATCAGCATGCCCGATCGCGACAGGTTGACGGTCTGGACGAGGGTCCGGTTCGGCCGGCCCCCGAGGGTGACCTCGAGTTGCACCACGGTCCGCAGGGCGCGGCGCGGCGCCACCGCCAGGAGATCGGCCACGGCGACCATGAGCTCGGCCGCGTCGGAACGGCGGACCAGCCGGTTGACGCCCCGTCCCAGCATGGTCACGAGGGGTCCGGCCTCATCGTCCGGAGCCACCACCACCAGGCCGGCCGACCGGCTGGCCGAGCTCCTTGTCCTGAGAGCGGCCACCACCCCCCCGGTGTCGAGATCCGAGAGGGGATGTTCCATCACCAGGAGCTGGAACGGGGTCGCCTGGAAGAGCTCCACGCAGGCGGACGTGGCGGGGGACCTGTGGACGGCATGACCCGACCTGCGCAGCAGGGGGACGACCGTCTCCAGGAGTGATGATTCGTGGCCGACGAGCAGGACGTCTCCGTGCGTTTCCATCGCCTCATCCTACCCCGACGGGCCCGCGGGGAGTCCGTGAGTGCCGTCACGGGTTTCCCACGAGAAGGGGGAGCGTCAGGGTCCGGGCCACCTCGGAGCCGTGGATCTCGACCCGGAAACGGAGGGAGTGGGGTCCCTCGCCGTCCAGAGCGGCGAGGGGAAACGAGGACCCGAAGAGGAAGGTCCGGGGAGCCATCATCGACAGGTCCTCGTCCAGCCACTGGCCCCGGGCCACCGGCTGGCCGTCCCGGAGGACGGCGACCTTCACGTCGGTAGCGGGAGGGGCTCCGGCGGGGCGGGGCGGGTTGATCACGACGAAGAAGAAGACCAGCTCCTCCCCGGGAAGGAACCGGCCCCCGGGGCGCACCTCGAGGCTGTTGCCACCGAAGAGGTTCGTGGTCCACGGGTAGAACCGCTCCATCTTCTCGAGGTTCGTTCTCACCACGATGGGGAGGACCTGTGTGGCACCGGGTGGTGCGGTGAGGAGCGCCAGGGACAGGGAGGTGCCGGCGTCCAGCGCCACCCGGATCTTTTCGAGGTCTGCAGTGAAGGGTGCGAGGACCACCGGTCTGGTGCCCACCACCGCCACCGACCACAGGATACCCTGGCCGGCGTGGCGGTCCACCCACTGGCGGGCAGCTTCCACCGCGCGGACCAGCCGGGGCCTCTCGAGGCCGTTGACGTCGAAGAGGAGGACCACGTGGGGTTCCCGGGCCGCGGTGGGGGAGGGGGACGTCCCGCCGGCCGTGGTGGTGCCCTCCACCGCGGCGCCCCCACCCATCCAGGCGAAGTTGGTGATCTCCCGCTCCTGGCCGTCCTCGAGGACCTGGAAGTCCTCCTTGCGCAGCCCCGTGACCGGTTTTCCCCGGCGCGTGACCTCCACCTCCACCGTGACGTTGTTCATCTCCACCGAGCCGGAGAACCTGGCCTCCTGGGCGCCTGCCACCGCGGCCGTGGCGGACGCGCCCAGCGCCAGGGCCAGCGCCAGCCGGGTGGTGGGGATGAGGAGAGAGCGGAGGACCTGCATGGGTGTCATCCCCGGGGTCCCGAGGGCTCCCCCGCAGGCCCGGGGACCGGCGGTTCCGGCCTGTTCGGGGGCGGGAGCTGCCGGAGGAGCCGGTTCGTGGCGGAGCGGCTCTCACCCACCGAGAAGACGCGGATGGCTGCCTCCTCGCCCACAGGGCACCGGTTTTCGCACAGGCCGCATCCCGTGCACAGCTCGGGATCCAGGTGGGGCCTCTGGAGGGTGACGGCGCGACCCTTCCGGTCGGTGGCCGTGACCTCCTCCAGCCAGATGGCCTTGGGCGAGGTGGGGCACATCTCCTCGCAGACGATGCAGGGGACCGCCATGGCCCAGGGGAGGCACCGTCCGCGGTCGACGAAGGCGGTTCCGATGACCACGTCGGCGGGGCCTCCGATGGCCTGCTTCTCCCGGGGTGACAGGAGCTCCAGGGCGCCGGTGGGGCAGACCTCGCCGCAGCGGGTGCAGGAGGGCTCGCACCACCCCCGGCGGGGAACGAGGACCGGGGTGAACAGCCCGTCGAGCCCCGTGCGCCCCAGGTCCGACACGAGGGCGCCGGTGGGGCAGGAGGCCACGCAGGCCCCGCAGGTGATGCACCGTGCCAGGAACTGGTCCTCGGCCAGGGCGCCCGGTGGGCGGATTGCATCCGCGGCCGAGGCCTCCCGGCCCCCGCCGGAGACGGCCGCCACGGGCGCCGCGGCCAGCCCCGCCGCGGCGGTGACGAGAAAGCGGCGCCGGCCCACGTCGAGCGGCGGCGACGGTGGCCTGGAGGGCACGGGGGCGAGGCCCCAGGAGAGGCCGCTCTCGGGGCAGGCCGGGAGGCAGTTCAGGCAGACGTGGCACTCCGAGACCCGGTGCTCCGTCAGCGGCTCGTCCGCGCCCTGGCACGCCATGAGACAGAGCTCGCACCCCGTGCAGGTGGTGTCGCTCCTGCGGATGCGGAGGGGCGCCGCGCGGGCGAGGAGGCCCATGAGCGCCCCGGCGGGGCACACGGCCCTGCAGTACAGCCTGGGGATCCACGTGGAGAGCACGAGGATCAGCCCCACCAGGAAGAGGGAGACCCATCCCGCCGGGGAGGCTCCGCCGTGCCAGAGTGGGCGGAGGCCGCCGGCCACGGCACGTTCCAGGAGCGGAAGGGGTGCCAGCCACCCGGTGTGGAGCGCCCCGCCCGCGGCCCAGGCCAGCAGGAAGGTCAGGACCAGGTACTTCGCGGCGAACCAGGGCCGGTACCGGTTCCGGTTCCTGCGGAGCCTCCCGCGCGGTGCGGCCAACCACGAGGCCAGCTGCTGAAGGGTGCCCAGGGGGCACACCCACCCGCAGAAGAACCTCCCGGCGAGGGCCGAGAGCGCCAGCACGCCGAGGCCCAGCCACGCCCACCGCGGCACCGTCCAGTCCGCCAGGAGCGAGCCCGTGGCGGTCAGGGGGTCGAGGGCCAGGAGCACCGTGGCGGTGAGGCCCCGGAAACCCTGTGCGGCCACGGCCCAGAAGGAGGCGAGGAAGACCAGGAGGAACAGCGCCTGGCTCGCGATCCGGAGGTGCCGTGCCCGGAGGTGCACTCAGACCTCCACGAGGAGGGAGCGCCAGTCGGGCGTGCCGGCTCCCAGGCGCCGGGCGATGGCGAGGAAGGGGAGGTCCTCCGGGGCGAGGCCGAGCAGGTGGGCGCCCCAGGCATCGGCCGCCACGGGGTCCAGGGACACGGCCACGGCGTCCTCGGCCCGGACCAGGTCCAGGGAGCCGCCCGTGGGGCCGCCACCCGTGAGGATCCGTGTGGCGTCCATGACCGTGAGCGTGGGCTTCAGTGCCACCCCGAGCTCGGCCACCGACTGGTCGATCCGCTGGTGGAGGCGCGGGCGGGGGCCGAGCAGCACGCCGAACCAGTTCTTCATCCCCAGGGTCGCCCTGGCCAGCGAGTGGTGCTTCACCACGGGGACGTTGATCACGCGGTCCGCCTCGGCCAGGGGATGCAGGACCCTCCAGACGCCCAGGACGCTGCCCCCCAGGTCGAGCTCGGCCGAGCCCGCCGTGTCCTGGTGGAGGACCTCCGCACCGGCGGCCCGTGCCGCCGGGCCGATGCCGGACCTGGTGAAGGAGCGCCGGGGGTCGTGGCAGGTGTTGTCGGCCACGATCACCTTCGCGGCGCCAGCCTCGAGGCAGAGCCTCACGAGCTCGGCCACCAGCTCGGGATCGGTGTTGGCCGCCTGCTCCGGGGTGCGGTCCCAGGCGCAGTTGGGCTTGACGAGTACGGTCTCTCCGGCCCCCACGTGGGCCCGGATGCCGCCCACAGCCTCCAGGGCGGCCCTGAGATTGCCCGCGGGCCCCTTCCCCCGGGACACGGCAAGGGGGAGGGCCGTCGCCACGCGCCTCCAGTCCCGGGGGCGCGGAGCAGCCGTGGTGGCGGAGGTGTGGTGACGGCCCCGCCGGTCCCTGAAGATCCAGCCGGTACCGCCGAGCGCGAGGGCCGCAGCGGCGGGGGGCGCCCACGTCCTGAGCAGCTCCCGCCTGCCGATCCGGCCGTAGGGGGTGTCCCCGTTCTTTCCGTCATGGTCCATGGCGTGCCCCTCCTGGCCGAGGATAGCCCGTCTGCGAGGCACCGTCAGCCCCGCGGGACCCGGGATTTGCTAAGGTCACGTGGAAAGGACCCGCAGATGGCGCAGCATCTCGAGCTCCGAAGCAGATACGGCATGAGGACCGAGGAGTTCTCCTCTCTCATGTCCAGACGGGTACGGGAGATCCTCCTGGTCGCCTCCCGCTACGACGCCTTCGTCCTCGAGGAGGACGGGCAGCTCACCGAGCTCATCTTCGAGGAGTACCGGAACCTGGACCTGAACCTCCGGTACGCCCCCAGGTTCACCAGGGCCCACGACGCCGCCGAGGCCTTCGAGATGCTGGGCAAGCGTTCCTTCGACCTGGTGGTGGCCACGCCGCGGCTCCCCGACACGGACCTGAGGACCTTCGCCCGGAAGATCAAGAAGGACAACGCCGACCTTCCCATCGGGGTCCTGGCGGCCCACGCCTGGGACCTGCCGAACCTCGAGCGGCTCCAGAACACGGGGGAGGTGGACTGGCTCTTCCTGTGGCAGGGGGACGTGAAGGCCCTGCTGGCCATGATCAAGCAGGTGGAGGACCGGCGGAACGCCGACCACGACGTGCTGGAGGGCGGGGTCCAGGCCATCATCCTGGTGGAGGACGAGGTCCGCTTCTACTCGGCCTACCTGCCCCACATCTACACCGAGGTGACCACCCAGACCTCCCGCCTGATGGCCGAGGGGCTCAACCTGTCCCACCGGCTCCTGAGGATCCGGGCACGGCCCAAGATCCTCCTGGCCCAGACCTTCGAGGAGGCCTGGGAGCTCTTCGAACGGTACTCCGGGAACCTGCTGGGGATCATCTCGGACGTCAGCTTTCCCCGGGAGGGGAAGGTGGATCCGCTCGCGGGCATCGAGCTGGCCCGGAGGGTGCGGCACAGGGACGCCGACGTGCCGATCCTCCTCCAGTCCACCGACCAGCGCCACGAGAAGGAGGCCGGCAACGTGGGGGCGGCCTTCCTCCACAAGCAGTCGCCCACGCTGCTCGAGGATCTCAGGCGGTACATCCTGGACAACTTCGGGTTCGGGGACTTCGTGTTCAAGCTCGCGGACGGCACCGAGGTGGCCCGGGCCCGCGACATGCGGGAGCTTCTGCGGGTGCTGCCCACCGTTCCGGACGAGTCGCTGATCTACCACGCCGGGCGAAACCACTTCTCCGCGTGGCTGAAGGCACGGACGGAGTTCGAGCTGGCCACCCTGCTCCGGCCGCGACAGGTGGGCGAGTTCGAGTCGGTCAGGGCGCTCCGGGAGTTCCTCACCTCCACCCTGGCCAGCTACCTCCGGGAGATCCAGCGTCACGTGATCGCGGACTTCGATGCCGAGCGGTTCGACGATCTCGTGGCCTACGCCAAGATCGGCTCCGGCTCGCTCGGCGGCAAGGGGAGGGGACTGGCGTTCGTCCTCAAGCTCCTCGCCCGGGAGCACTCGCTGGTTCCCGGGGTGAACGTGGAGGTTCCCCAGACGGTGGTCGTGGCCAGCGATGTCTTCGAGGAGTTCCTGGAGGAGAACGAGCTGGGGGGCATGGTCCGGGACGCCGGAGGGCTCACGGATCCCGAGGTCCTGGACGTCTTCCGCGGCGGACGCTTCAACCACGAGCGGCGGGCGGAGCTCGCCGCCTTCCTGGAGACGGTCACGGCCCCCATCGCCGTCCGCTCGTCGAGCATCCTGGAGGATTCGCTCTACCAGCCCTTTGCCGGCGTCTACACGACGGTGATGCTTCCCAACAACCATCCCTCCCTGGACATCCGCCTGGCCCAGCTGCTGGAGGCCATCAAGGTGGTCTACGCCTCCACCTTCCAGGTGGGCGCACGGCGGTACCTGGAGAACACCCCGCACCGGGCGGAGGAGGAGCGCATGGCGGTGCTGCTCCAGACCCTGGTGGGCTCCGCCCACGGGGACAGGTTCTACCCCACGTTTTCGGGGGTCGCCTCCTCCTACAACTTCTACCCCTTCCGGGACATGAAGCCGGAGGACGGCGTGGCCCTCGTGGCCCTCGGACTGGGCAAGTCGGTGGTGGAGGGCTTCGAGGCGCTCCGCTTCTGTCCCCGGTACCCGAGGGTCCTGCCCCAGTTCTCGGCGGTCAAGGACATCCTCCGCAACGCCCAGAGGCGCTTCTACGCCCTGGACCTCGCCAACGACGACGTGATCCCCGGCATGGACCCCGACGCCAACCTCCTGCACCTGGAGATCACCGAGGCGGTGGGCGACCCCGCGGTCAACCTCATCGCCTCCACCTACAACCCGGCCAACGACACCATCTCCAGCGGGCTGGAACCGGGGGGTACGCCGCTGATCACCTTCGGGCCGCTGCTGAAGGGGCTCTTCTTCCCCCTGCCCGAGGTCCTGGACCGCCTTCTGGGCCTGGTGTCCGAGGGGATGGGCACCCCGGTGGAGATCGAGTTCGCCGTGGAGCTCGGTGCCCAGGAGTCCGAGGCCCCGACGCTGCACGTGCTCCAGGTCCGGCCCATGGTGGTGGAGCAGTTCGCCCACCAGGTGGAGGTCACCAGCGACCTCGCGGAGCAGGCGGTGGTGTACTCCGAGCAGGTTCTCGGGCACGGCGTCCGCGAGGAGATCCGCGACGTGGTGATCGTGGACTCCCGGCACTTCGACCGGTCCATGACGCCGCAGGCGGCCACGGTGATCTCCCGTTTCAACGAGCAGCTCCGTTCCGAGGACCGCCCGTTCCTCCTGGTGGGGCCCGGCCGGTGGGGCTCCAGGGACCAGTGGCTGGGGATTCCCGTGGCGTGGTCGCAGATCTCCTCGGGACGGGTGATCGTCGAGACCGACTTTTCCGACCTGGAGGTGGAGCCGTCCCAGGGCTCCCACTTCTTCCACAACCTCTCGTGCTTCGGGATCCCGTACTTCACCGTCCACGAGGGCCGTGGAGCGGGCCTGGTGGACTGGGAGTGGTTCATGGGGCTTCCACCCGTGGAGACGGCCATGGACGGCGTGATCCGCCGGATCCGCCTGGAGCAGCCGCTCCGGGTGCTCGTGGACGGCCGGACCGGGCGGGGCGTCATCCTTCCCGGAGAGAGCTGAGGGTGGCGGGGAGGATCGGGCCCGGGGAGCGGCTCCTGACAGAAAGGCGCCCGCGGTCGGGGGACCGCGGGCGGGACGAAGGAGGAGGGACGGGACCTGCGTGGATGCCCCGCCGCGCCGTCAGGCGGTGTTGGTCATGGAAAGGCCGATCGATCCTGTCACTGGCCCACCCGGTACCGACGGGGCGCCGGGCTCCAGGTAGGTCTCCAGGAGGATCTTGCGGATCATGTCGTCCACGTCACGGAACTCGAGGCCCGCCCTGTAGACGAGGGAGCTGCCGTTGCCGTTGCCGCTGGGGGCCATCTCGAGGCGGCATCGCCTCACGTTGGCCCGCAGCTTCAGGTCGCCGGATGCCGTGGGAACCCACACGATGATGTTCTTGTTGGGCGGGAGCGGCTCGGTGCACTGGACACCCATGCCCGTGGTGGAGATGTCGAGGATCCGGACCGTCGAGGTGCTGCGCGTCCTGGCGTTGACCTCGGTCTGGAGGAGGGCTCGTCTTTCCCGGCGGCGTTCGTTCATCGGCTGTTCTCCTTGTCCGTCCGTTCCATCAGCAATTCCGATGCCAGCTTCGGAAACGCTCCGGGGACCGGGTGATGCACCATTGTGGGACGGACGTTCCGATGTGGAACAGGGGTCGGGAACGGGCCGGGCCGGGGCATTGACAGCCCGTGGGCCGGAACGTAGGATTCCGGGGCCGTGGGGCTGTAGCTCAGGCGGATAGAGCAGTGGTTTCCTAAACCATTGGTCGGGGGTTCGAGTCCCTCCAGCCCCGCCAGCCTCCCTCCCGCCGGGTTTCTCCTGCCTCCGCCCGCTGGCCGCACCACCGGAGCGATGCGGGTCAGCTGGTCTTCTGGATGAGGGAGGCGTTCTCCAGGTAGCACGCCTCGCAGAGGGTCCGCTCGGGCCGGAGCTCGCCATCCTCCACCCGTCCCAGGATGTAGGCCTCGTCGACGGTGGCGAGACACTCGTCGCAGGTGAATGGGCCATCGGTACGGTATTGCCAGACGGGTCCGCTCATGCCGGGGTCCTCCCTCGAAACGGTCGTGCCCGGAGGCCTGCCGAGGATACGGGATCGCCGGGACGAAGAAAAGGGGGGCCGGAGCCCCCCTTCGATGGTGGTCTGGATCGGGATCTCAGAACGGGACGTCGTCCTCGTCGGCCGGGAATCCGCCACCGGACGATGCTCCACCGCCCCCGCCGGGACCGCCCCCGCCGGGGCCACCATCGCCGCGGCGCCCCAGAAGCTCGATGACGTCCGCGTGGACCTCGGTGAACCACCTGGTCTGCCCGTCCTTCTCGTACTGGCGGGTCCGGATCCGCCCCTCGATGTAGAGCTGTTTCCCCTTCTGGATGTACCGCTCGCAGAACTCTGCCAGCTTGCCCCACACCACGATGTTGTGCCACTCGGTGTGGGCCTCGCCGGTCTCGCGGTCCTTGAAGCGGGGCTCGCTGGTGGCGAGGCTGAACTTGCACATGGTGGTCCCGCTGGGGAGCGCCCTCGTCTCGGGGTCACGTCCAACGTTGCCGACCAGAATCACCTTGTTGATGCCCATGTGGACCTCCCGCGTGGATGCGCCTTCACTCTACCACACCGGACCCCTCCGGACGGCAGGGGAGAGGGATGGCGGCGCGGGCCCGGGGACACCCGGCGGATGGTACGCTTGGGACCGTGCAGGACGTCGAAAGCGGTGGTGGCCTGAAGCAGGATGCCGGGGAGGGATCCGGGACCGCGGCGTCCCCCGCCGAACGGATGGTCCATCACGCCTCCAGGATGGCCGTGGTGACCCTGGGAAGCCGCCTGACGGGGTATCTCAGGGACAAGGCCCTCTCCTACGTGCTCGGCGCCGGGGTCATGTACGACGCCTTCATCACGGCCACGAGGATCCCGAGCACCTTCCGGATGCTCCTGGGCGAGGGAGCGCTCCACGCGGCCTTCATCCCCTCCCTGGCCCGCCTCCGGGCGTCGGGTGCGGACGCCAGGGAGGCCCGGGAGCTCGTGCGCGGTGTCCTGGCCGCCCTGCTGCTGATCCTCTCGGTGGTGGTGGCGCTCGGAATCCTGGCCTCGCCGCTCCTGGTGGGGGCCTTCGCGCCGGGCTTCTCCGGCACGCCGGGCAAGATGGAGCTGGCCGTCCTGCTCAACCGGCTGGTGTTCCCCTACCTCATCCTGGTCTCGCTGGCGGCGCTCTGCCAGGGGGTGCTCAACAGCCACGATCGCTTCGTGCTCCCCGCGGCGGCGCCCATCCTGTACAACCTCACCATCGTCGGGGTGGTGTGGTGGCTGGTGCGGGGCTCGGGGGACCCGGTGCCCTGGCTGGCCGGGGGCGTGCTGCTGGGTGGCGCCTTCCAGTTCCTGGTTCAGGCGGGCGCGGTCCGGCGGCTGGGATACAGCCTGCGGCCCGCCTGGAGGCTCGTGCGGAGCCCGGGGGTGAGGCGGGTGCTCCTGCTCATGCTCCCCGGCATCCCCATGCTGGGCATCAACCAGCTCAACCAGCTGGTCTCCAACCTCTTCGCCTCCACGGCGGGCGACGGTGGCGTGGTCTACACCTTCGCCGCCTATCGTGTCACCGAGCTGGTGTTCGGGGCGGTGGTGGTCCAGCTGACCACGGTGCTCCTGCCGACCCTGTCCCGGCACCTGGCAGAGGACACCGGGCTCGCGGGCGAGACGCTGGGGGAGACCATCTCCCTGGTGAGCTTCGTGACCCTGCCCACCGCGGTGACCCTGGCCCTCATCGGCACCCCCATCGTGGGGCTCCTCTTCGGGGGCGGCCGCTTCGACGCCCGCGACGTGACCCTCACGGGCGCGACGCTGACGGCCTACGCCTTCGGCATCGTCGGGACGGGGCACGCCAAGGTCATGGCCAACGCCTTCTTCGCCCACCGGGACACCCGGACCCCCATGTTCGGCAGCATGGTGCTTCTCGGGGCCTTCACGGCCGGGTGCGCGCTGCTGGTGGGGCCGCTGGGGACCCCCGGCATCGGGCTCGCCAACACCATCGCCATGCTGGGCTACGCCGCCTTCCTCACGGTGCTCTACGTGCAGCGGCACGGTTTCGGAGGCCCGGGGCAGCGGTGGCTGGCACTGGGCCGGCAGGCGGCCGGGAGCGTGGGCCTGGCCGGGGTCCTGGTCGCCCTCGGCCCCTGGCTCGGGGATGTCCGGACCACCAGCCTCGTGGGGGCCGGGAAGATGGCTGTGGTCCTGGCGGCCGGGGGGACGGCGTACCTGGTCCTGGTCCACCTGCTCGGAGGGCGGGAGCTCGGGATCCTGAGGGCGGCCCTGGGCCGGAGGAGCGGGAACGGAGGGGGAGGTACGGCATGAAGATGGTCATCCAGAGGGTGAGCCGGGCCGAGGTGCGCGTGGAGGGCGAGACCGTGGGCCGCATCGGGACGGGCTACCTCGTCCTGGTGGGTCTGGAGAGGGGTGACGGAACCGAGCAGGTGGACAGGGCCGCCGCGAAGGTGGCCGGGCTTCGTGCCTTCGAGGACGATCGGGGCAGGCTCAACCGGGACCTGGCCGACGTGGGCGGCGCGGTGCTGGCCGTGTCCCAGTTCACGCTGGCCGGCTCCATCCGGAGGGGGCGCAGGCCGGGCTTCGACCGTGCCCTGCCCGGCCTCAAGGCGGAGCCCCTCTTCGACCGGTTCGTCCAACGGCTGAGGGGGACGGGCCTCCCCGTGGAGACCGGTGTGTTCGGTGCGATGATGGAGGTGGAGCTCGTGAACCAGGGTCCGGTGACCCTCCTCTGGGACGATCCCCCGGGGGAGGGGGAGTAGGATGGCCACGTGGTTCCGCCGATCCGGATCGGTGGGCGATGCCTGCGGATGGCATCGTGGCGTCCGTGGGAACGGCCAACTTCGACAACCGCTCGTTCAGGCTCAACTTCGAGATCACGGCCCTGGTGGCCGATCGGGGGTTCGCCTCGCAGGTGGAGCGCATGTTCCTCGACGACGTCGCGGTCTCCCGCGAGATGCGGCCCGGTGAGACCGAACAGCGCCCGTTCTGGTTCCGTCTCGGCGTCAACCTGGCCCGGCTCACCTCGCCGGTTCTGTGACTTTCGTCCAGGCCTGCCACATGCGCTCCGCGTCGGCCACGTGCTCAAGGGCGGCCGCGATCTGGTTGTCCCCCTCCGCGGCGACCTTGTAGCCCGCCTCGAGACCCACCGCACCGTTGAGGACCTCGATGCGGAGGCTCCGGTCCACGTCGGCCAGGGCCTGTGGATCCTCCAGAAGCTTGCTCATCTGCTCCTCGTCCAGGAGCTTCTCGGACCGTACCCAGTCGAGGAACCGTTTCCGGATCGCGTCGTCCACCCGGAACGCCATGGCCATCTCCCGCTGCTGCTCCTCGGGAACGTCCTTGAGCAGGTTCACCGCGAACCTGAAGAAGGCGGACTGGCCGTAGAGACGGGCCACGGGCTCGGCGAGCAGCCGGGCCTCCACCTCCACGTCGGGCACGATCCCTCCGCCCCCGCTCAGGGGCCGGCCGTTGTCCGAGTGGTAGGGGGTCGCCTCGTCGCCACCGTTGTTCCCGGCGTTGCGGTGGGTGATGTAGTCGATGAAGGAGTGGTAGTCCCGCTGGATGCACCGTCCCGACGGCGTGTAGTAGCGGGCCGTGGTCAGGGCCAGGCCCGCATCGCGCACGGTGAACACCGTCTGGACGAGGCCCTTGCCCCAGGTCACCTCGCCGACGATCAGGCCGCGGTCGTGGTCCTGGACGGCTCCCGCCACGATCTCCGAGGCCGACGCGGAGCCCGCGTTGACGAGCACCACGAGGGGGCCCTCGAAGCGGAAGCCCCTGCCCGGTGCCGAGAAGCTCGAGACGCTCTCGGGCGTCCGGCCGCGCGTGGTGACGATGAGCTGGCCCGGCCGCAGGAAGGTGTCCGAGACGTTCACGGCCGCGTCGAGCGAGCCCCCGGGGTTGTCCCTCAGGTCGAAGATCAGGGAGCGGGCGCCCGCATCCACCAGGCGCTGCACGTGCTCGTGGACCTCCCGGCTGCTGGTGCCCGAGAACTCGGTGAGGCGCACGTAGCCCACGCCGGGACGGATCATGAAGGCGAACCGCACCGAGTTCGTCGGGATGCGGGTGCGCGTGATGGAGATCTCCAGGGGCCGCTCCAGGCCCGGCCGCTGGATGGTGAGCGTGACCTCGGATCCCTCCGGGCCGCGGACAAGCTCCACCACGTTGTCCAGGGAGAGGTCCTCCGTGGGCTTTCCGTCCACGGCGGAGATGACGTCGCCGGCCCGGAGGCCCTTGCGGGCGGCGGGGGTCCCGGCGATGGGCGCGATGACGGTCACCTTGCCGCCCCGCCGCGAGATGATGATGCCCACCCCGAAGAACGAACCCTGGTGGCGCTCCTTCATCTTGAGGAACGCCTTGGGCCGGAGGAAGTTGGAGTGCGGGTCGAGCTTCTCCAGCATGCCGTCGATCCCGTCGTAGATGAGCTCGTCGGGCTCGCGTTCCTCGGGGAGCCACTCCAGGACGGTGGAGGCGATGGCACCGGCCCGGGCCGCCACGTCCTCCTCCTCGACCTGGCGGCTTCGTTCACCCCAGAGGGTACCCACGAGGGCCCCCATCCCGATGATGGTGACGGCGACGATGGTGGCGACAGAACGGCGTCGTGACATTGAAGCGATACTCCCCTCGTGGCGGACCGTCCGGGACGAGACCCCCACGGTGCCGGGTCAGTGTACACGCTCGGACCCGGTATCGGTCTATACTACCCCCGGAGGTCGACGTGATTGGTTCTCTCGGGTTCCCCGAGCTCATGTTCATCCTGGTGATCGCCCTGATCCTGTTCGGGCCCCGCCAGCTTCCGAAGATCGGCCAGTCCCTGGGGAGGGCCCTGGGTGAGTTCCGGCGGGCCTCCAACGAGTTCAAGAGGACCATCGAGGAAGAGGTGGCCGCCGACGAGATCCGTGCCGTGGAGCGCGATCTCAAGGGCCTGGGCACGGAACCGGCGGGCGAGAAGGGCACGAAGGACGATGACCCTGCGAGGGGGGCATCGGGTCCGGAGAGCGGGGGCGCGTGAGCCCGGAAACGGCGCGGCCCACGGACGCGGCACTGGAGGCGGAGCACGAGGAGCTTCCCCGGCTGACGCTGCTCGAGCACCTGGAGGAGCTCCGCCACCGGCTCGTGGTGAGCGTCGTGGCGATCTTCGTGGGCTTCCTGGCGTGCTGGTACTTCGCCCCCACCATCTTCCACTGGCTCGAGGAGCCGATCCTCCAGTACCTGCCCGAGGGCGAGAAGCTGGCGTTCACCGGGCTGGTGGATCCCTTCATGCTCTACATCAAGGTGGCCCTCCTGGCAGGGATCTTCCTGGCCTCGCCGGTGGTCCTGTGGCAGCTGTGGCTGTTCATCCGGCCCGGGCTCTACCTCCACGAGCGGCGGCTCGCCGGGCCGTTCATCGTGTTCACCACGCTGTTCTTCGTGGCCGGGGGGTACTTCGGGTACAGGGTGGCGTTCCCCATGGTGGTCAAGTTCCTCCTCGAGGTGGGGAAGGACTTCCGCCAGGTGATCACGATCCAGACCTACTTCGCCATGATGTCCAAGATCCTCCTGGGCCTCGGTCTGGTCTTCGAGCTGCCCATCCTCATCTTCTTCCTGGCACGGTTCGGCCTCGTGACCGCGGGACAGCTCCTGAGGTGGTTCCGCTGGGCGGTGCTCGCCATCTTCGTGGTGGCGGCGGTGATCACGCCCACGCCCGACGTGGCGACCCAGACCGTCTTCGCCGTGCCCATGATCCTCCTCTACCTCCTGGGGGTGATCATCGCGTGGATCTTTGCGCCCCGGCAGCGCGAGGACGATGACTCCGGCCGCTGATCCCGTCCGCTGCCGGGCCTCGGCCGGGCGCCTCATGGGAAAGATGCGGCGGGCGATCCGGCGGTGGGACCTGCTGCCACCTGGCTCGAGCGTGGTCCTGGGGATCTCGGGTGGCGTGGACAGCCTCGTGATGCTCCGGCTCGTGGCGGAGCACGCCAGGACGGTGAGCCCCCCGATCCGTCTGCTCGGGCTCCACGTGACGCTGGATGCCCGGGGGACCACCCCGGGGCTGCCGGACCACGTGCTCAGGTGGGCGGAGGGCTTCGGCGTGGAGGTGCGGTCGGTCCCGCCCCGGTTCGACACCATGGAGAAGGTTCCGGAGAGCTGCTTCCGCTGCGCGAGGATCAGGAGGCGGACACTCCTGGAGACCGCCGACGGGCTGGGGTTCCGCAGGGTGGCCCTGGGGCATCATGCGGACGACGTGGTGGAGACCTGGCTCATGGGCCTGTTCTTCAGCGGGAGCCCCGATGTCCTGCCACCCTCGAGGGGCTACTTCGACGGCGCGATCACGGTGGTGCGACCGCTGTACGAGCTCAGGGCCGGGGAGATCCGGCGCATGGGCCGGATCTGCGGCGTTCCGGTGGTGGAGAACGCGTGCCCGCTGGACGGTTCCACCTCGCGCGAGACGGTCCGGAGGGTCCTCGGGGCGCTGGGCCGGGAGGAGCGGCTGGTCCGGAGGAACCTCTTCTGGCAGGTGGTTCGACGGCTCGAGGAGGCGCCCGTCACCTCGGGGGACTGTGGTACGGTGAGCCGGGAATGAACCCCCACGAGATGTTGGCCGAGTACGAGCGTCTCTTCAGGGCTGGCATCATCAGCCCGGAGGAGTACGAGCGGCAGGTGGCGCGGCTCAAGGCCGAGCTCCGGCGACAGGCCGTGGAGGAGGAGGGACTCGGCGCCGTCCTGCACCTGGATCCCCTGGCCGTGGGGCGGATCCTCCGGTCCCAGGTGTTCTGGGTGGTGCTCCTGCTGGCCATGATGCCATTCCTGCTGGCCGCGCTCGGGGTGTCACCGGAGGAGGGGATGATCCTCTACTTCGCGTTCCTGTGGTTCTTCCTCTTCCTCCGGCTGTTCCGGCTGGAGCTGCGGCGGAGCCGCCCCTGGGACGTGTCGCTCGTGATCGCACTCGTGGTCTTCCCGGGGCTCACCGTGGTGCTGCCAATCCTCAGGCTGCTGCTCGGTCCTCTCTACGCCATGGTGGAGCTGCCGTTCCTCCCGTTCCAGTGGTTCGGGTTCGTCTGGGGCGTGGGGGTGACGGAGGAGGTCACCAAGGCCCTGCCCGTGTTCCTCGTCCTGGCGCTGGCCCGTCGGCAGGGGCGGCGGCTCGGGCTCCAGGCCTCCCTTCTCCTCGGGATCGCGGCGGGCCTGGCCTTCGCGGGGTTCGAGAACATCCTCTTCTCCCGGCAGTTCGGGGCGAGGATCTGGGGCATCGACTTCACCCGGCCCGACGTGGTGCTCTCCCGCCTTCTCATGACGCCCTTCCTCCACTCCCTCTGGGCGGGCCTGATGGGATTCACGCTCGGGCTGGTCAACGTGAGCGGAAGTCTCGGCGTCCTCCGGACGGCCCGGATCGCCGCTCCCGGCCTCGTGCTCGCGACGCTGCTCCATGGGACCTACGACACCGTGGCCGCCGTTCCCATCCTGGCGGTCCTCGTGGGGGGGGTGTCCTACCTGGTGCTGGTGATGGCCGTCCTGGCGGCCAAGAGCTGGGAGGGGGGCGACGCCGCCTTCCTGAACGAGAGGGTGATCTGAGGGGTCCGGTGGCCGCTGGCCGGGACCCGTGTTCGGACGAAAGGAGATCGTCATGGACAGGAAAGAAGAGGCCATGGGCCTGGACATTCCGGTGGAGAGCAGGGAGGACGTCTGCCTCGGCCTGCTGGTCCGGGACAGGCTCCACGGGGCCTCCTTCGACGTGGAATCGGAGGATCCGCCCGCGGAGTTCGAGGTGGACTACCACTGCGGTGACGAGATGGAGGAGGGGACCTACCGGCTGCTCATCGTCGCCGAGTTCGAGGGTGATGGGGGTGACGAGCTGATCCGGGACTTCACCGAGGAGGCGCTCGCGGAGTTCTTCGAGGAGGCCGCGGCGGAGCTCGAGAACGCGGTCTGGCTCGACGATCTCGACGAGGGCGCCGTGGAGTTCCGGGCGGTGCAGGAGGACGAGGAGCGCTGGGACCTCGTGGTCCCGGACTGGCTCGCTCCCGACGGTGCGGAGGTCCCCTTCGGGTTCCGCGGGTACCGGAAGGACGATGGGGCTCCCTGGCCGGACGATGCCGCCCTGGACCGGCACGGGCGGGTGGTGGTGGTCCCGTTCGGGGGCAGGCTGTATCTCGTCGGGACCCCGATGCCGGAGGAGGGGACGGAGCAGTGAACCCGTAGCCCTTCAGGGAGAGGGACTTGCCGGGGAGGGCGGAGGTGTGTATACTCCGCGCTCCCGGGACCACTCCGGGACCGGCTTCCACGGGAGGAGACAATGGACATCATCCGCGAGGTTACACAGGATCAGCTGCGCTCCGATATCCCGGACTTCCGTCCGGGCGACAACGTCAGGGTCCACGTCCGGCTCAAGGAGGGCAGCAAGGAGAGGATCCAGGTCTTCGAGGGCCTGGTGATCGCGCGCAAGCACGGCGGCATCTCGGAGACCTTCACGGTCCGCAAGATCTCATCGGGCATCGGCGTGGAACGGACCTTTCCGCTCCATGCTCCCAGCGTGGCCAAGATCGAGGTGACCCGGAGAGGCCGGGTGCGGCGGGCCAAGCTCTACTACATCCGTGAGCTGCGCGGCAAGGCCGCACGGATCCGGGAGGCGGCACGGAAGTAGCGGACTGGCCGCTGGACCGGTGCATCCTCGGGGAGGCACCGAGGATCGTCGGGATCGACGAGGTTGGACGGGGCTCGCTGGCGGGCCCCGTCGTCGTGTGTGGCGTGGCCTGGAGCTCCGTGCCCGGGGAGCTCGCCATCCGGGACTCGAAGGAGATGACGGCACGGAGCCGGGAGCGTGCCAGTGTCCGGATCCGGGAGCGTGCCGACGCGTGGTCCGTGGTGGAGGTCTGGCCGCCCAGCATCGACCGGGTCGGCATCGTTCCCGCCACCCGGCTCGCCATGCGGGTGGTGGCCCGTGACCTGTTCGTGCCCGGCACCGTCACGGTGGTGGACGCCATGGAGCTGGACCTGGAGGAGATCGCGATCGTCTCCGAGGTGAAGGCCGACTCGAGGTACTTCTGTGTGGCAGCGGCCTCCGTGGTGGCCAAGGTCCACCGGGACGAGATCATGCGCCGGCTGGCGGGGCGGCACCCCCTCTGGGGCTGGGAGCGCAACAAGGGCTACGGGACCCGGGAGCACCGGGAGGCCCTCCAGAAACACGGTCCGGGGTTCCTTCACCGGCGGAGTTTCGGCTGGAGTCCTGTGCTACCATGAGCTGAGCGGGCAGTTGCCGCTAGGGGAACGATTCACGGATGGCCATCAATCGCGACAGGGTCCGGCGGGAAGCGGAAAAGCTTGTCCAGAAGGGCAAGGTTGAGCAGGCAATCCGCGAGTACAAGAAACTCCTCAAGGTCAATCCGAACGACGCCGTCGCCATCAACAGGATCGGGGATCTCTACGGCCGCCTGGGCAGGGTGGAGGAGGCCGTCGAGCTCTACGAGCGCCTGGCCGACCACTTCAGCCAGGATGGCTTTGCCAACAAGGCCATCGCGATCCTCAAGAAGATCAACAGGCTGATGCCGCAGCGTCTCGAGATCTTCGAGAAGCTTGGCGAGCTCTATGTCCAGCAGGGCCTCATGGTGGAGGCGAGGAGCCAGTACGAGATCCTCGCCGAGTGGCACGCCAGGAACGGCGACATGGAGAGGGCTCTCCACGTCCAGCGGAAGCTGGCCGAGCTGGATCCCGGCAACCACATGGTCCAGCTCCGGCTGGCCGATGCCCTCGTCCAGGCAGGTGAGCTCGACGAGGCCGTGGAGACCTTCAACCGTCTCATCTCGGTTCTCCTGGGACGGTCCAAGCTCGACGAGGCGGAGCGGCTGGCGCGGCACGTCCTGGAGGCAAGGCCACCCTCCTGCAGCTTCCTGGTGCCGGTGTGCCAGGCCCTCGCCGAGGCCGGCAAGGGAGCCGCCGCTGCGGAGCTCCTGGAGGCCGGGCTCGGGGTGGTCCCCGGCGACCCGGCCCTCACGGCCCTGCAGCGGGAGATGGCGGGTGGAGCTGCCCCTGCCGGGGCCGCGACGCCCTCCCGGGAGACCACCGCTCCGGCCGTCATGCCGTCCCGGCCCACGGCCGAGCTCTCGCTCGAGGAGGCGTTCGAGCTGCTGCGGGGCGACCCGGACAACCCCGAGCTGCAGCTGGCCGTGGGACGGGCCTGCCTGAAGGCGGGAGACGGGGAGAGGGCCCGGAGCGTGCTCCTGCCGTTGCTGGACAACCTGCTCCGCCGGGGCGAGCTGGGGGAGGCCCAGACGATCTCCCGGGATCTCCTGGAGGTGCTGCCCGACGATCCGGAGATCCTGGCGCGGGCCCTGCGGGCCTTCGAGGCCAGTGGAGATGACGAGATGGTCATCACCATCAAGGGCGCGCTGGCGGACCGGCACTTCAGGGATGGAAACGAGGAGGCCGCGCGGCGCCTCTACATGGAGCTCGTGGATCTCGATCCCGAGAACGACCTGTTCCGTCGGAGGCACCTGGAGCTCAGCTCGGCCAGGCCGGTGGAGGGGACACCGCGGTCCCCGGGAGCGACACCATCCCCGGCGATTCCCATGCCTCCGGCCGGTGTCCCGATTCCGGGGGAGCCCCCTCCCGAGGCCCTGGAGCGACTCACCGAGGCCAACGTCTTTGCCAAGTACGGGCTCGTGGACAAGGCCGTCCACCACCTGGAGGAGATCCTGGAGACGCATCCCGAGTTCGCCGAGGCCCGGGAGCGCCTGGTGGAGATTCTCGAGGAGGAGGGCGAGGCCGGCAGGGCCGCGGCCGTGGCGGAGCCGTTGCTGGCGCACTACGAGGCCACGGGCAACGAGCGGAAGGCCGCATGGGTCAGGGGGCTCGTATCACCGGGCGCCGGGGAGATGGTGGCAGGGGGGGGCGCCGAGGAGGCTGGAGAGGAGGAGATTCTTCTCCTGGACGTGGACGAGGTGCTGGCGGAGTCCGGCGAGTTTCCCGTGCTCGAGGAGGTGCCACAGCCGGAGACCCCGGGAGAGCTCGCCGGGAGCGAGCTGCTCTTCGAGGAGCCGGGGCAGGTCCGGCCGGAACCCGGAGGTACGGCGAGGTCCGGGGACGCGGGGGTGGACGAGATCATCTTCTCCGAGCTCGGCGATCTCGTGGAGATGCCGAAGAGCACCACGGAAACCGGAGCTCCGGAGGTCGTGGACCATCTCGCGGAGCCGGTGGCCGAGGAGGTGGCTGCCGGAGTCCGGGAAACCGACGAGGTGGTGTCACCCACGATACCCGAGGTTCCGATGGAGATGGAGGCCGCGGATCTCGTGGAGATCACGGAGACCATCGGCGGACCATCTTCCTCGGAGCTCGAACAGCTCGACTTCTTCATCGCGCAGGAGCTGTACGAGGATGCCGCACGGATCCTCGCCGACCTGGAGGTCACCTACCCCGAGGACCCCGACCTGGCGCAGAGGCGCCTGACGCTCAAGGAGAAGGGTGTCATCCTGGTGGAGCCCGAGGCTCCGGAGGTGGAACCGGAGGAGAAGCTCTTCGCCGAGGAGGAGGAGTACATCGACCTGGCCAGCGAGCTGGAGAAGGAGCTTGCCGAGGAGGAGGCCATGGTCGAGGAGGCCACGGGCCAGGGGAAGGACGAGGCCCTCCTGGAGGAGGTGTTCCGGGAGTTCCAGAGGGGCGTGGCGGAGCAGCTCTCGGAGGAGGACTCCGACACCCACTTCAACCTGGGGATCGCCTACAAGGAGATGGGGCTGCTGGCCGAGGCCATCGGCGAATTCCAGATCGCCTCGAGGGATCCGGACTTCCGGCTGGAGGCCTGCTCCATGATCGGGGTGTGCTACACGGAGCAGGGCCTGCACGAGGAGGCCGTCTCCTGGTACCGGAAGGCCCTGGAGATCGAGAACCTTTCCACGGAGGCCCGCCTGGCCATCCTCTACGACCTGGCCTCGGCACTGGAGGCCTCCGGCGATCAGAACGGGGCCTCCGAGGCCTTCGGCAAGGTCGCCACCCTGGATCCCGGTTACCGGGACGTGCTCCAGCGGGTGGCCGGGCTCCAGCAGCAGCGCCAGGCCAACTGAAGCCACCGGTCGGCGCGACGCCTGGTGGGACCTCTCCTCAACGGTTCCTGGTGACGCCGATCCGCGGGCACAGGTCCGCCAGGGTACAGGTGGAGCAGCGCGGCGAGGTGGGGTGGCACTGGTTCTGGCCGAAGGTCACCATGAGGTCGTTGACGGGGACCCAGAGGTCCGTGGGGAGGACCTGCTGCAGGGCGCGCTCGGTGGCCTCGGGCGTCCTCGTGTCCACGAGTCCGAGGCGGTTCGAGATGCGGTGGACGTGGGTGTCCACGCAGATGGCCGGAATGCCGAAACCCAGGCCGAGGACCAGGTTGGCTGTCTTGCGTCCCACCCCGGGCAGGCGGAGGAGGGCCTCCTCGGAGGGGGGAACGGCCCCCCCGTGCTCCTCCTCGAGGATCCGGCAGATCTCGCGGATCTGCCGGGCCTTGGTGTTGTGGAAGCCGGCAGGGTAGATCGCCTGCGCGATCACGCTCTCGTCCAGGGAGGCGATGCCCCCGGGGGTGTCCGCCAGGGCGTAGAGCCGTTTGGAGGCCTCGTGGGTCACCTGGTCCCTGGTCCGCAGGGAGATGACGCAGGAGATCAACAGGCGGAACGGCGACCTGGAGCTCCGCTCCACCTCGGTGAGAGTGGTGGGGCGCCAGCCGGCCCTGGCGGTCTCCATCCTGGCCACGAGCTCCCGGATCTGGACCCCGGTCCACGGTTTCATGGTTCCACCTCCACTGGAGTCACGGAGGACCGGCCCGGGCGGGCGAGGGAGAGGCCCACCAGGGCGAGGGTCCCCATGGCGGCACCGGCGAGGCCGGGCTCCAGTGCCCGGAGGGCCGATCCACGGCTCCCGAGCTCCAGGGCGACCTGGACGGCGGGCCCCACGAGCATGGCCGCCACGGCGCCGGTCCCGGTGGCCCCCTCCCAGTTGAGCCCCAGGACGATCACGGGCAGCAGCGCCGCCGTGAACATTCCCCAGCCCAGCACGCCCAGAAGCGCGAGGGGACGGTTCGAAGACAGACCCAGGCCGAGCGCCGCGAGCGCGGTACCCACGGTTGCGAGCCTCGGAGCCAGGAGGCCGGATGCCTCCCCCCGTCCCATGGCACGGGGAAGGTCCCGGGTCAGGGCCGCGGCCACCAGGTTCAGCAGCGAGGTGGCCGTGGACATGACCGCCGCCCCGATGGCCGCCGCTGCCAGGGCCATCAGTGCCGGAGGGAGAGTCCGGAGCAGGGCGGGGGCCACCTCGTCAGGAACCGACGCGTTCAGGCCGCCGTCGAGCCAGAGCGCCGTCGCCCCAAGGCCCACGCCGAACCAGACGGTGAGCACTGCCAGGAGGGCCACGGTCATGACCGCCGGCATCCACCGCAGGGAGTCCGGACCCCGCAGGAGCAGGAACTTCTGGAGGTAGTGGGGCTGAGCACAGGTGCCGAGACCGAAGAGCAGCAGCCAGCCCACAGCGCCCGCGACCCCGATGCCATTGAAGGGATCCAGCAGCTCGGTACGAAGTGTGGCCACCGTGGCCAGAGCGGCCTGCGGCCCTCCCGCCCTTCCCAGGGCCACCCCCGCAAGAAGGAGGGCGGCAGAGCCCATGAGCAGACCCTGGAAGGCCTCCGCCAGCAGCCCGGAACGCATGCCGCCTGCGGCGGTGTAGGTTGCCGTGAGTGCCACCAGCACCACGGCGGAGACCCAGCCCGGTCGTCCGGTGAGGACCCCTCCCAGGATGGCGATGCCCTTGACCTGGACGGCGAGGGTGGCCACGCCGCCGGCGACGATGGCCAGGGCGGCCAGGGCCCTGGGGGCCCCCTCCCCGAACCGGGAGGCCACCACGCCCGGTATGGTGAGGCAACCGTGTGTCCGGGCGAGGCGCGTCAGGGGCTCACCCACGGCCCAGCACTGGAGCGCTCCCGTGATGGGGGCGGAAAGGACGATCCACAGGCTGGCGATGCCCAGCGAGGCCATGAGCCCCGGTCCGCCCACGAAGACAAAGGCGGAGAGCCCTGCCGCCGTGCCCCCGAGCCCTGCCAGCACCGGGCCTGCGGAGCGGGATGCGGCGAAGAACCCCTCGTCGTCCCGGGTCCGGGTCCAGCCCCACGCCGCCAGGAGGATGCAGGCCGCCACTGCCGCGACGAGCGGCCCCACGGTCATGACCCTGCTCCGTCGCCGAAGGTCATCGCGTAGATCAGGGGTGCCGTGACGCCGGCCGTGGCGACCAGGACCGCCATTGCCGTCAGGGCCCCACCTCCGGAAGCCGGACCCCACATCAGGAAGCCCAGGAAACCACCGAGGAGACTCCCCAGGAGGACGAGGCCGGTGACGAGAAATCTGCGCCGGGCCGGGTTCCTGCGGTGCAGCGCGGGGAGGGCAGGGGCCAGGAGGCTCATCACGGTGGTCACGAGGAGGAGGGGCCGGGAGGCAGAAAGGGCTGCTGCGATCCAGAGGAGTGCGAGGCCCGCCGCGGCGAGGGGGTATCTGCGGTGCACCGGGCGATGATGGAGCCTCGGCCGCCCGGCGTCAACGCCTGGCACGTGCGGAGATCTCGGGAGGAACCGGTGGCGGAGGAGAGGCAGAGGCGGCGGATGGCCTGCCAGGCCATCCACCGCCGGTTCCGGCTGCGGAATCAGGCGGCCTCGAGCTGCGAGGTGCAGTGCGGGCAGCGCGTGGCCTCGAGAGGGATCTCCGAGAGGCAGTAGGGGCAGGGCTTCGTGGTGGGTTCGGAGGGGGCCGGCTCCTCGGCCTTCTTGAGGCGGTTCATCTGCCGTACCACCAGGAAGATGGCGAAGGCGATGATGACGAAGTCCACCACGGTGTTGAGGAACATGCCGTAGTTGAGTGTGGGGGCGCCCGCCTTCTGGGCCTCCTCGAGCGTGGCGAACCCCTTCCCCGAGAGATCGATGAAGAGGTTGGTGAAGTCCACGTTGCCCATGAGGTACCCCAGGGGCGGCATCAGGATGTCCTTGACAAACGACGAGACGATCTTGCCGAAGGCGGCGCCGAGGACGATGCCGATGGCCATGTCCATGACGTTGCCGCGCATGGCGAATTCCTTGAACTCCTTGATCATGTCATGCTCCTTTCTGGAAAGAGTGGCGAACTACTCCGGGATCCGGAGCTTCTGGCCCACCTTGATGAGGTCGGGGTTGTCCAGGATGTCCCGGTTGGCCTCGAAGATCTTCATGTAGGCGCTTGCCTTGCCGTAATACTTCTGGGCGATGGCGCCGAGGGTGTCCCCGGCGACGACCACATGAATCCGTACCTCGGTGACCTCCGGTGCCTCCCGCGGGGCCTCGGTGACAGGTGGTGCCGAAGCGGCGGGCCGTGCCTCCTCCTTCACGCGGATGGTGTTGATCACGTTGGCGTCGCCCACGTGCTGGCAGAAGACATCCATGGCCCGGGTCTTGGCCTCCATGCTCTCGGCGGTGCCCGACAGCGTGATCGTCGTGCCCTCCACGGTGGCGTCGAGGTCGGTCACGCCACGTACGGCGTCACGCACCCTGTCCAGCGCCTTCCTTGCCTTGTCCTTCAGTGAGTTGCCGAAAAATCCGAACAGTCCCATGGTCTTCCTTCCTTTCCTTCATCCGGTCGTCAAAAGCTCAGGACCAGCGACGCCTTGGCCGTGGTGTCGGTCTTCTTGAAGCCCGGCACCGGCAGGTTCTGGTAGCGGACCTCGTAGCTCAGCTTCACGGCGAGCGGCCCGGCCACCTCTGACTGGAAGGCGGTCTCCGAACAGACCCGCCAGTTGCTGGTCTGGTCGAAATCCGGGTAGTAGGACAGCTTCTGGGTCACCGCGGTGCCTTTCCGGGGCTTCCAGGCGAAGTCCAGCCCCAGCAAGGCTCCCAGGTAGTCCCGGTCCTCCTCGCCGATCCGGTCCTCCTTGGTCCAGGTCAGGCCTCCATCGAGGCGGAGGAAGGTCTTCGGTCCCAGGAGGACGTGGTAGGAGGCCCCACTCTCCAGAAGGGCTCTCAGATCGAAGCCGGCGAACCGGTCGCGTCCGACTCCGGCTCCGGTGAAGAGCTCCCACCGCTCGCTCATCTTGCGGGTGCCACGGAAGGTGAGCCCGTACCGCTCGGCCGTGGTCTCCCCGGAGTCGCTGGCCTTCAGGTAATTGGCGGTGAACACGAGTCCCCAGGGATCGGGGATCCGCGTGACCTCGCCGTCGAAACCGAAGGAGCTCGTGTCCGAGTTTCCGCCGGTGGCGAGGTAGGAGAGCCCGAGATTTCCGGACCAGGGAGGTGGGGGAGGCTCCTCCTGCTGCTCCTGGGCGATGATGACACGTGGGTTCATGGTGAGCAGTACGGCCATCAGGGCGACAATGAGTGCAGGGCCCCATGGCCGCCTGCGGGAGCGTGATACCGGTGTTTCGTGCCTCAAGTTCATCCTCCTTGGGTCTGTGTGGTCTGTTTTCCGGACAGTGCAAGAGCCCGGGTCGTCCGGGATCAGTCGCCGAACAGTCCGCCGAGCATCCCGGAGACGCCGGACCCACCGGACAGGAGCTTGCCGAGCGCCTCCTGCAGGACCGGGAGCAGGGTCTGGACGATTCCCGAGGCCATCTCGGAATTCACACCCAGTCTTTCCACCACGGCGGAGACCATGGCCGAGGGATCGGCGAGCCCTTCCAGGATGTTGGTACCTCCACCGGAGGCGAGGGAGGACATCAGTGCGGGAAGAGAGGCGGCGCTCGAGGTGGCCTGTCCCACGAGTGAGGCGACGGTGGCCTCCACGGCACCGGCGGCCTGCCCGGCATCCAGCCCGAACGTGTCCTGGAGCCTCGAGACCCCCGTGTCCTGCACCGCAGCGAGAAGTGCGTCGAGATTCAGATCCATGCGATTTCCTCCCGTTCATCGGGCTGTTCCAGAACCCTCTGAAATGTGTTTCCGGAATGGTACCAGATCGCAACAAGGTGTGCCAGAGTCCGCGGAATGCAGGATCCGGCCCTGTCGGGACGGACGAGGCCATGTCGCCCCGTGGTTTGCTAGTCTGGCCCCATGGAGGATCCGATGACGACGAACGAGCTCCACATCGGTTCCGGTGAAGCCGGAAGGGTCACGCTGGACCCCGATCACCTCACGACCCATGCCGTGTGCCTCGGCATGACAGGCTCGGGAAAGACGGGTCTGGGAATCGTGGTGCTGGAGGAGCTGGCCCGCCGGGGGACCTCGCTGCTGGTGATCGATCTCAAGGGTGACATGCTGGACCTGCTGCTCAACTTCCCGGATCTCCGGCCGGGGGACTTCCGCCCGTGGCTTCCGCCGGACCTGGCCCGCGAGGACCCTGAGACGGGTGCGGCCGATGTGGCCTCGCTGTGGCGCCGCGGCCTCGAGGGTTCCGGCCTGGGGCCGGAGGACCTCCGGGCGGTGGCCTCCGGGGTCCGATGGCAGCTCGTGACGCCCGGCCTGGAGTCGGGGGCGCCGCTCGATGTCCTGCCGAGCCTCTCGGCGCCCCGGGAGTGGCGCCCGGGCGACGATCCCGACGGGACCAGGGAACGGGTGCAGAGCCTCGCAGGCGCCCTCCTCTCGCTGGTGGACAGGGGGGGCGATCCCCTGACGGACCGCGACATGGTCCTGCTGTCGTCGGTGCTCCTCGAGCTCTGGAGCCGCGGCGAGCGGGTGGACCTGGCGAGGCTCCTGGCCGCCCTGGCCGATCCGCCCATGGAGCGCCTCGGGGTCCTGCCCCTGGAGACCATGTATCCCAGGAAGGACCGCATGGAGCTGGTTCTCGCCCTCAACACGCTCCTGGCGAGCCCGGCCTTCGGGGCCTGGACGAAGGGTGCTCCACTGGACATGGACGGGCTTCTCGGCACGCCGGGGGAACCCCGGGCCACCATCGTGGCGCTGGCCCACCTGGACGATACCCAGAGGTTCTTCGTCCTGACCCTCCTGTTCGCCGAGCTCATGGCGTGGACCCGGCGGCAGCCGGCCTCGGGCTCGTTGCGCGCGCTGCTCTACGTGGACGAGGTGCAGGGGATCCTGCCTCCCCACCCCCACGACCCTCCCACCAAGCGTCCCCTCCTGACCCTGCTCAAGCAGGGCAGGGCCTTCGGGGTGGGGGCATGGCTGGCCACCCAGAACCCCGTGGACCTGGACTACAAGGCCCTCGGCAACGCCGGCGTGAAGGTCGTCGGGCGGCTCATCACGGATCGGGACCGGGGGCGGGCCCTGGAGGGGCTCGGTCTCACGGCCCTGGACGACGGCACCGATGCGGACGACCTCGTGGCCGGCCTGGACAAGCGCCAGTTCCTGCTCTTCGACGTCCGGGCGAAGGAACGGGTCAGGGTCTTCTCGAGCCGCTGGGCCATGAGCTACCTGCGCGGGCCTGTGGCGGCTGCCGAGCTGGGGCCCCTGGTGGAGCGGTTCGCACCGGTGGCGGCCGGATCGGGGGAGGGGGACGCCACGGGACCTGCACCGGAGCGGGTAGGCCCGCCGGCCGAAGACCGTCGGGATGAAACCGGCGCACAGGACCACCCGCCCGTCCTGGACGCCGCGGTGCGCCAGCTGTTCGCGCCGCCGGGTGCGGGGACCGCGAGGCCCTGGCTCCTGGCCGAGCTCTCGCTGGCGGTGGAGCGCCGCAGCCTCAACCTTCGCAGGGAGCTGGAGGAGCGCTGGAGGATCCCGTTCGACGATGGGGGCCGGCCCGACTGGGACGGCGCGGAGCTCCTCGGGGAGCCGCCGGGCCTCCAGGAGACGCCGCCGGAGGGCATGACATTCCCGCCCTCGGTGCCCCGGGGGCTGGCCCGGTCGGTGGAGCGGGCCGAGAGGGACGTGGCGGCGTGGCGCGCCAGGAACCCCGTGCCGGTGCTCGCCAACAGGGCGCTCAAGCTCACCGCGGAGCCCGGAGAGGACCGCGAGGCGTTCCTCGCGCGCTGTCTGGAGGTGGCGGACCGTGCCGACGACACGGCACAGGACAGGGTCAGGGCCCGGTTCGAACGGCGGATCGAGACGTTGCGCCGGCGCCTGGAACGGGAGCGGGAGGAACTGGCCCGTGACCGGCGGGAGCTCGACGCCCGGAAGGCCGAGGAGAAGATGGGCATCGTGGACGGGCTCATGTCGGTGCTGCTGGGATCCGGGGGTCTCCGCGGCGCGGCCCGGAGGGCGGGCTCGAAGACCCGCAGCGCGGCCACGAAGCGGCGCATGCGCCAGCGGGCCGAGGCGGCCGTGGAGGAGTCGGTCTCCGAGATCCGCCGGCTGGAGGAGGAGCTCGAGGAGCTCGAGGAGGAGCTCGTGGAGGAGATCGAGAGGATCGCTGCCGAATCCGAGGAGAAGGCGGGACGCATCGAGGAGATCCCCGTCAAGCCCCGCCGGGCGGACGTGGTGGTGCAGCGTGTGGCTCTGGTCTGGGAGTAGGGGAGACCGACGAGGACATCACGGCGGATCACGGCTGGGGGGCCATGGAACGGGGGGCGGCACTCGAACCCTTCGGGTGGGAGATGGAGGCGCCCGGGCATCACCGGTGCGTGGTGGAGGCGTCCCACCGTGGATCTTGTCACCCGGACATTCGCAGGATCGACGGCCGGGGGATTCCCTCCATGATACGGACCGCGACCTTGATCCAGGCAGGGATACGGTCACAGTCACGGACCCCGGTGTTCCTCGCTTCCTGCCTGAGCCTGTTGCAAGAGTCCTGGATCGAGGAGGATTCTTGCCGCATCGGCCCCCACACACCCGGGAAAATGGACCACGGATTCCACGGATTGATCGGATCAGGAAGAAGACAGCAA
>JAMOWA010000041.1 GCA_027061805.1 Thermoanaerobaculia bacterium | reverse complement strand
CGAAAACTCGCTACCGGGCTTTCGACCATCCCGATCGAATCTAACATCAGGGTCACAAGGCACTTAACCCCCAAAACGCGGTGGACCGTCGTGTACGACTACCGAGCTAGGTGGTACCTCCCAGAAGCCGGGGTGTTTGGGGAGAGGGATCCGGTGGGGTATGAGGCTTCGCCGAATCCTCAACAGGTCCTGCGCTACTCGCCATCCAATAGGTGGGATCCATACGGGCTGAAAGACGATTGGGACTACGCGCCGGGTGGTAAGTACAACAGGAAAGGAACGTGGTTTGGAACGCAGTTGAGTCCGGGTAGCCAATCGGAGGAGGGGGACCCGGATCCGTGTGGAAACGTACCGAAGGATCGGTACGCGATGGTTATATGTGGCGGTGGCGGCGTGTTTCTGGTAGCTGAGAATCCCAACGCTAGTACATCTCCAACATGGTTTGAGAGAAGGGGTATTTCAAAGGGCCTCGGGGAAAGTAAGATTAGAGCATATAGAGCATTCATCGTTCGAGCTGCTAGAAAGTATGGAGTAGATGAGAGGCTAATTGAGGCGATAGTATTGAAAGAGGAAAATGCTGGGTGGTATGATAAATATAAGCCGATACCACCTGTGTCAATAAGACCGATGAATGTCAATGTTCATGTGTGGGGGAAGTATTTCGGAGGATCTTCCGCTCGTAAGAATCTTGGAGATCCAAATTATAATGTTGAAGCCGGCACTCGCATTCTCCGCGGTATCGAGGGACATGTTGATCCTACTCTTTTTGGTAACGGGCGGCGAAGAGTAGTTGCTACTTTGTATAATTCACTATACGCGACAACGGTTTCAGACTACGGCGCTCGAGTGGCTTATATTTACGCCTTGAGATCCAGAAGATCCACGCCTTGATGGATGGAAGAATGAAAGAGAGATTTGTTTGGTGGGCTTGGGGAGCGCTTTGTGGATTGTTGCTTTCTCCTATTGGAGGGCTCTGGGGAATTCGTGTGCCCTTTATTGTGTTCCTAGCTGCAGGCGCGGCGACGTTTGCTCACGACGTATCGTGCGTTTTTCATATACGTAGGTGTGATTGTCCGCAGATCGGTTACGGTAGACTGTTTGTCTATGGGCTTGCATTGATATATCCTATGGTCATTCTGATTGGAGCAATGCCGGCGGGTGAATACAGAACGAAGTATGGGCGTCTCGACGTTCAATACCTCATTGTGGATTGTGTTCTTATGTATTTGATTGGTGTTGGGATTGTGGCCCTTGTTGCCTCTGTCTTACGTTGTTTGATTAGTGTTGTCTGTCCTCCGCAAAAAATGAATCCGCGGACCCAGGAGCCGCAGGAGGGCGGGGAGACACCGACCGAGGTGTCCCCCGCAATAAATCGATCCGCGGGTCCGAGAGGGGAAAGATGAGCCGGGAGACGACGGATGACCACGGGACGGAGGCTGAATGATCGGGCCGGTTGCGGCCGGGAAGAGTGGAGCGGACGCGGATTTCCCGCGAGGAGTGCCGGCATCCGGTCATCGGGGCACAACTCCACCGCGTGGCTCTCGTCCGATCAGGTTGTCCAGCGTGCCGTCCCGGCAGGGGTCACGCCACCTTTTCCAGCCTGGAGATGTGGAAGAGGCCGCCGAGGACGGGAGTGCTGACGACCTTCATGCCCTCCGGGAGCCGGTGGCGATCGGGGTGGGGCTCGACGGGGAGTCCCTCGGCCGGGTCGGGGATGCCGGGGCCGAGGCTCTCGTGTGGGCGGTGGTGGTTGTACCAGGCGACGTACTCGTCGAGGATGCGGCGGAGGTGGTTCTGGGAGAGGGGGATGAGGTGGTCCAGGCATTCCCGGCGAATCGTGCCGATGAGGCGTTCGCAGTGGGCGTTGGCCTTTGGAGCGCGGTAGGGGGTCTTGAGCGGTCGCATGCCGAGGCTCCTGATGGTGTCGTCGACCTGGCCGTTGAAGTTGGCGGCGCGGTCGTGGATGAGGAAGCGGCAGGCGTGGTCGCAGGGGATGGCCTCTCGGAGCTGCTGGCAGATCCAGTCTGCGGTGGGGTTGGCGGTGACGTTGGTGTGGAGGACCTGCGGCTGCCGATCTCCATGATGACGAGGACGTAGTACGTCCGGAAGGTGGCCGAGACGACGGTGAGGAAGTCCATGGCGACGATGGCCCTGGCGTGGTTTCTGACGAAGGTGGCCCAGCGCTGATCGCCACGGCCGGCCGGGTTGTGAGGTGGGAGCAGATCCCGGATGTACCTGGCGACGGTGCGGGCGGAGAGGCGGTGGCCGATCTGGGCCCGGATCAGCTGCATGATCTTGTCCTGGCCGAGCGGGAGGTTCTGGCGGGCGATCCGGCGAATCCGGGCGACGGTGTCTGGCGGGAGGGGAGGACGGCCCCGGCCGCGCCGGGATTTTCTTCGCCAGATCGCCTTGAAGGTGTCACGATGCCAGCGGATGAGGGTTTCCGGCCTGACGATGACGAGCGCATCCTTGTCCCTCGCAACATGTGAATCCGAAGATCCGGGAGGGTGGGCGGGTCCTTCGTTTCACGCTTCCCGTTTCACGAACGGCCGGGCGGGCGGGCATCGCACCTCCCGAATGGACCGGCTTCACCCATCACGCTTCACTTCTTCGCCCGGGCGCGCTCCGCGAACCACTCCGCGGTGATGCGGAAGCCCTCCTCAAGCGGCGTGGCGATGCGGACGCCCAGCTCGCGCTCGAGCTTCGCCGCGGTGATGGAGCTGCGGCGCTGCTCGCCGGGCTTGGCGGGGCCATGCACGGCGCGGATGGGGCTGCCCAGGGCCTTCCGGAGTCCCTCGTAGAGGGTGTTCACGTCGGTCTCGATGCCGGTGCCCACGTTGTAGATCCGGAAGCCATCCAGGCCCACGGCGGCGAGGTTGGCGGCCACCACGTCGCCCACGTAGACGTAGTCGCGGGTCTGGAGGCCGTCGCCGTGGATGGTGGGCTGCTCGCCCCTGAGCAGGCGGTCCAGGAAGATGGCCACCACGCCGGCCTCTCCGTGGGGGTTCTGGCGGGGGCCGTAGACGTTGGCGTAGCGCAGGCAGGTGACGTCCAGTCCGTACTCGTGGTGGTAGAAGTAGAGGTAGCGCTCGCCCGCGAGCTTGGAGACGCCGTAGGGGGAGACGGGGCGCTGGGGGTGCTCCTCGTCGGCGGGGTGCACGTCCTGCTCGCCGTAGATGGCGCCGCCGGTGGAGGCGAAGACCACCTGGCGGAGGGCGCCCTGCCGGCCGGCCTCCAGCAGGTTGATGAGGCCGCCGATGTTGACGTCGGCGTCGAAGCGGGGGTCGGCCACGGAGCGGCGCACGTCCATCTGGGCCGCGTGGTGGACCAGAATCTCCACGCCGGAGTTCCGGAGGAGGTCGGCGGCCTCGGGGCTGCGGATGTCCAGCACGTGGAGCTCGGCCTCGGGGTGCACGTTCTCGCGGCGCCCGGAGGACAGGTCGTCGAGTATGATCACCCTGTTGCCGGCCTCGACGAGGGCGTCCGCCACGTGGGACCCGATGAAGCCGGCACCCCCGGTGACGCAGATGATGGAAGCCATGGATCAACCCCTCTCCGCCGGCGGCCTCGAGCGCCTCGAGCCGCTGACCCGCGGATTCTACCAGCGCCCCACGGTGGAGGTGGCCCGTGAGCTGCTGGGCAGGCTGCTGCTGCGCAGGACGCCGGAGGGCCTCGCGGCGCTGCGGCTGACCGAGGTGGAGGCCTACCTGGGCGTGGAGGACGCGGCCTGCCACACCTTCGGGGGGCGCCGCACGGAGCGCACGGCCACCATGTGGGGGGAGGCGGGGCATGCCTACGTGTACCTGATCTACGGGATGCACCACTGCCTCAACGTGGTGACGGTGGGGGACGGGCACCCCGAGGCGGTGCTGGTGCGGGGCGGGGTGGCCGTGGCGGGGGAGGAGCTCATGCTGCGCCGGCGCGGGGGTCGGCGGCGTTCCCTGGCCGACGGTCCGGGGAAGCTCTGCCAGGCGCTGGCCATCACCCGGGACGACGACGGGGCGGACCTGTGCACGCCGGAGTCCGGGCTCTGGATCGTGGACGACGGCCTCCGGGTGGCGGAGGGGGAGGTGCTCCGTACGCCCCGGGTGGGCGTGGACTACGCGGGCGAGGCCGCCGCCTGGCCGCTGCGCTTCGTCTGGAGCCGGTACGCCGGGGGGCGTTGAGCCCCCCGGCCCTCCGTCACTCGACCGGCCGCTCCCCCCGTGCGGAGGGGCTGGCGCTATGTTCCGGGACCCCGCGGAAGGTGGGCCGCCGCACCACGCCGCGGCGCTCCGGCTCGCAGCCCGCGCAGGTCACGGTGAGGTCGAAGCGGCCCCGGGAGCTCTTGTCGTAGGAGGACACCATGATGCGGTAGGTGGTCCCCGCCGCAAGCTCCACCTCCACGTTCGAGCCGTGCCCGCCGCATTGCACCTCGTCCCTGTAGCTGCACCCCCCGGCCACCGGCGTGTACTCGCCGCAGGCCGTGCCCGTCCAGACGGTGACCGCGGTGTCGGCGTCGGCGCCGCAGGTGGAGAGGGTCCAGGTGTCGGTGGTCTCGGGCGTGAACTCGAACCAGAGCGAGCCCCACTTGCCCGACCAGGCGTCGCCCTCGGGGATGCAGGAGGGGACCGGGTCCGAGTCCTGCATCCTGGCGTTGCCGTTGCTGGAGCGGATGGTGAGCGGGAAGGGTCCGTCCCCGGGGATCACCCGCGGCGTGGAACACTCGTCGGCGGGGTCGGTCACCACCACGGGCAGGGTGGCCACGTCCAGGCCGCCCCTGGCGTCGCGGACGCGGAAGGCTGCGTGGAAGTCGCCCCCCATCTCGAAGGCGTGGAGGGTACTCGACTCCAGCGAGCCGGTGCCGCTGCCGCCCGCCGCCGTCTCCCAGCTGTCGGTGAAGATCCAGTACCCCGTCATGGCGTCGCCGTCGGCGTCGGTGGCGGTGCCGGTGAAGGTCACGGCGTCGCCCACGGTGGCCTCCACGGGGTCGCCGATGGCGGAGACGGTCACCACGGGCCGGGTGTTCTCGGGCAGATCGAGGTCCAGCTCCCAGATGCCCCGGCCGTGGGTCGCAACGCGGAGCATGGAGCCGTCGGAGGTGGCGCGGATCTCGTGGATGGAGGCGTTGGGCAGGCCGTCGCCGAAGCGGGCCCAGCTCAGGCCGCCGTCCGTGGAGCGGTAGAGCCCCACGTCGGTGCCGGCGTGGACCACCGAGGGGTCGGTGGGGTCCCAGCGGGCCACCTGCACGCTGAAGCCGGCCAGGCCGGTGGTGGCCCGGTGCCAGGTGGCGCCTCCGTCCGTGGTGCGCCACAGGCTGTCGCCGCTCAGGGAGGCCAGGCAGGCCAGCGCGGTGTCCGCGTCGAAGGGCGAGATCTCCACGTTGAGGATGCGGCGATTGGGAAGATTGCCCTCACCGAAGTGGGTGACGGTCCAGGTCCGGCCTCCGTCGGTGGAGCGGTAGAGGTCCCGGCTCTTGGCCACCATCAGCACGTCGGGGTCCGCCGCGGTGGCGGCGATGCTCCAGATGGAGCTCGAGTTCCACTCGTCACCGGGGACGTCGGTGGGAAGGGCGGCCCAGGAGTTCCCGGCGTCGGGCGAGCGCCACACGATGGAGGTGCCCGTGAACACCACCCACGGCATGGCGGGGTGGAGCGTGATGGGCGTGATGAACGGCGCGTTCTCCGTGGAGGGGTCGTAGGGGGGCGAGATGTCGCGGAAGGCCTCGCCGGGCAGCGCCCTGTAGACGATGGTGCTGTAGATGGAGCCGTACCTGAAGCCGGGGATCAGGGGGTTGATGGCGCACTCGAAGCCGTCGCCGCCGATCACGTGGTCCCAGCTGTTGTCGCCGATCTCCCGCCGCATGTTGGTGCCGTTGTCCTGGGCACCGGCCAGCACGATCTCGCGGTTGGCGGGGTCCACGGCCACGCTGTAGTACTGGCGCGTGATGAGGCCGGAGTTGCAGTCGATCCAGGTGGAGCCGCCGTCGTTGGACTTCCAGATGCCGCCGTCACAGGCCACCCACAGGGTGCCGTTCTGCCAGGCGAAGTCGTGGGCGTCCACGTGGGGGAGGTTCCGGCCGCCGGCGTAGGGGTTCATGGCGATCCACGAGGAGCCCCTGTCCGTGGTGAGGGCGTAGTACACCCCGCCCGTCACGATGTGGTTCGGGTCGTCCGGGCTGAAGGTGATGGTGTTGTCGTACCACCCCTGGCCGCCCAGGTAGGGCGGCGGGGACTTGGTCACCTGGGTCCATCTGTTGCCGCCGGTGCTCGTGGTGAAGATGCGCACGGGCGGGTCGTCGTCCGGGTCGGCAGGCTCGTCGTTGAAGGCCACCACGAGGGTGCTGGAGCGGGAGGGCGCCACGGCGATGGCCATCCTGTTGAGCGCCCAGCTGTCCAGGGGCGCGGGCAGTCCGCGTGCGGCCGGTGCCCAGCTGAGGCCGCCGTCCCGGGAGCGCATCACGCGGTCGGTGCCCTCGGGGCAGCTGTCACCCTGGCACCACACCGCGGCCCAGAGGGTGTCCGGCAGCTCCGGAGAGCGGACCACGCCGGTGACCACGCCCGGGACCACGGTGGTCCAGGTGGCGCCGCCCGTGTCCGAGTGGAGCAGGCCCGCGTTGGTGGCGGCCAGCAGCGTGTCCGGATCGCGGGGATCCACGTCCAGGTCGTAGAACTGGGTGGCCACCACCTCGTCGGGCAGGATCCAGGTCTCGCCGCCGTCCTCGGAGCGGAGCAGGCCGATGCCCGGGATGAAGTCGATGGCGTATCCGCCCTCGCCGGTGCCCAGGTAGACCACGTTCGGGTCGGAGGGGGCGTAGGCCACGACCCCCACCGAGAGGTTGGGGATGCCGTCGGTGAGCGGCTCCCAGGTGATGCCCGAGTCCCGCGTCCGCCACACGCCGCCGCCGGCCGCACCGGCGAGAAGCGTGCCCGCGATGGTGGGGTGGGGGGAGATGGAGGTGAAGCGGCCCGCGCCGTTGTTGGGCCCGAGGCTGATCCAGGAGCCCCCGCCGATGCCTGCGGCCCGCACCTCCGGGCCGCGCTCCAGGTGCCGCCCGTAGGCCACCTTCGCGCGGCGGAGGAGCTCCCGGGCCTCCACCGGGTCACCCACGAGGCCGCGCATCAGGGCCTCCACGCGGTACCGGTTGCGGATGGCCCAGGACTCGCCGGTCCGGCCGTCGCCGTCGCGGTCGAGGGCCGTCATGGGCCGGGTGCCGGGGCGGGCAGCGGGCTCGCTTCCCGTGGCGGGAGCGGCAGCCAGGAGCAGGAGGATCGAGAGCGACAGGACGGAACGGTGGTACAGCATGTCTGCCTTCCAGAAAACCATTTCCGGACGGCAGGGTCGAGGCCGGCGCCCACGGTGCTGTCATCCGGATTGAGGCATCCTAGCAACCCCCACCACCCGCGACAACCTGCGGGGCGCCGGGCCCCGGATTCACCCGGCTGTGCGAGGTGCGGCGGCCCCCACCCGCCCGGCCGGGATCGTGAAACGTGAAAGGTGGAACGAAGGACCCGCCCTCCCGCCCGGGAGGGGAGAACCATGGATTCGAGGATTAGTGGGATTAGGACGGGGAGGGATCAGTCTTGGGAGCGTTTGCCCCTCCGCGCCTGGGCGAGCGGGCTTCACTCTTCACCTTCGCCACCGGCTGGCCGGGGCGCTCAAAGAAGACCGGCAAGGTGGCCGAGGAGGGGCGCGAGGAGCTCCTGCCAGGGGTCCCGGCCGAGGATGGCGTAGTAGGCCACGGTGCCCAGGATGGCGTGGCAGGGCACGAGGCCCCAGATGTTCGGCCAGCGGAGGTAGATGGAGACCCAGATGAACCCGCCCAGGAACGTCAGCCCCATGAGGAGGAGGTCCGGGGTGTGGGCGAGGGAGAAGAGGAGGGCCGCCGCCGCGGGCACGGCGGGACGGGGGAGCCACGTCGCGAGGCCCCGGGCCAGGATGCCGTTGAGGGCCACCTGCTGGATCAGCGCCCAGAGCGGATAGACGGCCAGGACGGCCAGGAAGCCCTCCGGTGGCGGCATGTTCCCCAGGAGCCTTCCGATGAACCAGAGCGCGGCGGCGGCCGGCAGGGTCACCGCCATGCCGAGGAGGAATGCGGGGCGGAAGGCGGCGGAGCCCAGCCCCCAGGAGCGCAGCAGGTCCGGCTCCTCCCGGAATCTCCGCACGAGCCAGACCGTCCACACCACGGCGGCGGCGGCCAGGAACGCGCCCTTCCGGTGGAGCACGTTCTCGAACACGAGGTGGAGCGCCCCCGTCACCACGAGGAGGATCAGGTCGGCACGGCGGGAGCGGAGGTCCTGCATCGGGAGATCATAGCGCGGGAGCAGGGGAGCAGGGGAGCAGGGGAGCAGTGCGGCGGCCGCCCACCCGACCGGATCGTGAAACGTGAGCTTGTTGCAAGAGTCCTGAATCGAGGAGGATTCCCACGGCATCGGCCCCCGCCCACCCGGGAGAATGAACCACGGATTACGCGGATTTGATGGATGAGTAAGAAGACAGGAAAAACTCGGAATTTCGTTTGACTCGACACCAGACCGATCGAATATGACCTTCAGAGAGTGTTGCAGGTAGCTCACGTGAAACGTCAGACGTGAAACGAATGAGGCGCTTCCGAGCTGCTCGATACGGGTCCCGACCCCATGGGAGGAGCGATCGTCACCCGCCTGTGCGGGGAGGTGAAGGGTGAAGAGACGAAGCGAGAGGTCCATCTGGCGGACGCAGTGGCGCCGGACGGGGGACGCCTTCAGGCATCCGGGGAGAGAAGGTCCCCACGGGGAGCGCCGGCCTCCAGGCCGGCATCGTGCCTCGGGAGAACCCGGGCGACACCCTCCCTGGGAACGCCCTCTCCTCCGCTCGCCCGGGGCACGAGGCCGCGACTTTCGAGCGGCGCTCCCCGCCACGGCCTCCCCTCGGCGAAGGCCGATGCGGCGCTCCCTGCACGGGCGGGCGTCACACCTCGTACGAGAAGCCAGGGGGCGCGCCCTGAAGGACGCGCCGACACTCCGAGGGTTCCTCTCCGAATCCATTCAATCCTCAGAATCCGTGGTTCTCTTCTCCCGGGTGGGCGGGG
>JAMOWA010000040.1 GCA_027061805.1 Thermoanaerobaculia bacterium | reverse complement strand
ACCCGCACCCCCCGTCCCCGTCGCGGTCCCTGTCCGTGATCATGACCGTGTCCCTGTCCGTGTCCCTGTCCGTGACCATGTCCGTGTCCCTGTCCGTGTCCCTGTCCGTGACCATGACCGTGTCCGTGTCCGTGTCCGTGTCCGTGTCCATGACCGTGCCCGTGACCCCGCTCCCCTGCGCCTCCCGTCCCCACTCCCGTTCTCCCCCTCTCCTCCGTATACTCTCCGCGGGAGGTGTCCCATGGTCCGGAACGTCCTGGGTATCCGTGCCGAGACCAAGAACCGGTGGGAACGCCGCGCGCCGCTGGCTCCGGGTCACGTGTCCCAGCTCGTGGCGGCTCACGGCGTGAGGGTCCTCATCGAGCCCTCGCCACTCCGGGTCTTTCCCCTGGAAGAGTACGTGGCGGCGGGCGCCGAGCCGGCCCGGGACCTCTCGGAGTGCTCCGTGATCCTCGGCGTCAAGGAGATCCCGGTCGGCGCGCTGCTGGCCGGGAGGACCTACCTCTACTTCGCCCACGTGATCAAGGGCCAGCCCGAGAACATGCCCGCCCTCGCCCGCCACCTGGAGCTGGGCAACACGCTCGTGGACTACGAGAGGGTGACCGACGCCCAGGGCCGGAGGCTCATCTTCTTCAGCCGCCACGCGGGCTACGCCGGGGCCATCGACGGGCTGTGGGCCCTGGGCCAGCGCCTGGCGGGCGAGGGGATCCACACCCCGCTGTCCGACGTCAGACGGGCCTTCGCCTACTCCAACCTGGACGAGGCGCTCCGGCACCTGACCGAGATCGGCAACCGGATCCGGCGCTTCGGGCTGCCGGAGGGCCTGGCCCCCCTGGTGCTCGGGGTGATGGGCGGTGGAAGCGTCGCCCAGGGCGTCTGGGAGGTGATCTCCCGCCTGCCGCTGGAGCGGGTGGAGCCCGAGGAGCTCGAGGAGCTCTCCGCGGACGGGGACCGGCCCCGCAATCTCGTCTATGCCGTGACCTTCAGGAGGCCGCACCGGCTGGCGCGGGCCGACGGGGGCTTCGATCCCGGGGAGCTCGAGGCCCACCCGGAGCGCTACCGCTCCATCATGGACCGCTGGCTGCCCCACCTCACCCTGCTGTTCAACGCCGTCTACTGGGAGCCGGGCCAGCCGCGGCTCGTGACCCGGGAGCACCTCCGTGCCCTGGTCGCCGGGGGACAGCCCCGGCTCCGCGTGATCGCCGACATCACCTGTGACGTGAACGGCTCCATCGAGGCCACCGTCCGCGCCACGGACCCCGGGAACCCGGTCTTCACCTACGATCCCCTCACGGGCGAGGCCCCGGACGGCGTGGAGGGCCGGGGGGTGGTGATCCTCGCCGTGGACAACCTCCCCTGCGAGCTGCCCGCCGAGGCCACGCGCCACTTCGGCGACCAGCTGGTGCGATTCCTGCCCGCGGTGGCCCGGTGCGACTGGACGGCGCCCCTCGAGGGGCTGGACCTGCCCGGGGAGATCCTGCGTGCGGTGATCGTCCACCGGGGGGAGCTGACCCCGGCCTACCTCCACCTCGAGGAGCCGCTGGCACGGTTCGGAAAGGCGGGTGGACCATGAACAACATCCTGGTTCTGGGCGCGGGCCGCGTGGCCCGGCCCCTCCTGCGCTACCTCCTCGCCCGCGGCGACGCCCGGGTGGTGGCGGCCTCCCTCCAGGCGAGCCCCGGTGTGGAGCGGCTGCTGGAGTCCCACCCCCGTGGGGCCTTCCTCAGGGTGGACGCCACGGACGCCGCCGTGCTGCGCCCCCTGGTCCTGGAGGCCGATGCGGTGGTGGGCCTGCTGCCGTCGGCACTCAACACCGGCGTGGCCCGGCTCTGCGTGGCCGAGCGCCGGCCCTTCGTCAACACCTCCTACACGCCGCCCGAGATGCTGGAGCTGGATGAGGAGGCCCACCGCAACGGCGTGCTCCTGCTCAACGAGGTGGGCCTGGACCCCGGCATCGACCACATGTCCGCCGTGCGCATGATCCGGCGGGTGCGCGCCGCGGGCGGCACCGTGGAGCGCTTCATGAGCTGCTGCGGGGGGCTGCCGGCACCCGACGCCAACACCAACCCCTGGGGCTACAAGTTCTCCTGGCACCCGCGGGGCGTCCTGCTGGCGGGGCTCCAGCCGGCGCGCTTCGTACGGGGCGGGACCACCGTGGAGATCTCGGGCCCCGAGCTCTTCGAGCACCGGTGGCGGTACGAGGTGGAGGAGCTCGGCACCTTCGAGGTCTACCCCAACCGCGACGCCACCGCCTACGTGGAGCCCTACCGTCTCGAGGGTGCGGAGGGATTCTTCCGGGGGACCATCCGCTACCCCGGCTGGTGCGAGACCCTGAAGGCCGTGGCCGACCTGGGGCTCCTGGACCTCGAGGAACGGTCCTTGCCGCAGGGAACCACCTGGGCCGACCTGGCCTCCGCGGCCGACCGGGGGGGGACCGGTGCCGCCGCGGAGCGCGTGGCCCGGATCCTCGGCGTGGACCCCGACACCCAGGTGATCGCCCGGCTCGAGTGGGCGGGGCTGCTCTCCGACCGTCCCATCGGCGGCCGCTCCGCGGCGCCCCTCGACCTCCTGGCCGAGCGGCTCCAGAAGCTCATGTTCTACCAGCGTGGGGAACGCGACCTCGTGGTGCTCAAGCACACCCTGACCGCCGCCTTCCCCGACGGCAGCACCCAGATCCTGACCTCCCGGCTCGTGGCCACCGGCGACCCCTGGGGCGACCAGGCCATGGCGCAGACCGTGGGCCTCCCCGCGGCCATCGCCACCGACCGGATCGTCTCCGGGAAGGTGACCGCCACGGGGGTCCAGATCCCGGTGCTCCCCGAGATCGCCGAGCCCGTGCTGGACGAGCTGGAGAACCATGGCTTCGCCTTCAGGGAGTCCAGCCTCACCATGGTCCCCGGACCGCTGGACCCGCCCGACCGGCGTTGAGGCGCGCTGACCTCCCGGTTCCGGCCCCGGGCACCGCGGCGGGGACAGGGGCTCACCGGTGTACAAGAAACCCGGCAACCTTCCCCGGCTATACCGTGACGGCAGGACCCGGTGGAACCGGAGGGATGCGGAGGAACGTGTGCTGGAGGCCTGGAGCGAGGGCGTGGAGACGTACCACTGCCTCGCCCACGACCACGGGAATGAGCGGGTGGCGTCCTGCCGGTTTCGCGGGGAACACACCGGGCGAGGCCGTGTGCGCCCTGCTGGACGAGGGAAGGCGGGTGGTGACGGACCTCTCGTGGACATTCGGAACAGGATGGTTCCGTCTGTCGGACCGAGTGTATCCGGGTGGAGAGGAGCGGGTGCGGGTGGAGTACGGGGACGGAGGAGCGACGACGTGCCACACGCCGGTTCGGGATCACCTCGGGTCGCTGAGAGCGGGCGTCTCGGAGAGCGACGAGGGCCGGTCCACGTTGGATCTCTGGCCGTGGAGCCCGGAGATCGGGGTGATCGAGCCATGAGAACCGGATCGGCCAGAGAGAGAACCTCTTCCTCAGCCGCTGCGTGTGTCCCCGCTCATCCCGGCATCCCCGCCGGAATCCACCACCGGCCATGGACCTCCTCCCGGAGTATCCGATCAAAACCGGTGGCCGTGTCCACCATACAACTGGTGATGAGCCTGGGAGTACGAGCTTCAGTCCGCAGGGATCATCATCCGTCGCCATCCTCCTGCGACCCAGGGGAATGCGGGCTGAAGCCCGCGCCCCATGGGTCCCGGCCCGAAGGCGGCGGACCAACACGATGACCCGAACCTGGGGTGAAGCGAAGATCTACCCTGATACCATGACCCCTGGAAATGAAGCCCCGACGCTCCTCCGGTCTCTCCATCTGGCGGCGAGAATACCCTGTCGTCCTCGTCCTGCTGACCATCGTCCTCTGGCTCTGGCCCGTGATCGGAGGGCGGTCCACACTTTTCTATCGCGACCTGTACTTGCAGCACGCGGGAACCGCACGATTGCTTTCAGGTGAGATCCTGCCGGACCGGCCACTGCTGTGGGACCCGCTGCTCAACGGAGGACAGCCGCTGCTCGGCAATCCCAACCGTTTTGTGCTCTACCCGTCGCGCATCCTCTACCGCTTCTTCTCCGCAGTGACCGGGCTGAATCTGGAGATTGTCCTCCATTTTCTTGTCGGGGCACTGGGTGTCTACCTCCTGGTCCGATACCTGGGTCCGGGACCGTGGCCCGCCGCTCTCGCAGCCTTTGCCTGGTCGCTGGGTGGCCTCTCGATCTCTCTGTCCAATCACATGGGACGTTTTTTCGCCTTCCACTGGATGCCATGGATCGTCCTGACCGTTGAAGGCCTGACCAGGGATGGGCGAAGGGGAAGGTGGTGGATTGCTCTGGTGATGGTCTCGTGCCTCCAGTGGCTGACGGGTGGCTTCGAGATTGTTGTCTTGACCGGAGTCCTGGTCGTCTTCTGGGTGGTGGTTGGTGCCAGTCCGGATAACCGGTGGATTCTCATGCGCCGGTCTCTGTCGGCCCTTGTGGTGGCGCCGTTGCTCATGGCGTTCCAGGTTATCCCCATGGCGGCCATGGTGCTCCGCTCGGCCCGGGCCGGTTCGCTGGGTGCTTCCTCGATCCTGTTCTGGTCGTTGCATCCGTTCCGGCTGGTGGAAACGGTGGTTCCGGGGTGCCTGGGTTCCATTGATATTCCGGAGCTGACGGGGCGTTACTGGGGTGAGCATCTTGTGGACAATGGTGTTCCCTACTTCGTGACGCTGTACCTCGGGATCTCCGTGCTCCTTCTTGCCGCTACAGGGGTGCTGGGGGACAGGCACCGGCACTTCCGTCATGGCCTGGCCGTGATGGCGTTCCTTGGAGGCGTGCTCGCCCTGGGCCGGTACAATCCCCTCCTCCACTGGCTCGCTGAGAATCTTTCCCAGGTCATCCCCGTCCGGTTCCCCATCAAGGCCACGGCCCTCGCGGCACTTCCCCTGGCCGTGCTGGCGGCGTTTGGCCTGGAGGCAACGAGAGACGGCACGGTTCGGGTTTTCCTCTTCCGGCTGGCAGCCGCTGCCTCGGCCCTTCTGCTTGTGGCGTGGGCATGGCTGGGGCCGTGGCACACGGCGGGCAGGCGATGGCTGGAATCCTTTTTCGGGGGTACCGCACCTGGAATGGAGGCCGGTGTTGCCAACGCTCTCGGCCACTCCCTGGTGGTTTCTCTCCTGATGACCCTCGTTCTGGTCTTGCCCTTCAGGCGTCTGGTCGTTCCCGCCATGACTGTCCTGGTGGCGTCGGATCTCCTGACGGCGGCAACTGGGTTTGTCCCTCTGGCACCACGGTGGATACTGGAACAGCTCCCTCCGGCCGCGAAGATGGCCAGGACCCTGACACGATCTGGTCGTTTCTTCCGGACGGCTGATCCCGTACCCCAGGGGCTGCGTGTTCCGGCAAACCGGGCCTGGGGGAGCACTGTGGCGAACCTGTCGTCTGTATCGAACTATCTGGCGGCCAGTTACGGAATCCCCACAGTCTTCCACCATGACGACCCTGGACTCGCGAGTGCCAGGTACGCTGCCCTCAACGGGAGAGTGGCAGCCATGCCGCTGGAGATGGTTGGCCCGATCCTCGAGCTGGCCAACGTGGAATCGGTCATGTGGTGGCAGCCGGTGAAACCCCCCTGGCTGTCACACGCCATCACCGTACCGACACATTCGATGATCCAGCACCGCATCTCCCGGACAGCGTTTCCTCATGAAACAGTGTGGTTCGTACCGTGGTCCCGATGGGTGTCGGGAACCGAACAGGCGGTGAACGCGGTCAGCTCGCCGGGGTTTGATCCGCGGTACACGGTCATCTTGGAGCGACCGCCGTCCTCACCCGGGCTGTGGCACGGCCCGAACGAGCTGATCGGCAGCTTTCGGTGCGAAGCACCGGGACAAGGCTGGCTCTACGTCTCCATTCCCTGGATGCCAGGAATGGAAATTGTCGTTGACGGGCGTTCCGCAACGCCGAACGTCGCCGATGTGGCATTCATGGCCGTCCCCGTGACCAAGGGTCACCATACCGTCCGCGTGGTCTACAGGCCCCCCGAGCTCCTCGTGGGAATCTGTGTCTCTCTGGGCACCCTCCTCGTGCTGCTGATCCATCGTGCCCGCAAACCAGACGGTGCCACCCGTTAGCCCGGATTACTCACGAGGATTCGGAGCGGGCGGTGCGAGGCGCCGTTGCCGGTGGTGTTCTCGCACGGCGAGGGAGCGAAGGCGTGCTTTGAGCACGTCGAGCGACCGGGTCGAGACAACGTCGCCAGGAATGGTGGATCGCACCGCGCAGTCGAGGCAGCATGGATCATCCGAGTTAGAAGGCGCTCGGGGTGCCAGTCATGTCATTCCATCCAACCCCTCCCTCCACAACCCGGGCCAGGGCGAGGATTTTCCTCGGACTCGGTCCAGGCCGAGGACAGGGGCACAGCCGGGGACAGGACAACAGTTGTAGCCGCGAACAACCGCGTACATGCCACACGCGGGTATACTCGCTCCATGGAGCCCGGACAGGAGGATTTCGCCAGCGCCTGTGTTCGAGCGGACCGGCCGACAACGCTCGATTCGTGGACCCGGCGCCGTTCCCGGTTCGTCCAGGTCCACGTTCCGCGGATCCGTGCCATCACCGAAACGGGGGCGTCCCCCGGCAGGCGGCCCATCGAGGCGGCGCCGGACGGGCTGGCCGAGTCCTTCCTGGAATACCTCCCTGGGGATGGTGGAGACGCGGGTGACCCGGAGAACCGGGGGGGCGGGCCACCCGATGCCCTCTGAGGTACCGTCGACACCCGTGGAGGGGAACTTCCTCCCGGCGGGGAGCCGGATCCACGGCTACGTGATCGAACGGCTGGCCGCCGTCGGTGGCGCAGCCGCCGTCTACGAGGCCCGGGATCCGCTGCTGGGACGAACGGTGGCCATCAAGATCCTGCGTGGCGATCCCCACACGCGGCAGTGGGCGTGGCGGAGCCTGGCCCGGGAGGGCCGTCGGACCGTTCGACTGGAGCATCCGGCCTTCGTGACGGTGTACGAGATCTTCCCCCACGATGGCGGTACGGCCCTGGTGATGGAATGGGTGGAAGGATGCACCCTGGCCGAGCGCCTGGCGCACGGTCCGATGGAGCCAACCGAGATCCATCGGATCTTCGTGGAGCTGGCCGGTGCCCTGGCGGCGGCCCACACCATGGGTCTGGTCCACGGCGACCTCAGTCCGGCCAACGTCATGGTCGGCACGGGGGGGCAGGTCAAGGTCCTGGACCCTGCCCCACCACCGCCGTCGGGCTCGGAGGCCGGCGTCCCGGTGACACGACCCTACGCGGCCCCCGAGGTCCTCGCGGGCGGGGGCCCCTCCCCGGCCAGCGACGTGTACGCCTTCGGGGTCATGCTCGACGAGGCCCTTGGGGACGACGGGAGGTGGTCCGGCGGAACCCGAAGCCTCCGGCGACTTGCCCGGAGATGCCTCCACGAGACCCCCGGTGAGCGGCCCGCCTGCGGGCAGGAGCTGGAAGATGCGCTGGCCCCAGGCCGTGCGTTCCGGCCCGCCCGTTCCAGGCGCGCTCTCCTGGCGCTGCTGGCCGCTCTGGCCGCGGCGGGAGCGCTCGGATTCCTCGGAGGCTCGTGGATGGCCCGCCGGCCTGCCGGGCGACATGGCGCATGGAACGGCATGGAGCGTCTGCAGGTCCGTGGAAGCCTGCCCTCGCTCCTTCGGGACGGTTCGGCCGTGGTGTACCGTTCCGCGGACGATCGCGGCATCGAGATTCTCCCGCTGGCCTCCGGCGTCGCACGGACCGTCTGGCACGGCACGGCGCCCATCAAGGAGGTGGTGGCCTGCCCCGACGGCCGGAGTGTCCTCTTCGTCGCCTCGGCCGGGGACGGGGAGCCGTGGCTGTGGGAGGTGGCGATGGACGGCGGCTTCCCCCGCAGGGTCGCGCCGGGCTCGGCGGCGGCCGTCTCCGCGGACGGGCGGAGCGTGGCGGCCATCCAGCCCATGGCCAACGGGTTGCGGCGGATCGTGGTGCTCGACAGGGATGGGACGATGCTCCATCCCCTGCACACCTTCCAGAGGTCCCTCGTTCCCGTCTCGGTGACCTTCGGTCCCCGTGGGCGGTCGGTCATCGTCGCCTTCACGGACGGCATCCGGCGATCGGGGCTCCTGCAGGTCTCCCTGGACGACGGGAGCGCGAGCACACTGACAGAGGTGGTCGGCGTCGCCACCGCAGGGATGGCGGTGCACGCCGCACTGGAAACGGTACTCTGGCCGGTCCGCACCACGGCGCGCGGCGAGGCATCACTGATGGCGACGTCCCTCGGCGCGCCTTCCCTCCGCGCCGTGTACCAGGGACCCGGGCGGGCCTCCCACCCGTCCCTGGACCGGGAGGGCAGGCTCCTGGCCTTCCAGTTGGCCGAGATCGACACGGAGCTCGTGGAGTTCACCGTCACCCCGGACAACGGTCCTCCGGTGTCGGCCATGGAGGTGGTGCCAGGTTCGCGCGGTACGAGCCAGCCACGGATCGGGCCCGACCCGGCCCTGCTGCTCTTCCAGGCCGCCGCGGGGACCGTCCAGATGATGAACCGGAGGACGGGCCAGATCCGTGGACTCATGACGGTGGGCACGGCCCAGTACAACCCCGGCTGGTCACCCGACGGCACGCGGACGATCTGCGCCTGCCTGGCGCACGGCCGGAGCGACCTCTGGGTCGTACCCGCGGTGGGGGGAGCGCCCGAACGCCTGACGGCCAACGCCGGGAACAACTTCCAGCCGGTGTGGCACCCCGACGGACGGCACATCCTCTTCATCTCCGACCGGGAGGACGTGGACGACCTCTACGTGCTCGGCCTGGGCGACGGTCGGGTCCTCCGCCTGGGCAGGGACGGCGGCGTCAACCCCGCCATCTCCTCGGACGGCCGGTACGTGGCGTACGTGGTCGGAGCCTACGGCCCGTCGCCCAGGCTGCGCCTGGCCCGGCTGAACGACGCCGTGGACTCCCTGGAGACGGTGTGGGAGAGGGCCGTGGCCGTGGACCGGTGGGCCGGGGCCAAGGCGCGCTTCTCCCCGGACGGGCACTGGCTGGCCTTCGACCAGCCCCGCGAGGGCGGCGGCGCGGACATCTGGGCCGTGCCCGTGGCCGGCGGCGGGTCGGCGCGTGCCGTACGGCTGACCGCGCTTCCCTTCCGGGCCAGCCTTACGGGGTGGTTCGACTGGGGCCCGGACTGGAAGATCGTCGCCACCGTGGCCCGGAGGGCCGACCGGATCTGCATCCTCCACGACGCCTCCTCGTGGCGCCGGAACGCCAGGTGACCCGGACCGTGCCTCGAGGTGCTTGCCCAGGGGCAGCAACCCCGGGAATCATCCGGCCCAGCGTCGGTTCTGGCGGAGGGCCGTGAGGATCCGGCCGGTGATCCGGCCCGCCATCCCCCCCCCGCTCCCCTCCTCCGCCGGCACGACCCAGGTCCAGCCCCACAGCTCGCGCCCGTCCGTCCACGATCTGAGGATGGCGACCACCTCCAGCCGGCCCGCCGCCGTCTCGCGAACGGTGACCTCGGTCTCCAGCCCCGGCCCCACGAGGGCCTCCCTGGGTGCCACGGACAGGTTCGGATCCCTGTCGATGTCACGAAGGAGGTCCGTGCGGACGGCCTCCGCCAGCTGGCCGGCCGTCGTACCGGAGTCTGCGGTGGCCACGGAGACCACGCGGACGGCCGTGGGAGCCCCGACCGTGTTCCGCGGAGCCAGTTTGATGCCCACGGCGGTCAGGACACCGAGCAGGGCCATCACGGCGATCAGAAGGATCGGGCGGTGGCGGAAACCGCTGGATGGCGGCGTACCTTCGGCCAGCTCCGATGGCGGTGGGAGGAGCTCCAGGTGCTCGGTGGGCTTGTGGTAGAGGGTCGCCACGAAGCGGTAGCCGAACTTGACGCGCGTCTCGATGTAGCGCGGTGAGCGTGCGGAATCGTCCAGCGCCCGCCGGAGCTCCGAGATGCACTGGGTGACGGACGCCTCCGTCACCCGGACGTCCGGCCAGAGCTCCCGCATCAGCTCCTCTCTTCCGACGAACCGGTTCCTGTGGGCGATCAGGTAGGTCAGGACCTCCAGGGTCCTGGCCCGCACCTCCACCGGACCCTCGGGACCCTCGAGGATCAGGCGCCTGGTGTCGAAGCGGAACTCGCCAAAGAAGAGCTCGGCCATCGGAAATCCCGGGGCCATTGTAGGCGGTCCCCGCTCCCCGGCTGGCCACCGACCGTGGAGGACCGTGTCAATTCTTTCTCAAGACAAACTCAAATATACAGAAAATCATGTAGTTATACCTTGACAGGCCCGGGGTCGCGGCCGAGGCTGGCATGGGGCGCCGGTGCCCGCCGGCCGGACGCCAGGGAGGATCCATGACGTACCACAAGATACCCGTCGTTCTCGGTGGCCTCTTCCTCGTACTGGCGAGCTGCGTGCTCGCCCCGGCTTCCGGCACGGAAAGGGGGACGGACGGTACCCGGACCGTGTCATTCGCCGCCGACCAGGTGGTCACCACGGGAGGAGGCAAGAAGATCGTCTCCCGGTGCCACTTCGCGCCGGGCAGGCTCCGGTTCGAGATCCAGACGTCGCGCCACCATGGCCGTGCTCTGGTGACCATCGGCCGTCAGGACCTGGGAAAGGCCTGGATCCTCTTCCCGTCGATGCACCGGTACCAGGAGATCTCCCTGGCCGAGCTCAGTGGCGGGGAGCTCTTCCTCAAACCGTCTCCGGAGGAGATCGTCGAGCGGCTGGGTTTCGAGACCTTCGAAGGCTACCGTTGCGAAAAGATGCGGGTCCGCCACAGTGGAGAGGGGGCCAACGGCCCTGTGGAGGTGATCGTCACCGTCTGGATGGCCGACGGTTTTCCCGTACCCTTGCGGACGGTCAGCCCCAACGGCACGGTGACCGAGTACCACCATATCGTGGTGGGGCCACAGCCTGCCGGACTCTTCGAGCTGCCGGACGGGTACACGAAGATGCCCGGCGGTGTTCCCTTCGGGGGAGGCCGATGATGTCGCCGGCACGACGGATCTCGAGCACCCTCCTCCTGTTCATCCTGGCCCCACTCTCTGCCGTGGCTGGCGACGGCTGGACCCGCTTCGACGGCGGTCCGCTCGCCAGGGGCACGCTCGACGGCCGCAAACACATCTTCTCAGTCGGCCTGGAACGTCCTGCGGGCCGTTGGATCCTGGTGTACGGCAAACCGGTGGTCGTGGCGGACATGGAGCAGCTCCGGGTTCGCCATGCGCCGCGGGGTACGGTGCGCCGGGAGCAGCATGGCTGGGCGGTCCGGATGGCGGAGCTCGCTCCGCTCCCGGGATCCCACATGACGGTCCAATCCCTCGGGAACGGCCACACGGACTTCCACATCTGGTGGTCCGGCCACGACATCCGCTTCGAGGCCGCGGTGGCGGTGCCACAGCCAGCGCCGGAGCCCGCACCCGAGCCAACGGCCGCACCATCGCAGCTGGTATCCGTCCAACCCCGGCCTTCGCCTCCGCAGCCGGCCTCCATGGAACCCATCGGCCTCGGCCTGCGCTGGAGGGCACCTCCGCGAGCGGGAGTCCTTCACGCCCCGGCCGTCAGACGGGTTGCGGTGCCGCACGGTCTGCCGCTCCACTTCCAGCCCCTGGGCGTCGCCTACCGGATCGAGCTGGAAGGGCCCCAGCCCCGGGTGCCGGTCGAGGTGGAGATCCCCCTTCCCCCTCGCGCGTTCGCCGGAGGGAAACGCATCGCCGTGATCCGGACGGACAGCGGCCACCATTCGGTTCTGGCGCCCCTCCGGATCGATCGTGCGCGCCGGACGGTGACGGTGGCCCCGCACGCTTCTTCTCGAGGGTGAAGCTCGTGGAACAGTAGGTGCCAGACACCCGGCGCCGTCGACCAACCCATCGTCAACGAAACCAAGCTACGGAGGTACACCATGAAACACCGTCACGCCATCGTTTTCACCATGATCTTCGCCGCGGTCGCGCTTCTTTCGGCGCCCTTCGCCGCCGCCCAGCATGCGCCCCGGCCCCCCAAGAAGGAACAGAGGATCGTCCGGATCCGTGGGAACCAGGGATGGCTGAACACGGGGATCCGCCTGCGGCCCCAGGACCGCGTCACCATCAAGGCCACGGGGAAGGTCTGCTTCAGCAACGGCGAGAAGGCATCCTGCGTCGATCCCGACGGCTGGGGCGTCCGGGACTACGCCACGAGCTGGCCCGACAACTGGAACTACTGCGACGACCCCATGAAGAACGTCAATCACGCCGCCCTGATCGCCAACGTGGGGCACCCCGACTTCCTCGTGGGCAGGCACAGGACCTTTTCCGGGAAGAACGGGACCCTCTACCTGGGGATCAACGACTGCACCCTCACGGGCCCGTACCACAACACCGGCGAGTTCAGCGTGGTCATCGTCATCGAGCGCGGCGCCGTTCCGAAGCCCTGAGCCCGGGTGGCGGGAGACGGTCCGGGGAAAATGCAGGGAAGTGAGGGCGTGAGGAAGTGAAGCGTGAAGGAGTGAAGACGGGTTGCGATCCATTCCAGCTGGAAGCGCCTCATTCGTTTCACGTGGACCTGTCGCAAGAGTCCTGAATCGAGGAGGATTCCCGCGGCATGGGCCCCCACCCACCCGGGAGAATGAACCACGGATCACGCGGATTGATCGGGTTCAGAAGACGATAGCATGAATCCGGATATACCTTCGATTTCACACCTCGCCGATGGTAATGACCTTCAGAGAGTCTTGCAGGCGGCTCACGTTTCACGCTGCACGGACGGACGGGCGGGCGGGGGACGTCACCTCTTCACCCCTCACTCTTCACTCTTCACTCTCTACTCCTTGCTCTTCACGCGCTCCCGGCCGCCCCTCCGCCCAGGTGCTCGCGAAGGGCTCGGGGATGCGGGTGGGGCGTCCCGTGGCGGCGTCCACGGCCACGTGAAAGGTGGAGCCCGTGGCCAGCAGCGTCCCGTCCGTGGTGCGGACCACGCGGTAGTCGAAGGCACAGGTCCGGGACCGGACGTCCCGGATGCGGCACCAGACCTCCACGGGCTCGTCGTAGCGTGCCGGAGCAAGGTAACGGACCTCCACCTTCGCCACCACCAGGACAACACCCCGGGCCTCCAGCTCGGCGTAGGGCAGCCCCAGCAGACGCGAGAGCTCGGACCGGGCCTCCTCGAACCAGACGATGTGGGTGGCATGGTGCACCATGCCCGCGGCATCGGTCTCCGCGTACCGGACCCTGAACCGCGCCGCCCCCCAGTCCGGACCAGGTCGTGATGTCCCGTTCATGTGCCCTTCCCTCTCCCGGCCGCCCCGGTCACGGTGCACCGCACCGTCCCCCCACACCCCGCAGCCTCCGGTGCACCCTCGAGGATCTCGAGAATCTCCCCTCTCCCGAGTCTCCCCAGCACCTCCAGCGCACCAGCCAGCCGCTCCACGACCCACCAGTGTTCCTCCAGGAGACGCCGGACCCTCCGGCGGGAACGGTCCAGCTCCCGGATCACCGCGTCACAGTCCTCCACGTGGCCCATCAGCAGGCCCACGGCCCGGCCCAGGTCCCGGGAATCTTCGTCCCAGGCCTCCCTGCCCGTGGCAATCATCTCGGCCACCAGCCCGGCCAGGGCCACGTCCACCAGGTCTCCCAGGTCCCTGGCTCCCGTTCCACGGGCAGAGTGATCCTGGGTGTGGCAGGTCCCGGCCCGGTCGGCCTCCGGACCGTGAACCACCAGCTGGCAGGGGACCAGGCCCAGGAGGTGGGCCACCACCGCATGGCCGGCCTCGTGGATGGCCGTCAGCCACCGGTCTTCCCTGGATTCGATCTGGGCTGTGTCCACGGACCCTCCTGCCGCAAGGCGACGAGCCGTCCGCCGCATCGCGTCATATTCTACACGAATCCTGCATCCACGGGCCAGATCCGCGGCTTCCGGGTATACTCGCAGGTGATGTCTGGATCGAGAGTCCGGAGGCGCCGCCTGGGAGGTTGGGGATTCGAGGGTGAGGTCTACCACCCCTCTCCCGAGCTCCTCGCCTGGCTCACGACGAGGCTCGGACGTGGTGTCCCCGCCCTGGCGGTTCCTCCCGATTCGTTCACACCGCCTCCTCCACGAGATCTCCCCGAGCTCCCCTGCGGATCCTCCAGGGAGGGCATGGACCGGCTGTTCCATGCACGGGGACAGGGCCTGCCCGACGTCCTGAGGCTGCGGGCGGGTGGGGGACTCGTGCTCCCGGACGCCGTCTGCCGCCCCGGGGACGCCGGTGAGGTGGCGGCCCTCCTGGAGCGCTGCTCCCTCGACGGCATCCGGATGATCCCCTGGGGTGGCGGCACCTCCGTCACGGGGGGTGTCAACATTCCCTCGGGGCCGGAGCCGGTGGTGAGCGCCGATCTCTCGGAGCTCGCCGGCCTCGTGGACCTCGACGTGCGCTCCGGGCTGGCCACCTTCGACGCAGGCACCACCGGACCCCAGGTGGAAGCGGCCCTGGAGCCCCACGGCCTCACGCTGGGGCACTTCCCGCAGTCGTGGGAGCTCTCCACCGTCGGCGGCTGGATCGCCACCCGTTCCTCGGGCCAGGAATCCATGGGCTACGGGCGCATCGACGACCTCGTGGCCGGCCTCGAGCTGGTCTCGCCCGCCGGGCGCCTTGCCCTGCAGGCCACACCGGGCACGGCCGCCGGACCCGAGCTCCGGCGCCTGGTCACCGGCAGCGAGGGCCGGTTCGGCGTCATCACCCGGGCCACGCTCCGCGTCCGTCCCCGGCCCGAGGCCAGGGTTGTCACGGCAGCCCTTCTCAGGAGCTGGAACGATGGCCTGGAGGTGGTCCGTGAGCTGGTCCAGGCCGGCGTCCCCCTCACCATGGCGCGACTCTCCGACGCGGCCGAGACCCAGGTGGCCATGGCCATCGGCCTGGCCAGCAGCCGCCTTGGCGGGGTCCTCCGTCGCTACCTGGACCTCCGGCGGATCGGTGAGGAGGCCTGCCTCCTGCTCTTTGGAACCGACGGGGAACCCTGGACTGTCCGGAGCACGCTCTCGTGTGCCCGCTCCGTGATCCGCAGGCACCGGGGCGCGATCCTCGGCGCTTCCCCTGGCCGGAAGTGGCTGGCGGACCGGTTCCGTCACCCGTACCTCCGGGATGCCCTCCTCGACCGCGGGTTCGTCACCGACACGTTCGAGACCGCTGCCACCTGGTCCCAGGTGGACGAGGTCCGGGCAACGGTCTCGACAGCGGTGGATGCGGCCCTGGACCAGTTTGGCGAGAAGACCATTCTTCTCTGCCACGTCTCGCACCCCTACCGGGATGGCACCTCGCTGTACTTCACCTTCTTCTTCCGGTCGGTGGCCGATCCGGAGGAGAATATCTCCCGATGGGCGACGGCCAAGCGTGCTGCCACCGAGGCGCTGGTGGCCTCCGGGGCAACCCTGAGCCATCATCACGGTGTGGGGTCATGGCACGCCCCGTGGCTCGAGGCCGAGATCGGCCCGCTCGGCCGGGATATTCTCTCGATCGTCGCCGGCCGCCTCGATCCGCGTCAGATTCTCAACCCCCACGTGCTCACCGATCCCACCGACCGCCTGGAGGAGTAGCCCGGAACACTCCCGGTGTCTCGGGAGCACCCGGGCCGGGGTTCACTCCACGGGGGTCAGCCAGCCGAAGCGGTCCTCGTCATCCCCGGAGACGATGGCGAAGAAGCGCCGCTGGAGCTCCAGGGCGATGGGTCCCGCCTTGCCCTCCCCCACCGGGATCCTGTCCACGGAGCGGATGGGGGTCACCTCGGCGGCCGATCCCGTGAAGAACACCTCCTCGGCCATGTAGAGCATCTCCCGGGCGATGGGCTGCTCCCGGACCTCGATCCCCATCTCGCCGGCCAGCCTGATGATGCAGTCGCGGGTGATCCCCTTCAGCACCGAGTTCCCCAGTGGCGGGGTGAGCAGCCGGCCCTCCCACACCAGGAAGATGTTCTCCCCGGAGCCCTCGCAGACCATCCCCCCGGTGTCCAGCCCGATCCCCTCGGTGTAACCCTCCATGTTGGCCTCCATGCGGATCAGCTGGGAGTTCAGGTAGTTCGCCGTGGACTTCACCATGGCGGGGAAGGTGTTCGGGGCCATCCTGGTCCACGAGGAGACCCGGACGTCCACGCCGTCGAGCAGGGCCTCCTTGCCCAGGTAGGCTCCCCAGTTCCACGCGGCGATCATCACCTCCACCGGACAGGACGTGGGATCCACCCCGAGACTGCCCATGCCCCGGTAGACCAGGGGCCTGATGTAGGCGCTCTTCAGGCCGTTGACCTTCAACGTGTCGAGGACGGCCTGCCGGAGCTCCTTCTTCCCGTACCGGATCTCCATCCGCAGCACCTTGGCCGAGTTGAAGAGCCGGTCGATGTGCTCGTCCAGCCGGAACACCCCGGACCCCATGCGGGAGTTCTCGTAGGCCCGGAGACCCTCGAAGACACCGCTTCCGTAGTGGATCACGTGGGACAGCACGTGGATCTTCGCGTCCTCGAAGTCCACCAGCGCACCGTTCATCCAGATCTTCTCGCACCCCTCGAACGCCATGACCACCTCCGGGAAGCCGGTCGGGCCTCCGGCCCGCCACCTCGATGATATCAGGGGCACGGGCGGGTGGCCGGGAGTCACACGCGGCAGGGCCGGGTACGGGCCTCCGCCCGTTCACGCCCTCAGCGCATAGATGCACCCCCGGCAGATGAACTCCGGGGGCGCCTCCCCGGCCCCGTAGGCCCACCTGCGGAACCGCGCCAGGGGCTCGCCCTCCAGCACCTCGCGGACGCTCTGCCGCGTGAGGTCCCCCACCACCCAGTCCTCGTCGTAGTCCTCGCAGCAGAGGACGCACCGGCCCCTGGGGCTCACGTGGAGGTGCTCGAAGGGCCGGGAGCCCAGGTTGTCGCAGCCACGCAGCGGCGCCGCCGGGTCCACCACCTTCTGGCCGGCCTCCACGTGCCCCGCCCGGTCCATGAGGCGGTGGTCCCGGACCTCGAAACGGCTCCCCTCGAACCGGCGGCCGATGGCCTCCACCTCGGCCCGGTGCCGCTCGTCGCCATCCCCCAGGACGGCGATCACCATCTCCTCGGCCACGGGAAACCTCCCCGCGTGGTCCAGGTTGGTCAGGACGAGCTCCAGCTGGTCCTTGCCCCGCTCCCTCCGGTACCGCTCGCGGTCGATGGTGTTGAGGTTGATGGACAGGAACCGCAGGGGCCCCGCCTCCACGAGCTCCTCCACGAGCCGCGGGGTGAGCCCCGTCCCGTTGGTGTTGATGGCCACGGGAAGCCCGCGCCCGGCCAGCATCCGGACGTGGGTGCCCAGCCGCCGGTCCAGCGTGGGCTCGTTGTAGTTCATGAGGAAGATGGCCTCCAGCGTGTCCCGGAACTCCACGAGCTGGTCCGCCACGGACTCGAAGAGATCATCCTCCATGAAGTAGGCCGCCCTCGGGGAATGGGAGACGGGGCAGAAGACGCAGGCCTGGTTGCACACGGTGTGGGTCTCCAGGGCCACCACCCGGAGGCGGAAGCGGTGCCACACGTCGGTCCCCGGCGGAAGGAGCCACTCCTGCTCCAGGAGCCGCCCGCGGACATCGTCCCCCAGGTCGGCAGCGCCGATCCTCCCCTCACGGAGGGCGTCCAGGACCCTGTGGCCCTCCGTCCCGGGGGCCAGCCAGCGGCCCGTGAGCGGGTTGTAGAACCCCCCCGGCGACCTCTGCACCGCGGGGTTCACCCCCACCTCCACCTCCCCTGCTTCGCGCCGTCTCCAGAAGACCATGCCGCTCCTTCCCCACGACCCCGGCGGGCACATCCCGTGCCGGGTGCTCCGCATCTTACCCCAGCGTCCACACCGCGATGCTGGGGGTGGGGACATCTCCCTCGCAACACCATCCGTGGGACCCTGCCGGGGCCAGCGTGGTACCCTTGCCACGATGCAGGAGCGACAGGCCCTCTGGCTCTCGGTGGTGGTCCCGCTCTACAACGAGCTGGGCAACGTGGACCCGCTGGTGGAGCGGGTGACCGCCGCCATGGCGGACCTGGGCAGGCCCTGGGAGCTGGTGGTGGTGGACGATGGCTCCACCGACGGCTCCGCGGAGCGCCTCGACGAGCTCGCGGCGGGGAACGCCAACCTCAGGGTGCTGCACCTGGCGGCCAACTCGGGCCAGTCCGCCGCCATGGACTGCGGCTTCACGGAGAGCCGGGGCGAGTACGTGGCCTTCATGGACGCGGACCTCCAGACCTTCCCCGAGGACATCCCGAAGCTGCTCGACACCCTCCTCGCCGAGGGGGTGGACGCCGTGGTGGGCATCCGCGAGCAACGGAAGGACAGCTGGTGGCGGAAGTTCTCCTCCTCCTTCGCCAACGGGGTCCGGAACCGGCTGACGCGGGAGGACATCGTGGACACCGGGTGCCCCCTCAAGGTCTTCAGGGGTGAGGCCATCCGCTCCCTGTGCGCCTTCAACGGCTACCACCGCTTCATCCCGACCCTCCTCAAGATGGAGGGCTACACGGTGAAGCAGGTCCCCGTCCGCCACACGGCCCGCACCGCCGGCACCAGCAAGTACGGCACCTGGGACCGCGCCTTCCGGGCCCTCAGGGACGCCCTGGGCGTCCGCTGGCTCCAGGACCGGCACCTGGACTGGAGGCTCCGCTGACCCCGGTCCGGACCGCACGGGGTCGCCGCGGGTTCCCGCTCCTCGTGGGTCTCGCGCTGGCCTTCCTGCTGGTGCTCGGTGGATCCCCCGCCGTCGGACGCGGGACTGCAGCCGCAGGGAGCGGGTCCGGGGAGCCCCGTCCCCTCCACCTGAAGGTCAGGCCGGCCGGCGTGACCTCGGTGGACCTGGTGGAGACCGGTGAGGGCGCCCACCTCTACCGGATCCGGTGGCGCGACGGGCACGTGGAGGAGGTCTCGCCGGACCGTTTCGCGGAGCTGCTCTACGAGGAGTACTCGGGCCGGAAGCCTCTGTTCGCCATCCTCAACATCACCTCCTGGGGGGGGATCCTCTGGGTGGCGCTGGGTCTCCTGGGCCAGGTGCTCTTCACGGGCCGGATGGTGGTCCAGTGGCTGGTGAGCGAGAAGAGGAAGCGCTCCGTGGTCCCCGTGGCCTTCTGGTGGATGAGCCTGGCCGGGGCCTCCATGCTGCTGGTCTACTTCGTCTGGCGCAAGGACATCGTGGGCGTCCTCGGCCAGAGCACCGGCTGGTTCATCTACGTCCGCAACCTCTGGCTGATCTACCGGGAGCGCCGTGACGGCGCCCCGCTGGAGAGCGCCAGCAGCTGAGGCGCTCTACCACAGGTGGTAGGCCAGCTCGGCCTCGTGGGCCCCCGCCGGGATCAGGACGCCCAGCGCGGCCAGGTTGGCCCGGAGCACAGGGGCGGGCCTGCCGTCCACGGAGGCCCTCCATCCCGGCGCCCAGGGCTGGGCCAGGAGGAGGAGGCAGGGACCGTCACAGGCGGTGAGCACCCTGAGCCGGTCGGGCCTCCGCTCCACGATCTCCAGGTCCATGGACCGGGCCGAGGCCTCGCCGCTCCCCTCCGGAAGCAGGGCGTCCTCCAGCACCATCTCCGGGTCGAGGGCCAGCATCTCCCACCCCTCGTCCTCCTCCACCGTCACCGTCCGTCCCACGAGCCGGACCTCCGGCCTGAAGAAGGGGTTCTCCCAGACCCGGAGCCCGTCGCCCGCGTCCACCTGGAGCCACCCCCCGGCCGGTGGCCCCCCCCCCTCGGGAGTCACGAGCCAGCGGACGCTCCACGCGCCCAGGAGACGGGGAGGGGCCCAGCCGAGCGGTCCCGGGAGCACGGGGTTCTCCGCACCGAGCAGGGCGTGGAGCCGCGCCAGGGGCCACGGGCGGAGCGGGTCGAAGGAGCGCAGGTCGGCGATCCCGTACCGGCTCGCCAGGTTGGGGGGGAGGACGCCACCCGTGCCGCAGATCCTGCCCCGTTCCGAACGGACCCTGTGGGTCAGCCGCTCGATCACGGGCGGCGTCGGCAGGACGTCCCGGCGGGCGGCCGCGGGGTTGATCCCCACGCCGAGGGCCACGAGCTCGACCGCCGCGATCCACGGCAGCCACCGCATCCTGCCCGAGAAGAACACCCCGAGGCCGGCGGCGCACGAGGCCACCGTGACCAGGACCAGGGCCCGGTCCCAGGCGCCCCACCCCGTGGGCCAGGTCGCCACGGCGAGGCCCAGGAGGCCGGCGGGGACCAGCCAGGCCAGCCGGCGGCGCAGGCTCCGGGACGGCCCCCCGGCCACCGCCAGGGCGGCCAGCACGGCGGCCGCCCACGGCAGGAGCAGGCCGAAGCGGGGCAGGGTCATCCGGTCGAACGGCGGGATACGGACCAGGAGCGCATCGAGCGGTGGCAGCCTGAAGAAGACCACGGCCACCACGGCGGCCTGGGCCAGGGCCGCCAGGGCCAGCCTCCGGTGCCGCCGCCGCAGCCTCCCCGCGGCCAGCAGCGCCAGGGCCACGCCACCGAAGCCCAGCGCCCCCGCCGCCGCGGGGTAGGGCGCCCTCCAGGTGCCCCTCCCGGGGTGGCCGTGGACCGCGGGAAGCAGCGTCTGCTCCAGGACCATGCCCCGGAGCTTCAACGGGATGGGACGGAGGTTGGGGTTCTCGCGGGCGTAGGCCCGCCCCTTGGAGGAGGCGTGGATGAGCCGCAGGCCGGGCCACGCCAGCGGCACCGTCACGAGGGCTGCGAGCAGGCCGATGGCCGCCACCCGCGCCCAGCGCCGGGGGTGCAGGACGAGTCCCGCCAGCAGGCCCGATCCCACCACGATGGCCGCCGTCTCGGGGTGGAGGCCCGCACCCATGAACCAGCCCAGCAGACCGCCCGCCACGCCCACACGGCCCCACCGCCACCGGCCGGCCAGCGTGCGCTGCAGGAGCCACCAGACCCACGGCAGCAGGGCCAGGGACCACCCCAGGGGCACCAGCAGCCACCCCATGAGAAACGGCCCGAGGCCCCAGACCACGCCCGCCACCGCGGCCGCGGCGGGCCGGAGGCGCCAGGCCACGGCCAGGAACAGGAAGGCCCCGAGCGCCGCGGCCTCCACCTTCCAGACGGCCATGACCGTGGTACCCCGCTCCGGTCCCAGGACCCAGACCGGGAGCATCACGGGCGCGAGGAGCCCCACCTGACCGTTGGCCACCAGGGGCGAGCCCCCGCCGATGTCCGGGGCGATGCGGGGCAGCCGCCCCCGGAGGAGCTGCCGCCGGGCCTCCTCCCACCACGGGTGGAACTGGAGCACCACGTCGGACTGGGTCGGCTGGAGCTCCGTCCCGGGGCTCCATGCCCAGGAGGTGAAGGGCGGCGTGTTCTGGATGCAGCGCACGGGGTCGAGGACCTGCCCGCGGACCAGGGCCGGCCCGAAGAGCACCACGAGGGCCAGGTCCAGCAGGAGCTGGAACCCCAGGCCCCGCCGCAGCCACCGCCAGAGGGCCAGGTGGACGGCCAGGAGGGGCACGAGGATCCAGAGGAGGACCGCCACCGCTCACACCAGGTCGGCGTCCGCCATGGTCAGGTACACCCTGTCCACCACGCGGCCGCCGTCGAAGCTCTCGTCGAAGGGGATCACCAGGAAGACGAGGCCAGAGGGTTCCGGCTCCTCGTGGAAACCGAGCCGGTGGAGGATCTCCCGGGCCGCCGGATCACCCGTCAGCCACATCTCCTCGCGGGGAGCCCCATGGTCCCGGGCCAGCCTCTTCGACAGGTGGGCCGCCAGCTCCAGGGCGCCGGGGTGGGCGTGGTCCCACAGGAGGTCCAGCCAGCGGCAGATCCCGTCGTCGGTCCGGAACGCCACGAAACCCACCGGCTCGTCGGAGAAGCGCGGCAGGAGAAGGTACCGGTGGTACCGGACCCGCGGCCGGCCCGCCAGCCGCTCCAGGGCCCTCCGGGCATCCCGCACCAGGGCCACGGGGTAGTCGCCGCGAACCCTCTCCCAGAGGGTGTCCAGGCGGGGCTCCCAGTCCCTGGCCGGTTCGGCCCGGTAGGGCAGCCTCCTCCCCCGCCCCATTCCGGCGCCCTCCTCCCTCGCCAGGACCCGGATCTCCTGGGGCGGCACCGCGCCGTAGCCCATCTGGAGGATGCCCAGCTTGAGGTGCCGGCGGCCGGGGAAGCCCACGATGAGCTGGTGGGGACCGTTCCAGAGGTGGCGGTCGAAGTAGGCCTCGGCCGTGCGCACGTAGACGCCGCGGCGGGCCAGGCCCCGCCGGCCCGCCCTGGTGGAGAAGTCGTCCACACCGTGGAGCGCCTTCCACTCCACCCCGTCCACCTGGAACCGGACGGGCTGGCCGGCGTACTGGGCCAGGAGCTCCCCGCCCCGCCAGGCCAGCATGATGGTGCGGCCCTCCGGCCGCCACGGGAACTTCCAGAGCCACTCGTCGAGCTCGCGACGGGCGCCGAAGACCTCGTTGAAGGCCGCGTTGATGGCCCGCTCGTCCCCCGGCTCGTAGGGCCTGATGACGACCTCGTCCCCCGTCATGCCCGGTCCATCTCCCACGTCCAGGCCTCCCCCGGCTCCCAGGATCCCCCTCGGGACGCCACCTCCACAAGGTACCACCGGCCCCGGGAGACGGCGGCGGCGACCTCCGGGGGCAGCTCCGCACGCCCCCCCAGCCCGAAGGCGGGCAGGAGGTGCGGCGAGGGTGACAGCAGCCAGAGGTCCGCCTCACGGCCCGCCAGGGCCTCCGGCCCCTCCACCTCGGTCGCCCGGATTCCCGGCCAGCGCCGCCGCTCCAGCATCGTGATGGCCAGCCGCCAGGGAAGCGCGGCGTTCCGGCGCAGGTAGCGCCGCCTGGAACGGGCCTCCAGGAGCCCCGGCTGCTCGAGGCGGGCCGTGGACCGGCCCCATGCGTGGTGGACCGTGGCCCCCGTGGCGAGGCCCAGCCGGGCGCCACGCCGGCGTGCCCTCAGGAGCCACTCGGTCTCCTCGTAGTACAGGAAGTACCCCTCGTCCAGGGGCCCCAGCCGGAGGGCCTCCTCCCTGGAGAACGCCATCACCGAGCCTCTCAGGGAGGGGACCTCCACGACACCACTACCCCGCCACACGCGGACCAGTGACGCCACGTGGCGCGGGAACCACGCCCGCCACGAGGCCTCCCGGCGAAGGGCGGCCGCCTCCCGCAGCATCGCTCCCGGAGCGGGGTCACCCGCCGGGGGAGCGTCCACCCTCCCCTCCCGATCCCAGACCTGGCGGGGCCCCACCACCGTGAAGCCCGCATCGAGGAACCCCAGCAGCTCCCCCAGGCTCCCCGGCAGGAACTCCACGTCGGGGTTGCTGACCACCACGGCACCGCCACGGCTGTTCGCCACCCCCAGGTTCACGCCCGCACCGTACCCCCGGTTGGGACGCACCAGGAGCCGGTCCGGTTCCAGTCCGCCGGCCCTCGCGGCCTCGTCCGGATCCTCCGAGTGGTCCACAACCACCACCTCGGCCTCGACACCGGCGGCCGCGGCCTCCCTGCGGAAGCTTTCCACGAGGGCCGGGAGCTCCCCCGACGAGAAATGGGCGACCACCACCAGGGAGACCATCACGGCCCGGCACCCCAACGTCCCGAGGCCACCCTCTGGAGGGCGCTCTCCAGGGTCTCCACCACGCTCTCCTCCCGGAAGGCCCCGGCCACCTCCAGGCCCCGCGCCCGGTGTTCCCTCCAGCGTCCCCTCGCTCCCAGGAGCCCCGCCGCCGCCTCCGCGAAGGCCGCGGGGTCGCCGGGCGGCACCAGCACGGCGGCCTCCCGGGCGAACCACCGGAAGGAGGGGATCTCCGACGCCACCACCGGGAGACCGCAGGCCATGGCCTCCAGGACCGGGAGCCCGAAGCCCTCCTGGGCGGTGGAGGGGGCCAGGAGGAGGTCGCAGCTCCGGAGCAGTCGCGGAACCCCGGCCGGCGGCAGGTTGCAGTGGAACTCGTCCGGGGGGAGGAGCTCGCGCTCCGCGCCGGTGAGCGGCCACTGGGAGAGGCGGACCAGGACCGCCCGCACGCCCCGCCGCCGCAAGAGGTCCACCGCCTCGATGGCCGTCCGCGGGTCCTTCACGGAGTTCTCGAAGGGGCCGGTCACCAGCACGCGGGGCCGCCGGCGCGGCCCCAGCCGGAGGCCGGGACGCCACACGGGTTCCAGGGCCGGCGGAACCACCATGGCGGGGCGGCCGAAACGCGTGCGGATCATGTGGGCCAGGGGCTCCGAGACCGTGAAGGCGGGCAGGGGATTCCGGTAGGCGGCCATGATGTCCGGGTGCTCGGCCTCGTTGTGGGTGAGATCCCCCTCGAACCCCTGGCAGTAGTGCACCACCGCCCCGGACCCGGGGGACTCCAGGGCGGGAGCGATGGTGGTCCAGAAGGTGGCCACCGTCACGTCCGCTTCCGGCAGTTCCGGGTCCTCCAGGGAGGGCACCCGGACGAACTCCGCCTCCAGGGGGTACCAGTCCGGCGGGGCACCCGGGCTCACCACCCGGACCAGGTGCCCCCGCCGCGCCAGGAGGCTGGCGTGGTGGAGCACGACCTTCACCCCGCCGAAGAGCTCCGTGCTGGCCAGGAGGTAGTTGATCCGCAGGGCCGTCCCGCCCGTCACGAGACCTCCCAGCCATGGGGGAGGTCCAGGAGGCACCCCGTGCGGCGCGCTCCCCGGACGGTCACCGCCCCCGTCATCACCACCTCGTCGTGGATGTGGAGCCCCGTCTCGTCCAGGAGGAAGACGTAGAGGGTGTAGGTCCCGCCGGCCAGCGGGAGGTCGGGCACCTCCAGCCGGACACCGTAGCGGTCCGATCCCCGGAGGGGCTCGCGTCCGTCCCAGAAGGTGGAGGCCGCCATGACGCACCGGCCGTCGGCCGCATCCAGCGTCACCACCACGTGGTACGGCTCCTCCCGCCTCACGCTCTCCACCCCGAGATCCACCACGAGGGAGTCGTGGGGCTCGAGCACCACTCCGGCCCCGTCCCGGCGCCCCGCCAGGTGCACCTCGGCCACCCGGCCCGTGCGGAGCCCCAGCGTCCCGCCGGATCCCAGCTCCACGCCGGGAACGCGGCCGCTCTCGTCGGGGGTGCGCTTCCCCCGTGACAGGAGGTGGGCCTCGTAGGCCTCCACCACCTCGTCGGCGGGCCCCACCTTGCGGACCCGTCCCCCCTCCAGCCACACCGCACGCTCGCAGAACATGGTCACGTAGTACATGGCGTGGGAGCAGAACAGGATCGTGGCGCCCCGCTCGCGGATCCTGAGGATCTGGTCGATGCACTTCTTCTGGAAGTACCCGTCGCCCACGGCCAGCGCCTCGTCCACGATGAGCACGTCCGGCTCCACGCTCGTGGCCACGGCGAAGGCCAGGCGCATGGCCATGCCCGTGGAGTAGGTCTTGATGGGGTGGTCGATGAACTCCCCCAGCTCGGCGAAGGCGAGGATCTCGTCGAGGCGGTCCTGGATCTCCCGGCGGGACAGGCCCATGAGCGCGCCGTAGAGCACGGCGTTCTCCCTGCCGCTGAACTCCGGGTGGAAGGCCGCCCCCAGCTCCAGGATGGCCGCCACGGTGCCGTCCACCCGGATCGTGCCGGTGGTGGGTGCGGTGGTCCCGGCCACGATCTTGAGCAACGTGGACTTCCCCGCACCGTTCTCCCCGACGATCCCCACCGCCTCGCCCCCGGCGACCGTCAGGGACACGTCGTGGAGGGCCTCGTGGTCCACCCACCTGCCCCTGAGCCCCAGGCGGTGCTTCAGCCGTTCCCCCGGGGAGGCGAACACCCGGTAGACCTTGGAAACCCCCTCCACTGCGATGGTCTCGTGGCTGACGTCCGGCCCCATGGTGCCGTCACGATACCACAGGGGCCGGGGTGGAGCGGAGCGGCTCCCGGCCAGCATGGCACGGCGTGCCGGCGGGGCACGGCAACCCCTCTTCGCGAGGCGCCCACCGGGGCCCCAGGCTGGTACGGTTCCTGCTATATTCACCGCAAGAATCGGGGTTGGACCCCAGGAGGCATGCATGTCCGCAATCCAGACACCCGCGACGATCCTGCTCGCTGCCACGATGGTGGCCGCAGCTCCCACGGCCCACGCCACCGGACCGGAACGATCCGGCCGCACGGCGAAGGTCGTGGACCTGGCCATGAAGGCCGCAGGGGGCGCCGACGCCCTCACCGGCCTGGGAATCCTGAAGGCGCGAATCCACAACGAGGAGACCACCGCCAAGGGCGAGCAGCACGTCACCGACATGACGGCATGGGTCAACGGTGCGGACCTCGAACAGCTCCGGCTCCAGTACACACCGCGGATCCTTCTGGTGGACAACGGGATCAAGGCCTGGGCGATGATCGACGGGCAGCTGGACACCAGGCGGCAGACACCGCTCATGGCACGGATGACACTCCACGACCGCCTCTTCCCGCTCCTGCTTCCCTTCTCCCTCGGGATCGAGGGGGTCCGGGTCACGTCAGTCACACGGGCCACATGGGAGGGGGACCCCGTGTGGAAGCTCACGGTGGAGTTCCCGCCGAACTACTTCACCACGCCCATCTTCAACACCCCCTGGGAGCTGCTGGTCCGGCGGTCCGACGGGCGTCTCCTGGTGGCCCAGCTCTTCGCTCCCGAGGAGTACCTCAAGGTGGGTGCCGAGGGAGTGCGGTACCGGTTCCTCCGGTGGGAGAAGGTGGGACCGGCACGCCTCGCGTCCGACCTTCTCGTGGTGGGAATCGACCAGAACGGCGCCGAGAGCGGCCACGTGCGCACGGTCAAGGTCCGCTGGGAGTCGCTGGGCATGCCCTCCGAGCCCCTCTTCATGCACCCGAAGGATCTGGAGGCCATGGAGGAGGGCGACCTCCCCGGCCGGTAAGAGGGAAACGGATTCCAACCCTGACCGGACCACGGAGGGCTTTCGGGCGCCCATGCTCGTCCACGGCGGGTGCACTCGGGATCCACCACTTCCCCGATCATTCTGTCCGTGTCCCACCTGCAGAACCAACAAACAACGGGGTGGCCCCTTGGCCACCCCGTCTGTGAATGGTATCGCGGTCCGGGCTCAGTTCTTCAGGACCGGAACGAAGATTCCATCGTTGGTGGCGTTGTCCACGATGGTGGCAAAGGCCACGAGCGGGCCACCATCCAGCACGGTGACCTCCAGGGAGCCGAACACGTCCTGGCCGGCGAGATCCGGCAGGATCGACGTGATGGATGCCTGGAGGTACTTCATGGGCGCCACCACCACGTCCGACCGCTCGGCGAGGACGGTGCCGTCGCTCCCGTAGACCCTCAGGCCCACCACACAGTTGCTCTCGCCCGTGCACAGGAAGCCGAGGTTCGACCGGAAGCCGGTCTCGCCATCGGTGCTGTTGGAGATCCCGGCCACGAAGCCGGCCTCTCCCCGCTCCAGGAGCTGGTCCTCGCCACAGGCCGCCACACCCTGGCCGTAGGCACCACCCCCGTCAATGGTGGTGTACGTCTGGGCCTGGATCAGGGGCGCCGCACTGCCGGCCTTGACCTCCACCCAGGCGTAGCCGAGCACCGCGTCGTCCTCGGAGGCCCCGGGGAAGATGTTCCCTCCCGGTCCGAGGACATCCTCGAGGCGGAAGCTCCCGCCGGGTGCCAGCGGAATCATGCCGGTCTCCTCGGTCTCGGTCTCCCACGTCCTGGTGTTCTGCCGCCAGAGGTGGAGGTTGAACTGGACGTTCGTGCCGGACCCCGCCGGGTTGGTGAAGGCGAGGTCAGTGCGCCAGAAGGTACCGTGCTTGCCCGGCACGTGGGCCAGGCCAGGAAGGTACAGCACGGAATCACCGATGGCGTTCGGCACCACCAGCACCGAGTCGCCGCTCACGTTCTCGACCACCGAGGCCGACACCGAGACCCTGTCCGCCGGAGCCGTCACCCTGATGGAAAACAGCTCGAGACCCAGACCGTCTCCCACCTTCACGAACTGCACCGTGCTGTACGGAGGCAGGAGCCGTGCGTCCGTGGTACCGACAAGTGATCCACTGGTATTGTAAATCTCGATGGCCACGTCGCCGATGGCCTCGTCCGTGTGATTGGTGACGAACACGTTGGTCCGGTAGGCGCTGTCCGCACGGAGCCCGCCCAGGACCGGGGCGACACCGGCAGTCACGGGCCGGGAAAACATGGGGATGAACGAGCCGTAGGTCCCGTAAGGCGTCTCGTTGTACGTCCGTGCGGCCACCGAGGGGCTCGTCGACGCCACGGGCTTGATTCCAACGGAGGCGCCGAGCTTGCTCACGTCACCCCAGAGCGCCTTCACCACGTCCTCCACGCGACGCGTCTTGTGGGGACTGATGAAGTAGCTCGCGGTGTACTGCGGGTCGCTGTTGTCCTGGCCGTAGGGCAGGAGCTGGAGCTCCACCTGCAGGGGTTCGGACGTGGGGTTGAAGAGGTTCACGTCGGTCCGCCAGAGCGTTCCCTCGAGGCCCGGCGCGTGGGCCGCGCCCGAGACGAACATCAGGCTGGAGGGGGCCTCCTCGGTCACCGTGAAGGATTTCTCCCTCACATCCGAGCTCTGGCACTCGTTGTGGACGGTGAGCTTGATCGAGTAGTTGCCCACCGCCGGGGGTGTCCAGTAGAAGTCCCTTGTCGTGATCGCACCGGGCAGGAGCCAGCTGTCCTGGAAGACCTCCCAGCGGCGGCTGGTCACTCCCGAAGAAGTGTCAATGAAGTGCACCGTCTCACCCACCCCGAAGGTGTCGCGGTCAGGAGTCCAGGTGTAGGTGGCGTCGATGGGATCACACACCACACCCGCGGCCTGGTTCACGTTGATGGTGTAGCTCTTCCCGGCGATGACACGGATCGAGCCCTGCCGCTTGGCGGCGCCGTTGGCGAGCACGGTCACGTTGAGGGCCTTGGTTCCCGAGCCTCTGGTGGGCGAGATGCCGATCCAGGAGGGGTTCAGGCTCGTGGCGCTCCACCCGCAGGTTGGCGAGCTGGCCGTGATCCTCAGCGTGTACCTCCCGCCCGAGGCCGGCACGTTGAAGTACGCGGGCGAGATGGAGTAGGTGCACGTGACCCCGCCGCTGCAGCTCCCCTTGGGCTGCACGGTGAGCGTCCGGGACACCGGCGAACCACCCGTGGGGGTGAACGTGACGGTCTTCACCCCGCTGTCGGCGTACTTGTACTGGGGAGGAAGCGTGCCGCAGATCTGGCCCGGCGGGCAGTGCAGTTTCTGGCCGTAGCCGACGCAGCCCTGATCACCGAAGTCCCACTCACCCGACCACGGGGTCTTGGTGGGATAGAAGGTGACGATCTCGCCGATCTCCGGATCGGTGGGCGAGATGGAGAAGTCGGTATCGGTCACGGTGACGTGCCGGGTGTCGGACACCGGGGTGCTGCCATCGTCGGGATCAAGCGTGAGCACCGCCGTGTACGAGCCCTCCGAGAGGGTGCCGATCTCGCAGTCGGGCACGGTGTCGGTGTTGGAATTGAAGGTGCCCGAGCATTGCTCCGCCGAGTTCAGGGTGTAGGTGTAGCTCACCGTGAGGTTCGCACCGAGCAGCGACTGGTCACCCTTCAAGGTGACCACGTCGGTGGGGCGGGGCGCTCCGGGAACCACGTCAAGCACCGGCGCCACGGACGAATAGGTCTTCACCACCGGAACCGCAACGGCCTCCCACGACGACCCGTCCACCGTGTGCTGGTAGACGGCGGTCAGCTCGAACTTCCACTCGCCGGCCTGGGTGATGCTCACGTCCAGCGAGTCCGTTCCGGTCCCGTTGCCCGCCGGATGGGTGGTGGGTGTTGTGGTGTTGGCCGGATCGGTCACCTTCCACTCCCACTGGATGGGGGTCCCGCCGTCCACGGTTCCCGTGAGGGTGACCACCTCGCCCGTCATGGCGGTGGAGGGGTACACGGAGATGGCGGCTCCCGGCCTGCACTGGAAGGAGATGACCCGGTCCACCCGGTCCTCCTCGCCCGACGGGATGATCTCCACGTGGGCCGTGTAGGGCCCGGGAGACAGCGTGGTGCACCCGGCGTCGAAGGCCATGGGCTGCAGCGGCGCGGTGTTCCAGACCACATCGTCGGTCGGAGGGTTCAGGTCGTAGGTGGGTGGCTCGTAGTCGCCCTCGACCTTGGTTCCGCTGCCATCGGTGATCCACATGGCCACGCCGTCGGCCGACGTGGACCTGTCCTTCAGCGTGACCGTGTCACCCGGGAAGCGGACGGCCGGCTGCATCTCCAGGCCGGCCGTGGGCACGGGAGGTCCGCCGTACTGGAACCGGGCCAGCATGTACTTCCGCATCATGAGGAACTGGGTGCCGTCGAAGGAGAAGATGGGCATGAAGTCCAGCGCATCGTCGTTGTCGAAGCCGGCCTGGTTGAAATCGGAGTTGGGATCGCTCCAGTACCCGGTGGCACCACCGTCGAGCGCGACGGGGTTCGTCAGGTCGGTGATGTCGTAGAGCACCCTGTGACCCGTGAAGATCCCGAGGTTCTGCTCGAGGAAGACGTAGTGCCCCGTGGGCCCCCTGTTCACCGCACTGGAGAACCAGCCCTTGACGGAGGGGGGGTCGAACCCGGGAGGATCGGGGAACGTGTACTTCCGGGTCACCACGGCCGAGGTTCCCGGCCCCGTGACCTCGAAGAGCTGGGCCGTACCCGACGAGCCCCTGACGTCGGTCACCACCATCACCACAGAGCCCGAGGTCCCGTCGTAGCCGTGGGCATCGATGTTCATGGCGCTCTCGCCGTAGCCCGAGATGCCGCTCCCGTCGGCCTCGTCGGAGATCATCCCGGTGGTGGGGTCGAGGCCCCACACCTGGACGTTCGACCGATCAAAGGTGAACAGCAGATCGTGGGCCTGCTTGGAGTACCGCGGAGCCAGGTTGGAAGGGGCGCACTGCATGTAGGTGAAGACCGGGGGCGAACCCGCCACGACCCGGAAGACCCCCCATCCGTCCGTGCAACCCTCCGACTCGGCAAACCCCTTCACGATCACGTACTGGTTGCCGTTGAGCCCCCACGTGGCACCGAAGTAGATGTCGGGATACTTCCAGTAGTCCTCCAGGTAGGGCCGGGCTCCCGTGGGGGACCCGAAGTCGATGGCGAAGCCGGCCGCGCCGTCGTGGGAGTAGTTGGAGAAGGCGAACCGGCACGCACCGGAACCGTAGGCGTCACACACCGAGTAGGTGTCCAGGAAATCGAAGGCACTGACCACCTTCGGGGACTGGCCTTCCGGGCCCTCGAGCCCGGCACCGGCGGGCTCCGGCCCGGTGATGGTTCCCCTGGGCGGCTCGGTCATGGCACAGTTCTGGCCGAGACCGTAGCCTCCACGGTCGGTGAGGCCACGGCCCAGGTTCTGGAGATCGTAGAGGAGCAGATCGTTGCCCGCGTTCACCAGTGCCCAGGCGTGGTCGTTCCAGGTGAAGCGGTCCGCAAACCGGACCCTGTCGAAGCAGGTGTACTCGTCCCGCTGGTCACTCTCGTCGAGCAGGAGGCCCGTGAAGCAGTAGGTGGACGTGCAGTCCGCCTCGTCGGCAGCCCGGGAGCGGACCGCCGGTATCAGGCTTCCCACCAGAATCAGGCCAATGGCAGCAGCCCTGGCCACGTCCCGGAACTTCTCGTTCGGACGGATCGATGTCATGGTCAGACTCCAATTGCCTTTCATGGTTCCGTTCAATGACTCGGCGATGTGGGGCACATCTCAATGACTCCTGAAAAAGAACGGCATGAATACGACCTCCGGGAAAGGCGGCTACACGACCCCCTTTCCCCCATCCAGACCGAAGTCTAGCAGATTCCGGGCCCGGACCCAAGGCCCCTCCCTCCCGGAGAGGTGAGACAGGTCACAGGACCCGGCCTCCCGGCCGGCTCGACCGGAGGAACCACCCCTCTGGTCCCGGTCCGGCCGGTGAGTTCCCCCGCCTTGCCCCCGGGACATCGCGCGGTGTGGCTCTGCACGACTGCCGCAGGAAAAAGGGCGGCCCGAAGGCCGCCCTCGATCGACTCCCTGGGGGAGAAATTACAGGACGGGAACCTCTACCCAGCAGTTGTCGCTGTTGAGCACGGCGCCCGGCAGGGCCATGGAGTACCCGCCGTAGTTGTACTTCACGCTCACGTAGGTCTGGTAGTAGTCGTCGTCGGTCTGGGTTGCCGTGGGGCCAGGCCACACGATCCAGATCCAGCCGAACATGTCCACGTGCGGCAGCTGCTCGATCACGACCTCCTGGGTCTCGAGGGGCAGCTGGTTGGGCGGATTCGGGGTCTCGCAGCCGTCACCGATGCAGGGCGGCGGCGACCACGGATCGTCCGGATCCGGCGTGCTGGTGATGACGTTCTCGTCCTCGTCCCACGCGTACAGCACGTAACCCCTGCAGTTGGACGCGTACATGGCGGACGGATACGGGAAGCCAACGGCCTCGAGATCCCACACGATGGGGTCGCCACCGGGCTGCGGGGAGGTGGACCGCTTGAAGACGCGCACGGCGGTGCCGCTCGCGTCCTCGGTGTCGGCAAAGAGGTAGCGCACGCCGTACCCGTTGGGCAGCGGCTCGCGCAGGTCGCTGTACACACCACCGGCGCCCAGCGTGTAGGTGCTGTAGAAGGTGATGTACCCGTCAAGCTCCGGGTCGGTCTCCAGGGAGACGGCGGGCAGCGCCTCGGACAGGTTCTGGTCCTGGTTGACGTAGAAGATGTCGCCAATCAGGGTATTGTCGTACATGGCCTGCGCACCGTTCTCATCGTAGGACGGGTTGTTGGCGGGACCCGGGATCCAGTAGTCGGGAGAATCCGGGAACAACCGGTTGCAGGTCCACACCACGTCGGCGGTGATGTACATCCAGGTCGGATCGGCGTCGGTCCGCTGCTCCCACCAGATGTTGGCATCGTGGAAGTACTCGTCCAGCTCGCAGTCGTAGTGACCGCGGGAGGCCGCCTGGGACCGCTGCAGCCAGCCCTTGAGGGTCGCGAGGAAGCTGTCGGGCATCAACTCGTCGTAGTCGGGGTACGCGGTCATGCCGGGGTTGCACCGATCGTACAGGGTGGTGGTGCTGTCGGAACCGTCCAGCGCGCCCACGTCGATGCGGGGGCCGAAGCCGGAAACCGCACCACCATCGTTGGAGGTGGTGTCATCCACACCGCTGACCGTACCCGTGGAGGGCAGGACGCCGTTCATGAGGATGTCGCGGATATTCATGGTCTGGACGTCGTAACCGGAAAGCAGGACGTTCCAGTCCAGAACGTGGTAGCTGTAGTCCGTCCAGAGGACGAAGTGAACGATCTGGGCCTCGGACGACACGTTCGTCACCGAGAACAGCGTGGTCGTACCGCTGCCACCACCGTTGTAGTCGAGGACCACGAAGGGGTACAGCAGTGTGGCGGCCGGAACCTGGTCCACCGCGCAGACATTCGCGTAGGCGACGCTGCCCGCACCGAGGGCAAGGACCGCGGCCAGGGCGTAGGTCAGAAACTTCTTCATACCGTTCTCCTCCCTATCTGTTTTTCGAAAAAAGAAACCGTGACGATTGTGATTGCCTGCCTTGTGTTCCACCCATCCGATATGCATCACCTCCCGAAGCAGAGTCGGAAACCTCGAATATGTCACTACAGCATAAAACTAGCACCCGATTCTCCGGCTGTCAAGCATGCCCGGAGAAAAACATGACGCCAATCACGCCCCGATCCCTCCGGACCGTCCGAAGCGAGAGTACCGCCGGACATCCCTGATGTCAATGGTGGCAGGGGTGCTCCGCAGATCGGGGTGCGCCACGCGGCTACTCCTTCGTGCCCGTGAGCCACACGTAGATGCCTCCCGGACCCTTCCGGGCGGCCGCCGACACCACCAGGTCATCCAGACCGTCGCCGTCGAGGTCCACGAGCCTGAGGTCCATGGCGCGCCCCATGGCCGGGATCTCGGGGGAGAGCTCCTGCACCCATTTGCCGGTATCGTCCTGGACCAGGAGGAGCAGCTCACCCCCCTTCCTCGCCACTGCCAGGTCGGTCCGGCCGTCCCCGTCGAGGTCCCCGGCCGCCACGCGCCAGAAGGGGTTCACCATCTCGTCGTCGAGGATGACCTGCCTGTAGCGGAACCCCTTCTTCGACGGGTCCCAGCGGTACCGCGCCACGCCGGTCCTCGCCTCGAGCTCGGGCTTGCCCCGTGTCTCACCCGGAGTGGACGCCCACTCCTCGAAGGCGGCGAAGAGGTCCGTCGTGCGGCCGGACTCGCCCGTATCGGCCGCCACAGGCGCCACGTCGAAGTGCACCGCCGACGAGAGGATGCGGTCGATGTTCACACCACCCCATTTCCAGCCGCCCTGGTTGAGGATCACCAGATCACGCCAGTTCTGGAAGTTGGCCGCGATGACCAGGTCCGGCCGGCCGTCACCGTTCACGTCGGCAATGGAGATCCGGTCCGAGAAGACATAGGTGGGCAGGAGCTCGGTCCGCTTTCTCCACGTGCCCTTCCCGAGGTTCTCCAGGACCCAGACCGTGGGAACGTCGTACCGCTTCTGCGTCGTCCGGTCGATGTTGAGCTCCGCGATGAACGCCAGGTCCGGCCGGCCATCACCGTTGAGGTCCCCGGCCGCCACCGCCCTGGAGGTGATCCTCTCGTCGGGTGCCGGGAGCTTCTTCCACCGCAGGAAGCCGCCCGCACCGTCACCGTGGAACACGTACTGCCGGCCGAAGTGCACCGCGAGGGCCACGTCCTGGTGACCGTCGCCGTCGAAATCGGCCACGGCCACCGAGCCGTAGTCGAAGGCGACGTCCCCGGTGGGCCAGCGCACGTCCTTCCAGTGGGTGAACCCCCCCCTGCCGTCCCCCAGCCAGATGTTCGGGGTCTGGACCCCGCCCTTGCGCGGAAGGCCGGCCACGAGGTCCACCTTGCCGTCCTCGTTCATGTCGGCCAGGACCACGTTCATCTGCCAGTTGCCCCGGTTCGGCAACTCGCCTGGAACGTACCGCATCTCCAGCGCGTCCTGCGTTCCGGGAGGAACGATCTCGTTCGAGAAGTTGACGAACCACGCCTTGGGCAGCTTCTTCCGGTACTGCAGCTCACGGGCCTCCAGCTCCTGCTGGTCCAGCCAGGGTCTGTGAAGGATGGACTCGGGATCTTCGGGAGGAAGCGGTCGCATCCAGACGGTGTCCCCCTCCTCCCTGACGATCTCCATCTTCCACTGCTGCGCGGCGGCGTGGGGGTAGGCGTGCTTCTCGTCGATCCGGATGATCACATCCTTCGGATACGGACGTGGCGTGAGCATGTAGTCCATCCATTCCTGGAAGGTCTCGAAGCGAAGGTTCCCGCCCTTCACCGTTGTCGTCGTTGTCTCGCCGGCCCGGGAGGCCTTCGCGGTCCCCTTCTGGCCGGAAACCTGCGCGGATCCCTGCCGGGCCACCGCACCACCTGCAATCAGAACCGCGGCAGCCGTCAACGCCAGCCACCTGCGTCCCGTCGTGTCCTTCATCGTCGTCTCTCCTTTCCTCGACCTCGATCATGCATGGGATGGCGCCGGCCATCCTCGTCACGTCCGGATCACCCCGGAACCATCCACTCACACCACGTCGGGAATCCGCCACCTGTACCGGCCCAGGAGAGCCGTGCCGGCCACCACCAGGACCACCCCGCCCACGGCCACCGCGATGACCGGAGCAGCGGCCGGGGCGGCGGCCCCGATGAGGCCCATCCGGACGAGCTCCACCATGACGGTCAGCGGGTTCGCCCGGACCACCGTCCCGAGTGTCCCCTCGCCCACCATGGAAAGCGGGTACACGATGGGGGCACCGTAGAACACGGCCTGCAGCACCAGGGAGAGCACGTGATCCACGTCCGGGAGCAGGGCCCCCACCACGGCGAGCGCCAGCCCCAGGCCCAGGGTCCAGACGGCCAGGAAGACCAGCCCCAGGGCCAGCCCCCCCATTCCCGGGAGCTCCAGGTGCCCGGCGGCGAGGCACCAGATCCCCACCGCCGCCAGGGGGAGGGCGTGGTAGGCGAGGGTCCCCAGGAGATCCCCGGTCACCAGGACACCCAGGGGAAAGCGAACCCTCTGGACGATGGCCGCATGCCGCCTGAACACGGTGGCGGAGCGCGTCAGGGCATCCTGCAGCGCGGCGAAGGGCACGAGCCCCGTCATCAGGTACACGGCAAATCCCACGCCGCGCGGCTCTGCAATCCTGATGCCAATCACCCTCGAGAAGATGGCCCAGAAGAGCAGGGCCTGGAACGCCGTGGAGATCAGCGACCACCACCATCCCAGGAGGTTCTCCGCATGGCGGGCCGCGAAGGAGCGGCGGGCCAGCTGGAACAGGAGGAACCGGTGCCGCCGGAGCTCACCAGCCAGCCCCGTGTCCCACGCCTGTTGACCCGATTGCTGAAATGCCATAATATGTATTGAGTAGGAGAGGTCTGCGATCCCCCCGAAAGGTGATCGTAGCACGTGCCGGAGGTCGCAACAATGCGGGGACGGACCCCCACATCCCGGAACGACGTGGCGCGCATCGGCGCGCGTCTGAGGGAGTTGCGCAAGGCACGGGGCCTCACGCAGGCTGAGCTGGCACGCCAGATTGGCATCCAGCAGTCCGATCTGTCGCGCATGGAGAAGGGGACCTACCGGGTCTCGCTGGACAACCTCTTCAAGATCCTGACGGTCTTCGGCATGGACATGGCCCAGTTCTTCTCGGAGAGGTCTCCCGTGGAGGCCCCTCCCTCCCGGCCACTGTCCCGGGAGGACATGCAGACCCTGCACATGCTGCGTCAGCTCGGCGAGGAGAGCCGTCGGGAGGTCCAGGAGTTCATCGAGTTCAAGCTGCGGCGCGAACGCGCCGAGCGCCGGACCGCTGCGAGCGACGACCACGCGCGGGGCGAGGCGTGACCGTGGGCTGGTACGAGGAGATCCGCCGCCGGGCCGAGGAGGCCTTCGCCTCCGGAGACGTCTCCACCGCCCTCGCGCTCTTCGAACAGGCCGAGCGAAGGGCCCGCTCGGAGGGCGACGCCGAGACGGCCGACCTGGCCTACTGCAACCGCGCCGCCATCCTGGTGGACCTGGAGCGGGGTGCCGGGTGCGTCCCGCATCTCAAGCAGATCCTGATGCGGAGCCGGACCCCGAGGGTCCGGTGGATGGCCTCCTACACCACGGCCATGGCGGCGTACATGGAATCCAGCCTCGAGGAGGCCGCCTCCTGGGCCCGGCGGGCCGAACGGTACGCCGGCGAGCTGGACGACCCGGTCCACCGGGCGGCCACCTCCAACCTCGAGGGCAACATCGCCGTGCTGCTGTCCCGCTTCGACGAGGCCGAGGAGGCCTACAGGCGGGCGCTCGAGACCTTCGACCTGCGGAGCGACCCGCACGGCAGGACCATGGCCGCACAGATCCGGGACAACCTCGGGTACGTCCACCTGTGCACCGACCGGATACCCGACGGCATCGTCCTCTGCGAGGCGGCCCGCCGGGAGCTGGAGGCGTGGGACGCCACCCACCTCCTTCCCCAGACCCTGCAGGACCTCTGCTACGGGTACCTGCTCGACAGCAGGCTCGAGCCGGCGCGGAGCCACGGCGAACGTGGCCTGACGCTGGCACTGGAGACCGACGACCGCCTCGTGGTGAAGAACTCCCTGTTCCTCCTGGCCGAGGTGGCCGTCCGGCAGCGGGACCGCTTCCGCGCCCGCCGCTACCTTTCCGAGCTCGTCCGGTGCTATCCCGAGGTGGCCCCGGACGAGGAGATCATCGACGTGTTCCTTGACATGGATCTGACCCGTGTCGTGAACCTGAGGGGTTGATGTGATGCGAAAAGCACTCTGCCTTCTTGCCGTGATGGCCTTCCTGGGGGGCGCTCCGCTGGGGGCGTCCGCACCCGACATGGTCCTGGCGCCGGGCGCCACCCTCTACCGGCTCGCCCCTGCCGAGGACCAGCTCGCCGTCGTCGTGTCGGCCCCATCCGAGGAGAGCTTCGTCGTCCCCATCCCCCAGACCACCGGAATCCAGTTCGCGTCGCCCAGGATCGACTTCGACCGTGCCACCTCCACCATCGTGGCGGTGTGGCAGGACATCACAGACCCCGAGACACCCCGGATCATGCTCGCCGCGCTGCACGAAGGAACCTGGTTCGGTCCGGTCCAGATCTCGACGGGCGCCGTGCCCTCCATCAACCCGGCCCTGCTGGTCCATGACGTCAGGACCGTGGTGCCCGCGGAGGACGAGGAGGCCGAGGACACAACCTTCGTCGACCCCTGGATCCACGTGGCATGGTGGGAGAACCCCGGGGCTGAGGACGGTGGCCACGCCGTGTACATGGCCATTCCGCTGGACGAACCGGGTGTTCCCGCCCTCGACGAGGCGGCACCGGTGGAGCTCCGCTCCCTCCTGCCCTACGGCCTGTCCTGCGGGTTCGAGGAGGACATGTCATCCCTGGCGGCGCCGCGGCTCTTCGTGGACGCACAGACGGGTGAGCCCCACCTCATCTTTGCCGACATCAGCCAGTGCCTGTTCGAGATCGTGCGCCTCCATCCCGAGCCCGAGGGTTCGGGAGACGACGACGTGCTCACGGAGCAGCGCCGCCGCAACGTGATCGTGTTCGGGGTTCGCAAGCACATCGCCATCAAGCCCGGGCTCCGGCTCACCGAGGCCCAGTTCGAGGTGGGTCACGACCTCTCCGTGGTGCTCTCGTGGGACGAGACCGACGAGGAGGGTGCCACCACCGGGATCAGCTACATCACCCTCCGCGACGAGGGCTGGTCGGACCTGAACACGCTCCGGCTGGGCGAGGGTCTCGATCACGAGCAGGCCATGGCCCTCATCCGCCGCCTGGCGCAGTAACCCGCATTCAACATCTCAGACCCGGCCCGGGAGTCCGCTCCCGGGCCTTCTTCGTACGGGCCGGCACACCACCGTCACGTCTGCACGGAAGATTCCATGACGCAACCGGACTCCCACGGTCGGAACCCGGCGGTGGAGCCATCCCCACAATCGTCCACGGCATTCAGTCATCCATGGCGAACCCGGCATCCTCCTCCATCTCCACCCACGCCCGGACGGCGCGGCGCAGGTGGGGGATGGTGATGGAGCCGCCCACCACCAGGCCGATGGAAAGGACCTCCTGGAGCTCCCCGTCCGTGACGCCCTCCTCCCTGCAGCGGTCCAGGTGGTAGAGGACGCAGTCGTCGCACCGGAGCACCAGGGAGGCCACAAGGCCCAGCATCTCCTTGGTCTTCCGGCCCAGCGCCCCCTCCCGGTAGGCCTGCGCATCCAGGCTGAAGAAGCGCCTGACCTCCAGGTTCGCCCGGTCCAGCACCAGCTCGTCGAGCGCCTCGCGCTCCTTCCTGAACTCCTCGACCGACTTTCCGGACATGCTCGCCTCCTCCAGAGTCCCCGCCGGAACGGGTGACGGTACGCGTTCACGGTACACTGGCGGAAGCCCCGCGTGGAGTTCGTTTCGAGAGGAGAGCCATGGAGCTGCTCATTGCCGCCATCGTCCTCGGCACCGCGCTGGGAGCCCCCGTGCCGCTCGCTGCCCGGACCCACGACGGTGATCTTCGCCGTCTCTTCCCCCGGACGGCAGAGGTCACCGGCGCCGCACCCGGCTTCAACCGGATCCCCCTGCCCGCCGCGATCCTGGCGGCCTGCCGGCCGGCCCGCTATCTCTCGTTGAGCGCGTGGACGGCCTTCCCCAGGGCCAGCTCCACCGCCTCCTGCAGGGCCTCCGACATGGTGGGGTGCGGGTGGATGGTGGCCGCCAGGTCCTCCAGGAAGGCGTCGGTCTCGAGGGCGAGCGTGGCCTCGCCCATGAGCTCGGAGACGCCCCGCCCCACGGCGGTGATCCCCAGCAGCCGTCCGTCGGCCGCGTCGCCCACCACCTTGACGAAGCCGTCGGTGGAACCCAGGGTCATGGCCCGGCCCGAGGCGCGGAAGGGGAAGCTGCCCGTGACCACCTCGTGGCCCCGCTCGCGGGCGGCGGCCTCGGTGAGCCCGGCCCAGGCGATCTCGGGGTCCGTGTAGACCACGGCGGGCACCACGGCGTCGAAGGCCGCGGCCTCCCCGGCGATCACCTCCGCGGCCACCTTGGCCTCCTGGTAGGCCTTGTGGGCCAGCAGGGCCCCGCCCACCACGTCGCCGATGGCGAAGATCCCCGACACCGAGCTCTCCTGCCGCTCGTTCACCGTGACGAAGCCGCCCCCGCCGGTGGCCACGCCGGCCCGCTCCAGGCCCAGGCCCGCCGTGTTGGGCACGCGGCCGATGGAGACCAGCACCTTCTCGGCCTCGAAGCTCGCGGTCTCACCCTCCGGCCCCTCCACGGCCACCACCGCGGGCTCGCCGGGGGTCACCCCGGTGACCCGGTACCCCAGCTTCAGGGCGATGCCCAGCTGCTTCAGGCGCCGCTTCATGGTGTCCGCCACCTCGGGCTCCAGACCCGGGAAGAGCTCCGGAAGCAGCTCCACCACCGTCACGGAGCTGCCCAGCTTGGCGTACACCGTGCCGAGCTCGAGCCCGATGTAGCCCGCCCCGATGACCACCAGGTGCTCCGGCACGGCCTCGAGCGAGAGGGCCTCGCGGGCCCCGATCACCGAGACCCCGTCGCGCTCCACACCCGGCAGGTCCATGGGGGAGGAGCCCGTGGCGATGACGGCCTGCTCGAACTCCACCTCCACGCGGCCCTCCGCCGTCTCCACGGCCAGGCTGCGGTCGGAGGTGAAGGTCGCCTCGCCCTCGAGCAGCTCGGCACCGTTCTTCTCGCAGAGGAACTTCACGCCCGAGGTGAGGCGCCGGACGATGCCGTCCTTCCATTTCACGAGGCGGGGCATGTCCACGTGGACGCCCTCGGTGCTGAGGCCCATTCCCGTGGCGTGCTCGGCCTCGTGCTTGATCTCGGCGGCGTGGATGAGCGCCTTGGAGGGGATGCAGCCCTCGTTGAGGCAGACCCCGCCCAGGGTCTTCCGCCGCTCCACCAGGAGCACGTCCTTCCCCAGCTGGGCCAGCCGGATGGCGGCCACGTAGCCGCCGGGGCCCCCGCCGATGACCACCACCTGGCATCCCCTGGAAACCGAACCCACCACCATGACGACCTCCTCGCCGGCCCGCCGGCCGGACCGCGATCATACCCGATGCCGCCCGCCCACCCGTCCACTCGTGAAAGGTGAAACGGAAAACGTGAAACGAAAGAAGCAAAGGGTTCTTGAAGAGCCCTGGTCTGGCTACGGCCCGCCTGAGGAACGGCCAGCCCCGCCCTTTTCACACCGGAAGCGCCTCATTCGTTTCACGTTTCATGTTTCACGATTCATTCACGATTCACGAACTACAGCCTCGCCATCAACAGGCCCGGGTTCTCCACCAGGCGCACCAGGTCGCTCATGAAGCGGGCGGCCTGGGCACCGTCGATCCAGCGGTGGTCGAAGGAGACGCTCAGGTACATCATCTTCCGGATGGCGATCTCCCCATCCACCACCACGGGGCGCTCCTTGATGGTGTGGAGACCCACGATGGCCAGCTGCGGGAGCGGGATGATGGGGGTGGCGAAGACGCCCCCCAGGGGCCCGATGTTGGTGATGGTGCAGGTGGCGCCCCGGAGCTCCTCGAGCGCCAGGCGCCGCTCGCGGGCCTTCTCCGCGAGCTCCGCGATCTCGGCGGCGAGCTCCACCATGCTCTTGCGGTCGGCCCCCTTCACCACGGGAACGATGAGCCCCTCGGGGGTGTCCACCGCGATGCCGATGTTGTAGAAGCGCTTGAGCACCAGCTCCTCCGCGGCCTCGTCCACCTCGGCGTTGAAGACGGGGTGCTCCCGGAGCACCGCCACCAGGGCCCTGACGAAGAGCGGCAGGAGGGTCACCCGCACCCCGCCGCGGGCCGCGGCGTCGGCCTTCATGGAGGCGTGGAGCGCAAGCAGGGCGGTCACGTCGGCCTCGTCCACGTGGGTCACGTGGGCCGCCGTGTGCTTGGACTCCCGCATGGAGCGGGCGATGACCTTGCGCAGGTGGCTCAGGGGGACCCGCTCCACGGGGCCGTCCGCAGTGCTCGCGGGTGTCCCCGCAGGGGGTGGGGAGGCCGGGGCCGGCGACGACGGCGCCGCTGGGGCGGGGGCCGCCGTGGGGGCCGGGGCCGGGCCTCCCGCGGCCGCGCGGCGCACGTCCTCGTCGGTGATCCGGCCGCCGGGGCCCGTGCCCCTGACGGTACCCAGGTCCACGCCCAGGCTGCGGGCCAGCTGCCGGGTCTTCGGGGTGGCGGGAGGCCGCCTCCGCGGCACGGCCGGGGCCGCCGGAGCCGGCGCCGCGGGTTCCTCCCGCGGTGGCGCGGCTGCGGAGGCTTCCGGGGCGGCGGCCTCCGGCTCCCCGGCGGGAGGGGCCTCGCCCGCCTCGCCCAGGGTCACCAGGGGGTCGCCCACGTGGATCTCCGCGCCGGCCTCGGCGTGGAGCTTCAGCACCGTGCCCGCCCGGGGCGAGGGCAGCTCCACCACCGCCTTGTCCGTCTCCACCTTCACCAGCGGCTGGTCCACGGCCACGGTGTCGCCCTCGGCCACCAGCCACTCCACCACGCGCCCCTCGTGGATCCCCTCGCCCACGTCCGGAAACCGGAATACGAATGCCATCTCTGTGCTCCCCGATCAGAACTCGAAGGTCTTCTTCACCGCCCGCAGGACGCGGTCGCGGTTGGGCAGGTAGTGGTGCTCCAGCCTGGCGTAGGGGAACACCGTGTCGAAGCCGGTGACGCGCTGCACGGGGGCCTCCAGGTCCAGGAGGGCGTGCTCGTTGATGAGTGCCACGAGCTCGGCCCCGAAACCCGCCGTGCGGGGGGCCTCGTGCACCACCACGCAGCGGCCGGTCTTCCGGACGCTCTCGAGCAGGGTGTCCCGGTCCAGGGGGTTCAGGGTCCGGAGGTCCACCACCTCGGCGGAGATCCCCTCCCGCTCCAGGGCCCGGGCGGCCTCCAGGCAGACCCGCACCATGGCGCCCCAGGCCACCAGGGTCACCTGCTCGCCGGGATGCGGGATGGAGGCCACGCCCAGGGGAATGGTGAAGGGCTCCACCGGCACCTCCTCCCGGAAGGCCCGGTAGATGCGCTTGGGCTCCAGGAAGACCACGGGGTCCTCGTCCCGGATGGCCGAGGCCAGCAGGCCCCGGGTGTCGCGGGGCGTGGAGGGCACCACCACCTTGATCCCCGGGGCGTTGAGGAACATGGCCTCGTAGCTCTCCGAGTGGCTCTCCGGTGCGTGGATCCCCCCGCCGTAGGGCATGCGCACCACCATGGGCGCGTGGAAGCGGCCCCGGGTCCGGTTCCGGATCCGGGCCATGTGGGCCAGCAGCTGGTTCACCGCGGGGTAGACGAAGCCCATGAACTGGATCTCCGCCACGGGGCGGAGGCCGGTCATGGCCATGCCCACCGCCGTGCCGATGATGCCGTCCTCGGCCAGGGGGGTGTCCAGGACGCGCTCGGGGCCGAAGCGTTCCAGCAGGCCCTCGGTGGCGCGGAACACGCCGCCGTTGACGCCCACGTCCTCGCCCATGACGATGACGCGGGGGTCCCGCTCCATCTCCAGGGCCAGGGCGTCGCGGACGGCGGTGGCGATGGTGACCTTCTCGGTGACTGCCGCCTCCCCGGCGGGACCGGCGGTGCGGCGGGCCTCGTGGATGGTGCTGCTCACGATGACACCTCCTCCCGAAGCTCCTCCATCTGCTCGCGCAGGCTGGCGGGCATCTCGGCGTACATGTACCGGAAGATGTCCGCCGGATCGGGGGCCGGCATGGCCTCCAGGGCCTCCACCTGGGCCTCCACCCAGGCGGTGGCCTCGTCGGTCAGGACGAGCTCCTGCTGCTCGTCCCACAGGCCGCGGGCCTCCAGGAAGCGGCGCATCCTGGGGATGGGGTCCCGCTCCTGCCACCGGGCCAGCTCCTCGGGGTCCCGGTAGCGGCCGGCGTCGTCGGCCGTGGTGTGGTCGCCCAGGCGGTAGGTCACCGCCTCGATGAGGGTGGGCCCCTCACCCGAACGGGCACGATCGAGGGCCTCCCGGGCCGCCACGTGGACGGCGAAGACGTCGTTGCCGTCCACCTGGATGCCGGGGATGCCGTGGGCCACGGCCTTCTGGGCCAGGGTCTCCGCGGCGGTCTGCTTCTCGCGGGGCACCGAGATGGCCCACTGGTTGTTCTGGATCACGAAGATGGTCCGGGCCCGGAAGACCCCCGCGAAGTTCAGCGCCTCGTGGAAGTCGCCCTCCGAGGTGGCGCCGTCGCCCCCGAAGGTGACGGCCACGCCGGGCTCGCCCCGGAGCGCGAGCGACATGCCCACGCCGGCACCGTGGGCGAACTGGCTGCCCACGGGAACGGGGATGGGGAAGACCCTCACGTCCTCGGGGAAGGCCGAGCCGCGCTCGTCACCGGCCCAGTAGGCGTAGAGGACGTGGCCGGGCACGCCACGGGCCAGCATGATGCCGTGCTCGCGGAAGGCCGGGATCAGCCAGTCCTCGGGTTCCATGGCGAGCGCCAGCGCCGCCTGGGGCGCCTCCTGGCCCTTCAGCGGCGCCCAGGTCCCCATGCGCCCCTGCCGCTGGAGCTTCACGGCCTTCTCGTCGTAGGCCCGCATGCGGACCATCTCGCGGTAGAGCCCCACCATGTCCTCGCCGGAGAGCTCCGGCAGGAGCGCCTCGTCCACGCTCCCGTCGGGAGACAGGATCTCCAGACGCTCGATGGTGGCGGTGACGATCGGCTTCCGCGGCATACCTTCCCCTCCCCTTCGCGAATGGTACGAACCGAGCAACATCTTGCGTCAAGGTCTCATTCCCGATTGCTGGAGAACCCTGTGTCCACTCTCGAGCCGTATCACGGGAGCCACTTGCAAAACTCCCGGAAGGTCATGCCCATCGGCCTGGCGAGAAGTCGAACGCATTTCCGGATCTATTTCTATCTTCTTCTTGATCCGATCAATCCGCGTGATCCGTGGTTCATTTTCCCGGGCGGGTGGGGGCCGATGCCGCAGGAACCCACCTCGATCCATGACTCCTGCAACAGGCTCACGGTAGAATCGCGCAGGATCGTTCTGGGAGGTTCACGTGCCGGTATCCCCCTCTCCCGGGAACATGCTCGCACCACCACGGCCCCGCGCCGCGGAGAGGATCCCCGCATCCCACCGGGGGCCAGCATGAGCGGCCTGTCCTGCTCTGCCACCGCCATCGCCCACCCCAACATCGCGCTGGTCAAGTACTGGGGCAAGGCGGACATCGCGGAGAACCTGCCCGCCGTGGGCTCGCTCTCCATCACGCTGGGAGGCCTGGCCACCACCACCACCGTGGCCTTCGATCCGGAGCTCCGGGAGGACGTGCTCCTGCTGGACGGGCGGGAGGACACCGCGGCGGTGCGGCGGGTCTCCGGCTGCCTCGAGCGGCTCCGCCGCCGGCTTGGCACCTCCCTCCATGCCCGCGTGGAGAGCGCCAACGACTTCCCCACCGCCGCGGGCCTGGCCTCGTCGGCATCGGGGTTCGCCGCCCTGGTGGTGGCGGCCCACGCGGCTCTCGGCGGAAACCTCCCCCGGGAAGAGCTGGCCGACCTCGCCAGGCGCTGCTCGGGATCGGCGGCACGTTCCCTCTTCGGCGGCTTCGTGGAGCTCGCCCTGACGCCGGAAGGCCCCCACCCCACCACCACACGGCAGATCCTGCCTCCGGAGGCCTGGCCCCTGGAGGTGGTGGTGGCCGTCACCGCCACCGGTCCCAAGGAGACCGGCTCCACCGAGGGCATGCTGCTCACCGAGCGGACCTCTCCCTGCTACCGCTCGTGGGTGCGGCAGTCCCCGGCGGACCTGGCCGCCGCACGGGAGGCCGTGGCGTCCCGCGATTTCGAGGCACTGGCCGAGGTGAGCGAGGCCAGCTGCCTGGCCATGCACGGCCTCATGCTCTCGGCCCGGCCCGGACTGATCTACTGGAACGGCACCACCGTGGAGTGCCTCCACCGGATCCGGCAGCTGCGGCGGGAGGGGATCCCGGTGTTCTTCACGGTGGACGCCGGACCCCAGGTGAAGGCCATCTGCCTGCCCGAAGCCACGGCCAGGGTCGAAGAGGCGCTCGGCACGGTGCCCGGTGTCGTCCGGCTCCTTTCCAGCGGGCTCGGCGAGGGAGCGAGGGTCGCCGGATGAGCCGTGCCCTGGAAGCCACGGCTCCCGGCAAGCTCGTGCTCCTGGGAGAGTACACCGTGCTCTTCGGTGCGCCGGCCCTGGTGATGGCGATCGACCGCCGGGCCCGTGTGGTCCTGGAGCCCTCTTCCGACACACGCTGGCACGCGGAGTCCCCGGGCCTGGTCCCGGGGCGGGCGGCCTTCGAGGTGGGGCCGGACGGTGGCGTCCGGTGGGAGGATCCCGGAGCGGCGGAGGGGCTCGCCCTGGTCACCGGCCTCTTCCGCGACCTGTCCCGGACCGGCCTCCTGGACCCCGCAGGGCTGCCCCCGCAGATCCTGATCCTGGACACCCGCGCCTTCTTCGGAGGAGACATCCCCGGCCGGCCCAAGCTGGGCCTGGGATCCAGCGCGGCGCTCACCGTGGCCCTCGCCGCAGGGCTCCTGGACCTGGCAGGGGACGGCAATGTCCCTGGCCCCGGTACCATTCTCGGCCCGCTGGTGGAGGCCCACCGCGGCCTCCAGGGTGGGAGGGGGTCCGGGATCGACGTTGCGGCGAGCCTGCTCGGTGGTGTCCTGCGCTATGAACTGGATTCCAGGGGAAGCCAGCCCCACGCCGTTCCGGTGTCCCTGCCCCCGGAGCTCCGCCTGCGCTTCGTCTGGACCGGCAGGGCCGCCAGCACAGGAGGTTTCCTCTCCCGCCTGGAACGGTCCCTGGTACTGAGAGAGACTGGCACGGTGGCCTGCCTCGACGAGCTGGGGAAGCTCTCGGCACGGGGCCTCGATGAGCTGGCAGGAGACCGGCTGCCGGACTTCCTCGACACCGTGCGGTCCTTCACCGGAACCCTGGAGCGTCTGGGAGCGCTGATGGGCTCTCCCATCCTCTCCCCCGAGCATCGGCGCCTCCGGGAGCTGGCCTCGGAGGCCGGCGTGGCCTACAAGCCCAGCGGTGCAGGGGGTGGCGACTTTGGCATCGTCTTCGGGACCGAAGAGGACCGCCTGGGCCGCTTCACCCGTGCAGCCTCTCTGGAGGGCTTCCGTCCCACGACACTTCGGGAGGACCCGGTGGGCGCCGTGTGCAGTGCGGATTCCCCGGTACCATCGAAGCCCACTGACGTATAATCCCGCCCATGGTTTCAGCGACCGCCCTGTTCGGGGAGATCACCGCAGGTGGCGTGCAGGAGCTCCTGTCGGACAGCCCGGCCGGCCCACCACAGCCACCCGACGAGACATTCCAGATCCAGAGCCTCGGCGAGGTCTCCCGGACCTTCGCCCTGACCATTCCCCAGCTGCCACCCGACCTGAGCCGGGCCGTGGCCAACGGCTACCTGCTCTGCCGGATCGCCGACACCATCGAGGACGATCCCGGTGTGCCTCACGAACAGAAGGTGGTGTTCCTGGAGGCCTTCCTGGCGGAGCTGGAACGGGGCGGTGACGGGGCCCCGCTGGCCGCCGCTCTCGGGGGACGCCTTTCCCGCGCCTCGCTGCCCGCGGAGCACAGGCTGATCCGGGAGCTGCCACGGGTGTTGCGGATCACGCAGTCGCTGGCCGGGGCCCAGAGAAGAGCTCTCATCCGCTGCGTGGCCATCATGGGACGGGGCATGGCCAGGTTCAGCCGCGACGGTACGGGCAGGGGCCTGGAGACCCTGGAGGACCTGGAGCGCTACTGCTACCACGTGGCCGGGGTCGTGGGCGAGATGCTCACCGACCTCTTCTGCCACCACTCGGGAGTCATCGCCCGGCGCCGGGAACGCCTCAAGGCCCTCGCCGCGTCCTTCGGGCAGGGGCTCCAGATGGCCAACATCCTCAAGGACATCTGGGCCGATCTCGAGCGGGGATGCTGCTGGCTGCCCCGACGCCTCTTTGCCGAGGCCGGGGCCAATCTCGACGGGCTGCCGGAGGTCCGGAGCACGCCGGAGTTCTCCCGGGCTCTCCACCAGCTGCTGGCGGTGGCCCATGGCAGCCTCAGGGACGCGCTCGCCTACGTCCAGGCCATTCCGCGCGGGGAGACCGGAATCCGCCGCTTCCTCATGTGGGCGGTGGGGCTCGCCGCCCTGACGCTCTCCAACATCGCGGCCAACCCCTCGTTCACCGAGGGGACCCAGGTGAAGGTCTCTCGTGCAACGGTCCGGAGAGTCATCGGTGTCACGAACCTCGCCATTCGCAGCAACGCCGTGCTGGGGCTCCTGTTCCGGCGATGGACCCGGAGGCTCCCGGACCCGGTCTTCACCACGCGATTCGTGGCCGGGTTGAGCCCGGATGGCTGGGCCACCGGGCCGTGAGGACCGCCGGGCGGGACATGGCGGGGATGCGGGCGGCTCCCGACCTCTGGTCTCCGGGTCCACCACACCCCCCGGAGTCCTCCGTTTGACACCTCACCCACCGGGTGCGACCATCTATTGCATGGCCACGGTTTACGACCTCCGCATCCGGAACGGGACGGTGGTCCCCATGGTGGAGGACGGAGAGTTCTTCACCGGGGACGTGCTCATCTCGGAAGGACGCATCGCCGCCCTCACGCGGGGCCCGGCCCGTGACGTGGAGGCCCGGGAGGAGCTGGACGCCACGGACTGCCTCGTGCTGCCCGGCCTCGTCCAGGGCCACGTCCACGTGGTGCAGTCCCTGCTCCGCCACAGGGCCGACTTCCTGGAGCTGCTGGACTGGCTCCGGCTCCGGACCTGGCCCTACGAGGCCGCGCTGGACGGCGACGGGGTGGAGGCCGCCGCGGAGCTCGGCATTGCCGAGCTGCTCGCCGGCGGCACCACCACCGTGCTGGACTTCGGCACCACCCACGACCACCACAGGGTGTTCGAGGCCGCACGGCGCCTGGGCATCCGCTTCATCTCGGGCATGACCCACATGGACACGGGCGAGGGTGTGCCGGCCCGTCTGCTCCGGGCCCCCGACGACTCCCTGGCCGAGGCGGAGGAGCTGGGCCGGCGGTGGCACGGAGCGGAGGGGGGCCGCCTGGGCTACGCCGTGGCCCCCCGTTTCGCCCTCTCCTGCAGCCCTTCGCTGCTCGAGGGCTGCGCCGGGCTGGCCCGTGACAACGGCTGGCTCCTCCAGACCCACGCCTCGGAGAACCGCGAGGAGGTGGCGCTGGTCCGGAAGCTGACAGGGCTGGCCAATGTGGCGTACCTGGACAGCGTGGGGCTCACGGGCGAGGACGTGGTCCTGGCCCATGGCGTCCACCTGGAACCCGCCGAGGTGGAGCTCCTGGCCCGGACTCGGACCCGCATCTGCCACTGCCCCGGGGCCAACCTCAAGCTGGCGTCGGGTATCGCCGATGTCCCCGGCCTTCTCGCGGCGGGGGTTCCCCTGGCCCTCGGAGCCGACGGCCCGCCCTGCAACAACAGGCTCTCGGCCTTCGCGGAGATGGCCCTGGCCGGAACGCTCCACAACCTGCGGCACGGGCCGAAGGCACTCTCCCCGTGGACCGTCCTCGCCATGGCCACCCGGGAGGGCGCGCGTGCCCTCCACCTGGAGGACGTGACGGGCACCCTCGCACCGGGCCTGGCGGCGGACGTGATCGTGATCGACGGCAACGCCTGGGCCCTCCAGCCCGGCGGCGACCCGGCCTCCCGCATCGTCTACGGCGGCACGGCGTGCACCGTGCTGCACACCGTCGTGGCCGGCAGGATCCTGGTCAGGGACGGGACCCTCGTCGTGGAGGATCCCACCGCCATCCGCCGGCGGTCCGCCGGGGCGGCCCACGCAACGTTCGAGCGCATGAAGGAGTCGGCACCATGAGGTTTCCATTCTCCAAGCCCAGGATCGAGGACCTGGACCACTACCTGGCCCGCAAGGAGTACGACAGGGCGCTCGCCGCCGTCACGGAGGCCCTCAGGAAGAACCCGAAGCAGTTCAACCTGCTGCTCCGGCAGGCGGAGATCCTCGGCCTCGCCGGGAACCGGGAGAAGGCGATCGGGCTGTACCGGGACCTGGCCGAGCGTTACGCCCGGGACGGGTTCTACGCCAAGGCCATCGCGCTGTACAAGAAGATCCTCCGCCTCGACCCCGACGCACCCGACGTGCACGAGGAGCTGGCCCGCCTCATCGAGGAGGCCCGGAAGACGCAGATGCCGCTCCAGGAGCGTCTCGCGGCGGCGCAGGCGGAGAAGCCACGGAAGGCGGAGGACCCCGAGGGCCGGGAGCGCCGCATCAAGGAGCTCCGGTCCTCGACCCTCTTCGCCGCCTTCGAGAAGGAGGCCCTGCTGGAGGTCCTCACCTCCACCACGCTCCGCTCCTACGCCGAGGGCGACATCATCGTCACCGAGGGGGAGCCGGGCGACAGCCTCTTCCTCATCGCCTCGGGCACGGTCAAGGTGTTCACCCGCGGCGAGCACGGCGAGCACATTCCCCTGGGCGAGCTGGGCGAGGGAGACTTCTTCGGCGAGGTCTCACTGCTCACGGGCAGGCCCCGCACCGCCACCATCACGGCGAAGACCCCCGTGATGGCCATCGAGCTGGACCGCGCCTCCGTGGACCGCGTCACCGCCCACCACCCCGAGGTCCTGCAGACCCTCGAGGAGTTCTGCCACCGGCGGGCCCAGGACACCGTGGAGGCGCTGGTCTCCCGCATGCGAAGCTCCCAGGGGTGAGCGTTCTTCCCATCCTCCTGGACGACGACCCGCGGCTGGTGGCCCCCAACGCTCCCGTGGAGCGTTTCGGCAGCGAGCTGGACCACCTCGTGCGGGACATGCTGGAGACGGCATGGGCCGCGCCGGGCCTGGGGCTCGCCGGCCCCCAGGTGGGCGTGAACCTGCGGCTGGCGGTGGTGGACCTCTCCCTGGGCCGGGACCCGGCCGGCGTCCTCGTCCTGGCCAACCCCGTGCTGGAGGAGGCCCGGGAGCTCCGGCCCCTCACCGAGGGGTGCCTCTCCTTCCCGGACCTCTACACCACCGTACGGAGGCCGCGGCGGGTCCGGGTCCGCGCCCTGGACCTGACGGGCACCTGGAGGGTCCACGAGGCGACGGACAGGCTCGCCCAGGCCTTCTGCCACGAGCTCGACCACCTGGAGGGCATCCTGCTGCCGGACATGGTGCACGGTCCCCGCCGCCTGTTCTTCCAGCTCCGCAGGACCCTCAGGCGCCACGCCTGGCAGAGGCTGCGCCGTGACGGGCCGAGGGGCTCACAGGCTCAACGGTAGGCCGGCCCTGGGGTTGGCCGAATAGAGCTCCGCCACGCGCCGGGCGGCCTCCTCTCCCGCCGGGGACACGACCTTCGGCACCGCCACGTGCACCGTGTAGAGGTGGTCGCCGTAGGCCCGCGTCTTGAGGTTGCGGACCCCCTTGCCCCGGAGCCGGAAGGTCTGACCCGACTGGGTTCCCGGAGGGATGGTGGCCCGCACCGGCCCATGGATGGTCCCCACCTCGATCTGGGCTCCCAGGTACGCCTCGTCGAAGGTGATGGGAACGGTGGTCCGGATGGTGTCCCCCTCCCGCTTGAAGAAGGGATGAGGCCTGACCCTGACCCGGACGTAGAGGTCGCCTGGGGGGCCACCGGCGGCCCCGTCGGAACCCTTGCCAGCCACCCGCACCCGGGAGCCGTCCCGGACACCCTCGGGGATCTTCACCCGGAGCCGCTCGCTGGCGATCACGATGCCGGCCCCGCGGCAGGCAGGACAGACCCTCCCACCGACATTCCCCGACCCGCCGCACTGCGTGCACCGGACCTGACGCTGCAACGGAACCAGCACGGTGGTTCCCCGGACCGCCTCGGCAAAGTCGATCTCCACCGTGGTCTCCTGGTCCGCTCCCCTCCTCGGCTGCGGGCGCTGCGACCGTTGCCGGCCCCCGAAGATCTGGCTGAAGAGATCGCCAAGATCCTCGAACCCGCCAAAACCACCCATTCCCTCCGCGTCCACCCGGTGGGGCCCCGCCTCACGCCAGGTGGTCCTGCCACGTGCCCCGGAGAACGGATCGAACCCCTCGGCCCCGATCCCGTCCACGTGACCGAAGGTGTCGTACTGTTTCCGCTTCTCCGGATCCGACAGGACGGCGTACGCCTCCTGGATCTCCTTGAACTTCTTCTCGGCCTCGGCATTGCCGGGGTTCACGTCGGGATGGAACTTCCGCGCCAACCTCCGGTAGGCCTTCTTGATCTCGGCTGGCTTGGCGTCCCGGGAGATCCCCAGGATCTCGTAGTAGTCACGTGCCACTGTCTCCTCCGGGCTCAAATATGAGTGATTCTTTATAAAATTTCAACCCCATCGTCACAAAAAAATCCGGAACTCCGTGGCCCGCACCGCGGGCCGGTCCTTCTGCCGGACGCAGGGTTCCGGAGCAAGGACCCCGGACTGTGCCGTCCGCCGACGAACCGGGCCAGCCTGGACGATACAGGAGGGATCGTGGCGGTGTTCTCGCACGACGAGGGAGCAACGGGGTGCCTCGAGCACGACGGACAGCCGAGCCGCTGCAACACCGCCAGGAATGGTGGATCGCGCCGCGCGGTGAAACGTCTCGAATATTCCAGGCTAGAATGGCCGGTGTGGACGGAATGGAACCGACCGTTCTCCTGGCCTTCATCGGGCTGGCCGTGCCTGTGGCTCGCAGAAGCCGCTGGTTCCCGCAGATTCTCGCCGGAGTCGCGCTTGCCGTGGTGAGCAACCTGGGCTGGGCCGCCCGCCTCCTCGGGCAGGCCACGGCCGAGCAGCTCCTGGGCAAGCACCTCACGCCTCCGGTGTCCATGGCGGGGAACACCGTGGCCCTTGCGCTCGTCTCGTGGGGCCTGTGGGCGCTGCTGTCCGGCTCCAACCCCGACCGTGCCCTGGCGCGGCGCCTGGCCCGACGGGGCGATCCCGGCGGCGCGGCCGACCTCTTCCTCAAGGCGGGTGACCTCCGCCGGGCCCTCACGCTGTATCGGAAGGCCCACGCCTGGCCGGAGGCGGCACGCGTTGCCCTGAAGCTCGGCCGGAAGGAGGAGGCCGCCGAGCTCTACAAGAAGGCGGGGCATCAGCATCTCGAGGAGGCCGCACGGCTGTTTCTCTCCCGGGGCCTGCCCGACGAGGCCCGGCAGTGCCATCACGCCCTGGCCCGGTGGTACACCGAACGCAACCGGTTCAGCGACGCGGTGGGGGCCTGGATGCGGGCCGGTGAGCCCGAGCGAGCCGCCCGGGCGGCCCGTCTCGCCATGAGCAAGGGGCGCATCAATCCCTCCACGGGAGAGTTCAAGGCGGCACGACGGGCCGCGGAGTCGGTTCGCGACCACGAGCTCACGGCACGGCTGCTGGAGACCGAGGGCGACTACGACGGGGCCGCCGAGGCGTGGATGCGGGCCGGGAAGCCCGACGCCGCGGCCGAGGCCTGGATCCGTCTCGGAAAGCTGGAGAAGGCCGCCGACGCACTGGACCGCGCCGGAAGGTCCCGGGACGCGGCCCTGTTGCTGCTCCGCGCCGAGAAGCAGATGGCCATGAGCCTCATCCAGGCCACGGCCGTGAGCGGATCCGAACAGAAACGGGAGCTCGAGGCGGTCGCGGCACGGTTGCTGCCACGGCTCGAGGAGCTGGGAATGGACGACGCGCGTGTGGAGGTCCTCCTGCACGTGGATCGCGTGGACGAGGCCGTCACCCTCCTCCTCGCCAAGGACCAGGTGGCCCGTGCCGCGGAGGTGGCCTCGGCCGCCCAGAGGTGGGAGCTTGCGGCGGCCCTCCTGGAACGTCTCGGACGCTGGGGCGAGGCCAGCGACGCCCACGAGCTCGGCGGCCAGCTCGCGGAGGCCGCCCGGTGTGCCGAGGCCGCCGGAGAGGCCGAACGGGCCCTGGATCTCTACCGCCAGGTGGGCGACGCGCGCGGCGTGGCCCGCTCGCTCGTGCAGCTGGGCCGACTGCCGGAGGCGCTGGTGGAGCTCCGCCGGACGGGCCTGGACGACGAGGCCTGGACCCTGCTCAAGGAGCAGCCCGGGCCCGTCCCCGACATTCCCGGCGTCATCCTGGAGATCGCACGCACACTCCGGAAGGAGGATCGTCTCCCCGAGGCCATCGCCTGCCTGCAGCGGACCGTCGTGGGTGTCGCCCCATCGCCTGCCCGGATCCCTGCGGCCGTCGAGCTCTCCCGGATGCTGCTCGAGGCCGGCGACCTGGAGGCCGCCCGGACGCAGATCCAGAAGGTGCTGGAGTTCGACTACTCGAACACCGAGGTCCGGAATGTCCAGCAGGAGCTCGAGCGCGCCGCCCTTGCCCGCCGGACCAGCAAGACCGCACCTGCACCCTCTGCGACCCGGACGGGCCTCGGGGCCGAGAGCGGAGAGCGCTACGAGATTCTCTCCGAGCTCGGCCGTGGTGGCATGGGCGTGGTGTTCCGCGCGCGGGACACCCGCCTCGAACGAACCGTGGCCATCAAGGTCGTGCGGACCACATCCGTGACCGAGGCCTCCCTCCTGGAGGAGGAGGCCAAGGCCGCCGCCACTCTCAATCACCCCGCCATCGTCACGGTCTACGACTTCGGACCCGGGCTCGGCGGATACCTCATCTCCATGGAGTACGTGGATGGCAGGCCCATGGATGCCGTGATCCGGGAAAACCCCGAACGGATCCAGCGCAACCTGCTGCCCCTCCTCGTGCAGGTCGCCGACGCCATCGCCTACGCCCACCAGCAGGGGGTCATCCACCGGGACATCAAACCGGGAAACATCCTGCTCACGGCCACCAACCGGGTCAAGATCTTCGACTTCGGCATCGCGGCCCGCCTCGGTACGGACCGGGCCACAGGCGGCAAGATCTGCGGCACACCCTTCTACATGTCGCCGGAGCAGATCCGGGGAGAGGCCCCCTCGGCCCGCAGTGACATCTACTCCCTGGGGGCGACCTTCTTCCACCTGGCCACCGGACGCCCCCCCTTCAATCGGGGCAACGTGATCGACGCCCACCTCAGGAAGGAACCTCCCGATCCGCTCCAGGTGATGGAGGGGCTCTCCCGCGAGGTCGGCGACATCATCCTCAGGTGCCTGGAGAAGGATCCCTCCCGCCGGTACGCCTCGGCCAGCGACCTTCACGCCGCCCTGATCCGGGTGGCCATGCAGAGGTAGGATGGCCAGGCGCTCCCCTTCCACGAGGCACCCGCAGGACCGCTCCACCGGAGCCAGACGCTCGCCCCTGCTGTCCAGGCCGGAGACGAGGTTTCTTCTGGTATTCGTCGGCCTTCTGGTCTCCAGCTTTGGCATCGTCGCCCTCAAGCCCGTGAACGACGCCTTCGTGGACCCCTACACCGCGGGCGTGGCGAAGGTCGCCGGCAGGATCCTCCAGGGCCTCGGCGAGAAGGTCACGGTCCGGGGGTGCCTCCTGGCCTCGCCCCGATTTGCCGTGACCATCTTCAACGGTTGCAACGGGCTCATCACGACGCTGATCTTCCTTTCCGCTGTCCTGGCCTTCCCCGTGGGGTGGCGGCCCAAGCTCATCGGCGTCGTGGGCGGCATCGTGGCCATCCAGCTGATCAACATGATCCGGATCGTCTCTCTCTACTACATCGGGGCCTTCTTCCCGTCGTGGTTCAACAACGCCCACGTGGTGGTGTGGCAGTCCATCGTGATCCTCGCCGGGGTCGCACTGTGGGTCTTCTGGGCAGGCCGGTATGGGCGCGGAACTGCCACCGACTGACGTTCACCGGACCTTCCTGAGGAGGCTCCCCGTGGCCGCGGTGGTGGCCACGCTGATCTGGGTGTTGCTCCGGCCCGGCCTCGACGCCGCGGTCGCCGGCACGGCCCAGCTCCTGATCCGGGCCTACGAGGTGCCACGGGTCACGCTCGTGGCGGCCCGGGAACATGCGGCCCACGTCACGCGCTCCGATCTCCGTGCGGGATCCCGGCTGCCCCCCATCCCGCTCACCCAGGTCCACTTCAACACCATCGTCCTCCTGGCCCTGTTCCTGGCCCTCCCCCGGCCGTTCTCACGGCGTCAGCTGGAACGGCTCTTCATGGCCTGGTGCCTGCTGTTCGTCATCCAGTCCCTCAACGTGCTCTTCCACGTGAAGTTCACCTACGCCACGGCCCTGGGGCCATGGAGCGAGCGGAACTTCTCCTCCCTCGCGAGAAACGCCTACGCCTTCCTCCAGTACTTCACCGACCTCCCCATGCGGCTCGGGGCGCCGTTCGTCCTGTGGATCGCCTACAACTGGGACCTTGTGGCAGGGATCCTCCCGTTGCCCTCCAGGGAAGCTCCCGACACGAGGTGACCCGGCTGCACACGGGCCGCGCAGGGAAGCATCGCGACCGGCCCGCCACCATGGATGCAGCGGGAAGCCGCCATCGCGCCACGGTCTTCCCCGCGCGACGCGCCTACCTCTTCTTTCGCAGGTAACGGTAATCCGGGATGTCGTAGTCCTTCATCTTGGCGATGAGGGCTCCCCGCGAGAGGTTGAGGATCCTGGCGGCCTTGCTCTGGTTGCCCAGGGTCTTCCGGAGCACCCGGTCGATGACGAGCCGTTCCACCCCCGGAATCACCACCTTGAGATCGTCGCAGGAGAGGAACTCCGTACCGGTGACATCACCGGCCCCCCCGCCAGGAGCCTCGCCGGGCGCCAGGGGACGGAGCGGCACCCTGCCCCGGACCATCGCCCCGTCCGGGGTGGCCGTCACCAGGCGCCGGAGCTCCGTCACCAGCTCTGCCATCTCCCCCTCGAAGGGGTGCATCACAAGGGAGTTCAGCGTCTCGAGCTCGATACCGCGGATCTCCTTGCCCTGCTCGGAGGCAAGGTTGTGGAGCAGTGTCACGATGAGGAGGGACAGGTCTTCCCGGCGCTCGGCCAGAGACGGGACCTTCATCAGGTGGTGCTGGAAGACGTTGAAGAGGTCCGCATCGAGGCTGCCCTCGTTCACGAGGCTCAGCAGGTCCTCCTCGGCCGTGGCCACCCACCGCACCATGGGACCGTAGGCCCGTTCCAGGTCCGACCTGATGGCGGCACACACCTCTCTCTGGAAGGTCGTCGGCAACCGGTGGATCTCGGGGAGGACCAGGATACCGCCCCTGGCCCGGTCCAGCAGCCCCCCTGATCCCGGCCCCTCCAGACCGAACAGACGGGATCTCAGGGCCTCTCCATCGGACGCACCCACCTCGAAGACATGCACGGGAAGCGGACCCGTGGGGTGGAGGGAGGCCATCAGGGTGGCGGTGCGCCTCCTGCCGCTCCCCGCCCGCCCGCAGATGAGCACGGGCCGGACACCACGGGCCGCCTCCAGAACGGCCTCGCGCAGCACCTGGATGGCGTGCGACGAGCCAGGGAGGGCGCTCTCGACCGTACGGCGGGCTTCCGCCTCCCAGGTTCCGTAGAGACCCGGGGAACGCTCCACCCGGTCCCAGAAGACGGCCAGGATCCTGGAGAGCTCCGCCAGCACCAGCTCATCGTCCTTGCCGGTCTCTCCGGACGATTCCACCACCAGGAAGGCGGGTGGACCCAGCGTCCCCTGATCCACCGGGTAGACCAGGATGTCCCGGCTCCCCAGATGGAGATGGCCGAAGCGGCCCCCGACGGTCAGCTCGTTGAGGGTCCGGGCAGGCAGGCCGGGCATCCGGCTCGTCCACAGGGAGACCAGCGGTTGCAGCTCCCCCTCCTCGTTCAGCCACGCCAGCATGCATTCCCGGCCGGGAAAACAGTCCTCGAAGAAGGCACGCAGGGGAGGAATGAGGTCGGTATGGATCGCCCCCCGGAACATCTCCACCATCCGGCGACGCGCCTCGGCCAGCCGGCTCGGTTCGCTGTAGAGGACAAGCTCGGATCGTGACCCGGAGGCAGGGGTGGCCTCGGGGACCACACCGGACTCCGGACCGGCCTCCCGCTCCCCGGCCTCGCTCACCTGGGTCACCTCGATGGAACCCTCGTCGAGGCCCTTGAAGATGAGCACCACCGTGCCGATCTTCAGCCGGTCCCCCACCCGGAGCACCCCCCTGGACCGGCGTTCTCCGTTGAGCACCACCAGCTGCCGGTGGTGGCTCACGAAGGTCGTGACCTCACCGGTCCTCTGGATCACCAGGTGACGGGGAGCCACACCGGGCGAACGGATCACCACATCGTTGCGATCGGACGCACCCACCGTGATCGATGTCTTGCTCAGCTGGTAGGTCAACTCCGAACCACCGCTTCCCTCGATTGCCAGTGTGATCAAGCCCACCTCCATGTCACCCTCCATGCTCCGCCTCCGAGAATCACCTCCGCGCCGTCTCCCCAGGAGGCCCGCGATCTCTCCGGTCCTTCCAGATTCATGGACCGTACGACAATTACCGATGGCCCACATTGTGACTGTGAGGGCGGCGGGTGTCAAGAGACTCGACGATATTGGTTCCTGACAGAGGAAACCGCCACTTCTGGATACAGTTCAGCGCCGACCCACCAGGGCACCCCCCAGCCGCCGGCCCATGAGGACCAGCTCGTCCGGGGCCCCGTACACCGAGAGCTCCCAGCCCCGGCGCTTCCAGTCCGCCTCAAGGCTCCCGCGCCACGGCCTGGGATCCGCCGTCACGATACCCACCTGGGCGAAGAGCAGCTCCTCGGGTGCCGAGGCCTCGAGCTCGGCGAGCATGTCCTCGAGGGGATCCTCCGGCGTACCACGCCCCAGGAGATGGATCTGCGGGTCCGGGTGGCCCACCGTCCTTCCGATGTTCTCCACCGAGAAACCGTGGTGGGTACCTGCAACGGCCTGGCGGCAGGCGTCCAGGAGCGCCGCAAGATCCAGCGCATTCCCGGGAACCTCCTCCGGCGGCCGGGGGTCGAAACGGAACTCCCCGGCAGTGCTCTCGAGGATCTCACACAGCGCCCCCATGGTCGCGCTTCCGGGACGCTCGACCCTCCCCCGATGGAAGCGAACGAGGGCGCTCGCGGAGGATGTCGTGAGCTCGAGCACCCCCGTCGCCTCCCCGGCGGCCAGCAACCGGAGCACTGCCCGGGGGCCCAGATGGGCCAGATCACCCGAGAGTGCGCGCCGCATCACCCCACCTCCGGACGTCGTGGAAGACGGACGGCATAGCTCAGCGCGCCACCCGATTCCAGCGTGAAGATCTTCCTGTCCACCACCGTGCCGGACCGGATGACGGTGAGTGTCCACTCTCCGGGGGCCAGGCCAGCGAAGGTCCCGCCCGGACTGAGACGGAGTCTTCTCCGGTCGCCCCCGGGGCCCTCGAGCCGGGCATCCACCGGCGTCCCGTCCCAGCCCTCGACCACGGTACACACCAGCTCACCGCCCTCGTTGACCCGAGCCGGCCACCCCTCCACGAGGGGCAGCTCCCGGAGCGGAACCTCCGTGACACCGAGAATCTCGATCCGTGGCAGCTCCGCCACGGAGTGATCGAAGGCCACGTGCCGCGGGCTGATCACCCAGAGGCCAAGGGTTGGATCGGAGGGAACCCAGCCCGCAGCCGGAAGGTGACACTCGAGCCAGCGATGGGGCACCGGGCCTTCCTTCCCCACCAGCACGCCGCTCACGGTGCGGGCCGGGAAACCGGCCGCCCGCAACAGCGCCACGCTCACGTTGGCAAGACCCGAACACCTGCCACTCCCCGTCCGGAGGACGGTGGCCGCGTCCTGTGGCGTCATGTCCTCCACGTCGATGGCGACATGCCTCATCACCCAGGAGAGAACGGCCGTGGCCCGGCCCCACGCACCGCCGATCCCCCCGAGCCGCCGTGACAGCCCTGTGGGCAGGACGAACCAGTCGGGCACACCGGTGATGGCCCGTGCTCCCCCCTCGACCGCTCCGCGGGAATCCAGCGGATCCAGGTGCACGGACACCTGGACCCGTACACGCCCGGAGCCCAGCGGTGTCACCTCCTGGACATGGCCGTTCACCACGCGGTCCACCGGAAGCTGCGTTCCCGAGAAGATGAATGTCGCCTCGCCAGCCATCAGTGAGCCGGCCGTCAGGAGGGCGGCGGCCAGGACGCCCCATTTCATTCAGGATGTGCCCTTCCGCGCTTCACGAAGCCGTCGAGGACACCGTTGACGAAGCGGCTCGACTCCTCGGCTCCGAAACGCTTGGCAATCTCGATGGCCTCGTCGATCACCACGGCCGGAGGGGTCTCCCGGTGATAGAGGAGCTCGAACATGGCGATGCGCAGGATGTTCCGGTCCACGGCGGCGAGCCGGTCCAGCTTCCAGTGGGCCGTCTGCCGGGCGAGCAGCCCGTCGATCTCCTCGAGGTGCTCCAGCGTGCCCCGGAGCAGCTCGTCGGCGAAGAGCTGGGCGGCCTCGGGAGCGGTCTTCCACACCTCGAAATCGGACTGGATCGCCTCCGGCGGCTCCCCGGTCAGCTCGTGCTGGTACAGCATCTGGAGCGCCAGCTCCCTGGCCCGCCTCCGGACCCCCATCTACGCCTCCCCGCCGAGCCCTCTGTACAGCTGCGCCATCTCCACCGCGGCCAGGGCCGCGTCCCAGCCCTTGTTGCCCATCTTGGCCCCGGCCCGCTCGACCGCCTGCTCCAGGGTGTCGGCGGTGACCACACCGAGGGTCACCGGTACCCTGGCAGCCATGGCAACCTGGGCGATCCCCTTGGCCACCTCGGCGGCGATCAGGTCGAAGTGGACGGTGCCTCCGCGGATCAGCGCCCCGAGGCACACCACGGCATCCACGTCACCGGAAGAGGCCAGCCGGGATGCAACCATCGGGATCTCCCACGCCCCGGGGACACGGACGACGGTGATGTTCTCCTCCTCGGCCCCGTGACGCAGCAGGCAGTCCACGGCCCCGTCCTGGAGGCGAGAGGTGATGGCTTCGTTGAACCGGCTCACCACGAGCGCGAACCTGAGACCGGAAGCCTCCAGCATTCCTTCAACGATCTGCACGGCGGTTCTCCTTTCTGGAACCTCCATTGTAGCTCCAACACCCGTGCGCGGTCACCCCCGTCCACACACCCGATCCGGTATCATGGACCACGCTGAAGCAGTTCACGATGACGGGACTCACGGCATTCTTCGTACACCTCGGTGCGGCAACCCGCCTGGCGGGCAGGGCGGTGGTGAGGATGACGACACCCCCATTCCAGATCCGGGAGACACTTCATCAGGTCGACCGTCTCGGTGTGGGCTCGGTGAACCTCACGAACATCACGGCCCTGTTCACGGGCATGGTCCTGGCGCTCCAGACCGCGTACGCCCTGTCGGCCTTCGGTGCGGGCCTCTACGTGGGCGAGGTGGTTGGCATGGCCCTGGTTCGCGAGCTGGGACCCGTGCTCACCTCGCTCATGGTGGGCGGCAGGGTGGGCTCCGGTATCGCCGCCGAGCTGGGCTCCATGACCGTGACGGAGCAGGTGGACGCCATGCGCTCCATGGGAGCCGATCCCGTCAGGAAGCTCGTGGTCCCCCGGATCTGGGCACTGGTGATCTCCCTGCCACTGCTGACGATCCTGGCTGACTGCCTCGGCATTCTCGGCGGGATGGTGATCGCCGTGGTGGAGGAGGGTTCCACGGCGGGTTTCTACGTGCAGCACGTGTTCCGGATCATGGACTTCAATGACGTGGGGTCCGGCATCGCCAAGACCCTCTTCTTCGGCTTCCTCATCGCCATCACAGGGTGCTACCAGGGACTCACGGCACGGGGCGGCGCCGACGGGGTGGGCCGGGCCACGACCACCACGGTCTACGCCGCCTCCATCGGGATCCTGATCAGTGACTTCTTCCTCACCAAGCTGTTCCTGAGCTTCTGATGGAACCCGCCATCTCCTTCCGTCGCGTCGTCCGGTCGTTCGGGGACAAGCGGGTGCTCCGCGGTGTGGACCTGGAGATCGGCCGTGGGGAGACGGTGGCAATCCTGGGAGGCTCGGGGACCGGCAAGACAGTGACTCTCAAGCTGATCAACGGGCTCCTTCATCCCGATTCGGGATCCATCACGGTGCTGTCCGAGCCCGTCTCCGAGCTCGACGAGCGGCAGCTCCTCTCGATCCGGCTCAAGGTCTCCTACCTCTTCCAGGGAGGGGCCCTCTTCGACTCCATGAACGTCTTCGACAACATCGCCTTCCCCGTGCTGGAACACGGCTCCCCATCGCCCGGAGAGCTGGAGGAGCTGGTGGAGGAGCTCCTGGCCATGGTGGAGCTCGAGGGAACCGAGAACCTCTTCCCGTCGGAGCTCTCGGGCGGCATGAGAAAGCGGGCTGCCCTGGCACGGGCACTGGCCCTCAGGCCGGAGATCATCCTGTACGACGAGCCCACCACCGGTCTCGACCCCCTCACCGGGAAGACCATCGCCGACCTCATCCGGTCGCTCCACGAGCGCCTCGGCGTCACGTCGGTGGTGGTGACCCATGACATCCCCCTGGTGGTGCGCGTCGCCACGCGCATCGTCTTCCTCCATGAGGGACGGTTCATCTACTCCGGCACGCCGGACGAGGCGGCACGGGAGGGACCGGAACGGGTCCGCCAGTTCTTCGCCGCGGGAGGCCTCCATGCGTGATGAGACCCGGCAGAATCTGAGGATCGGCATCCTGGTCCTGGTGGCGCTGATCGTGGTGGCCACTGGCATCTTCATCATCGGCAAGCGACAGCAGCTCTTCATCCGCCACACGAAATACCACACGGTGTTCCGGGATGTCCTCGGCCTGCGCCCGGGTGCGCCCGTGGAGCTGAACGGGGTCACGGTGGGGTACGTGGAGAGCATCGAGCTGCCCACCGACCCCACCGCCACCGGGATCACCGTCCACTTCAAGGTGGACTCCCGGTTCACCGACCGTATCCGGGAGGACACGGTGGCCTCCATCAAGACCGTCGGACTCCTGGGGGATCGTTACCTCAAGCTGGCAGGCGGCTCGCCCGACAGGCCGAGGGTCCTGGAAGGCGCCGAGGTCACCGGGCAGAACCCGGCCGAGCTGGAACACTTTCTGACCGGCGGCGAGGACCTCATGGAGAACCTCCTGGCCATCTCCTCGAGCCTCCGCGTGATCCTGGAGAACGCGGAGCAGGGGCACGGGCTGCTGGGACAGCTCCTGGCGCCCTCCGGGGGGGGACGGACCAGTGGCGAGGACCTCATGGCGACCATCAGCGATCTCCGGGACATCGTCCGGGGAGTCAAGGACGGCAGGGGTGTTCTTGGCCGGCTGGTGACCGACGACGAGCTCGGCGGGCGGCTGTTCGACGACATGGCCGCCACGGCGGCGGCCATCCGGAAAGTCACCGAGGGGATCTCCCGGGACATGCAGCGGGAGGACACGGCCTGGTCGGCCCTGGTCCGCGACCCGGAGGGTGCCCGCCTGGTCGCGGAGACGCTGGCGTCGCTCCACGAGGCCTCCCGGGCCCTGGCCGCCGCCGCCGGGGAGCTGGTCTCCGGCCAGGGGACCCTCCCCCGCCTTCTCGGGGACAGGGAGTACGCCGACAGCTTCCTGGATGACCTCCGGGGACTGGTCCACGCCCTGCGATCCGTGGCGGACAAGCTCGACCGGGGGGAGGGCACCGCCGGCGCCTTCATCAACGACCCACAGATGTACAGGGACCTGGAGAACATCGTCCGTGGTGTGAAGAGCTCGTCCTTCACGTCGTGGTACATCAGGAACCGGCGAAGAGCCGGCGAGATGGCCGAACGCGAGGAGCTCTACCGGGAGCTGGTTCCGGAGATCCCTCCCACGCCGGTGGTGGAGTGAGGAGGAGCCTGCGGCGGCCGTCGGCCCGGACGCCCGGTGCGACGGCCAGGGACCGGACTCTCCGGGAGCCGGAGCGGTGCGTCCCGGGCCCCGAGGTGGATCTCCTGTTCCTCGCGGCATGAACCGCGAACCACTCCGGGAGCTCCCCATCCCCCGTACCGGTTCGCCAGCCGTCCTCACGGGCGGTATACTGCAGGCTCATGGGACAGGCCGTCCGGATCCTTGCGCCACTCTGCCTCCTGGTCCTCGCCGGGAACGTGCGGGCAGACCCGCCTTCGGCGCCACGGCCATCCTCGGAGAGGCTTCAGGTCCTGCTGGACGCCGCCATTGACGGCGGGCGTGACACGGCGGTCCGGAAGCGTGCGGCCGGGGAGGCCATCGCCAGGGCACGGCGGCTCGGGGCCACCGTCCCGGAGGCCGAGGCCCACCACGCACTGGGAAGCGTCCTCCTGGAGGAGGAAAAGCTTCGCGAGGCCCTGGACGAGTTCCACACGGCCCGTCGGCTCTTCGAGATGGCGGACAACCCCTGGGGCCTGAGCCGTTCCTGGCGACGGATCGGTGACGTGGACTACCGGCTCGGCAGCTACGAGCTGGCCATGGAGGCCTTCCTGAAGGCCCGGGAGCAGCTCGGACGCATCACCGATCCTGACAGGACCCAGCGCCTCGCCGTGGGACACCTCCACGTGATGACGGGCAACGTGCTCCAGAGGACCGGGGTCCTGGACCAGGCACTCGCCGAGTTTCGGGAGGCTGCCTCCATCTATGGCAGGGAAGGGTACGATCTCGGACTGGCCGGCGTGACGCTCAATATCGGGAACCTTCTCTTTGACCGGGAACGGTTCGGGGAGGCGCTCGAGGAGTACGGGAAGGCCCGCGACCTGGCCCGGGGGATCGGTAACGACGCCCTGCTCTCCATGGCCCTGACGAACCTGGCGTCCACCTGGACCGAGCTGGGCCGTTACACCGAGGCGGCAAGGGCCATCGAGAGATCCCGGGAGATCTGCCGGAAGATCGGAAGAAAACGGGGCATGCTCCACAACCTGGTGGAGCTCGGGGACCTCGAGAAGGCACGGGGCAACATGGAGGCGGCCCTGGAATCCTACAGGAAGGCTCTCACCCTTGCCAAGGAGCTCTCGGATACCCACACACGGGGAGAGCTCCACGCCGATCTCGCCTCGGTACTGGAAGCCCTCGGGCGCCACCGGGAGGCGAACGCCCACCTCCGGGCCCGGGAGAAGCTCCAGAGTACGTTGCTCGATGCCACGAAGGTCTCCAACATCTCCCGTCTCCGCATTGCCTACGATGCCAATGCCAGGGAACGAGAACTGGCACTTCTTCGTGAGAAGGAGGCGAGCCAGCGAATGGCCAACCGCTTCCTGCAGGTGGCGCTTCTGCTCGCCGCGGTCCTCGTCCTGGGCCTCGCGCTCCTCGTCCGGGTCCGCACCCGCGCGGCGCTGGAGGTGAGGCGGAAGAACCGCGAGCTGGAGGAGGCCTACTGCCAGGTGGAACGGCTCTCGAGAACCGACGACCTCACCGGGCTCGCCAACCGGCGTGACGCCGTGGAACGCCTCGAGAGGGAGATCCGGGATTCCATCACACACAACAGGCCCTTTGTACTGGCCCTGGCCGATGTGGACGACTTCAAGCTCATCAATGACCGCCACGGCCACGAGACCGGGGACAGGGTGCTCATGGCGCTGGCCCAGGAGATCGAATCGGTGATCCGCACCAAGGATTATGCGGCCCGGCTGGGGGGGGACGAGATCCTCCTGCTCTTTCCCGACAGCCCCGCCTCGGTGGGTTGCGCCCTGGCCGACCGCATCCGGGAAGCCGTCACGGGAATCGGGCTGGCACTGGACGGCACCAGGATCTCGCTGACCGCCTCCATCGGCATCGTCGAGGGAATTGGCGGCGATGTGGAGACGTGGCTGCGGCTCGCGGACCGGGCCCTCTACGCCGCCAAGGCGCATGGCAAGAACCAGACGGTGATCCTCCACGCGCGGGATTCCCGCGAGGAAGGGGACCCCACCACGGCGGTACCGGGCTCATCGGCCCCCTGAAGCCTCCAGGGAACCTCCCGGACCGCGGCGACAGGGTCGACCCCGGGGATCGACTCTCGCCCGAAGACACGGAGCATGCCTGCGCTCCGTCTCCGGAGGGACCCCGGTTGAACCGGTGGTGGAGCACTGGAAGGACCGCCAGCGCCAGGGTGGAGGTGTCCACACCCGACATCACCACAGCGGTCCGGCAGTCACCCCCGGGAGCCGTGACCACCGGCCTGTCACCCATGGCCGTTCCCATGAGCCGACACCTCCGGGCGACACCGGGCCGCCCACGGCAACGGGGGCGCCTCCGCGTCCCCCCTCCCGCCCGGACCATGGCGTTACGGCGGCTCTACATTTCGTGAGACTCCCGCTCAGCGCTGTTACGGAACGGTAATCTCCTCCGCGTCGCTCCCCATGGGAACTTTGAATCACAAGTCACTGTCAAACAAATAGTTGCCGTATTGTGAAATCTCTCACATCTGGCACAGAGCTTGCTCTCCCCTCACGTGACACGGGATGCCTTCCCCCGGCGAGGCCGGGGCCGGGCTCCCGAAAAACCGAACGAGGAGGTCACGATGCATCGAAAAGGGGGAAGCGGAACTCCGCGGGTGGTCCTGAGCCTGGTGATGGTCCTGGCATTCGCCATGACCCTGGTGGTCACCGGCCCGGCCCACGCCAAGATCACACTCAAGGACAAGGTGGGTGACAAGGAGATCAAGGTCAAGATCTACGGATTCTCGCAATTCGAGCTGCGAGGCGGAGACGGTCAGTCCTCCGGAGGCGGCATCTTCTTCAAGGCTCAGCGAGTCCGTGTTGGGTTCAACTATTTCCATGGCCCCCTCGCGGGCAAGCTCTTCCTGGACTTCAACCAGTCCCACACGAAGGACGACGCCGGGCTCCCCAAGATGATCAAGGACGCCTTCGTGGCGTACAAGTTCTCCAACTCGGCGTTCATCCGCCTCGGCATGATCAAGACGCCGTTGCACATGAGCTTCACGAACCCGGGCTGGAACCTGGACATCGCCGAGCGCAACTCCCTCGACAAGGGTCTGGCGCTCGAACGCGACTTCGGGCTCATGCTCTCCGGCCGCCTGATCGGCCAGCCGGAGGACAAGAAGATGAAGTGCAACGGCCTGGAGATGGGCCGTGAGCGCAGGGGTTACGGTTTCGGCTACGACATCGGCATCTTCAATCCTGCCGGTCGGTCCAAGGTCGTGAAGTGGAACAAGTCCGTGATCGGTGATGCGCTGGCCTACGTTGGTCGCCTCCACTACGACCACGGCCGGCCGCTGCACATGGAAATTGCCTATGGCACCTCCCAGAAGGCCGGAGGACCCAACACCGAGGACTACAGCGTCTGGTCCGCCGGCATCATCACGAGCCATCCCATGTGGGAAGGGTCCCTCGAGTACACCTCGGGTCACAATCTGCTCGGTGTCAGGGACTGGGATCAGAAGACCTTCGCCCTGATGTTCGGCTACATGGTCGGCCAGAACGTCGAGGCCGTCGTCAAGCACTATCATTCGTCCGCCGACAGTCCGACGGCGGGATCTTCTGATCTCTCCAATACCTATCTCGGTATCAACTGGTACCTTGTCCCGCTCCGCTACAAGGCCCGCGACTTCCAGCGGCACAAGCTCGTGTTCAACTACATTCTCGCCAGCGGAGACACCACAAGCTGGACCGGAAAGGGCGGCTACAAGGATGACGGCTGGATCATCCAGTGGCAGTACAAGTTCTGAGTCTCCCATCATCTGGTGGCCAGGGACCCCGGCCCGTGCCGGGGTCCCTGCGTTGAGGGCGCACACCTCCAGACGATCCGGGCTACACTGCTCCAGGGGGCTGACATGGTCATCTCGGGACGTCGCACAGTTCTGGTTCTCCTCACACTGCTGGCCATCGCGGGACTGACGGCCGCCGACGACGTGCCGCCCGGCAGGACCGCCGGTCACACCTGGAACGTGAACCTCGACGGCACTTCGGGCCTGCTCCACCTCGTGGCGGCTCCTGGCGGCCGGCTGGAGGGAACGCTCCTCGGCGCACCTGTCACGGGGACACTGACGGGGCGACGCATCGTGCTACTCCGGGGCTCCGGGAAGGGTCAGGAAATCTGGGAGGGCTGGGTCGGGACCACCGTTCCGCCCGGCGCGGACGCCGCACCCATGGCCGGGAGCGCCACCATCCCGGGCCGGGGCCTTCCCGTGCCATGGTTCGCGACGCCGCAGCCGGCGGACCACCGGCCGCCCTCACCCACTCCGACCGCCTGGGAAAGACCGCCAGTGACACTGCCGCCATCCGTCACCACCTCTCCCGAGTCCGGCGTGCCGGCCACGGCACCACCCCCAGGCCCCGCACCACAGGAACCCGCCGCGGCATCACCGGCACCGCTCCCACCCGGAGGCGGACCCGCTGTGGGCGGCGTCTGGTCCACCCCGGACGGCCCCCTGGAGATCATCCAGGATGGCAGGATGCTCACCTTCGTGCTCCCGGACCGCAGGGTCTCCGGGCGCATCATCGGACCGGACACCCTCATCGGGGGCTTCGGCCCTGGCTGTTGCAAGGGACGCCTCAAGGACGGGGGGAGCATCATCGTCTGGGACAACGGCATCAGCTGGTACCGGGAGGACGGCGGGCGCGGGCACTGATCCATCCCCGCACCAGGCGAGGCCGGAACGTTCCGGCGGTATCTCCCCGCCCTCCCGGCCAGCGTCGCGACCTCCCACGGCGACCCGCAGGATCCGTGACCGCCTTCCAGAGAGAAGGGCGGAACGGCGTCCCCGCCGGACCTCAGTCCCGGAGCAGCTCGAGGAGGGCCTTCCTGTCGGACTCCGTCATCATCCGCAACCTGACCACGTACTGGGTCACCAGGGACTGCCCCGTGCCCTCCACCGGCAGCATGGTCTCGAAGACCTTGCGGGCCGCGCTCCGGATGGCCACGCCGTGCCCCACCCCGGCCTCGCGGATCAGGAGGGCGGTCCGGAGCAGGAGCTCCCCCAGCTGACGGGCCTCCTCCGGTGAGCTCACCAGGAGCGTCCGTTCTCCAACCAGGTCCAGGCCGTTGTCATCCGCCCACCGGACCTTGTGGTCCTCGAGGCCACCCAGGATCTCGGCACCGTACTCCCCGGCCGGACCCGGGCCACCGAGCTTCGGGATGGCGCTGTCCAGGTAGGTATCCACGGCCAGGTAGATCCATTCCATGGCCTGGTCGAAGGTGCTGACGGCGAACTCCACCCTGTCGTAATCCTCTCCCGCCAGGATGTCGGCCAGCCGCTCCCGCACGGCCTCCCGCGTCACCGTGCCGGTCTCTCGCGGCGCGGGCTGTCCCGCTCCGGCCATGCCGGCCACCATCATCACCACCACCAGGCTCACTCTCCGGAACGTTGCTCTCATGATCGTCCTCCCCCGAGCTCTCCCGCTCGTCCCGTCACGCTCGACCGGAACCATGCCCTCCTCCCATCCATCCCGGGACCACGCACAAAAGGACGCCGCGCACGGAGCGCGGCGTTCTCCCCTGTGGGAGGATCGGGAGAGGAGTGGGATATGGCGGGCACCAGGTCACCCCGGTGCCCGCCGGGGGGGGTTGGTTCGTCGTTGATTCCCGGCCCATCGTTGTTCCGGCCCTCGTAACCCGGACAACTCCGGACCCCTGCACCTCCCTGGAGCCTCGCCATCCCCCGGGGGGACGGTGGCTCGTGTCCGCTCTCGACACCGGGAAAAGCAAGGTGTGTGCCAGAACACGGGAAGACGTCGTCACGTGCATCCTGTTGAGAGGACAGGCAATTGGAGGTTCCACCGTCACCGCCTCCCCGTACAGCTCGTAACACCCGTGTAACGGGCGTCATGCCAACGGAGGTCCCCACGTACCCTCCCGGTAACGATGGGCCTGCCCCGGCGCCTTTCCAGATCACGATTCCCACCCACGGCGAGAGCCCCGGAGAACGATGTCCGGCAGACCTACCCATCGTGCTGGATCCCGTAGTTCCGCATCTTCTCCCACAGGGTCTTCCGGCTGATCCCCAGGAGATCGGCAGCGTCGGACCGGCGTCCACCGGTGGCCGAGAGGGCCGCGCGGATCGCCTCCACCTCCGCCCTCTCCACCGCCTCCTGGAGCTTCACCACCTTCCGGACGGGCTCGGCCTCCCGGACCACGGGACCTGCGGAGGCCATCAGGTTCTCGGGGAGGGCCTCCGCCGTCACCAGCGGTCCCCGTGAGAAGAGCACCGCCCGTTCCACCACGTTGCGCAGCTCCCGCACGTTCCCGGGCCAGGAGTAACTGTCGAATCGTTCGAGCACCTCGTCGGAGAACCCCTCCAGCTCCTTGCCCCTCTCCTGGGCGAACTCCTGGAGAAACGACTGCGCCATCAGTGGGATGTCCTCCCGCCGCTCGCGGAGGGGCGGGAGCTGGATGGTCACGGTGTTGATCCTGAAGTAGAGGTCCTCACGGAAACGGCTCTCGGCGATCTCCTCCTCCAGGGGCCGCAACGACGCCGCGACGAACCGGACGTCGATGTCGATGGGACGGTTGGAACCCAGGCGCTCGATCTGGCGCTCCTGGAGGACCCGGAGCAGCTTGACCTGGAAGGAGAGGGGGAGCTCACCGATCTCGTCCAGGAAGAGGGTCCCGCCGCTGGCGGCCTCGAACCGCCCGATGCGCCGCTCGCTGGCTCCCGTGAACGCCCCGCGCTCGTACCCGAAGAGCTCCGACTCGATGAGCGACTCGGGCAGCGACGCACAGCTCACCCGGATGTACGGCTTGGTCCTCCGGGGTGAGTTGTAGTGGATGGCCGAGGCCACCAGCTCCTTGCCGGTACCACTCTCCCCCAGGACCAGGACGCTGGCCTCGGAATCGGCCACCACCTTGATGAGCTCGAAGACCTCGAACATCTTCTTGCTCTTGCCGATGATGTTGGAGAAGGAGAACCGCTCCTCCAGCTGCTCCTGGAGGCGGACGTTCTGCTCCCTGAGCATCCGGACCGAGCACACGTTGTTGAGACGGACCAGGAGCTGGGCCATGGAGAACGGTTTCGAGATGAAGTCCGCCGCACCCTCCCTCATGGCCTCCACCGCACGATCCACGGAGCCGTGGGCGGTGATGATCACCACGGTGGTGTCGGGCTGCAGCGCCTTGATCCTCTTGAGCAGCGCCATGCCGTCCATCCGGGGCATCACCAGGTCGGTGAGGACCACATCGTGCAACGAGCGCTCGAAGAGCGCGTTGCCCTTGACGCCGTCCTCCGCCACGTCCACCGCCCACCCCTCCTTCCTCAGGGCGTCCGCCATCGTGATGCGCAGAAGGGGCTCGTCCTCCACGATGAGAAGTCTGTTGCCACAGAGCAGAGCCATCACGCACCCCCTTCGTCGTCGGCATCCGAGAGCTCGGGAAGGGTCACACGGACCACCGTCCCCCGGCCCACGGTGCTCTCCACCTCGATGGTCCCGCGGTGTGACCGGACGATGGTGTCACTCACCGTGAGTCCCAGGCCGGTCCCCTCCCCGACCCCGCGGGTGGTGAAGAATGGATCGAAGATCCTCTCGAGGACCTCCGGTGGAATGCCCTCCCCGGTGTCCCGGACCTCGATCACAACCTGCCCGTCCCGGCGGGATGTGTTCAGGGTCAGCTCACCGCCGTCGGGCATGGCCTGGAGGGCGTTGAGCACCAGGTTCAGGAACAGCTGCTCCATCTGGAAGTGGTCGGCCAGCACCAGCGGTTCGGACGGGTCGAGGTGAAGCCGGACCTCCACCCCCGCCTTCCTCACCTGGTACTCCGTGAGCTCCATGACATGCCGGAGATTGTGGTTGATCGACGTGGGAACCGGCTGCATGGGACGGGGCCTGGAGAAGTCCAGCAGGTTCGAGACCGTCCGTTCGATCCGCTTCACACCGTCTGCGATGAGGTCCAGGTACCGGTACCGCATCTCCTCGTCGTCGGGATGGGCCCGCAGGTTCTCGATGCAACCGAGGATCCCCGCCAGCGGGTTGTTCACCTCGTGCGCCACGCCGGCGGCGAGGGTGCCCACGGCAGCCATCTTCTCGGTGTGGGCCAGCTGGGCCTGCTGGGCCTTCTCCCGCTCCCTGGCCTCCTCCAGCTCGTCCATCATGTGGTTGAACGCCCGGGCCAGCCCTCCCACCTCGTCCGCCCTCCGGTCGTCCGCCCGCACGGTGAGGTCGCCACGGGCCGCCCGGCGCATGGTGCGGTAGAGCCCCAGGATCGGGCGGATGAGCGTCTCCACGTAGAGGGCGGTCATGATGGAGTTTCCCAGCATGAGGATGAGGGCGATGATGGCCGCCTTCCGCGCCAGCTCCCGGATCTCCCGGTCGATGGCCCGGAGCGAGTACCCCACGGTGATGGAGCCCCAGAACCGGGTTGAGATGGCCAGGGGTGCCCGCACCTCCAGGACCCTTTCCCCGTCCTCCGTGACACGCGCCTCGACGATGGGCTCCCTGCCGATGGCCTCCCGTCCCACGGCCCGGTCGAACCGCTTGCCGAGCAGCTCCCACCGGTTGGTGTGGGTCACGATCCCCTGAGGATCGGTCACGATCACGTACCGCATGAGGTCCCGGTTGCGCCCCAGGATCTCCTCGATGTAGTTCTCGATGAGCCCGCTCTCCTCCACGAGGCCCATCTCCTCGTAGAGCAGCGCGTCGGTGATGGGAATGGCCAGTGCCTCCGTCAGCGAGAGGCCCCTCTTCTCGATGGCCTCGTACCGCAGCCTCTTCTCGTGGACCAGGGCCAGCGCGGTCACCAGCATCATGGTCACCACGATGAGGGTGTTGGAGTACAGGAAGAACTTGGCCCGGAGGCCCAGCCGGAACATGGATCAGTCACCTCCCCCGCACTGCAGCGCCCCGGGCCCGAGCAGCAGCGCCCGGGGACCGAAGACCCGCCTGGCCAGGACCCTCACCCCGTCGTAGTCGGCATCGGCTGCCGGCAGGAACCCCCCGGCAAGCTCCCGGTCCCAGCACCCCATCCTCGCACGGACGGCCGGCTCCTTCTGCGGCACCTCCAGCAGCGCCCGGACGATCATCCGGCGGATGGTGCCGTCGTCGCCCGGTCCCACCACCAGCGGGAAGTTCGGGATCGGATCCGAGCGCGCCAGCACCCTCAGGCCCCGACCCACGTACTTCTCCCCCACGATGTCACGGACGCCGCAGGCCTCCACCTCGCCAAGGAGCACGGCCCGGGCCGCCCGTTCGTGATGCCGGAAGTACCGGCACTCCACATCCTTGCCCGCAGCAAGGCCCGCCTCCATGAGGATCGCCCGCGGCACCAGGTGGGAGGAGGTGGAGAGGGGAGACCCGAACCCGAAACGCCTGCCCCCGAGGTCCGAGACCTCCCGGATGGGGCTGTCCGTTCGCACGAGCATGAGGCTCCGATAGGTCTCCCGGCCCAGTGTCCGCAATCGCACCACCGGCAGGGCACCGCACCGGGCGTGGGCCTGCACGTAGGTGAAGGGACCCAGGTACGCCAGGTCCAGCGTCCCCGAGCACAGCCCCTCCACGGTCTCCTCGTAGCTGGATCCGATGACCAGCTCCCACCTCCGCCCCGTGGTCTCCGTCAGGTAGTCCACCAGCTCCTGGTACTTCAGGTACATGAGCCTGGGGTTGTAGAACCCGACCACCCCCAGGCGCAGCGGCTCGACCCGTGGAGCCGGCCCTCCGGCCCGCTGCATCCCACCGGCAGCGATCCCGGCCGAAAGAACCAGGACCACCCCCAGCACGGCCCTACCGAGCGGCGATCTCGTCCACCAGGCGTTCACAGCCCACCTCCACGGAAAGCGACCACACCCGGGGCCACCCCAGGTCCCGCGCCCGCTGTGCGGCCGGCTCTCCCACACACCATGCCACAGGATCGTCCCCCCAGGCCCCGGCCTGACGTTCCTCGTCCATCACCTCCACCTCGGCAGGGTCCAGCAGGACACACCCCGTCAGGGGCCGGCACGCCGCCACGAGCCGCGCGGCGGGCGTCACCGGCAACGGCAGGACCACCACCTCGGCGCCTCCGTCCTCCAGGGCCTCCACGAGCTCCCTGTGACGGGCCATCACCGCCAGGCGCTGCCCTGCCAGGGGCCGCCGGGCGAACCAGTCCAGCTCCTCCGCGTGGCGAACCGTGGGGCCGATCACGAAGAGCGCCGGGGGCCTCAGGCCCGCCGCGGCCACCGCCTCTGGAAGCCCGGAGAGCGTGGCGACGACCCTCCGCTGGGCCGAGGTGGCCGCCCTCTCCACCACGGCCGCCGGCGTCGCCGGGTCCATTCCCTCCTCCAGGAGCCGGGCGACCACGTCGGGCAGCACCGTGAGGCCCATGTACCCCACGAGGGTGGCGGCCGGGTCCCTGGCCAGCAGGTCCCAGCGCACCTGGGAACCCTCCGGCTTGCTGCACTCATGGGCGGTCAGGAGGGTCACCCGGACCGCCTCCCGCCGGTTGGTGGCGGGAATCCCGGCCCACGCCAGGCCACCGATCCCCGAGGTGACCCCCGGGACCACCTCGAAGGGCACCCCGGCCGAGGCCAGGACCGCGGCCTCCTCCGCGCCCCTGCCGAAGATGTAGGGATCCCCGCCCTTGAGCCGGACGACCTTCCTGCCCTCGCGGGCCAGCCGGAGCAGCAGGGCGACGATCTCCTCCTGGGGCACGGGGTGGCGTCCGGCGGTCTTGCCCACGGGGTGCAGCTCGGTCTCGGGAGGAAGGTCCGTGGGCAGCGCACCGGTCGCCAGCCGGTCGAACACCACCGCGTCGGCCTCCATGAGACGCCGCCTCCCCCGGACCGTCAGCAGCCCCGGGCACCCGGGGCCCGCCCCCACCAGCGTGACGAACCCCTTCCCGTCGCGTTCCGGGCCACAGGGTTCCGGTGAACCCGTGGGTGCGGCGCCCTCCCGGCTGGGTCCCGATCCGATCCACGAGGCCATCTCCTCATCGCCGGGCACCCGGATCCGCAGGGTCTCGCCGTCCACCGTCCGCTCCATGAAGCGATCGAAGGCCGCCTCCTGGGCGGCCCGGTCCAGGCCACTGGCCAGCACCATCCGGCGGAACCGCGCCGCGGCCTCCATCCACTCGCTCCACTCGGGTTCGAGGCGGGCCTCGAAGAGGCTCCTGAGCCGCCGCACGGCGAAGGGGGCGTTCCCTCCGGAGGAGATGTCGATCTCCAGGCTCCCCCTCCTGACCCGCCCCGGCAGGTGGAAGGCGCAGAGCTCCGGGTCGTCCGCCACGTTGACCCAGACCCCCGCGGCCTCGCCGTCGTCGAAGACGCGCCGGTTCACCTCGCGGTCATCGGTGGCCGCCAGGACGAGCCGGTGGCCCGCCGCCTCTCCCGGCCTGTAGGGCCGCCGCTCGATCTCGAGCTCCCCCCGTGCGGCCATCTCCTCCAGGGGCGCCACCACCTCGGGCGCCACCACCGTCACCTTCGCCCCCTCCGCCACCAGGGCCTGGGCCTTGCGCAGGGCGACACCCCCCCCACCCACCACCAGGCAGGATCGCCCAGCCACCTGCAACATCACCGGAAACATCGTTCCCCCCCTGCCGTTTCCGGGCGCTCGAGTGTCCCCGGCCTCAGCCGGCGCTCACAACCCTTCGCCCTCCTGTACCCCTACCCCGCCGGACGGCCCCCTCTCCCCTGGCCTGCAGCCATCCGGTCCACGTTCCGAGCTCTTCCTCAACGATCCGCTCCGCGGCCCCCACGGAGGCGGAGCGCGCCCTCTCCTCGCCGGCCAGCCGGCCCACCAGCTCGCTCACCCCGGCCACCACCACCCCACGATCCCGCTCCTCCGGCACCTCCACGTTCCGCGGCACGGCGAGATCCACCACCGCCAGCCGTCCCACGGCCGGCCCCAGGTGCTCCCGCCGGACCACGGGCTCCGGGGCGCCGGTGGCGCACACGAGACCGTCCATCTCCGCGAGCAGCCCGGGCCACCAGCTCCAGGGGACCGCTCGCCCCCCCGCCCGGCGGACCAGCTCCCGGGCCCGCTCCAGCGTCCGGTTGGCCACCACGAGCTCGCCGGCTCCCCGCCTGACCAGCCGCTGCGCCGCAACGGCCGCCATCTCGCCGGCACCGAGCACGAGAACCCGCCGTCCCTTCAGGCCGCCCACGGCCGACGCGAGCCAGGACACCGCCACACCGGCCAGGGAACGCCCCCCCCGGCCGAGCTCCGTCTCGGTCCGGACGCGCTTGCCCGCCCGGAACGCGGCGTGGAACAGACGGTGGAGGACCGGGCCCGCCCGCCGGTCGGCACAGGCGCGCCGGTAGGCCTCCCGGGCCTGCCCCAGGATCTGGTCCTCCCCCAGCACTGCCGACTCCAGCCCCGCCGTGACGCGGAGCAGGTGACGCCCGGCCTCCACACCCACCCGGATCCGCGGGGGGATCTCCGGCGGTGCCACCGCCCCGGCCCACTCGCCGAAGAGCGCCAGGGCCCGCGCCGGATCCACCCCCTCCAGGTAGAGCTCCCGGCGGTGGCAGGTGGCCAGCGCCACCATGCCGGCACCCACGGGCAGCTCCGGCCGGCCGGAACACCATCCCGAGGCCAGCAGGCGCTCGTAGGCCTCCGCGCCCACGTCCCTGTGGTCGAGGCCCACCTGCACGATGCCGGCTCCGGAAACGCTCACGACGCCCCCCCCTGTCCGTTCCCGGCAGCCCACCGCCACAGGAGGCCGCCCCCCAGGTAGCGCGCGGTCACCCCGCGGGCTGCCAGGAGCCTCACGGCCTCCGCCGAGCGGGTCCCGCGCTCGCACACCACCAGAAGCTCCCCGGGACCGCCGGGCACCTCTGCCCGGCGGAGCTCGTGCAGGGGGAGCTCCAGCACCTCGCGGAACGGGGTCCTGCGTTCCCCGATCTCCTCGGGAAGCCGGACATCGAGGACCCGGCCGGGGGGTGGCTCCAGCGGTCCGGTGCAGGTCACGCCCTCGCAGGCGTTGAGCGCCACGGAGGCCGCCACAGCCACGGGGTCCAGGGCCGGTGCGAAGGGCGGCGCGTAGGCATGCTCCAGGTGCTCCAGCTCCCCGAGGGTCCCCCCGCGGGCCACCAGCTGGGCCGCCACGTCCACGGCCCGGACCGCACCACGGCGCCCCACCGCCTGGAGGCCCAGCACGCGCCCCGTGCCCCTCTCGTACACCAGGCAGAGGTGGAGGTTCGAGGACTCCGGCCAGTAGTGGGCCGCAGCGTCCGTGGTCATCCAGACGGCCGCGGCATCGAGACCGTGGGCCAGGGACCGCTCCAGGGAGCAGCCCACCGCCGCCACCTCCAGGTCGAAGACCTTCACCGCCACCGAACCCGCCACGGGTCCGAACCGGTCGTCCCGCCCCGCCAGGACGTTGGCGAGGATCCTCCCCTGGCGGTTCGCCAGCGACCCCAGGGGGAGGTGGACCGGGCCGTCCGTGACGGCGTGGCGGCACTCGATGCAGTCGCCGGCCGCCCAGACGTGGGGCACGCTGGTGGCGAGACGCTCGTCCACCGCGATGGCGCCGGTGGGTCCCAGGGCCGCGCCGGCGGTGCGGGCCAGCTCCACGGCGGGCTCCACCCCGACGGCCACCACCACGGTGTCCACCGCATGCCGTTCTCCCCCCGCGGTCACCACCACGCCCTCCCCGGCGGGCTCGATGGCCTCCACGGGGGCACCGCAACGCACCGCGACACCCTCGCTCTTGAGGACACCGGTGGCCACCGCGGCGGCCTCGGGACCCAGCAGGCCGGGGAGGGGGTGGGCCATGGCCTCCAGCAGCGTCACCTCCGCCCCCCACATGGCCACGAACGCCTCCGCCAGCTCACACCCGATGGGCCCGGCGCCCACGACGGCCACGGACCCGATGCGGCCCCGGATCAGCCCCTCCCTGAGCGGCTCCACGTCGTCCCAGGTGTGGAAGGTGCGGACCGCGGGATGGTCGGGCTGGCCGGGAAGGCGGCGGGCCCGGGCGCCGGTGGCCAGGACGAGCTCGTCCCAGGGGAGCTCCTCACGGCCCGACGGGCCCTCCACGGCGAGCACCCCGTCACGGACCTCCACGGCGCGCGTCGCCGGGAGTACCCTCACGCCCTTGCAGGCGTCGAAGAACTCCGCGTCGCGGACCACGCCCCAGGCGGTCCTCCGGACCTCCTCGGCCTCGCCGATGTCCCCCGAGAGCACGTAGGGCAGGCCGCAGGCCCCGTACGAGAAGACCTCCCGCTCCTCCACCACCAGGACGTCCCAGGAGGGCTGGAGCCTCGCCAGCCGGCACGCGCACCGGAGCCCCGCCGCCGAGGCGCCGACCACCACAACGGAGCGCGCCGCGGCGCCCACCCCGCCTCCCTATCCCGCCAGCTCCCCGCGGACGGACAGGGCGATCCGATAGAAGACCGTCACCATGAGGGCTCCCAGGGCGTACACGGACACGGTGATGGCCACCTCGGGGAAGGTCGGAACGTAGCGGGTCACCGTCTCGAGCGGCGAGGGTACGAAGCCCGTGACCACCATCCCCAGGCCCTTCTCGATCCACATGGCCACCACAACGCCGATGCAGGCCGCCACCAGCCAGCGTTTCTGCCTCCGGAGCCTCGGGGTCACCAGGATGACCGCCGAGGCCACCACCAGGAAGGCCGACGTCCACATCCAGGGCACCAGCTCGTGGTGCCCGTCGAGGCCGAGGTAGAGGTACCTGAAGTGGAGGAGGTGTTCCGGAATGTCGCTGTACAGGGCCGTGAACAGCTCCATGAGCACGAAGAAGATGTTGGCCAGCACCGCGTAGGTGACCACCAGGGCCAGCTTCTGGATGGCCTCCCAGCCCGGGTCGAACTTCGTGAAGCGGATCAGGATCAGGCAGAGCAGGATCAGCAGGGCGGGACCCGAGGAGAAGGCCGAGGCCAGGAATCGGGGCGCCAGGATGGCGGTCATCCAGAAGGGCCGCGCCGCGAGGCCCGAGTAGATGAACGCCGTCACGGTATGGATGCTGATGGCCCAGGGGATGGACAGGATGATCACCGGCCTGATCCAGCGCGGGGGCGCCTCGCCGTTGCGCTCGGCGTCCAGCGTGACCCTCGTGATGATCACGTTGAGCACCAGGTAGCCGTTGAGCACGATCATGTCCCAGAAGAGGATGGACCGGGGACTCGGGTGGAGCACCATGTTGAGCGCCCGCTGGGGCTGGCCCAGGTCGATGATGATGAAGGCCAGGCACATGGTGACGGCCGACACGGCGATGAACTCTCCGAGCACCGTGATCCGCCCGAAGACCTTCACGTCGTGGAGGTAGTAGGGCAGCACCACCATCACGGCCGAGGCGGCGATCCCCACCAGGAAGGTGAACTGCGCGATGTAGAACCCCCAGCTCACGTCCCGGCTCATGCCGGTGATTCCCAGGCCGTACCTCAGCTGCTGGAGGTAGAAGAAGGCCCCGACGCCCATGAGGACGAGGAGGAACCCGATCCAGGTCCAGTACCGGCGGTCTCCGTGGAAGGCGTTCTCCAGCATGGTCACCTCACACCAGGTAGAAGATTTCGGGGTGGGTCCCCAGGGAGGGCTTCCGGCGGATCGCCATGCGCCCCGCAAGGATCCGCCGCACGGGCGAGTCGGGGTCCGCCAGGTTGCCGAAGGTCAGCGCCCCGTGCGGGCAGGCGGTCACACAGGCCGGAAGCTCGTTCTTCGCCAGCCGTTCCTCGCAGAAGTTGCACTTCTCCACCACGCCACGGGTCCGCGTGGGGAACCCGGGGTCCTGGTGTTCCAGCGCCTCCCGGGGCTCCACCCAGTTGAAGCTCCGGGAGCCGTAGGGGCAGGCCGCCATGCAGTAGCGGCAGCCGATGCAGCGGTGCCAGTCCATCATGACGACCCCGTCGGACCGCTTCCACGTGGCCTGTGTGGGGCAGACCCTCACACAGGGGGGGTTGTCGCAGTGGTTGCACATCACCGGGACGGCCATCCCCAGCAGCGCCGGCTCCTGGTACTCGTGCTGCTGCATGGGGAAGGCCTCGGGGTAGGGCACCTTCCAGATCCACTTGATCTCGTGGCGGGGATCGTCGTGGTGGGGGACGTTGTGGACCCTGCCGCAGACCTCGATGCAGTCCCGGCACCCCTCGTCGTGGCGGCACGCCGCCAGGTCGATCACCATGCCCCACCGCGTCCCACCCGGGGCCGGCACCCCGTGCCCCCCCGGACCGCTCTCCGGCGATCCCAGCACGGGCAGCGAGTACACCCCCGTGGTCCCCAGCGCTCCGAGGCCCGCGATCTTGAGGAACGTTCTCCGGTCCACCGTCATCGCACACCCCCTCCCGCCGCCGCCAGGGCCGTCCCGCCCTCGGGGATCACGTGGCAATCCCAGCAGTAGGGCGAGACCGCCAGGTAGTCGTGGCAGCGGTCGCAAAAGGCATCCTTCCTGTCGTGGCACCCCAGGCAGGTCCGGCTCAGGCTGCGTTCCACCCTCCGGCCGTCCTCGAGGGTGAAGAAGCGATCGTCGGAACGCACCACGCTGTCCCGCCAGGTGTCGAGCAGCTCCATGTGGGTGGCCCGCATCACCGCAGCGGGCTCCACGCACCGGCTCTCGTCGCGGGGCAGCTCGAGCTCCGGTGCCCGGGGCGTCCCGCCCGCCAGGGCGTTCAGCCAGACGGGCACCGTCACCAGGACGAGGAACACCACGAGGCCGGCGACGATCTTCCCTCCGTCATACATGGCTCGCCTCCTCCGCCTCCGGAGAGGGTTCATCCGCAACCCCCTCGAGCGGCTCACCCCTCAGGTCCGTGGTCCGGCGGGTCTCCCCATCCATCACCAGGGCGTTGCCCACCAGCTCGTGGACCCCGGAGACCTCCACGCCGGGGACCCAGTACTCCACGAGCGGGGGCAGGGTGGCCCTGTCGATGGCACAGATGCAGGTCAGCAGGTTCACGCCATGCCGTTCGTGGACGAACTTCACGGCGTTGGCCCGGGGAAGGCCTCCCCGCAGCCGCATCTCCATGTTCTCGTCGTTGCCCAGCCCCGCCCCGCCACCGCAGCAGAATGTCTGCTCGCGGATGGTGTTGTCCGGCATCTCGAAGAAGTTGTTGCACACCGTCCTGAGGATGTGGCGGGGCTCCTCCAGGATCCCCATCGCCCGGGCGGGATTGCAGGAATCGTGGAAGGTCACCCGGCGGTGGTCGTTGCGCGAGGGATCGAGCCTGAGCTTGCCGTTGGCGATGAGGTCGGCCGTGAACTCGCAGATGTGGGTCATCTTCGTGGAGGCGGCGTTCTCGAACACGGTCCCGGTGACGGGCGACCGGGGCACCTCGAGGAAGTCCGCCGGCCCGTTGAGCGTGTCCATGTACTGGTGGACAACCCGCCACATGTGGCCGCACTCCCCGCCCAGGATCCACCTGACCCCCAGCCTCTTCGCCTCGGCGTACATCTTGTAGTTGAGCCGCTTGATGGTCTCGTGGGAGGTGAAGAGCCCGAAGTTGCCGCCTTCCGAGGCGTAGGCGCTCAGGGTGTAGTCCAGGCCGATGTGCTCGAAGAGCAGGAGGTACCCCATGAAGGTGAAGATGCCGGGGTCCGCGAAGTAGTCGGCCGAGGGCACGATGAACAGGACCTCGGCGCCCTTGCGGTTGATGGAGGGGCTGATCTTGATCCCGGTGATGTCGGCCAGCTCGTCGCAGAGGAACTCGATGTTGTCCTTGAACGTGTGGGGCTGGATGCCCAGGTGGTTCCCCGTGCGGTCGCAGTTGGCCACCGGCTCCATCACCCAGTTGATGTTGAGCCCCACCAGGTTGAGGAGCTCCCGGGCGATCATGGTGATCTCCGCCGTGTCGATCCCGTAGGGGCAGAACACCGAGCAGCGGCGGCACTCGGTGCACTGGTAGAAGTAGTAGTACCACTCCTTGAGGACCTCGGCCGTGAGCTCCCTCCCCCCGGCCAGCCGTCCCAGGATCTTCCCCGTGGTGGTAAAGTCCCTGCGGTAGATGGAGCGCAGCAGCTCCGCCCGGAGCACCGGCATGTTCTTGGGATCACCCGAACCGATGAAGAAGTGGCACTTGTCGGCGCACGCCCCGCACCGGACGCAGATGTCCATGAACACCTTCAGGGAGCGGAACCTCTCCAGCCGGTCCTTCAGCCCCTGGTGGATGATCTCCTGCCAGTTGTCGGGCAGCTTCCAGTCCTCGTCCGTGGGCGACCACTCCCGCGGGTTGGGGAACCCCAGGTACTCCAGGTTCTTCGGAGCGGCGGGGTACGACCAGGTTCCCCGGCGGGCCTCGAAGTCGATGGAGGGGTCCATCCAGTCCCGCCGGGGCGGGCGGTAGTCGATCTGCAGCAGTTCCTGCGGGCTCTTCTCCGCCATCGCTCACTCCTTGTCCAGGGGGATTCCGGCCGCCACCAGCTTGTCCCGGAACTCCTCTTCCCACTGCTCGTAGGTGTGGACCTTCACCTCGGGGTTCCAGGGGCTGACGTGGCGCCGGGCGCGGTTGTTGTTGGCCAGGTTCCGCGTGGGGCTCAGGAAGACGCCCCCCATGTGGACCAGCTTGGAGAAAGGAAAGTAGGCGAACAGCACGCTCACGAAGAACAGGTGCACGAAGAAGAGGGTCCCGATCCCCTGGGGGACCACCGGGTGGAAGGTCACCAGCCCCATGGCCAGCTCCTTGGCACCCACCAGGTCCACCTTCGTGACGTACCGCATGAGGATCCCCGTGGTGGCGATGGTCAGCAGGACGAAGAGGGGAAAGTAGTCGGCGGCGAGCGAGAGGTAGCGCAGCTGGACGTTGAGGACCCTCCGGCCCAGGAGATAGAGGAGCGCCGCCACGATGAGGGCATCCGTGAGGAAGAGGGTGGGAACCGTCAGCTGGAAGAAGCCATCGACGGTCTCCAGCAGCGGGACCAGGCGGGGAATCGGCTCCAGGAAGAACCTCAGGTGCCGGAGCAGGATCACCAGGAAGCTCCAGTGGAAGGCCAGGGCCGCCACCCAGAGAACCTTGTCCGACTCGTACACCAGCCTCTCGGTGGGCCTGAGCTCGCTGCGGGTGTTCCGGAAGAGCGACCGGAACAGCAGCACCTCCAGCACCATCCTGCGGACAGCCCCCCAGCCTGTGTGGGGGTTGTCCAGGGTCGCCGAGGGGATCCACGGCAGCGACCGCTGCTGTCCGCAGGTGGTTGTGATCCGGAACGGGACGGGCGAGCGGGCCCATCCGATCACCCGGGCCACCATCCCTGCGAGGAACAGGGCCACCGCGAGGTACGGGATCACGGTCCCGATGACGGCCTGCCCCCCTCCCGTCCCGGAGGCGACCCACGCCACCCCCAGCAGCACCACCACGATTGCCAACGCCGACCAGGCTCTCATGGGTTGCAACCTCCCTTGTCTCGAAGCTCAGGACTCCCCACCGGAGGGGGGGTCTCCGCCCCTCCGGACTCCAGCCGTTCCAGCCGTCTCAGGAGCACCGCCACCCGACGCTGCCCCTCCCGCACACGGATTCCGGCCATCTCGTCGCGACAGGCCACGTAGCGCTCGAAGAGCACCAGTGCGAGGCGATCCAGGCGGCGGTCCAGCTCCTGGAGCTCCAGGAGGACCGCCGCACCGTCGTCCTCGTGGGCCAGGAGACTCCGCGCAGCCTCCCGCAGGGCGAAGACGAAGCCGACAGAACGGGCCGCGCCCAGGTCCTGGACCGCCCGGACCCGGATCAGGCCGTCGCACCTCGCCGCGAGCTCCCCGCCGGGCGCGCCATCGAGGAGCCCGTCCAGGAGATCCTCCAGCGTGCTCGCGAGGACGGCACCCACGGGGTTCTGGAAGCGGTCCTTCTCCCGCAGGAGGAACCGGCGCGTCTCGTCGGGGTAGACCTCCAAGGCCGCCTCCCTCCAGCAGGCCAGAAGGGCGGCCCGGTGCTTCCCGAGAAGCCCGCCAAACGTCGGAGACCGCGGTGCCGTCGCCATCACGACGCCACCGTGCAACGCCCATGCCACGGAAACAGGCGTATCGGGAAGCCTCAAGCCACTGAATGTCCTTGATTTATGGAACGAGAGCCGGCGTTCGCCAGCGGCCTGGAATGTTACTGATCAGTAACATCAGGCAGGGATGGAGGAGAGGGGCCTCCATCGAGAGCATGGAAAGTCCTGAGTCCCGGCCAGATAGGCAAAACAAGTTACGCACCCGTAACAGTCTCGGGCGCGCGGTACACCACAGCACCGGTCTTCAGGGCCCCACCCGAACACCTCGCCGAAGGCCCCACAGGACGGGGCTCAGTCCTCGACGACGAAGGAGATCTTGCCGTTGATGCGGTACTCGACGATGTCGTCGCCCTCCACCACGGCCGTCATGTTCTCGGCGTAGAAATGCTTGATGTTCTTGACCGTCTTCGAGGCTTCCTTCACGGCCTGCCTGGCGGCGTCGTCCCACCCGACCTTCGATGATGCGATCACCTCGATGACTTTCACGATACTCATGGTCTGCTCCCTCCGCTCTCCGCGATGTTCACGATATGGAGACGGCCCGCAGCGGGAACCCTCTCCGGGTTCAATAATAGCCTACTCCAGGCGCTTGCGGATGAACTCCGGGTCGACCTTGATCCGGACCGGCCCCTTCCGGCGCGTGCCGCCACCGGAGGAACCCTCCCCGCCCTCGCGGGAGGACCTCGGAGAACCCAGGAGCTTCTCGAACTGCCGCCACGTCTCGTCGTCCAACCCGATGAACTCCATGCCCGCCCGGTAGACGAGGAGCGTCTCGCCGCCTTCCGATGGAGCGAGTGCCCTGGCACGGCACCGCTGGACCCTCGCCCTGACCCTGAGCTCGCCATCCGGCGCCTGGATGCAGATGTCGCACGCCACCGAGGGCCGGAGTGCCGCCGGGATCTCAACCTGCACCCCATGCCGGGAGATGTCCACAACCCGGGCGGGAACCGTGGCCCTGACCCGGCCCACGATCTCCCGTCCCACGGAAATGCGCTCACTCCTCCGCCGATCGTTCATGGGCACTCACCTCCCATCACGCGAGACCTGCGAGAAGACGGAAGGCCGTCACAGGGGCACCGGCCTCCACGCCGGACATCCATCGGTCTCGTACCCCGAGTTCGTTCGCGTGATACCGGATCATACCACGATCCCCGCCCCCCCTTCTCCCATGCCGGGGCTATACTGGACCCGGAGGTTCCCGATGGCCACACCACCCCGCCGCATCCTGGTTCCGACGGACTTCTCGCCCACCGCCGGAGTCGCCCTCGACCTGGCCCGACGGCTCGCCGTGGCGTTCGGCGCCGAGGTCCACCTGCTCCACGTCCGCATCCTCCTGGACGACCCCGACCAGGAGGAGGAGCTCCAGGCCGAGCTCGAACGGCTCATGAATCGCAGCGACCAGCGAACGCGGGAGCTCCTGGGCCGGACCCGGGACACCGTGACGGACGTGGTGGTCCACCCCCACCTGGTGCGCGGGATCGCCCCGGCCGAGAGCATCGTGGAGGCCGCGGGCGATCTCGGTTGCGATCTCGTGGTGATGGGAACGCACGGCAGGCGGGGCCTCAAGCACCTCCTCATGGGATCCGTCGCCGAGGAGGTGGTCCGGACCTCTCCGATCCCCGTCCTGACGGTCCGGACGGACAGCACCGCGGAACCGGCCTCCCCCGAGCGGATCCTGGTGCCACTGGATTTCTCCGAGACCTCCATGGCGGCGGTGACCACCGCCGCGGCGTGGGCCCGGGTCCTCCACGCCTCCGTGACGCTCCTTCACGTGGTGGAGCCCGTGGTCTACCCCGAGTTCTACGCCGTGGACCTCATGCCCGAGGACGTCATGGACAGGATCCGGGAACGCTCGGCACAGGCCCTCGAGCGGATCGCCGCGGAGCACCTGGCGAACGTCGAGACCTCGGTCCGCGTGGCCGTGGGACGGGCCCCCGAGATCATCCTCGAGGAGGCGGACCAGGGTGGACACGACCTCGTGATCCTGGCCTCCCGGGGACTCTCACCGCTGGAGCACCTTCTCCTGGGCTCCGTGGCAGACGGCGTCATCCGGCGGTCCGCCGTCCCCGTGCTCACGGTCCGCCCAGAGGCGTGAGCCGTGGGCCGCGGCGGCTCCATGCCCGGCACACCGGGCCCCGAGAATGCCAGTCTCCCCGCCCTCGCCGGCGCTCCCCCCGGTCCTCCCGGAAGATCCTGATCGGCCTCTTCGCGGGCATCAACGTGGGACGCGGGAAGATCGCACCGCGGTGGTCCATCCTGCACGACGTGCTCCACTGGGAGGGCGCACGGTAGCCGAGCTATACTCGGCCGGAACACCGGAAGGAGAGGACCCATGAAGAAGCTCGCCATCACCGCCATCGTCATCGTGTTTGCCGCCACGACCGCCCTCGCCGGAAGCCCCGGCGCCGACGCCGTGGTCGGGTACTGGAAGACCGAGCCCGACCCCGACGGAGCCGCCATCATCAGGATCGTGGACAACGGCGGCCGCTTCGACGGAACCATCGTCTGGCTGGAGAAGCCCATCTACGGACCGGACGAGGAGCGCCCGGGGAAACCCAAGGTGGACCTCGACAACCCCGATCCCGAGCTCCGGGAGCGCCCCCTCCTCGGACTCAGGCTCCTGGAAGGTTTCACCTTCGACGCCAGGAAGGAGCAGTGGAAGAACGGAACCATCTACGATCCCGGCAACGGCAAGACCTACAAGTGCAAGATGTGGCTCGAGGGCCCGGACACCCTCAAGGTGCGCGGCTTCATCGGCTTCTCCATGCTCGGCCGCAACGCCACCTGGACCAGGGTACCCGAGGCCGAGCTCCAGAAGCTGGGGCTCGTGGAGTCCGGCGAACCGGAACAGGCCGCCGAGGCCCCGGCCACGCCCGAGTAGGCCCACCGCAGACTCTGGCATTCCACCCTCTACGAGAATGACCAGCTTCTGGCTGTTCTCACAGATCAATCCGGTGATTCCAACAACCGGTGAACAGGGAATCTTCGAGACGATGACCATGCGTCTGTCCCGCCAGGTATTGGTCCTTGTGGTTGCGCTCACAGTATCGGTATCGGTTGTACTGGGAGAAGGCCGGGATCTCATCGTCCGTCCTGTGTCCCCGGCCAACGAAACTGTCCCGTGTCCGGCACCTGAGTCACGATCGTGGCCGGTATCCCCAAACAGGCCACGACACGCTGTGCATTTCGACGGTGACAACCTCGTGATCGAGGATGGTTGCCAGAGCGGGACCACCTTCGTGGTCCGGTGTGGCGGTTTGATCTCGGAACCGATTCCTGTGGATTCCGGACCCTGCGGAGGGACCCGGGTCGCGGTGTTCCGGCCGGCGGTTCCGGTGAAGCTTGTCCTGGTGCCGGACGATGGAGTTGCCCCACCGGTGAACGTGAAGCTCCACCTCCAGGAGAAACCTGGACATTCCACACCCTCTCCTTCGCGGGAGCTCGTCTTCCTCGCCACCCCTGATCGCAGGGGCATTGTCTCCACCGAGCTCCCTGAGGGGCGCTGGAACCTCACGTTGCTCACGAGGGACTTCGCTCCGGTCACACTCTGGAATGTGGAGCTCAGGCCTGGAGTGCCCTTCGAACATTCAAGGCTGAGCTTGTCGCGGGGCGCCTCTGTGCTCGTCCACGCAGTGGACAGCAGGAATGGGTACCCCCTCGGCGGCGCGAGAGTGTGCCTGGTCGAGGAGCGCCACCTCGAGGCTACGGTCGTCGAACTGGCGCAGGACCGGATGCCTGGAAGCGCCCGCTGCGGATCGACAGGCCAGGATGGGTGGTTCCGATTCTCAGGTCTTCCCGAAGGGGATTACCTTCTGGTGACCTCGGCACCGGATTTCTCCGTGGGTTGCCGCAGGGTCACGCTTTCCGAGGACGCCGAAACCGTTGTCGGAGACCTCGAAGTCCCGCGTCCGGTGACTCTGTTGCTCTCCGTCACCGGCGCCTCGAACCTCCCGTCCGAATCAAAAGTGGCCATTGTCGTGACGCCCGAAGCCTGCGGCCACCCTCTGATGGATCTCTCAGTCGTGGCCTCCATCCCGCCAGGTGGTGATATTCCCCTCGAACCGATGCTCCCTGGCCACCTTCGTGTGGAACCCACGGTCATCACTCCCAGCGGGCTGGCAGCCACGGTGGACCAGCTGACCCTGGATACCTTCCCCGGTGAGGTTCGTTCGTTCGTACTGGATCTCTCGGGTTCGCTCTTCAGCGGCACCGTCACGTTCCGGGATGAACCCGTGGCCGCGTCCCTCGAACTGCGGGGGCATCAGGATGATGAACCTCTCCGGAGCGCGGCACAATCGGGCACCGACGGCGAATTTTCCGTCATTCTCAAAGAACCCGGACTCTACGATGTGAGAGTCCTCGCAGAGAACCCGCAACTCGATACAGTCGTATCCCAGGTTCCATTCTCCGACCCGGAAGAGGCCATCGAAATCGTCATCCCGGACACGGCCATCCGAGGAACAGTGGTCAGTGAAGACGGCGAGCCTGTGAGACATGCAGAGGTGGAGGGCCGACTCCTGGGGGACGACTCCGACGCCAGGGACCTCTCTTCACCGCTCCGTGTCTTCCGCGCGAGAACGACGAGCGGCCAGGATGGGTGGTTTGCGCTTGAAGGCCTTGTTCCCGGCCGCTGGGTCGTCACTGCATCCCAGGGAGATCTCTCGTCCGATTCCACGCGGATCGAGGTCTCCGACGGTGAGTCCATCGAGAACGTGGTCCTCACCCTCAAGGAAGAATTGAACATCCGGGGAACCGTACGGACAACCCGCGGTGTACCGGTACGCAGTTCACATGTCATCCTCGTGGCAGGAGGAAGCGGCCTGGAGTCCGCGGTGGCCCTCACGGATGCGAGCGGCGGCTTCACGGCAACGTTGGGAGCGAAGGCAGGCCAACGGGCAAACGTGGCAATCATCGGCGGCACGGGTGTGTCCTGGTGCGGTCGCCAGGACATCGCCGAAGAGATGGCCCTGGTCCTTCCCACGGCCGGCGGCACCGTGGTGTGCTCCAGCGGACCCAAGGGTCCACTGAGCACCCCTCGCAAGCTGGCTCTGATTCGAACGGATGGATCCTTCCTCGGTATCACGGAGCTTCTTACCTTCGGAGGGGCACAACTCTCGCACTCGGAAGAGCAGGCCGTCCTGACAATCCCCGGTCTTGCTCCGGGGCAGTGGAGAATCGTCCAGATCACTTCGCCAGCAGAGTACTTCCCCGTCATCAATGGAGATGGTCTCCAGCTTGCCCCTCTGGCAGAGTTTTCAGCAGTTCCAGGAAACCTGGTCAGGGTCACCCTCCCATCACCGAAGTAGCAACAGACGCCTGTGACCCGTTCCGGGCCTGGAGATTGGCACCATTCCTCCGGGCAGTACAGGAGGCGGTTTCAAAGCCGGGTTCACGCCTGGATGAAATTGAAGCCAGGCCCCGGCTGGAGGTCCACACCTCCCCGTGTCCGTGGAATCCCGGAGAAACGAACCACTTCCATTCGGGAAGGACCACGATGCACCGGATCCGGGCACGGGAACGGATCCGGCGGCACCGGTAGGGCCAGGTCTGGGATCAGTTTCGGGGGCAGCGTCAGGAACAGATCCAACGACAAAGACAGGCACCCTCACATCACAACACCCGTACCCACCCTGGCATGGGAGGGGGGACGGGCGTCGGACCCCCGCCAGCCGAGGGAGGGTCCTTCTTCACCTCCTCACCAAGAAAAAGCCGGCCCCGAGGGGCCGGCCGTGCGTCACGCTTCCGCTCCTGGCGTCACACGATCAGCGGTGCGATCACCAGGCTGACCACGGACATGAGCTTGATGAGGATGTTGAGCGAGGGGCCCGCGGTGTCCTTGAAGGGATCGCCCACGGTGTCGCCCACAACGGCGGCCTTGTGGGGCTCGGAGCCCTTGCCCCCCAGCGCACCGGACTCGATGTACTTCTTGGCGTTGTCCCAGGCGCCGCCGGCGTTGGCCATGAAGATGGCCAGGAGCACGCCCGACACGGTCACGCCCACGAGGAGGCCGCCGAGCATGTACTTGTCGTAGAAACCGAAGACCACGGGGGTGACCACCGCCATGAGACCGGGCACGATCATCCGCTTGATGGCCGCCGCCGTGGAGATGTCCACGCAGCGGGCGTAGTCGGCCTTGGCCTTGCCCTCCATGAGCCCCGGGATCTCCCTGAACTGTCGGCGGACCTCCTCGATCATCTCGAAGGCCGCCTCGCCCACGGCCTTCATGGCCATGGAGGAGAAGAGGAAGGGCAGCATCCCGCCGATGAACAGCCCCGCCATCACCTTGGGGTTGGTGATGTCGAGGGCGCCCACCTTCGCCGTCTGGGAGAAGGCGGCGAAGAGGGCCAGCGCGGTCAGTGCCGCCGAGCCGATGGCGAAGCCCTTGCCGATGGCTGCGGTGGTGTTGCCCACGGCGTCCAGCTTGTCGGTCCGGCCCCGGACCTCCCTGGGCAGCTCGCTCATCTCGGCGATGCCCCCGGCGTTGTCGGCGATGGGACCGTAGGCGTCCACGGCGAGCTGGATGCCCGTGGTGGACAGCATGCCCAGGGCGGCGATGGCGATGCCGTAGAGACCGGAGAAGTGGCTCGCCAGGACGATGGCCAGGGCGATGCAGATCAGGGGCAGCGCCGTGGAGCGCATGCCCACCGCGAGCCCGGCGATGATGTTGGTGGCCGGGCCGGTCTCCGACGCCTTGGCGATACCCCTGGCAGGGCCCTTGGACTCGGACGTGTAGTACTCGGTGATGAGCCCGATGGCGATACCGGCCGCCAGGCCCACGATGGTGGCCACGAAGATCCCCTCGGGGGTGATGGTCCGCCCACCGTGGACCACCGGCTCCGGCACCATCCACTTGAGGATGAACCAGGTCAGGATGGTCATGAGGATGCCTGCCCCGAAGGTGCCCCGGTTGAGGGCGGCCTGGGGGTTGCCATCCTCGCTGGTCTTCACCAGGAAGGTCCCCAGGATGGAGACCAGGATGCCGACGGCGGCGATCACCAGGGGGAGGATCACGAGGCTCAGGGAGCCCATGGCCCCGCCGATCACCATGGAGCCCACGATGGCCCCCACGTAGGACTCGAACAGGTCCGCGCCCATGCCGGCCACGTCACCCACGTTGTCGCCCACGTTGTCGGCGATGGTGGCGGGGTTCCGGGGGTCGTCCTCGGGGATGCCGGCCTCCACCTTGCCCACCAGGTCGGCCCCCACGTCGGCGGCCTTGGTGTAGATGCCCCCGCCCACACGGGCGAAGAGGGCGATGGACGAGGCCCCGAGTGAGAAGCCGGAGATCACCGGAAGGACCAGCTCGTTGAGCGTCGGGATCTCCATCCCGAAGGCCCTGGTGTAGACGATGAACAGGACGCTCAGGCCCAGCACGCCGAGGCCCACCACCGACATGCCCATCACCGAGCCGCCGGCGAACGCCACGCCGAGCCCCTTCACCAGGGAGGTCCGGCAGGCGTTGGTGGTGCGGAAGTTGGCGGCCGTGGCCACCCGCATCCCGAAGAATCCCGCCAGGGCGGAGCAGGAGGCCCCCACCACGAAGGACAGGGCCACCAGCCTGTTGTTGCCCTTGTTGGCGATGAGGAGAAGGACGGCCACCGCCAGGACGAAGACGGACAGGACCCTGTACTCCCGGGCAAGGAAGGCCATGGCTCCCTCCCGGATGAAGCGGCCGATCTCGCGCATCCGATCGGTCCCCCCATCCTGGCGGTTGACCCACAGGGTCCTCCACCAGGCGAACAGCAGGGCCGCCACGCCGGCAGCGGGAAACAGATACAGCAGCTGGTTCGTTTCCACGGGCTCCTCCTTCAGTTCACGGTTTCCTTGGTGACAGGGGGCTGGTTGAAGCGGTTCATGGCCCGCCTGAGCCCCTCGAAAACACTGACGGTCACGGCATCCGCCGCCAGCCTGATCATCTCCTCCACGGCCGGCTGCTCCTCCTCGTCGAAGGGCGACAGCACGTACTCCGCCAGGTCGTTCCACGGCGTCTCGCCGCGCACACCCAGGCGGAGGCGGGCGAACCCGGGGCCGATCCGGTCCACGATGTCCCGCAGGCCGTTGTGGGTTCCCGGTCCGCCGGACGGGCGGAGGCGGATCCTCCCCACGGGAAGGTCCACGTCGTCCACGATCACCAGCATCCGGGAGGGGGGCACGTCCAGCCCCTCGAGGAGGGACGCCACCGCCATTCCCGAGCGGTTCATGAAGGTCCTCGGCCTGGCGAGCCACACCCGGGGACCCCGCGTGGAGACCGCCACCTCCGAGGAATGATGGCGCTCCCACGACCCGGCCCTGAGCCGGCGGGCCACCTCGTCCACCACCCGGAAACCCACGTTGTGACGGGTCCCGGCGTACTCCTCGCCGGGGTTCCCCAGGCCCACCACAAGCTCGATACCCATGGGTTACTCGGTACCTTCCTCCTCGCTCTCGCGGCCCTTGCCATGGATCACCTCGGGCTCCGCCTGCTCCGTGATCACGAGCTCGGCCGCGGCGGCCTCCTCGGCCTCCTCCTCGGCGGTCTTGCCGCGAGGTGCCGCGATGGTGACCACGACCCTGGACGGATCATCCAGGAGGCGGGCGCTCGGCGGCAGCAGATCCTCGAGCTCACCCACCGTGATGTGCTGCTCCACGTCCAGGTCGCTGATGTCCAGCTCGATCCTGTCGGGGAGCTCCCGGGGCAGCACCTCCATCTGGATCTCCCGCGTCACGAAGTCCAGGAGACCACCGTGCCGCACCCCGACGCTGTCGCCCGTCAGCTCGACCGGGACGGTCACGTTGAGCTTGTGTCCACGCGTCACGCGGATGAAGTCGATGTGGATGAACTGCCGCGTCAGGGGATCGATCTGGATCTCCCGGATCATGGCGCGCCGCTCCTGCTTGGCCCCCTTGAGCTTCAGCAGGAAGATGGTGTTGCCGCCCGCCTCCTGCCTGAGGAGCTCCTGGACCGCGTGCCGGTCGACGGAGATGGCGAACGGTTCCTTGTCTCCCCCGTACACCACGCCGGGGATCCTCCCCTCCTGGCGGAGCCGGCGCGCGGCACCCTTGCCGGTGTCCTTGCGGCGCTCCACGGTGATCACGATGTCACTCTTGGTCTGGGTCATCTTTCTCCTGCTCCCTCCGGGCCCCTCAGACGAACAGACTGGAGACCGACGCGCCCTCGTGGATCCTCCGGATCGCCTCCCCCAGCAGGACGGCCACGGACAGCTGCTCGATCTTCGGGCAGCACGCGGCATCCTCACCGAGCATCAGCGTGTCGGTCACCATCACCCGTTCCAGGGCGCTGTTGTTGATACGTTCGATGGCGGGTCCGGACAGGACCGCGTGCACTCCCGCAGCGTGGACCGACCTCGCCCCCCGTTCCTTCAATGCCTCGGCCGTCTTCACGAGCGTCCCGGCCGTGTCGATGATGTCATCGATGATGACGCAGTCGCGGCCCGCCACGTCACCGATCACGTTCATGATCTCCGCCTTGTTTGCCTCGGGCCGCCGCTTGTCCATGATGGCCAGGTCCGCCGCGAGCCTCTTGGCGAAGGCCCTCGCCCGCTCCACGCCCCCGGCATCGGGGGAGACCAGCGTCAGGCGGGCCAGCTCCCCGGAGCGGATGGCCTCGATGAGCACCGGTGCGGCGTAGAGGTGATCCACGGGGATGTCGAAGAAGCCCTGGATCTGGGATGCGTGGAGGTCCATGGTAAGCAGCCTGTTGGCCCCGGCCGTGGTGATCAGGTTGGCCACCAGCTTGGCCGTGATGGGAACCCTCGGCTTGTCCTTCCGGTCCTGACGGGCGTACCCGTAGTAGGGAAGGACCGCCGTGATCCTCGAGGGGGACGACCGCCGGAAGGCGTCCAGCATGATGAGCAGCTCCATGAGCCGCTCGTTGCCGGGCGTACCCGTGGACTGCACGATGAAGACATCCGCCCCGCGCACGTTGTCGTCGATCTGGCAGTAGATCTCGCCATCCGAGAAGTTGCGCAGGCTGATCTTCCCCGGCTCGATCTGGAGGTAGTCGCAGATCGCCTGGGACAGCGCCGGATTGCTCCGGCCCGAGAACACGGCAAGAGGATGTTCCTTCAGCATGGTCGTCCGTCATCCCTGGCTGGGGCGGCAGGATTCGAACCTGCGAATGCCGGTTCCAAAGACCGGTGGCTTACCGCTTGCCGACGCCCCAAGCGCGGCAGAGTATACATGATGTCGGGACGTCCGGAACGCTCCGGAGCCCCGGACCGAAGCCCCTCCGGAACCGGTCAGCCGTTCCCGGGACGCTCACCTCCACCGGTCCAGTAGTCATCCGAGAACAGCTTCGTGGCCAGCCTGTTCAGCGGCCTGTCACGGTCCTGGCGCCTCTCACCCCCTCCGGAGCCCGTCCGTTCGGGGACCACGAGGTTGTCCACCGCCACCTGGAACTCCTGGAGAACACGCTCCTCGACGAGCTTCCTGGTCTCCGAGTTGAGGGGGTGGGCGATGTCCCGCATCTGCCCGTTGCGCATCTTCCGCGCCGGCATGGTCACGAAGAGCTGCCCCTCACGGCCTTCCATGACCCTCAGGTCGTTGACGATGAAGCAGTCGTCGATCACGATGCTGGCAAACGCCCTGACCTTGCCGCCCCTGGCCGGGCTGATCCGAACCTCGGTGATTTCCATACGGGCCCTCCGAATCGGCGATCCGGTGGCACGCCCCCGTGGAAGCGCACCCCCCGGCACCATGTCTGGGTCGCGGAGCGCGGGTCCCACGCAGCACCGCAGGGCCCCGACCGGAGCGGGATCCCGCAGAAGAAAAGGCTCCAACCGCTGTCATGTCCGGGTGTTCCGGTCCATGCACGGACAGCTCCAGATCGCTCCGCGACACTCCCACGGTGGACACGGGTCCACCGTGATGCCCCCACATTACTGTCTGGTACCCGTCAGGTCAAACCCCGGGGAGCTGGAAGGTCGTACATCCTTGCCCGATCCCGTCTTGACGCCCGGGAGGGAATGTGTGCCTGGGATCCGGGTTCTGGCAGGTCAGGTCCTTGGGGAGGGTCACGGTTCCGGCTTCCGTGATGGTCCGGATGGCGGCCTCCCGGAAGTAGGTCCTCGGATCCACGCCGCCGGGTCTGGCGGTCTCGAATCCCCGCCAGCTCCCCGGCCAGCAGCTCCGCCTCACGATCCGGTGCCTCACCATCCATCCCCCAACACTGCACCACAACCCTTCCCTCCACAACCCCTGACAGGGCGAGAACTCACCAGGGGAAACGAAACACACCAGACTGAGCCACCAGGGCTCCGACGGCCAGTCATCGGTGCACGAACGCCTCGGCAATTCTGAGATTGCCACGTCGTCTGTGTCGGGATGCTTTCCTTTGCGTTGGTACGTCCGGGTCCCCGACCGCGATCACGTTCCTGCGCCCCTGCGCCCCTGCGCCCCTGCGCCCCTGCGCCCCTGCGCCCCGGGGCGGTTACAATACCCGCCATGCGGGTTACGAGCTTCCTCTTCAGCGTCGTGGCGTGGCCGCTGGCCGTCCTGTTCACGGTGGTCTTCGGCAGCGCCGCGGTGGTGGTGAAGCCCCTCTCGCCGGGGGGCAGGGTGGGGCTCTACCTCGCGCGGTGGTGGGCCCGGCTCATCGTGCTGGTGGCCGGGGTCCGGCTCCGGGTGGAGGGCACGGAGAACCTCGATCTCTCCCGGTGCTACGTCATCATGGTCAACCACGAGTCCGCGGTGGACATCCCCGCGCTCATGGCCGCGCTCCCGGCCCGGCTCCGGGCCCGGTTCCTGGCCAAGAAGTCCCTCTTCAACCTCCCGTTCCTGGGATGGGCCATGCGCGCCCTGGGTTTCATCCCCGTGGACCGCGCGGACCGTTCCACCGCCCCGGGGATGTTCCGGAAGGCCTCCGGCCAGGCCCGGGAGGGCAGCTCGCTGCTGCTCTTCCCCGAGGAGACCCGGACGGAGGACGGGCGGCTCCTCCCCTTCCAGAGGGGCGGGTTCCTGCTGGCCCTGCGCTCCCGCTACCCCATCCTCCCCGTCGGCATCGAGGGGGCCCGCATCGCCCTGCCCTCCGGCAGCCGCCTCATCCGGCCCCTGACGCGGGTGACCGTGCGCATCGGGGAGCCCATCCCCACCGCGGACCGGTCCACGGGCGAGCGCCAGGCGCTCATGGAGGAGACCCGGCGCGCCATCGACCACCTCCGCGGTCCCACGGGGCACATCCCGGATGCCGGGAATGGGGAGGGGGAGGACACCGGTTGAACACCACGGCCGCCGGCCCTCCCGGCCCCCGAAAGGAGCTTCCCATGACCCATCACCACGATGCGATCCGTCAGGCCCTTCGCCAGGTGACAGTCCCCGGCACCACCCTCTCCCTCGAGGACGCCGGGGTCATCCGCCAGCTGGAGGTGGACGGGACCTCGGTGCGGCTCGCGGTGGCCCTCCGGGGGGGGACCCCCGCCGGGGCCGAGGCCGTGAAGACAGCGGTGGAGAACGCCCTGAAGCCCCTGGAGGGGGTGGAGCGGGTCGACGTGGACGTGAGGATCGTGCCGGCACCCCAGGGTCCCTCGCTTCCCCAGGCCGGGGCGCCGGGGCCCCAGGTGGGGAGCCAGGCGGCACCCACCTGGGCCGACAGGATCGCCGGCGTGAAGCACGTGGTGGCCGTGGCCTCCGGCAAGGGCGGCGTGGGCAAGTCCACCGTGGCCGCCAACCTGGCCCTGGCCCTGGCGGGGCTGGGCCACCGGGTCGGCCTCCTGGACGCCGACATCTACGGCCCGTCCCAGCAGCTCATGTTCGGCGGCGGTCAGCCCATGGCCACGGCCGATGGGAAGATCATGCCGGTCACGGGCCCGGGAGGCGTCCGCATGATGTCCCTGGGCCTCATCATCGAGGCCGACCAGCCCGTGATCTGGCGCGGGCCCATGCTCATGAAGGCCCTGGAGCAGTTCGTGGGCGACGTGCAGTGGGGCGAGCTGGACGAGCTGGTGGTGGACCTGCCGCCGGGGACCGGTGACGTGTCCATCACCCTCTGCCAGAACGTGCCCGTCAGCGGTGCCGTCATCGTGACCACGCCCCAGGACGTGGCCCTCATCGATGCCCGCAAGGGCCTCGCCATGTTCACGAAGATGGACGTCCCGGTGCTGGGCATCGTGGAGAACATGTCCCACTTCACCTGCCCCTCCTGCGGCCACGTGGAGCACATCTTCGGGAAGGGGGGCGGGGAGCGGACCGCCGACGAGCTGGGGGTCCCCTTCCTCGGGGCCATCCCCATCGACCCCCAGATCGTCTCGGGCGGCGACTCCGGCAGGCCCATCGTCCTGGAGAGCCCCGAATCCGAGGCGGCACGGGCCTTCGCGAAGGTGGCCCGGGCCGTGGTGGAGAGGCTCGGATAGCTCCACGACCGCGGAGCGGTATCCGCTCAGCGGAAGAGCACCACGCGGGAGGCTCCCCCGGGCAGCTCCCTGACGGGCTCGAGCTCCCCGGGCTCGATGGCGGCCCGGTCCGGGCACTCCAGGCAGGCCAGGCCGCCGACCTCGAGCAGGCCGAGCCGTGCCGCCTCCTGGAGAACCCGGAGCCCCTCCTCCCAGGCCTCGAAGGGCGGGTCGGCCCAGGCGATTCCGAAGCGGGCTCCGCGGGCGGCCAGTCGGCGTACCGCCGCAAGGGCGGGCTGCACCAGGATCCTCGCCCGGTCCCGCCCCACTCCCAGGGAACCCAGGTTGGCCTCCAGCAGCCGGGCGGCCCCACGGTGCCTCTCCACGAACACCACCTGCTCCGCGCCGCGCGAGAGTGCCTCCAGGCCCACGGCCCCGGTGCCGGCGTAGAGGTCCAGGAAGGAGGCACCCTCCACCTCGTCCCCGAGCACGGCGAAGGCGCGTTCACGCAGTGCGTCCGGGGTGGGCCGGAGGGGCATGGACCGGGGCGGACCCTTGAGCCGGCGGGAACGCCAGCGGCCCCCGGTGATCCTCACCGCGTCCCCCGTTCGAGGATGGCGGCGATGCGGCCGGTCCGGCCCGAGGGGGCCACCAGCTCGTTGATCCCCACGTCCTCGAAGCGGAGGATCAGGGAGCCGTCCTCCCGGACCTCCTCCACACGAGCCGTCTCGCCGGTGACCATGCGGACCCGGTCACCCACCCTGGGCTTCCAGGCGTTGATCTCGTCGTACGCCGCGGGGGTCTCGCGCACCCAGGTCTGGAGGTCGTCGAGAACGGCCTCCAGGCGCCCCACGGCAAGGCCCGGCACCTGGAGCGTGTTGTAGCGGACCTCCAGCGGCCCGTCCGTTCCGATGTTCAGCGTGATGAAGGCGTCGGGCTCGCGCCCCGAGAGGCGGTTGAGATCGGACCCCATCGCCCGGAGCTCCTCCACGATCTGGGAGAAGGCCTCCAGGTACGAGATGTACTCCGTGGCGGTGAGGGTCCTGCGCCGCAGGAGCGGCTCGCCCTCCACCGGCCGGACGGACACCACCGCCACCCGGTTGTTGAAGAGTGTGAGGCGGGTGGTGCCCTCGGGAAGGCGCACGATCCGTTCCACCACCGGGATGGGCGCCTCGAGGACGGGCCCCGGGGTCGGCACCTCGCCGCCGGTGGGGGTCGGCAGCACCACGTAGGTCTGGAGGGCCAGGGCGAGCAGCACCGGGATCATGTGGCCCCTCCCCCCGTGGCCTGGAGGGCCACGGCCTTCTCCAGCGCGTACTCCAGCACACCACCCTCGTCGACCTCGCCGTCCACCAGCGCGTCCCGTGCAGCCCGGAGGGCCCGCCCCACGTGGGGCCCGGGCGGCACCCCGGCCTCGAGGAGGTCCGCGCCCCGGATGGGGGGCCGGATGCGTGCCGCGGCCTCCGCGGCGTCCGCCAGGAGCCACCGGCCCTCCGGATCCAGTCCCGCCATGGCCAGGAGGAGCGCCGTGGTGTCGGACCCCTCCACCGCACGGACCCTCCCGCTCCGCCGCCCCGCGCGGGCCACGACCTCCTTCAACCGGGTCACCGACTCCGGGAGCGCCACGAAGGTCCGCCGGGAGGCCCCCGCCAGGGCCAGGCGGGCTGCCAGCTGCTCCGGGGTGTCCTCGTCACCGAAGAGGGTCAGGGCGCCCAGGTAGAGGAACCACGGCTCGGGCACCTCCCCGAGCCGCTCGAGCTCGAACCACCGCACGGAGCTCTGGACCTCCAGGAGGAATGCCTCCAGCTTCGCGTCCCAGCGGACCCCGGGCACGATCGCCGCGAGCAGGCCGAGCTCCGCCAGCATGGCCAGGGAGGCCGGAGGGTGGGGCTCGGCCAGCAGCAGAGCCATCTCGGCCCGGAGACGCTGGCCCGAGAGGCGGTCGAAGACACCCTCACGGAGGGCCGTGGCGATGAGGTGCCGGGTGTCGGCGGCGATGGTGAAATCCAGGCGCCGGGCGTAGCGGACGGCCCGGATGGCCCGGGTGGGGTCATCGATGAACGAGAGCGAGTGGAGGACACGGATCTCCTTGTGGCTCAGGTCCTTCCGGCCACCGAAGAAGTCGACGAGCGTGCCGAATCGGTCCCCCGAGAGGGCCACGGCCAGGGCGTTGATGGTGAAATCCCTCCGGTAGAGGTCCTGGCGGATCAGCGAGGTCTCCACCTCGGGCAGGGCGGCCGGTGTGCGGTAGAACTCCGTGCGGGCCGAGGCCACGTCCACCTTGTGGCCGGAGGGTAGCGTCACCACCGCCGTGAGGAACGGCTCGTGGGGGTGGACCTTCCCGCCCGTCCGCTCGGCCAGGGCCCGGGCGAAGGCGATGCCGTCGCCCTCCACCACCAGGTCCACGTCCTCGTTGGGACGTCCCAGGAGCAGATCCCGCACCACGCCCCCCACCAGGTAGGCCTGCTCGCCCCGCGCCTCCGCCACAGCCCGGGCCTCGTGGAGCACCTCCTGGACCCAGACCGGGAGCACCTCGCGGAGCAGCCGCGAGACCGACTGGGTCACCTGGCGAACCCCCCGGATCCGGTTGTCCAGCGTCCCGCCGGCGGCGTGCTGGAGCTCGAAGAGCCTCCGGAACAGCTCCATGCGGGTGACGATCCCGACGGGCCTCCCCTCCTCCTCCACCACCACGAAGCGGTAGTTGCGCTCCAGGAAGAGGTCGCGGAGCTCCTCCACCGGCGTGTCGCCCGGTACGGCGGGCACCTCGGGTTGCATGACCGTGCTCACCGGGCGGTCGCCCAGGCCGTGGGCCAGGGCCTGGTCGAGGATCTGCCGCGTCACCAGGCCCGTGAAGCGGTCCCCCATGGGCTCCTCCACCGGCAGGGCGTTCACCCGGAGGTGGTTCATCCGCTCCTTGGCCTGCTCCACCGTGAAGAACGCCGGCACCGTGAAGATGTGCCCCAGGGCCACCTCCCGGGCCGTCACCGGCGGGGGGAGCTCCTCGTCCAGGGCCCGGATCAGCTCCTCCCGCACCTCCACGGCCATGCGGCCCGTGACCCGGGCCGAGGCCGCCGTGGGGTGACCGCCCCCCCCGAAGCGCTGGGCCACCCGGCCCACGTGGAGGCCGGGGAGCCGGGACCGCAGGATGATGTTGATGTGGGGCGGCCGGACCAGCAGCGCCACGGCCACGGGGAGGTCGAAGGTCTCCATCCACCGGTGGACCACGTAGGCCGCCTCCTCCTGGTACTGGTCCACCTCCACCGTGGCGATGGACACGGGGACGCCGTGGAGCAGCACCTCGTGGGTCCCTTCCAGCAAGCGGTTGAGCAGCTCGAACTGCGAGGGCTCCAGGCCCCGCAGCACCCACCGGCGTACCCAGCCCAGGGAGCCCCCGCGCTCCACCAGCCACGCCGCGGTCCGGAGGTCCTCGGGAGTGGTGTCACGGAACGAGAGTCCTCCGGTGTCCTCGTAGATCCCCATGAGCAGCAGCGAGGCCTCCTCCGGGGTGGGCTCCAGGCCCTGCTCCCGGAAGAGCCCCGCCACCACGGTGCAGGTGGCACCCGCCTCGGCGGCCACGATCTCGTCGGCACCCAGCGCCTCGTCCTCCTCCACGTGGTGGTCGATGAGCACCACGGTCGGGTGGTCCCTCCGGATGAGCTCCCAGGCCTCGCCCAGCCTCCGCGGGTTCCGCGTGTCCACCACCACCACGTGCTCCAGCCGCTCCCTGCGGGCCTCCCGGAGCCGGACCTCGGGGTACTCCACGGGCTGCTCCGCCAGGAATCGGCGCACCGCCGCCTCCTGGGAGCCCGGGAACAGCACCCGGTGGTCCGGGTACAGCCTGACGGTGCACACTGCAGCCGCGAAGGCGTCGAAGTCCGCCGACAGGTGCGTGGTGATGAGCTTCACGGTCTCATTCTACTCTTCGAGCTCCGCACCCCAGGACTGGAGGGCAGGGTCGGAGCTGCGGCACGGGAATACCGACGAACTTCTGTCTTCTGTCCGGCCCGATGGTCCGTGGTCTCGTCCCTGGCGAGATCACCCGGTTCCCGATCCGGAGAACATGACTCTTGAGCCACCTGAAAATGTCCTGGCGCCGGGGCCATGGAGTGACCTTCCGGCGCGGATCCCCCCGTTCCTGAATGCCGGGCCCCCAGGAAGCACTGGCCGTGGGGGGCGGCCCGCCGGTTGCCGGCGATGCCCGCCACCGGATCGCCGACCGGCAGATCGCCCGGTACCACGGTCTCGCCGAAGATACTGGAGCTCGTGTTCACCTCGGGGAGCATGGGCCGCGGGATGTCGAGAATGGCACCCGGCATGGGGGTTCCTCCCGGGGTCCGTGGGCTTCCGGACCCCGGCGTGTCGTCCGGCCGGGTACACGGAGCACCCCCGGAGCCGCCGCGGTACCATGGGTCCATGGATCTCTTTGCCCTCGTCGCGGAGCTGGACGGCCTCCTCGAGGCCGAGGCCGTGGACGACTACTGTCCCAACGGCCTCCAGGTGGAGGGTCGTCACCGGGTGGAACGGGTCGTCACGGCGGTCTCGGCCTCGCGAGCACTGTTCTCCCGGGCCGTGGCCATGGAGGCCGACCTGGTGCTGGTGCACCACGGCATCCTCTGGAAGGGCCAGGAGCCCCCGAGGATCGTGGGCTCCTTCCGGGAGCGGCTCAGGCTGCTGCTGGACAACGACATCTCCCTGGTGGCCTACCACCTGCCGCTGGACCGCCACCTGGAGCTGGGCAACGCGGCCCAGCTCGCCCGGCGCCTCGGCCTCGTGAACCTGGAGCCCTTCGGAGAGCACGGTGGGGCCCCGGTGGGCGTCTGCGGTGTGTTCCGCGAACCCGTTCCGGCCGACGAGCTCTTCACGGCGGTGGGCGAGGTCTGCGACCGGGAGCCGCAGGTCTTCGAGGGAGACCGGTCCACGGTGTCGTCGGTGGGGATCGTCACGGGAGCGGCTCAGGCCCAGTACCACCAGGCGGTGACGGCGGGCCTGGACGCCTACATCACGGGCGAGGCCACCGAGTGGGTGCTGCACCAGGCGGCCGAGGACGGGGTCCACTTCATTGCGGCGGGGCACTACGCCACCGAGCGCTTCGGCGTGCTGGCCCTCGGACGCTGGCTGGCCCGGGAGCACGATCTCGAGGTGGAGTTCGTGGACCTTCCGAACCCGGTGTGAGCCTGGAGGAACGCGCATGGTATTCCGGTCCGGCGGCACGATGAGGAGCCTTCGCGCTCGACTGTGCACCGGGGCTCTCGCGGGGTTCCTGGTCCTGCTCGTGGAGGTGGGGGGGGTGGCGTGCAGGAAACCGCCACCTCCGCCGGCCCGGCCCGCCCTCTCCGTGGTGGCCCTTCTGGATGGCCGGGCCCCGGCTTCCATGGTGCGGGCGGTGGAGGAGGGTCTGGCCACGGTCCGGAGAGAGCTCGACGCGGCCACCGACCTCCGGACGGTGGACGTGGGCGAGGCCCGGCTGAGGAGCCTCCGCGAGGCGGGCCGGGAGGGGCCGGAGCTGGTCCTGTGCTTCTTTCCGGACTTTGATCATGTGGTCTTCGAGGAGGCCACGGCCTACCCCGAGACGTTCTTCGTCTCCATTCCGGGCCGGATGAGGGGACCCAACGTCGGTTCGGTCCTCTTCGAGCTGCGGGGTGCGGGATACCTGGCCGGCGTGGCTCTGCGGAAGGCCTCGGGCGGGGGGACGGTGGCCGTGGTGATCCCGGCCGGCGGGGAGAACCTGGGCGAGGGGCTGCTGGAGGGTGCCCACGTCGCCATCGAGGCCGGTGGGACGGGTGTGGTCCTCACCCTGTCGGCGTCCCAGGCGGTCCGGTCGCTCGAGGAGGGGTCGGTGGCGGGCGTGCTCTACGGGGGCATGGGACCGCCCCCGGGGCTGCCGGCCGCGTGCTCGGCAGCCGACGCACCGCTGGTGGTGCTGAGTCCCGAGGTGGCACCCACCATGGGCGATGGGCTTCTGGGGGTGGTGGTGGTGGATCTTCCCGCCGTGGTGCTCTACCTGGCGCAGGAGGCCTGGGCCGGGACCCTGGAGGGCGACCTTGTGAGCTTCGCCCTGGGCTCCGCGGTGGTGGACTTCCGCCTGGCAGAGGCGGCAGCACCGGAGGTGGCGGCGGCCGTGGGGACCGCCCGCCGGGAGGTGCTCTCGGGCCTGGCGGAGGTGGAGAGCCTCGGGATGTAGGCCGGGCCGGGTGTAGCGCCCGTCGATTCGGATCGTCAGTGCGACACCCGTCCACCCGCCCGTTCCCTTGACCGTGACCCCGAACCTGGCCTCGATCGTGACCCCGACCGTGTCCCTGACAGTGTCCGTGACGGCTTGGCACGCGGGGAGGGCCGTGCTCGCCGTCCTACCCTCGCGGGGCTCGGGCCAGGACGGCTGCGCCCGATCTCCCCGCGGCCTGCGCGCGGCGGGCCCCCGGGACGCGCTTCCGCCCGAACCCTCGCTGCGGTGGCGCCAGTCGATCCTGTCGGTGGGTGCGGCATCGGCCCGTTCGTGAGACGTGAAACGTGAAACGTGAAACGTGAAACGTGAAACGTGAAACGTGAAACGTGAAACGTGAAACGTGAAACGTGAAACGTGAAACGAATGAAGCATTTCCAGTGAGCATGTCAAGGGTGGATGCGGCATGTTCTCCCCTGCGCCTCCGCTCCCCCGCTCCCCGTCGGTGTCCGTGCCCGTGTCCCTGCCCCTGACCGTGTCCGTGGCGGTGTCCGTGACAGGTTCTCCCCCTCGTCCCTGCGCCCCCGCCCTTCCGGATGGGCGGGGGGACACCTTCACTTCTTCACGTCTTCACCTCTTCACCGGGCGGGGTGTGGGCGGGCTTTCCCCTCCGGGACACCGGCGGAGCACCAGGTCGCTGGCGGTGAGCTGCATGGATTTCCTGCCGCCGAACTTGGAGCCCCCGGTGCGAAGACCGCCGGTGAGCCCGGACCCGTCCTCGGAGGGGTCGAGGAAGAGACGGACGGTCCCCCTGCGGATGGACTCGGCGGGGACGATGTCGCCCTCGAGCCTGCCTCGGATCACCAGCTTGGAGTTGCCCAGGGCCACCAGGAATCCCGAGTTGTGCTCCAGCCTCGCCTCGACGAGGGTGGCGCCACCCACGGTGCCCTCCACCCGGCCGTCGGGATGGATCCTGAGCTCGATGGGAAGGTCCTTCTGGTCGCACCACGACACGATGATCCCGGCGGAGCCCCTCCAGCAGCCGGCCAGGGCCGCGAACGGCTCCGGTCCGCCGGGGGCCCACCCGCCGGTGACCAGGCTCAGGACAAGGACGGTGAGGAATGTTGTGGCATGGCTTCGGAACATGGGGGCCTCCCTTCATTCCTCCGGCGATGGCTCACCGGTCCCCGAGACGAGGAGCGCACCCCCGGCCACGAGCAGCGGCAGGGGGAGCAGCAGCACCATGAGCGCCGCGGTGGCACCGGGGACATGGGCGAGACGTGCCCCCAGCATCACGGCGAACAGGACCCCCAGCGCCACCAGGAGGACTCCTCCCGCGCGGGGCCACCCCCGTCCCAGGGCCGTTGCCAGAAGGATTGCCCCTCCCACAGCACTCTCGATCAGGCCTGCGGTTCCGAGTCCGTGGCCCAGGAGGGCAAAGGCCAGCCAGAGGATTCCGATGGCGGTGCCGAGACCGAGACCGAGAATCCGCGGCCCCCGTCCCCGCCCCACGGTCACCAGGGGCCGGACCAGCAGGGGGAGGGCCAGGACCAGGTACCAGCGGGGATCGGGGTGGGTCCCCCGGACCAGCAGCGCGTGGATCACCACCCCGACCGCCAGGAGGTAGACGGCTCCCAGGGCCAGGTGGCTGGCCTCCCGGTCCAGGGCACGCTCCCGCTCGTCGCGGTTCGCACCGGGAAGTGACGCGAGTGCCGGGATGACGAGGCCCAGGAGCAGGAGCAGCGAGAGGGCCTCCACTCTCCACAGTGCACCCAGGGCAAGAACCACGAGGGTCCACCCCGCGGCGATGGCGAGAATCGGTTTCCTACCCGTCATGATCGGCCTCCAGTGTGAACAGCTCCTCCACGGTGGCCCCGAGCTCCCGTGCCAGCCGCAGTGCCAGGGTCACCGAGGGGTTGTAGCTTCCCTTCTCCATGGCCACCACGGTCTGGCGGGACACCCCGACCCGGCGGGCCAGCTCCGCCTGGGTGAGGCCTGCCAGGGCCCGGTGGCGCCTGATGCGGTTGGTCAGCGCGTGTCTCATGGATGTAATGTAAACCCAACTTGACAGGATGTCAAGTTCACTTGACAGATGGCGAGACGGTCCCGGTGATCAGGAGGCCGGCCTGCCAGGCGACGAAGGGGTCGCCACACCCCACCGTCGACTACCTGCGGGCGGTGCGGACCTTGCGGAGCTGCGCCTCCAGCTGGTTCTTCTCGATGATGAGGCCGGCCTCGAGCATGAGGAGCTCCAGGCCCTCGGTAGGACCGATGGGCGTCTCGGAGGGCAGGTTGTCCCCGTAGATCACCGCCACCACGGCGCCGTCCACCACGATGGGCACCGCGATGACCTCCCGGGGGACCATGCCACCGAGCTTCCGGATCAGCTCGTTGTTCCAGAGGGTGCGCTCCAGGCGGCCGCGGTAGGGCTCGCGCTTGGAGACAACCTCACCGAGCACGGATGGGGCGTGGATGGGGATGGCCAGGGAGCGAACCCGCTGGTCGGGAGGAAGGTCGCCACCCTCCAGGCCGAACTGGCCGATTCCCACCAGGGTGTCGCCCCTCACGGCGAAGAGGACGGAGCGGTTGACGAGCTCGGCGGTGTACCGGAGGAGGAGGAGCGTCAGCTCTCCCGTGAACGTCACCGGCCGGTTCCTGAGCTCCCGCATGATGCCCTTGAGCGAGACGAAACCGCGGGTCCGTGCCGGCCGTTTCTCCTGTTCCGCGGAGGGAGGCTCCTCCCGCAGGGTCTTCAGCGGGGCCGCCTCGTGGTCCTCCACCTCGAGATCTTCCATCTGGCTCCGGTCCACCCGGGTGAGGACATCCAGGAGCACCTCCTCGGGACGGAAGCCGTCCTCCATGAGGAACTCGCTCGCATCGAAGGCGGTGCTGAAGACCTCGTCCAGCTCCACGGGCTCGAACTGGAAGACGCCGCTGTCCCAGTTGAGGAGCTCCGCCAGGACCGTCTTGACCTGCTCGTACGCCACCGCCTGGAGCTCCTCGGGTGAGATGGCCTCCATCTCCACCAGGATGCTCCCGAGCGGACGTCCCTCGCTGGACTGCTGCCGGTCCAGCGCCGCAAGGAGCGTGGCCTCGTCGATGATGTTCCGGTTCACCAGGATGCTGCCCATGGTCTCGTGGACGGCGTTGGTCTGGCAGAACACGATGCCGCCGTTGCGGAATACCACGAGGCCCTGTTCCTTCCGGCGGGTGAGCGTCAGCTTCCCCGTGCGCTTGCCAAGCGCGATGATCTGGAAGATATCCGTGACCGCCAGGTCCTCGAGCCGTCCGACGAATCCCATGGTCGTCCTGTCCCGGTCCCGTGGGCTTCGGGGGACCGATTCCTTCCGCGAATAGCATACCGCAACAGGGCCGGTCCGGCTCGGCAGGAGAATGCCAACCCCTTGAATCGAGGACTGCCTGGAACCGGACCTTCCCCTCAGGGACGCTCGAGGACACCGCCCTCCCGGGCATCGGCACGCTTGAGCAGGATGGCGAACACGAGTCCCACGAGGCCCAGGCTGGCGAACATGAGCATGCTGGAGGTGTAGGTGTGGGTCACGTCGCGGAGCTTGCCGTTGAGCCACGGGAAGAGGGCGAGCCCGATGTTCTGGATCATCGTGATGAGCCCGAAGGCCGAGCCGGTGAGCTCCTTGGGCACGATGAGCGGGACCGAGGGCCACATGGCCGCGGGAACGAGGACGAACGAGGCCCCCAGCAGCATCATGGGCCACCGGGGAGGCACCGTGGTGAACGCCATGACCAGGTAGGACGGGATCATGAGCAGGGACCCGAAGATCATGAGCGTGGCCCGCCTGCCGATCCGGTCCACCAGCGAGCCCGCAAACGGAGCAAACACCATGGAGGCGAAGATGATGATGCTGGTGGTGCCGCCCGCCGTGGTGAACATGTGGAGGAAGTTCGAGAAGACCTGCTCGAGGAACGAGCCCGTTCCGCCGGCCTCCAGGGGCATGCCCCACTTGTCGTGGAAGAAGTCGGTGGACAGTGCCGTGAACGGGAAGATGGCCGAGTAGAAGGTGACGCACAGGATGGCCACGTACCAGAACGATGCGGGGAAGCGCCTGATGTCCCCGAGGACCACCTTCTCCTCGGCCCCCGTGTCCTCGAGCTCGAGGATCATCTCGCCACGTCGGTCCATCCACCAGTACACCAGGGCGGCCCCGAGCGAGACGAGGCAGAGCAGCACGGCGGCCCACAGGGCGGCCCTGTAGTCACCGAAGTACGTGGCGATGAGCTGCTCGGTGTTGAAGGAGAACAGGGTGCCCAGGCGGCTGATGGTGAGCGCCACGCCGAAGGCCAGCGCGAGCTCCTTGCCCTTGAACCACCGGGCCAGGATGGCGCTCTGGGCCACCACCAGGGATTCGGACCCGGCGCCGAAGATGAAACGTCCCACGTAGATCCAGTTGATGTCCGGCGCCACGGCGACGATGACTGCCCCCAGGGCCACCAGGCCCGCGAAGATGGTGGCCGCGGCGCGGGTGCCGATCCGGTCGATGAGGAGGCCGCCCAGGAAGACCGAGACGATGGCCGCAATGCTGTAGACCGTGTAGGTGGTGCCGATGGCGCTCCGGTCCACCCCCAGCACCCTGAGCAGGGTGGGGGCGATGGCGCCCAGGGAGTCGTAGGCGAAGTACGACCCGTAGGTCAGCAGGCTGACGAAGAAGAGGATCGTGAACCGGTACGGCCGGCCCGCAGGATGGAAGAAGCCAGGTGCTGTGGTCATGGGTGGTCCTCTCCAGGGTTCAGGCGTCCGCGGCCGGGCCGCGAAGGACGGTGTGGCGGAGCGCCGGTGCGCCGGGTGTCCGCCGCATCATTTCTTGAACAGGGCATCGAAGGCCGAGCGGGCGTCGTCCGGCGTGGCCGGCCCCCTCGACGAGAGGTCCCGGACGGTCTTGGGCTGGTAGTGGGGACAGTCGTTGGCGGAGGCCTTGCTCCCGATCCTGGCCTCGAGGGGCTTCCGGCACTCGAAGCGCGCGCCGGGATCGAAGAATGCGCAGTTTGTGCAGCTGTGGAGGGGCTTGCCGCACCCAGGGCAGACACTGTCCGGCTCGATGGACCCCAGCGTCTGGACCTTCTTCCCGCACACGGCGCAGCGGAACACCACGTCGGCGGGAAGCCCGACTCCCCGCCCGCGGGGTGCGCCGTCCACGCTGCTCCGGGGGCCCTCCCGGCGCCGCTCCCGTGGCCGGTCCCAGTCGTCGCCGTCGTCCATGTACCCGCGGTGGCGGTATTTCCGATCGCTCATGGTGACCTCCCGAGCCAGGGTATCAGGCCGCGCCATGGCTCACTGGCTGCCGCCCCATGTGGGGGAGTGGTTCTGGCCCTGGGTGGTGAGCTGCCGGGGCCGTCCCAGGGCATCGGTGATGAAGATCTGCGGTGCACCGCCGCGGTCCGAGGAGAACGCGATCATGGAGCCGTCCGGCGAGAAGCAGGGGCCCTCGTTGTTCCCGGGGCCGTGCAGCACCTGGACCTCGCCGGTGGCCACGTCGATGGTGGCCAGCTGGAAGCGCCCCTCCACCCGGGTTGTGCAGACGATGTGGGACCCGTCGGGCGACCAGGCGGGCTCGTCGAAGAACTCGCCATCGAAGGTGAGCCGCCGCACGTTGGCGCCGTCGGCGTCCATGAGGTAGATCTGGGGGGAGCCGGAACGCGCCGAGGTGAAGGCGATCTGACGGCCGTTGGGCGACCAGGCCGGGTTGGTGTCGATGGCGCGTGCGGCGGTGAGTCGCCGTGGCGTGCCACCCTCCACCCCGATCGCCCAGATGTCCACGTTGCCGTCCCTGGAGGAGGCGAAGGCGATCCGTTTCCCGTCCGGCGAGAAGGTGGCCGAGGAGTTCACCCCGCCACCGCTCCACAGGGGCCTGAGGTAGCCCTCCTGGGGGACCAGCAGGTAGAGGGCGGGCCTGCCCCTGAGGAACGAGGTGAACGCCAGGCGCGTCCCGTCGGGTGACCATGCGGGGGCCATGGCGATGCTGCCGTGCTTGGTCAGCTGGCGGGGGTCGCTGCCGTCCCAGTTCATCATCCACAGCTCCTGGTTCCCCGTCCGGTCGGAGACGAAGACGATCCGGGAGAGGAACGGCCCCGGCCTGCCGGTGAACACCTTCACCAGGTCGTTGGCCAGGGTGTGGGCCATCACCTGTGTGGCGTTGAGCCCCGACCGGTAGCGCTTGGCGAAGGCGAACTCACCCGAGACCAGGTCCACGAGCCGCGCCTCCACCACCAGCTGTCCGCCGGCCCGCGCGATGGTGCCCGTGAGCAGGAACTGGGCGCCGATGGAGCGCCACCGCTCGTACAGGACCTTGGGGCGCGGGTCGTCCTCCACCAGGGCGTAGAGCTTGGGGTCCAGGACGGCGATGGGGGCCGCCGCCTCCAGGTCCCGGTCGAGAACGTCCTGGAACGCGCGGGCCACGTCACTGGGCGTGCCGGGCAGGACCAGCAGGGGAGGAGTGGCCACGGAGACCCGGGCCAGGCCGGGGCTCGTGATCTCCAGGTAGAGCTCGTCCTGCTGGGCCGCGGCGGGCATGGCGGCGGCGAGAACGAGGATGGCGGCGAGGCATCGGGCACGCATCATGATCTACTCCGTGAAGGCGAGGTGGACGGTCAGCGACGGCTTCCGGTACGCGGGGGGCAGCGGAGGGAGCGGGTTGGCGGCGTAGAGCGCCCGGAGAGCCGCACGATCGAAGCTGGGGACCCCCGAGCTCTCCTCCAGGGCGATGTCGGTGACCCGCCCATCGGACAGGATCCTGAACCGGACCCGGGCCGTGGTCCCCGGGGGCGCGGGGGGCTTGTACCAGCGGGACTCGATGAGCGCCAGCATGCGCTCCACATAGTAGGCGAAGTGGAAGTCCTCGGGGATGGCCGGAGCCCCGCCCGTGCTCTCCCCGGCCAGGACGAGACCGCGCCCCCCGGTTCCGCTCTCGGCGGCCGGTTCGGCCGGGGGGGGGGTCGGGGCAGGTGTGGCCTCGAGGTCGGCCATGGCGTTCCCGGTGGCCGACCGCTCGACCTTCGCCGGTGGCGCCGTGGGCTGGGGCGCCACCGTGGGTTGCGGCGCCGCCGTGGGGACGGCCGTGGGCCGGGGCCGCGTGGCCTGCCGGCCCCGCGGCCTGCGTCCCACCGGCATCTGGACGAGCCGGACGGAGACGGACGGAAGACGGATGGGGCGGTGCGGCGTCAGGCGGGCGCTGATGACGATGGCCGCGGCGATCCCGAGGTGGAACAGCAGAGCCAGGACCACGAAGGGGGCGAGCGAGGGGATCAGCCGCCGCCGGTCCTCGAGCACCTGGGACACCGGGTCCATCTACCGTCCCTCGGGCCGGGTCACCATCCCCACCTGCTCCACGCCCACCCGGTCCAGAACGGCCAGCACCTTCACCACGAAACCGTAGGGCAGCTGCGCGTCGGCCTTGAGGTAGACCGGGCGTGGGGTTCCGCCCAGCGCGGCGCCCAGGCGCTCGGCCAGCAGCTTGAGGTGGACGGGCTGGTCGCCGAGGTAGATGAGGCGGTCCGAGGTGAGGGTGAGGACCAGGGGCTCCTGGTGCTTGCTGGTGAGCGCGGGGGCCGTCTGCTTGGGCAGGTTGACCTTGACCCCCTGGACGAGCATGGGGGCGGTGATGATGAAGATGATCAGCAGGACCAGCATCACGTCCACCAGCGGTGTGACGTTGATCTCGGCCAGCTCGCCCAGGTCGTCGGAGGAGGAGTTGAACGCCATGGCTCAGGAGAAGTTCCGGTCCACGAGGTTCAGGAACTCCAGGGCGAAGTCGTCCATGCGCCGCCGGAGGTGCCGGACCTTCGCCAGCAGGTGGTTGTAGGCGATGACGGCCGGGATCGCGGCGAGGAGGCCGGCGGCGGTGTTCACCAGCGCCTCGGCGATGCCGGGGGCCACCGTCAGGATCGAGGTGGACCCCGTGGCCCCGATGGCCCGGAAGGTGTTCATGATGCCCCAGACGGTGCCGAACAGTCCGATGAACGGGGTCACGCTGGCGGTGGTGGCCAGCATGGGGAGTGCCCGCGTGAGCCGTTCCTGCTCGGCGCCGATGGCCCGTTCCACGGCCCGCGCCACGCCGTCCAGGCTCCTGAGGCGCACCGCATCGTCTCCCCCACTCCGCCTCCGAACCGCACGGACCTGCGCCTCGAGCTCGGCGTAGCCCGCCTGGAACAGGGCGCTCAACGGTGCCGTGCGGTACTTCGTGGCGAACTCCGCCACGTCGTTGAGGCGCGTGGCCTTGCGGAATCGCCTCGTGAACATCTCCGACGCCTTCTTCGCGGAGCCCAGCTCCTTCCACTTGGCCAGGATGACCGACCAGGAGGCCAGCGAGAAGAGCAGGAGGATGAGCAGGACCACCTTGGCCACCCACCCCGTCGAGACGAAGAACCGTAGTATTTCCACGGGGGCATTGTACGCAATTCCGTCCGCCCGAGGTAGGATCCGGCCGTGCCAGGCGTCACCGTCCGGAATGCTACACTCTCCCTTCTGGAGGTGACCGTGAGGCGCAGGAGCGTGATGCTTGTCGTGGTTCTGACCCTTGGCCTGCTCGGCCGGGTCCCTGGTGTCGTGGGTGCCGGCACGAAGGAGACGCCCACGCCGAAGCCCATCGGGGGCCTGACCTTCTCCGACGAGACCGAGGTGACGGTGGTCAACGTGGACGTCTTCGTCAGGGACAGGAAGGGGAACCCCGTCACCGACCTGACGAAGGAGGACTTCCGCATCTACCAGGACGGCGTCCAGATGCCCATCAGTCACTTCGCCCTTCTCACCCACGACATCATCCGGCACTATTACAGGCTCCCCGTTCCCGGTCGGCCGGAGCCCACGCCGCTCCCGGAGGACCTGAAGGATCTCGAGATCAGACCCATCTTCATGGTTCTGTACATCGACAACCAGAACATCAGGCCTCTGGACCGGAACCGGGTGCTCCGGGCGGTCCGGGAGTTCGTCCGTGAGAACCTGCACCCGCCCGTGAAGATGATGGTGGTGAGCTACCAGCGTTCCCTCAAGATCGAGGTGCCGTTCACCGACAACGTGCGCGAGGTGCTCTCGGCGCTCCGGGACCAGAGACTGAAGACCGGTGGCCGGACGGACAAGGATTCCACCCGGGCCGAGATCGTGGACATCATGAATCAGGCGCTCGAGGCGGAGCGCGAGCGGCCGACGGCCGCCAGCCAGAATGCGGCGGAGATACGGCGCGCCTACGAGCTCATGCGGGCCTTCGCGGGCGAGGAGGCCAACGATCTCACGTTCAGTGCCGGAGCGCTTCGGCAGGTGATCGCGATGCTGTCGGGGCTCGACGGCCGGAAGTCCATCGTCTACATCTCTGACGGTCTCCCCATGACGCCCGGGGCGGACCTCTTCCAGCAGTTCTCTGCAGTGTTCCAGAACACCAGCGTGCTGTCGCTCCTGGCACAGTTCGACCGGAGCCGGATCTTCGAGGCGCTGACCTCGGCGGCCAACGCCCAGGGCGTGAGCTTCTACACCATCGATGCCGCGGGTCTCCAGATCCAGAGCGACATCTCGGCCGAGAGCAGGACCACGACCACCCTCACGGCCATCACACCGGGGCGGAGCGTCTACCAGGACTCGCTCAAGTTCATGGCGGAAGAGACGGGCGGGCAGGCCATCGTCAACACGAACAACTTCTCGAAGGGCCTCCAGAAGATCGCCAACGATCTCTTCACGTACTATTCCCTCGGCTACACCGTGTCCTCGTCGGGCAGCGACAGGGTCCACTACATCAAGGTGGAGCTGCCGGACCACCCCAAGTACAGGGTCCGGTACCGTCGCCGCTACGTGGAGAAGTCGCTGGAGACGCGGGTCCAGGACATGGTCATGACCTCGCTGGTCTTCGACGTGGACCACAACCCCATGTTCGTGGAGGTGACCTCCGGCACCCCGGCCCCGGCCACCTCGGACCGGTGGACCGTGCCCTTCCACATCTCATTCCCCCTCAGGAAGGTGGCCATGCTGCCGGAGGGCGAGGACCAGGTGGGCCGGGTGGTGCTGTTTGTCGCCGCACGGGACATCAAGGGACGGCAGTCCGACCTGCAGCGCCAGGAGCACGAGATCCGGATCCCGGCCACCGAGTGGGAGGAGGCCCGGCGTGAGCGTTTCGGGATCGACGTGAACCTCCTGATGGAGTCGGGGACCTACAACGTGGCGGTGGGGCTCATGGACGTGGTGACCCGCGAGGCCTCCTACACGAAGACCCTGGTTCGCGTGAACCCCTCGGGCCGCAAGAAGTAACCCGGATTGTTCACGAGGGTTCGGAGCGAGCGGTGCGAGGCGCCGTTGCTGGTGGTGTTCCCGCACGGCGAGGGAGCGAAGGCGTGCTTGCGGCACGTCGAGCGACCGAGTCGAGAAAACGCCGCCAGGAATGGTGGATCGCACCGCGCAGTCGAAGCATCATGAATCATCCGGGGTGGGGACTGATCGTCGGCGTTCCGGCCATCAGTGGTGGGCGGACATGATCCTCCACGCCACCAGGCGGTCGTTCATGGCACGGAGGCGGCGGCACAACAGCCTGCACAGGAGGGAGAGGAACTGTACCGCGGCGTCGGGGTCCATGGCGAGGACCTCCTCGAGAACCGCCCGGCTGATGGAGAACACCGTGAGTCCTCCCGTGTGGGCCCTGGCGTCGGCCGACCGCGGCTTCTCGTCGATGAGGGCCATCTCCCCGAAGACCTCACCGCGCCCCAGGATCGTGAGGCACTCCTCGCCCATGCCGGGAACCAGCCGGGAGATCCGGACGGCACCGTCCACCACGATGTAGAGCTTGTCCCCCCGCTCACCCTCGGAAAAGACGACAGCTCCGGACTCGAAACGCTCCTCCTGGGAGTAGGTGGCCAGGAGACGGAGCTCCTGGGCCGAGAGGCCCTGCTCCTCGAGCACCTCCACCTTCTCCCGGGTGGTGAGGGACACCGGAGAACCCGTGTCGTGTCCCACCCGCCTCTCGAAGCCCTCGAAGACCGGTCCGAAGAGCTCGTTCATCTGGGCGTTGGCAGAACGGACCTTCTCCGAGAGCGTCTGCCAGAAACTCCACAGGAGTGCCGCAGCAAGCTCCCTGTCCTCGTGGATCGCCCTGTCCAGGTCAGAGGCGAGAACCACATGGAAGGAGCCCTCGCCCACGCTGATGGCGGTGGCGGATCGCCGGCCCCCATCCAGGTAGGCCACCTCGCCGAAGAGCGAGCCGGGACCCAGCGTGGACAGCACCTGGGTGCCGGCAGGCGTCTTGCGCGTGACGTGGACCGTGCCTTCCCGGAGGAGGTACAGATCGCGTCCTTCCAGGTCCTCCCGGAAGATCACCTGGGCGTGCTCGAACCGGACCTCCCTGACGAGCCGCGCCAGGGCGATGAGCTGGTCGTCGCCGAAGTGGCTGAAGATGCCCATGCTCCGGAGCTCCGAGGCCCTGTGGATGAGCTTCTCCCGCTCCCTGCCGGTCGACCGGACGCGTGCGGGCCCGGGAGGCAGGCGGCGGGTGGAGAAGATCCGCGCCTGTGACAGCGCCACGTTCTCGCACGCCTTCTGCAGGGCGTTGGCCCGCTCGCTGATCAGCGCGTCCACCGCAGCGTCATCCCTGCCGCAGAGCCGGGCCAGTGTGGTGACCCGCCGCCGGTCCTGTTCCTGCTCGCGGTGGGTCCCCCACTGGGAGAGCAGCATGGCATCCACGGCGTGCTCCAGGGCCACCTCGTAGCTCTCGAGCTGGAGTGCCGCGCGGGAGGTCTCCACGGCGAGCCGGAGGTCCAGGGGGTTCAGGCGCCGTGCCTGGGAGAACTCCTGGAGCGCCGTCGCCGGGTCTCCGTGCCTGAGGTGGAGGAAACCCGAGGCGGCGTAGGCCAGGTAGTGGTACGGCGTCCGGAGCTTGGCGAAGTCGAACATCTCCACAGCGCGCTCGAGCTCCGCGCGGCTCAGGAAGAGATTGCCCATGCCGATGGCGTGGGAGGACTCGAGGTTCCGCCGCTTGAACTCCCGGTCGAACGTTCCACCCCCCTCGGTCTCCCGGAGCTGCTGGGCCTCCTCGAGAAGGGCCGCTCCCCGGGATGACAGCATGGCAGCCACCTCGAGAAGATCGGCGGCCTCCGCCGACCTGTGCACCGTGGCCAGGCGCCGCGCGATGGCGATGATCCGCTCCACGAGGGCCGGATGGGGATGAATCGTGTCCATGACCATGTTCGAAACACCATGGTACGAAGCAGGGCAGTGTACGTCAATGCCGGAGGGCGGGGTCGGGGTCGGCGGCGGTTCGCGGCGACGGGACACGGCGATTGCGTCCGGTGGCCCTGCCGGGCGCGCCGTCCTCCGCCGCCGTCCGTGTAGAATGACCTGTCATGAAGCTCCCGGCCCTCATACCGTTCCTGCTGGTGCCGCTGGTCCTTGCCGTTTCCGTGGGCGCAACGGTACCCGAGGTGGAGGACGTGGCGTCCATCCCGCCCGGGACCCGGGGGACCTGCGTGACCGAGATGGAGGGCGGGGAACTGGTGGAGTTCCCGGTGACGATCCTCGGACACCAGGGCGGTGCGACACCGGAGGGCGAGATGGTGCTCGTCCGTCTGGACGATCCCCGTTTCGCCGCCACCGGGATCATCGCCGGGATGAGTGGGTCGCCGGTGTACGTGGGTGGGAAGCTCCTGGGGGCCGTGGCCTTCGGATGGGCCTTCTCCAGAGAGCCCATCGCCGGGGTCACACCGTTCTCGCGCATGGCCGGACTGGCGGATCGCTCTTCCTCCCCACCGCCGGGCCTGGACCGGCCATCCATGGAGGAGATCGTGTCGGCGTGGCGCGAGGACCGTCTCGGTCCGGAGCTGGTGCGGTGGCTCGTGCCGGGCCGGCCCTCCCGGGGGCGGAGCCTCCTGGCCCTTTCGCTGGGGGCGGGCGCCCCCACGGGTTGGGTGGAGGAGGGTCTCGGCCGCCTGGGGATGGTGACCGGAGGGGGCGGTGGGCGGAGTCCGGAGGCCGGAGCGGCCCCCCTGCGCCCGGGGTCCATGGTGGCCGCCATCCTGGTGGATGGCGATGCGGTGGTCAGTGCGGGGGGTACCGTCACGGAGGTGCGTGGCAACCAGGTGTGGGCCTTCGGTCACCCCTTCCTCGGGGCCGGGTCCACCGACCTGCCGCTGGCCTCGGCCCGGGTGACGGCGGTCCTCCCGAGCCTCGACTCGTCGTTCAAGTTCTTCACCGCGGGGCCCGACATCGGGGCGCTCAGGGTGGACCGGGCCCGCGGTGTGTGGGGCCTCGTGGGTGAGACGGCTCCCATGGTGCCGGTGGTGGTGGAGACCGGCGAGGCCACCTACCGGTACAGGGCCGTCCCGGACCGGTCGCTGCTGCCGCTCCTCGTGGCCTACCTGACCAACGCCTCCATCGCGGCCCGGGGCCGGTCCTTCGGGGAGCAGACCCTGGGCATGACGGTGGACCTGGCCTTCGGGGATGGCCGGAGCGCGGCGTTCTCCGAGTCCCTGTCCCGGCCGGATGCTCCCGCCCAGGTGGCCACACTGGCGGCGGCGGTGGTGGCGTACATCGAGGCTTCACCCTTCGAGCGCCCGCCGCTCGCCACGATCAGGATCACCATCACCAGCCGGGAGGAGATCCGCCGGACCGTGCTGGTGGAAGCCATCCCGGAGAGGACCGTGGTGCGCCCCGGCGAGGAGCTGGCGGTTCGCCTGCGTCTGCAGAGGTGGGGCCGCGGCGAGGTGTGGCGCACCGAGCGGATCACGGTCCCGGCGGGACTGCCGGCCGGTCGCCTGGACCTGGTGGTGGGCGATGGGAGTGCCTGGACGCAGTACGACCTCAAGGCCCGGCCCTTCCGCTCCGCCTCCTTCGGGGACGATCTGCGGCTCCTGGGGCGGCTCCTCCCGGCGAGCTCACTGGTCCTGGCGCTGGAGCGGAAGGAGCCCTCGGTGGTGCTCGACGGCGGCACGGTGGCGGCGCCGCCCTCCATGGTGCTGGCGCTGGAGGCCGGGAGTGCCTCCCAGGTGAAGACCGCCACCCACAGGGTGGTGTCCCGCAGGGTCGTGGACCTGGGCGAGCCGGTCACCGGGGCGGTGAGGGTCAGGTTGAAGGTGAGGACCGATGGCCCCGGGAACGTGCCCGGGGAGGGTGAGGAGGGGACATGAGGCCGGGTGTTCTGGGATTGATCGTGTGGCTGGCCGTGTCGTTTCCCGCAGGTGCGACGCAGACCGAGCGCTGGATCCTGGACACCGCCAGCGATCTGGCCGGCGGCCGCGGCAACGGTGTGGCGCTGACCCTCGACGGGCGGCTCGTGCCGGCGAGCCCGTGGCGGCCGGTCGCCGTCCTGGAGGAGCCCGTGGTCCTGGCGGCGGTCAGGCTCCCCGACGGCACGCTCGTGGCGGGAACGGGCAACCCTGCCCGGCTCGTCCGGATCTCGGGTGACCGGAGGGAGGTCCTGGCCGAGGTGCCCTCGCAGCAGGTGACGGCCCTGCTGGCCCTCCCGGACGGTGACCTCCTGGTGGCCTCGGTGGGCCCGGCGGTCCTCTACCGTTTCACCTCCGGCTCCCTGGAGGAGGTCGGGCGGCTGGGCGAGGGGGGAATCTGGGATCTGGCCTGGTTCGGGGACACGGCGGTGGCTGCGGCCGGTCCTCCCGCGACCCTCTACAGGGTGACCCGCCGCGGGCTCGAGCGGTGGGTGGAGCTTCCGGACGTCCACGCCCGGTGCCTCGCGGTCCGGGATGGATCGCTGGTGGTGGGGACCTCCGGCAAGGGGTACGTGATGCGGGTGGATGCCGACAGAAGGGTGGGGGTCGTGGCGGACACGCCCTTCACCGAGATCGCGGACGTGGTGGCCGCGCCGGACGGCGTGATCTGGGCGGCGGCCGTGGTGGGCGAGCCCGGGGAGCCACGGAAGACCAGGACCTCGTCCCGGAAGGACGGCACCACGAAGGACGGTGCCACGGTCACGGCCTCGGTGGGTGACCTCAAGCTCCCGAAGGTCAACGGGAAGACCGCCTCCTCGGAGCTGCTGCGGGTGACCCCCGATGGCGTGGTGCTGTCGGTCCGGCGTTTCGCGGACCAGGTGGTCTCGGCCCTGGCGTGGGACGGCAGCGGCATCCTGGCGGGCACGGGGTGGGAGGGGGAGATCTGGCGCTTCGAAGGGGCCTGGGGTACCCGGCTGGCCGTGGTGGATGCGGTGCAGGTGGCGGCCTTCGCCGACGGCGGGAAGGTGGCGCTGACCCAGGGGCCCGCCTCGGTGCTCCTGCGTGGCGAAGGCTCCCGCAGGGGCGGGACGTTCCGGAGCCCGGTGAAGCGGTTCAAGATCCCGGCCCGTTTCGGACGGTACCGGGTTCTTCCGGACACGGCGGGGGTCCGCATCCGGTTCCGGTCTGGCCTCACGGCGGACCCCGACGCCTCGTGGCTGCCATGGACCGGATGGCTCCCGGCGGCCGGGGGCGTGGTGCCGCTGCACGCGGCCCCCTCGCTCCAGTGGGAGCTCGAGATCCCCGGGGAGGCGGCGGATGGCGTGGACCTCGTGGAGGTGTCGTGGCAGACCGTGAATGCCCCGCCCGTCCTGAAATCCATCACGGTGGAGGAGCCCGGTGCCGTGTGGCTGGCGTCACCTCCGCCCTCGGGACAGTTCGTCCAGGTGGAGCACCCGGACCAGCGGGGGATCTTCACGGTGCTCGGCACGAAGACCAGGAAGGCCGCCTCCACCAGGCGCGGCAAGAAGTACTGGCGGGTGGGGTACCGGACGGTCTCGTGGAAGGCCGAGGATCCCAACAGGGATCCCCTGCTCTTCGACGTGGAGCTCGAGCGGGCCGACGGTTTCACCTTTCCGGTGCGCCGCGACCTGGAGGCCACCCAGCTGGGTGTGGATGTCACGGCGGTGCCCGACGGACGGTACCGATTCCGGATCACCGCCTCGGACAGGGCCCGGAACCCCGCGGCGCCCCTGGAGACCACCGGCCTGAGCCGGTGGTTCACCGTGGACACCACGCCGCCGGAGGTGACGATCCGGCGGGACGGCGGGACGTGGCTCGTGGAGGCCCGTGATGTCGGCAGTTCCATCGCACGTGCCGAGTGGTCCCGGGACGGGGAACGCTGGACCGGAATGACGCCGGAGGACGGCATCCCTGACGGAGGGGTGGAGCGGTTCCGGATCCCGGTGGTAGCGGGACGGCACGTGCTCGTGGTCCGGGTCGTCGACCGCCACCACAACCGGGCCACGGCCGGAGCCGTGGAGGAGCAGGCGCCATGACGAGACCTGACACGGCGACGCTGGCTGTGTACCCGGGGTCCTTCGACCCCATCCACCTGGGCCATGTGGACATCATCCACAGGGCGGCCCACATCTTCCCGCGGGTGGTCGTCGGCATCCTCGAGAACGCCTCCAAGGACGCCCTGTTCACGCCGCTGGAGCGCCGGGAGATGATCCGGGAGCTCTTCGCGGACGAACCCCAGGTGGAGGTGCGCTGCTTCTCCGGGCTGCTGGTGAACTTCCTCAAGGAGCTGGACGCCACCATCATCATCCGGGGCATGAGGGCGGTCTCCGACTTCGAGTACGAATTCCAGATGGCGCTCATGAACCGACGGCTCTACCCCCAGGCCGAGACGGTCTTCCTGACCCCCAAGGAGGAGTACACCTACCTGTCCTCCCGGCTCGTGAAGGAGGTGGTGGCCCTGGGCGGCGACGTGACGGGGCTGGTGCCCGATGCCGTGCGGCACCACCTGGAGGCCCGGTACCGGAAGGCGACCCACCCGCCCACGCGCTGATGCGGCTCCTGGTCTTCGGCCCGGGCCACCCGTTCCGGGGGGGCATCGCCAGGACCACCACGGACCTCGTGCTCGCCCTGAGGGAGCGGGGGCACGAGGTGGGGTTCTTCACACCCCTCCGCCAGTACCCCCGCTGGCTCTACCCGGGCCGGGACGACCGCGATCCCGGGGCCTGCCCGCAGGTGGAAGGGGCCCGGCCGGTGCTGGAACCCTTCTCGCCGTGGCGATGGGGTCCGGTTCGCCGGGAGGCCCTGGACCGGTTCGCGGATGCCTGGATCCTGCCCCACTGGACGTGGGCCTGGATGCCGCTGTGGTGCTACCTCCTCTCGGGGCCACCCCCGGAGAGGCCTCCCGCCGTGGTCGTGGTCCACAACGTGGCGGACCACGAGCGGCGTGTGGTGCAGCGCCTTGCGGGACGGATGGTGCTGGGGCTGGCCTCGGGGCTGTTCACCCACGGCGAGCTGCTTGCGGAGGAGCTCCGGAGGTCCCGCTTCGGAACGCCGGTCCGGGCGTGGCCCCTGGCCTTCCCCCGGGCGGATGCCGGCCCCCCGCGGGACGCGGTGCGGCAGGAGCTGGGGGTGGGGGAGAGCGAGCGCCTGGCCCTCTTCGTTGGCCTGATCCGGCCCTACAAGGGCGTGGAGGTCCTGCTCAGGGCCTTCGCACGGCTCCCCGACGACTCGCCGTGGAGGCTCCTGGTGGCCGGGGAGCCCTGGGGCGGGCTGGGGGAGCGGCTCCGTACGCTGCACCGGGAGCTCGGCCTGGAGCACCGGGTGGGGCTGGACCTCGCCTGGGTGCCCGAGTGGAGGATGCCCGGACTGCTGGCCGCCGCCGACGTGGTGGTGCTGCCCTACCTGGCGGCCTCCCAGTCCGCGGTGGTTCCCCTGGCCATGGCCCACGGCGTTCCCGTGGTGAGCACCGCGGCGGGCAGCATCACGGACGTGGTGCGGGACGGGGAGAACGGCCTCGTGGTCCCACCGGGGGACGAGGGTGCCCTGGCCGCGGCCTTCGCCTCCCTGGACGGGACCGTGCTGGCACGGCTCCGCGAGGGCGTGGCGCGGACCGCGGGGCGCTTCACCCGGGACCGCCACGCCGCCGAGCTCGAGGCCCTCCTGGACGAGGTGGTGCAGCGCGGCCTGTAGCCGCCGGGCCCGTCCCCGCGCAACGTCGGCCGCCTCAGGTGATGTCTGCCCCCCCCTTTCCCGCGCTCGTGAAGGGGTGGCCGCCCCTCTGCCAGGAACGCCATGAAGAGACGAGGATCATCCCCTCTCCTCTGCCACCCTGTTCCTCGCAAGGTGAGTGTCACGCGGAAAGTCGGAGTCAACTGTTGCCCGTGCCGTCCCGGAGGGGTCAGCCGTTCTGACGCTCCACGAAGGTGACCAGCAGCGGCTCGCCCTCGCAGCGAAAGCCCACCTTGCAGACCACACGGCTGCCAGGGACAATGACCTCGTAGTCCGCGCCTTCCACCACCGAGGGCAGCGACAGGCGAGAGCTTCCCTCGAGCATGGGCTTGATGTTGCCGGCCACCATGTTCACCAGCTCTCCCAGGGCATCGCGGATCTCCTCGGACGACAGGCTCTCGGGATCCTCGGAGAACATCACGGAGGCCAGTGAGCGGGCCAGCTCCGCCGTGCAGAACAGCAGCGTGGCCCCCTCGAAATCCCCTGTCAGCTGGACGCATCCGGTGAGCGTCCGGCCGGGCATGGACCACGGTTCGTCACAGCAGGTCTCGTCCACCTCGACCATGCGGTCCAGAATCGACGTCCAGATGCTCGTGACGATCTGGGCAATCTCGTCCTCGTGAATCATGATCCCATTCTCCCATGTCACCGGCGGGGCCGGAAGCACGACGTGTTGGAGATCTGGACCCGCTCGAACAGATCCTGATGCGTGATCAGCGTCTCCGCCCCCCCGACAAAGAGGTACCCGTCAGACCGGAGCAGCCCGGCCACCCGTTCCAGAACCTTCCGCCGGACATCCTCGCGGAAGTAGATCAGCACATTGCGCAGGAAGATGATGTCCATCTCGGGGAGCTTCGGCAGCTCGCCAGCCAGGTTGATCTCGACGAAATCCACCATCCTGCGAATCTCTCCGTTCACCACCCAGTTCAGCCCCTCCCTCCGGAAGTACTTCATCAGCAGCGGGGTCGGCACGCCGCGATTGACCTCCATCTGGCTGTAGATTCCGGTCCGGGCCCGCTCCAGGACCTCGGAGGAGACATCCGACGCCAGGATCTTGATCCGCCATTCTTCCAGCTCGGGGAAATGCTCCCGGATCAGCATGGCGAGGCTGTAGGGTTCCTGGCCCGTGGAGCAGGCTGCGGACCAGAACCGGAGCGTCCGGCTCGGGGCACGTCGCTCCACGAGGAGTGGGATCAGGACCTCCTTGAGGCTCGTGAAGGGACGCACGTCCCTGAAGAACGACGTCTCGGTGGTGATCAGGGTCTCCAGGATCCGCCGGCGGAGCGGATGGCGCGGACGCGACCTGAGCAGCTCCACCAGCTCGTCCACTCCCGAGAGGCCCTCGCTCCTCACGACGGTCCGCAACCGGGTGAGCACCAGGTACTCCTTCCCGTCGTCCATGACGATGCCGGTCTCCCGGTGCAGGAGATCCTGGAGAAAGGCGAAGCTCTCGGGCCTCATCCGTCCCTGCTGCCTTCCCGGCCGGCCTCGAGCCTGGCGACCAGCCACGGCCCCAGCTCGTCCGCGGGAAGCACCGTGTCGGCCAGGCCGCCGGCCACGATGTTGCCCGGCATGCCCCAGACCACGCTGGAGGCCTCGTCCTGGACCACGATGCTCCCGCCCGCCTGGTGAATCGCCTCCGCTCCGCGCAGTCCGTCCCGGCCCATCCCGGTGAGCACCATGCCCAGCACGCCACCACCCCAGGCCCGGACAGCAGACCGGAACAGGACGTCGGCGGCAGGTCTCAGGGAGTTCTCCCGGGGACCACGGTCCAGCCGCAGCCGGACCCTCTCCCCTGCCCTCTCCACGAGCATGTGGTGATCTCCAGGGGCGATCCACACCTCGCCGGGCCGGACCGGCACCCCGTCCCTGCCCTCCTCCACCTTGAGCCCCGTCTTGGTGGCCAGCTGCATGGCCAGGTACCGGGTGAAGACCGGAGGCATGTGCTGGACCACCAGCACCGGGACGGGAGGCGGGCCCTGGAAGGAGTCAAGGACCGAGGCCAGCGCCGCCGGTCCCCCTGTGGATGCCGCGACCACCACGGCATCCACGACCCCACCGCCATGCTCCGGTGTCCGCGCCGGCGTGATCCGCTCGGGGCGGCGCCGGACCCGCACGGGCTTGCAGACGATCTTGATCTTGGGAATGAGCTCCAGGCGGATGGCGGCGAGAGCGGCCTCGGCATCACTGAAGTTCCCGGGCTTGGTGACATAGTCCAGCGCTCCACGGAAGAGAGCCTCCAGGGTGATGTCCGCCCCGCGCTCGGTGAGACCGCTGAACATGATGACGGGGAGCTCGGGGTTCTTCAGCTTGAGGTGGGTGAGGGTCTCCAGGCCGTCCATCTCGGGCATGTCCACGTCCAGGACGACGATGTCCGGACTGACCTGGTCCACCTTCGCCAGCGCAATCTCCCCGTTCGCCGCCGTGCCCACCACCTCGAGATCCTCGTCCTCCGAGAGCAGCTGGGTCACCACCCGGCGGATCACCACCGAGTCGTCCACCACGAGAACCCGGATCTTCGGCACGGCCCCCTACTCCTCCAGGAGATCCAGGAGCGAGAGCTTCTCCACCAGGGTCTCCCGGGTGAAGGGCTTCATGACGTACTCGTCCACACCGGCGTCGAGCGCCTTCTGGACGCTCGCCTGCTCGGTCTCCGTCGTCACCATGATCAGCCGGACGTCATCGTAGCCCGAGTCCGAACGCACGGCCAGGGTGAACTCGTAGCCGTTCATCTCCGGGAGGTTCCAGTCCACCAGCACCAGGCGGATGGCATCGTCCTCCTCCAGCCGCTCCAGGCCTTCCAGCCCGTGGGCCGCCGTCACCACGTCGAAGCCGAGCTCGGACATGAGCTTGCCGAGAATGGCCCGCATGGCCCTCGAATCGTCGATCACCAGCACCCGCATCGCCACCTCCACATTGCATGGCACGGCCAGCTCCGTCGCGTCACCGATCCCTCCCGAGCACCGAGGCCAGGATTTGCTCCAGGTCCAGGGACAGCACGATGCCTCCCGGCCGTTCGAACGCCCCCGTGATCAGGTTCCGGATGCCCTCGTCCAGGGTCTCCGGTGGGGGCTCCAGATTCTCCTCCTCCACCGTGATCACATCGTCCATGCGATCCACAAGGAGGCTCACGTCACGCCACGTCCCGTCAAGTACCACCTGCATCCGGGCGCCTCCGGACTCCGCTGTCTCGAGATGGAGGACAGGGGCCAGGTCCACCACGGTGATGATCCGTCCCCGGAGGTTGATCAGGCCCACGACCTCGGGCGGAGACAGCGGGACCGGGGTCACCTCACCCGCCACCACCGCCTCCTGTACCGTCTCCAGCGGGATGCCGCACCAGTGGCTGCCCAGGCGGAACGTGGTCAGCTGCTCCACTGGTCCCCTCCCTCGTCATGGACCACCAGGAGATGTGAGGGCGGTCCCAGCACCGGGGGATCCGCCGCACGGACCACCCAGTCCACATCCAGGATCTCCGTCAGGCGGTCCCGGATCACGGCGCACTCGACGATTCCCTCGCGGCTCGAGGGACGCCGGACCGCCACGGTCTGCTTCACGATGTCGAGCACCCGCCCCACCACCAGCCCCACCGTGCCCCCGCCGTGCTCGTAGACCACGAGGTTCTGGGCGCGCTCCCCATCGTGCTCCACACGCCTGACCTTCCGCCGCTCCTCCAGATGGTCGAAGACGAAGACCAGCGGGAGCATGTCGCCCCTGTACTGGATGGCCCGGCTTCCCCCGAGATGCTCGACGGTGTGTCCCGGGAGGTGCTCCAGGCGGACCACCTGGTGCAGGGGAACCGCCATCCTGCCATTGTCGGGGCTCCGGAACACCAGCCACGACTCAAGGTCCTCCTCCACACTCTCCGCTTCCCGGGGAACCGGCACGACGGTCTCCTCGCTGGAAAGATTGGTCCGCTGGGCCAGCCCGGGAACGTCCAGGATCAGGGCCACCCGGCCATCGCCCATGATGGTGGCTCCGGCGTAGACGGAAAGATGCTCGAGGAGCCGGCCTAACGGTTTCACCACGATTTCCTGGGTATCGAACACCCTGTCCACGATCAGGCCGTACTCCCCCCCGTCGGCCTCGGCCACCACGATCACGCCATCGTCCCCGACCTCCTCACGGAGCCCGAGCTCCACACCGAGATCCACGAGCGTGAGAAGGCGGCCGCGAACACGGAAGACCGGTGCGCCGTGGACCATCTCGATCCCCGGACCACTGTCCGCAGCGCCCGGTCGGATCATCTCACAGATGGCCACCTGCGGGATGGTGAACCGCTGGCCAGCGCACTCCACCACCACGACCTGAAGGATGGCCAGGGTCAGGGGAATGGTGAGGCGGAACACCGTACCCTCGCCCGGTGTGGTCTCCACCTCCACGTGCCCGTTCAGCCGTTCGATGTTGGTGCGCACCACGTCGAGGCCCACGCCTCTTCCGGAGAGATGGGAGACAGTCTCCGTGGTGGTGAAGCCCGGTCTGAAGATCAGCTGCTCGATCTCTCCGGGGCCCATGGTCCGTGCCGCGTCCGGTGACACGAGCCCCCGTTCCACGGCACGCTCCAGGACGGCCTCGGTGTCGATCCCCGCACCGTCATCCCCCACCTCGATCACCACCTTGCCCGCCTCGTGGTAGGCGCGGAGCCACAGGAGACCTTCCAGGGGTTTCCCCGCCGACAACCGGCAGTCGGGAGCCTCGATGCCATGGTCCACCGCGTTGCGCACCAGGTGGGTGAGGGGATCCCGGATGGCCTCGATGAGGCTCCGGTCCAGCTCCGTGGATCCCCCCTCCATCTGGAGCTTCACCATCTTGCCGCATGCTGCTGCCAGGTCCCGCACGAGCCTGGGGAACCGTCCCCAGATGCGGCTCACGGGCTGGAGCCGGGTCCTCATGACGGCATCCTGGAGCTCTCCCACGATGCCGTCGAGCTGCTGCAGGGACGGCGAACGCTCCCGGGATCCGTTTTCGCGCCCCACCAGCTGGTTCCGGACCAGGACCAGCTCTCCGGCCAGGTCCATGAGCCGGTCCAGCACCCGCACATCCACCCGCACGAAGGAGTCCGCCCCCTCCTTCACCACCGCGACCTTCCCCTCCGCTCCGCCACCGGACCGGCTTCCCGATCCGCTGCCGACACCCTCTCCGGCGATCCCACCACCACGTCCTGCCTCGCCCGGATCCTCCACCGGGGCAAGGTCCGTGAGCCGTTGCATGAGACCGTCGAGATCCACTCCGGGCCTCTCGTCCGACCCGGTCCGTTCGATGGCCTGCATGACACTCCGGAGAGCATCGACCATTTCCATCAGGGCCGCCGAGATGTCAGGTGTGACCTTCCGCTTTCTGTCCCTGAGGTGCCCGAGCAGGCTCTCTCCGGCATGGCTGAGGGCCTCGAGCCTGCCAAAGCCGAGGAAGCCGCAGGTCCCCTTGATGGTGTGGATGGCCCGGAAGACCCTGTCGAGCAATCCCTGGTCGGTGGAGCCTCCCTCCAGGTTCACCAGGTCCCGATCCACCTGCTCCAGGTTCTCCTGGCTCTCGGCCAGGAACTCCCGGACGATGGGATCCAGCTCACCCATGGAACCACCCTGGCCTCCGGTACCCCGGCCGGTCATGTGCCCACCACCCGGTGCAGCGCTTCCAGGAGTGGTGTGTCGTCCCCCTGCGGTTCCGCCCCCCCCTGGCCCACCACATCGAGAAGCTCATCGAGGGCCCGGTGGATTCGCCGACCTGCGTCCAGACATGCTCCGGAGACCTCGATGGCATCGGAATCCAGCCGCCCGAACAGCAGCTCGCCCGCCGCGGCGATCCGCTCCACCCGGGGCATGGCGAGGAAACCCGCCGCACCACGGATCACGTGGACCGAGCGGTAGGCGTCCGCCCACCGGAACCTCCCACCGGACCCGGCCTCGTCCAGGACGGTGCGGAGCTGCTCCAGCATCTCGCCCGCCTCCTCCAGGAACTCGGCCAGGATCTCGTCCACGCTCATCCCTTCACATTTCCGGGCCGACACCACAACCCGCGGAGCACGCCGGAACCATCAGAATCGGAACCTCCCGACGATGGCCTTGAGCTGGGCTGCGGTCTCCGCCACCGACTCCGCACTCTCCTGGATGGAGCTCGCCCCGGAGGCCGTCTCCTGGGCCACCTCGGCGAAGCTCGCGATGCTCCGGGCGATGTCGTCCACCCCGCGCGCGGCCTCTGCCACGTTCTGGCCGATCTCGGATGTGGTGGCACTCTGCTGCTCCACCGCCGAGGCAATCACCGTCTGGATCTCGTTGATCTTGCCGATGATCTCCGTGACCTTCTCGATGGCCTCGCCCGCCGCCATGGTGAACTTCCGGATCGCCAGGACGCTGGACTCGATCTCTCCAGTGGCCTCGGAGGTCTGGTTCGCCAGCGCCTTGACCTCCCCGGCCACCACCGCGAAGCCCTTCCCGGCCTCGCCGGCCCGGGCGGCCTCGATGGAGGCGTTGAGCGCCAGGAGGTTGGTCTGGTCCGCGATGGTCCGGATGACCTCCACCACCTGGGCGATCTTGTCACCGCTGGACATGAGCTCGTCGAAACGATGAACCGTGTCATCCGCGATGACCACGGCCTCGTTGGCCACCCGGGCTGCATCGCTGGTGCTCCGGGCAATCTCACGGATGCTGGAGCTCATCTCCTCCGTGGCGGTGGCCACGGACTGCACGTTGGTGCTCACCTGCTCGGCAGCTGCGGACACCATGCCCGCCTGGCTGGAGGTCTCCTCGGTGGCGCTGGCAATCTGCTGGGAAAGCCTGAAGAGGTGGTCCGAGGCACCTGCCAGGGTCTCCGACAGGGTGGCCACCGAGGAGATGTCCTCGCGGATGCCAGCCATGAAGGTGTTGAACAGCGACCCCAGCTCCCCGAGCTCGTCCTGGGAGTCCACCTCGACGGTGTGGGTCAGGTCACCCTTGCCGCTGGCGATGTCCCGGAACCGTTCCACCAGGCGGTTCACCGGCTGCACCACCATCGACGACGTCAGGCTGATCAGGATCATCGTGACGATTCCGATGATCAGCAGCACGCCCAGCATCGACGTCAACCTGACCCGGTTGATGGGGCCCGACACGACGCCCTCGGGAATCAGGAGACCCAGGGACCAGTTCATGGCCGGCTCGTGGGCCACCACGGGGGCGAAGAAGAGATAGTACCGCTTCCCCTTCCAGGTCACGAGGTCAAGACCCTTCTCACCCCCCTGCATCCGCTGGAGAGCTCCGGAAAAACCCTTCCCGTCGGCAAACACCTCGCCAGCCATGGGACGATCCGAGGCTCCGTCACCTCCCACCTTCACGTCGGGGTGGTAGACGATCTTCCCATCGCCACCGATGAGAAAACCCACGCCCTCGCCCTCGTACTTGGTCTGGTTCACCACCTCGCCCACGGTGGTCAGCAGCACATCCACTCCTGCCACCCCGAGCAATGCCCCGTCGTCATTGCGAAACGTTGTCTGGACGGTCACCGAGACCGTTCCGCGGTCCAGGTCCGTGATGGGCTCTGCCACGTACAGCCTGTCCTCGCGAACGGCGTCCTTCCACCAGGGCCTTGTCCGGGCGTCGTACCCCTCCACGGGAACGACCTTCCCGTCCTCCCTGAAATACTCCCCCGTGCCGTTGAGGGCAAAGAAGGTCGACAGCACCATGGGATCCGAGTCCGTGAGCCGTCTCAGGTACTCGATGAGCTGACGGTAATCCCGATCACCCCCGAGGTCCCTGGTGTCACTGTTCCGCGCCTCGGCCCAGTCGAGGAGCTGGGGATCCTCCGTCAGGGCCAGGACGATCCGTGACCTCTCGGAGAGGAAGCCGACGATCCGGCGAGCCCCGATGTTCACGTTCCGGAGCGCCGCCCCGTACACCCTGGACCGGGTCATGTCACCCATGTACTTGACAGCGGCGAGCCCCAGGCCACCCAGGAGGAGCAGAAGAACGATGACGATGGCAAGCACGAGCTTGCGCTGGATTCCATACGTCCTGAACACGGTGTACCCCCGTTCCCCGGACCACCTCCGCACCCCGCAGGCCGCAGGCGGCGGCGGTCGATGCTCTCTCGAGTCTACAGGGGAGAACCAGCTGGAACAACCGGAGTGGATCGGAGCCCGGCGTGTGCCGCACGGAGGCTTCCGACTGGAAACCCCCGCTCCGGCCGCTGTAACGGGCCGGTAACACACCCACCCGGTTTGTCACTCCCAGAAGAGACGTAATTTCAACACGTCCCGGAAATGCGCTGGCCGGCCCGTGGTTCCCTCCTGGAACGGGCATTGCTCCGCCCGGGGGGACGATGGTCCCTTCGCCGCGATCCAGACGGGCCGACCACCGGACGGGCGGTTTCCTGGAGTCACCGGGCACCGCCCCCGGAGGCGGCGAGCGCACGCACGGTCCGCGGTTCCTGTGGCGGTCCGTTTCCGTGATCGTCCTGCTCCTCCACCTGATGGCACTCCCTCCGGCAGGGGCGAGGATCACCCTCACCGAACACGTGGATGGAGAGACCCTCAGGCTGTCGCTCTGTGGCCTCTCCCAGGTGGAGCTCCGCGGTGGAGCAGGAATGTCACGGGCCGGGGGGCCGTTCTTCCGCGCCCAGACCCTGAGGCTCGGCTTCATGTACTTCCAGGGACCGATCGCCGGCAAGCTGGCCCTGGACTTCTCCAAGTCCCACACCAGTTCTCCGGGTGGCCTTCCCAGCATGGTCAAGTGCGCCTTCGTGGCCCACCGCTGGTCCGACGCGGCCTTCGCGAGGCTCGGCCTGATCCGGATTCCCGTGGGCATGGAGTTCAGCGTACCCGGCTGGGACCTCGACATCGCCGAGCGGGCCGGGGAGAAGGGCCTGGTGCTCGAGCGGAGCATGGGGTTCCTGCTCTCCGGGCGCCTCATCGGCCGGCGCGGGCGCGAGGGGCCCCGGTGCAACGGCCTCGAGATCGGCCACGAGCGGCAAGGCTGGGGCTGGGGGTACGACATCGGGATCTTCAACCCCGCCGGGCGCAGCAGCGCGGTGCGATGGCACCCCTCCCTCGTGGGCGAGTCCCTGGCCGGGGCCGTGAGGCTCCACTTCGACCGCGGCCCGGCCCTGCACGTGGAGACGTCGTGGGGGTTCTCCCAGGACGCCGGTGGGGCCCGAACCGCCGACTACACCGTCTGGGACGTGGGCATCGCCTCGGAACGGGGGCGGTGGGACCTCAAGGCCGAGCTGATCCATGGCCGGAACATCCGGGGGCTGTCCGGCTGGAATGAACGGTGCGGATACCTGTCGGCCGGCTTCATGGTGCTGCCCACGCTCCAGGCCGTGGTGCGCCCCTACCTGGCGCGAACCAGCAAGCCGGGGCACCCCGACGCAAGACTGGCCAACATCTTTTTCGGCCTCAACTGGTACCTGGCGCCCCTCGGCAGCGGCTCCCGCATCCTCCAGAGGCACAGGATCGTCATCAACTACGTCCTGGTCACGGGAGACACCACCCGCTGGACCGGCACGGCCGGCCACCTGGCCAGCGGCTGGATCCTCCAGTGGCAACTCCTCTTCTGAACCGGCACCGCGGCCGGAGCAGGCCTCCCTCCTGGCGGGCCGCGGTGCCAACCTGCTCCACCCGGGCAGCCTCGGCCCGAAGGGGGAGTCCGGCCAGCTCCAGATCCCGCTCTCCCTTCTCTACCGGCTCCGCCGCAACCCGTTCCACCTGCTGATGGCCTCGATGATCCGGGACACCATCACCCCGTGCCAGTCCGCCGGCTCCACGGCACCGTACCGCGGCGACGCCGTGGTATATTGAGAAAAACAGGCTCGCAGGAACGCCAGGGGACGACTCGTCTGGATTGCCTCGCCCTGGCCGGTCTCGGGGATGGTGGTCCGGTGGTTCGTTCCGGGAGTTGGCAGGAGGTTTCCGATGCCCAAGCTCGTCATCGTCCAGGCGGAGGTCGCCGGGGAGGGCACCCCGGTCATCGAATTCGACGACCAGGAGATCACGCTCGGCCGGTCCCGTGACAACACGGTGGTGCTCAACGAGCCCTCCGTCTCCCGCCGGCACGCCAAGCTCATGCCTGGCGACGGCGGCTGGCTGCTCGTGGACCTGGGAAGCGCCAACGGGACCTTCGTGAACAAGAAGCGGATCACGGAGCAGCTGCTGAGCCATGGCGACGTGGTCCTGCTGGGGCGGGCGGAGCTCCGATTCGAGGCCGAGGAGGCACCCGCGGCCACGGTCATGTTCGACGTGGAGCCCATGGCGCCGCCGGCACCGGGACCCCCGGCCCCCCAGGCCCCGCCACCGCCGCCTCCAACCCCGGCACAGCCACAGGCGGTCCCCGGACCGCCTCCGCAGGCTCCGCCACCACCGCCGGTCGCCGCTCCCGCTCCGCCGCCACCGCCGGTCGCCGCTCCCGCTCCGCCACCACCGCCTGTCGCCGCTCCGGTGCCGCCACCTCCGGTCAGCGTCCCTTCCGCCACCCCGCCGGGGGTTCCCCTCGCGCCGGAACCCTCGTGGGAGCAGGGCGGCGAGTACGGCGGGTTCCTCCCCCGGCTGGCCGCCTACCTCATCGACGGCCTCATCGTCTCCGCGGGCATCCTCGTCGTCATGCTGGTCTTCGGGGGCATCGGCGCCGTCCTCATGCGGAAGGTACCGGCCCTGGGCGCCCTCCTGATGGGCCTCGGCTACCTGCTGGCCTTCGCCCTTTCCATCGGGTACTTCGTGCACTTCTGGGCCAGGTCCGGCGCCACGCCCGGCAAGAAGCTCCTCCACCTGAAGGTGGTCCGCGACGACGGCGTGGAGCCCCCGGGCCACGGCACCGCGATCCTCAGGGTCCTGGGGTACATGGTGAACGGGTTCACCATGAACATCGGGTTCCTGATGATCCTGTTCACCCCGGACAGGCGCGGGCTCCACGACATGATCGCCAAGACCCACGTGATCCGGACGGAGTAGACGTCCACCTGGCCGCGGGACATCCCGCGGGAAGCGTGAGACGACCACCCCCCCGCCCGGGGGGCCGTCGGATGACGTGAGAGGAAGGGGGTTGCCGGACCCGGATCCTGCCGCCGCCGTCGCCGCTCCCCGTCACCACGAAGAAAGGGGCGCTCGATGAGCGCCCCCGAGGTGTTCGAGCTCCCGGTCCCGGCTACTTCGCCGCAGCCGCGTGAGCGGCCCGCATCTCCCGGTCCAGCTCCTTGATCTCGGCCAGGTCCTTCTTCATCTTGGCGTAACCGTACCAGGTGGCGTAGTCGGGGTTCATGTGGTAGGTGGCCTGGAAGGCCTTCATGCGGTGGTCCATGAACATCTCGTAGAGGATCTGCTCGATGTGGGTGTCCACCTCGTAGAACTGGAGGAGCTGCGGGTAGACCCCCTCGCCCTCCTTGACCTCGATGATCCCGTCGCGCCGCAGGCCGGCCACGATCTCGATGGCCTCGGCAAACAGCTTGTTGATCTCCTTGAGCATCAGGTCGGCGTTCTTGATATTGGCCTCCACGAAGCTGGCACCGTGGCACTCCTTGCACCGGTCGGTGATCCGCCTGCGCTCGGCGTCGAAGTCCGCCCTGTCCAGGCGCACCATGTCGCCCGCCTTGACCACGTCGAGCAGTGGCGTGAACTCCCCCTTCTCGTCGAGCACGCCCAGGCCCTTCAGGATGGAGGCCTGGTACTTCTGCATCTCGGGATCCTGGGTGGTCAGGTCGAGGCCCAGGAAGCCCACGGCGGTCCGGACACGGTGATCTCCGGCGGGCATGTGGCAGTCCTGGCACCTGGGCCCCCGGTGCGCCTTGCGGTCCATGAGGTAGGCCACTCCGTGCTTGGAGGATGACCACATCTCCCACTGGGGATGGTCGAAGCCCATGTGGCAGGTCTGGCAGGCCTCGGGCTCCCGGGCCTCCCTCATGGAGAAGGCGTGGCGGGTGTGGCAGTTCTGGCAGTCCATGCCGTACCTGTAGTACTTCCGGCTCTCGCTCTCCCGTGCCTTCTGGTCCACGAGGCCGAGGGTGTGGCAGCCGCCGCAGCCCTTCTGCCCGGCCACGTAGGGATCCGGCTGGCCGTGGGTGAAGGGCAGCGCCTCGATGGCCAGGAACCCCCTGGCGTGCTTGCCCTTCAGATACTGCTCCGCCCGGTCCTCGTGGCACTGCCGACAGGTGGCGATGGTGGGCAGGGTCGCCCTGTCGGCGTCGTCCACGCCCGTGTGCTCCTCACCGTGGCAGTCCGCGCAGGTCATGGTCTCGGCCATCTTGCCGCGGTTGAAATCCCTGACCAGCAGGGGCGTGATCCTGGCGTGGCACTCCTCGCACCTGGAGCCCACGGCGCCCGCGGGCAAGGTGGACACGAGGGCGACGACGGCCACAAGGACGATGACTCCGGTCCAGTGTCGACGCATGACGGCAACCTCCTCGTTCATGACGTTTCCGTGACAAATGTACGCTCCCCGGAGAGGGGAAACATTGATCCCGGTCAACGGCCCCAGAACTCCACCTCCTCTCCGGAGGGACAGGTGAAGGCCACCAGGGAGGCGGCCACGACAAAGACCACGGCAGAGGCCATCACGAACCACGGTGGCAGGAGCTCCCCCACGGCGAAGCGGCCGTAGAGCTCTCCGGTGGAGTGCGGACTGGCCGGATGGATGAAGATCTTGGTGAGCCACACGGCGGTGATCAGGTAGAGGAGCAGCAGGTAATTCCGGCGGAGCCGGACCCGGATGGCGCACCACCAGCCGATCTGGAGGTGCGGAGATTTCAGGTCCGCAGCGAGCATACGGCGCCAGGCGCCGTCGTCCGGGCCACCGTCCTCCAGGAGCGGGGCGAAGTAGCCGGCCTCCAGGGTGTGGACCCTCCACTTGGAGTGGTGGAGGTGACGGTAGCGCCGTGCCTCGATGAGCAGGGAGATGACCAGCAGGGCGATCCCCAGCAGCAGGATGAAGTGGGGGATGTGCGGATCGCCCAGGGTGAAGGTGGTGAGCCCGAAGGTCAGCAGGATGGCCCAGTTGGAGGTGACGTCAAGGCGTTTCCGCCAGACCGTCAGACGGTTCATCTCACCACGGTAGAGGTGCACCATGGAGGTGTGGAACCCGGACGTGGTGTCCGGCGGAGGACCCGGTGGTTGCGGGAGGCCGCTCACGGCTCTACTGTACCAGTGGACGCGGCCGGGCCCAAGGGCGGCCCCGCGGTAGAATCGCAGACAACAGGACACTGAAGGAGGTCTGGCATGGGCAAGAAGGTTGGTGTGATCCTTTCGGGGTGCGGCGTGTACGACGGCTCGGAGATCCACGAGGCAGTGCTGACCATGCTGGCGCTGGACCGGCGGGGCGCCGAGATGGTCCTCTGTGCGCCGGACATGGCGCAGATGCACGTGGTGAACCACCTGACCGGCGAGGTGGCCGGGGACGAGGAGCGGAACGTCCTGGTGGAGTCGGCCCGGATCGCCCGCGGCGAGATCCGGGACCTCGCCACGGTGAAGGCCGACGAGCTGGACGCCCTGATCCTCCCCGGGGGCTTCGGTGCGGCCAAGAACCTCTGCGACTTCGCCGTGAAGGGAGCGGACTGCAGCGTCCATCCCGAGGTGGCACGGCTCGTGCGCGAGGTCCACGCCCAGGGCAAGCCGGTGGCGGCCGTGTGCATCGCCCCGGCGCTCATCGCGAAGGTCCTGGGCAGCGAGGCGCCCGAGCTCACCATCGGCACCGACGAGGCCACGGCCGGGGCACTGGAGGCCATGGGGGCGCGGCACGTGGCCTGCCCCGTGAAGGAGTTCGTGGTGGACCGCGAGCGGAAGCTGGTCTCCACGCCGGCCTACATGCTCGGCCAGCGGATCTCCGAGGTGGCCGAGGGCATCGACCGCACCGTGGAGGCCCTGCTGGACCTGGCGTAGGGCAGGCCGGTCGGCGATCCAGGGGGGAGGCCGGCCCGCGGGCAGGCCCTGCGGGCCGGATTCCCTCGTCTCTTCCGCGTCACGCGACCCGGCCGCACCGGACCGGGCCTCCCCGGATGGAAGGACACCCCCCACACCCCACTCTTCACCTCTTCACTTCCGAGCCGAGCCCTGAGCTTGTCCTGTTCCAGTGAACGGTTGTCCCCTCTCCCCTGCTCCCCTGTCTCCCTGCTCCCCTGCTCCCCTGCACCCCTGCTTCCACTCGATCCCCGGCGGCCGGGCTGCTAAGATGAGGGGCTATGGCTCGCCGACGAGGTGCCGGATCCGGGGGAACCCCGCTGCTCGCCCAGCTCACCAGGGGCGACATCCTGGGGAGCATGTCCGGAGAGCAGGCCCAGCGGGCGGGCCGCCTCTACAACGACCGCGTGGTGGAGAAGATCCTGTGGACCGGCGAGGGGCTCGACGCCACACTCCTTCAGCCCCCCTGCACGGTGGTGATCCGGGACGGCTGGAGGGAGGGTTCCCTCGAGCACGCCTGCTCCATCTGCGGCGAGGGCACCTCGCCCTGCATGCACGCCGGCGTGGTGCTCCTGCGCTGGATCGACGTGCGCCCCACCATGCTCCGCTCCGGGCCCGGCACGGTGTGGCGCGGCCGGTCCCGGACCCCCTTCATCACCCTGGCGGCAGCCTCCACGGAACGGGTGGACCTCACCCACCTGAGTGGCAGCGACCTGCGGGCGGCCCTGGAGCTCCAGCTCTCCCTCCAGCGGTCGGGGCGGGCCACCGCCCGCATCGAGGACGACGAGGTCAGGATCCGCATCACCCTGCCCTCGGGCGACAGACGGTTGGTGACCTTCTCCACCGCGGTGCTCCCCCACGCTCTCCCCCTGCTCCGGTCGCTGGACAGGCTCCGGCTCCAGTCCGACCTGGCCGAGCTCGAGCTCTCCGAGATGCGCCTGACCCCGGTCCTCACGGCCACCTGGGAGGAGAACGCCATCGTCCTCGAGCCGGGATACCGCCTCCCCGACGGCAGCTTCCTCTCCCTCGCGGAGGCGCGGGCCAACGCCATGGGCCGGTGGGTCCGGATCGGGCGCCTCCTGTGCCGGACACTGGACCCCGACACGCCACTGCTGCCCTGGTTCCGGAGCGGTCCCGTCCGCCTCACGGGCCACGAGGCCCTCCGCTTCCTCAACCTGGACCATCCCACGCTGACCAAGAAGGGCTGGTACCACCCGCGCGGCGCCCTCGAGCATTACCGGCGGCCCGTGGCGCCGGTCCTGTCCTCCATCCGTGCGGAGCTCGACAGGACGGGAAAGGTGATCCTCCGGCCGGTCTTCAAGGCCGTCGAGATGGACCTCGCATGGAACGAGGTGCTATCGCTGCTGGAACGCGGCTTCGCCAGGAAGGGGGAGGTCATCCTCCGGGCGCCCGACCTCAGCCCCTTCGAGCGGCTGGGATTCTCCCTGGTCCACCGCGGCCGTTCCCGGGTGTTCCGCGGGGACCGCCTGGCCTTCATGCGGCTCGTGGCGGAGTCCGACGTCCCGGTGGAGGGCGGCTGCGGCGAGCTCTCGGAGCTGGCGGAGGCCCTGAGGGGAACCGTCCCCCTGGAACCCGTGCAACCCCGCGACCTCCGCTCGGACCTGCGGCCCTACCAGCGCCTGGGGACCGCCTGGCTCTGGCACCGCCACCGGCTCGGCATCGGCGCCCTCCTGGCCGACGACATGGGCCTCGGCAAGACCCACCAGGTCATGGGTCTGCTGTGCCTGGTCCACGAGCGGGAGCCCGAGGCGGTGAGCCTGGTGGTCTGTCCCCGGGGGGTCATGGAGCACTGGCAGGACCTCCTGTCCCGCTTCGCCCCCCACCTGGTGGTCCACCTCTACCACGGCTCCGGCCGTTCCCTGAGCGGCATGGACCGGAGGGCCTCGCTGGTCCTCACCACCTACGACATCATGGTGCGCTCCGCCGAGGAGCTGGCCTCGCGCACCTGGCGGGTGGCCGTGTTCGACGAGGCCCAGCGCATCAAGAACCCCCGCACCAAGGCCGCCCGGGCCGCCCGCCGGATCCCCGCGGACCACCGGATCGCCCTCACGGGCACGCCGCTGGAGAACCGCCTGCTCGAGCTCTGGTCGGTGGTGGACCTCATCGCTCCCGGCTACCTGGGCTCCGAGCGGCAGTTCCGCGAGACCCACAGGAACCCCACCCACAACCAGCTCCTGGCGCTCCGGAAGCGTCTGGCGATCCTGACCCTGCGGCGCGTCAAGGAGCAGGTCCTGTCCGAGCTCCCCGAGAAGGTGGAGGACCGCCGTTTCTGCCACCTGAGCCCGGCCCAGCGGGAGCTGTACGAGGCCACCTGCCACCGGCAGATGGCCTCCATCGTGGAGCAGCTCCGGGACCCCGGCTCCCAGGTGCCGTACATCCACATCTTCGCCCTCCTCACGCGGCTCAAGCAGATCTGCGACCACCCCTCCCTCGTTCTCGGGAAGCCCAACCTCTCGCTTCCCTCCGGCAAGCTGGAGATCCTGGACGAGATCCTGGACGAGGCACTGGCCAGCGGCCAGCAGGTGGTGGTGTTCTCCCAGTACGTGAAGATGATCCGCGTGCTCGAGCGGCACCTGGACCGGAGGGGCATCTCCCACCTCGCGCTCACCGGCGACACCAGGGACCGGGGCCGCGTGATCCGCCGCTTCAACGCCGGCCAGCACGAGCAGGTCCTCCTGGCGAGCCTCCTGGCGGGCGGTGTGGGCATCGATCTCACCGGGGCCTCGGTGGTGATCCACTACGACCGCTGGTGGAACCCGGCCCGGGAGGACCAGGCCACCGACCGCGTCCACAGGATGGGGCAGAAGCGGTTCGTCCAGGTCTTCAAGCTCATCACCCGGGACACCATCGAGGAGCGCATCGACGCCATCATCTCCCGGAAGGTGGAGCTCATGGAGCGCGTGGTGGCCCCCACCGAGGACGTGGTGAAGGTCCTGGACCGTGCGGAGCTGGCCGAGCTCCTGGGCGTGGAGCTGGCCCCCCCGCACACCCGGTGAAGAGGTCAAGACGTGAAGAGGTGAAGGCGTCCCCCGCCCTCCCGGGAAGCAGGGGCGCAGGGGAGAATCGCCACGGTCGGGGTCAGGGTCGGGATCAGGGTCACGGTCAGGGTCACGGGCACGATCACAGGCACGGGCACGGACGTGGTCCCGCCATCGTCGATGACCATGTCCTTGTCCCTGCTCCTGTTCTTGTCCCTGTCCACGCCCATGATCGTGTCCCCGTCCCCGTCCCCTCCGGCCTCGCTCCCGCACGGGTGTGCGACGCCTTCCGCCCTGCCGTGCGAGGTGCGACGCCCACCCACCCGCCCGTGCCCCTGACACTGTCCGTATCCGTACCGGTGACCCTGATCGTGTCTCTGATCCCGGCCATGACCACGTCCTCGTCCATGACCATGTACCTGTTCTCGCCCCTGCCCCTGTCCATGCTCCACAGCACCCTTCGGTCCTCCACCGGAACAGGATCAGGATCAGGATCACGGTCAGGGGCACGGGCAGGGTCAGGGACACAGCCACGATCAGGGTCATGGTCATGGCCCCGCCCTCGTCCATGATCCTGTTCTCGTCCCCGTCCCCGGCCATGACCATGTCCCCGTTCTTGCCCCCGTCCCCGTCCATGATCATGGCCCTGTTCTTGTCCTTGCCCCCGTCCATGATCGTGTCCCTGTCCATGCTCCACGGCATCCTTCGGTCCTCCACCGGAACAGGGTCAGGGTCAGGGGCACGGGCAGGATCAGGGGCAGGGGCAGGGACAGGGACACGGTCACGGCCACGCGCGGGAGCGCCTGGCCATGGTCACCTCCGGGTCGTTCTGTCTGGGTGGGTAGCCTCCGGGCGCCCCGGCGTCAAGGGCAGGCCTGCGGTCGCGGCGCGGACGCCGCGACCCTTGACTCCGGGGCGCCCGGAGGCTGTGGGAGCTGCATGAACGACCCGGAGGTGACCATGACCCGCACGCGCTCCCACACCGTCGTCCTCGACCTGGCCCTCGAGGCCGCGTCCATCGCCCTGAAGCTGGCCCGCAGGGTTCCCGCGAGCCTGAGACCCGTGGCCGAACAGCTGGTGCGCTCGGCCTCGTCCGTCCCTTCGAACCTCGCAGAGGGGCTGGGAAGACCAGGCCGGGCCGGAACCAACCACTGGCGCATCGCCTACGGCTCCGCCCGGGAGGCCGGCGTCCAGCTCAGGCTCCTCGCCGGGGCGGGCGCCATCGATGCCCGCCAGGCCGCCACGGCCATCCACCTCCTCGACCAGGTCCGCGCCATCGCGTGGAGGTACCTGAACCCCCTCCGGTGAGGCACTCCCCTCCCTGTCATCCCGAGCGGAGGCCCGCAGGGCCGGAGTCGAGGGATCTCCCGGACGAAGCCGTCGTCCTCCGGTTCCGGGGGTGCTCCACGGACGGGGAGATCCCTCCACTCGCTCGCTCCGCTCGCTCGGTCGGGATGACAGTGTGGGAGTCGGGGTCACGGGCACGCACATGTCTCTGTCCTTGTCCCCGGTCACCCAAGTTCGACAGTTTCAGGCGCGATTTCCGGGATTTCCGGGTCGTCGGCTGAGTGTTTTCAGTGAGTTGGGGTTCGGATCTGCGGGAGGGGGCGTAGTGGCATGGGTGTAATGCAGGCGATCCTTGACACCGTCCGGTATGATATGGTACTGTACCGGCATGTACTTGAAGATCACCCGCTCCGGGCCGCGCACCTACCTCCAGATCATGGAGGCCTACCGTGATCCCGAGACAGGTCGCCCCAAGCAGCGGTACATCGGCTCCCTCGGGCGGCTGGATCAGTGTCAACGCCGGTTTCCAGTTGGACAGTATCGCCGGTTTGGATTTGACACTTTTCACGGTGTGGGCTGGCCTCCTTTCTGGGTGTTGAGGGGAGAGGGTGTGAGGCCCGCGGAGCGGTGCTGGCGG
>JAMOWA010000039.1 GCA_027061805.1 Thermoanaerobaculia bacterium | reverse complement strand
CGAGCACGGCCGGCGGCAGCCGGCCGGGCACAGCCGGTCGCAGGCCGTGAAGCGCGATGGCAGCACCCGGGGGAAGCCGCTGCGCAGCAGGCGCGGGGCGGGCGACGTCACGGCTGGCAGGGCGTCCCGGCAGGCGGCCCGGAGCGCAGGGAGCGGAGGACGGCGTCAGCCGGCCGGAGCCCGAGCACCGGGACGCCTCGACGACGATGGGCCGCCGGCGCGGGGGTTGCGGGCGGGGGGGTGGGGCTGCAAGCCCCGTGACGGCGGAGGGAGTTGTTACCGCTTCTTGTTTTCGTTGAGTTCACGAATGATGAATAGAATGATCAGCAGGCTGAGTGCTGAAATTGGATCTACGTTAGGCATCGTATGCCTCCTTTTGCCGCTTTTGTGGAGGCCGACCGTGCGGCACGGAGGATTTCGACCCCTACTAATAAAGGGCCATTAGGAGATCGATACTGGGAAAATCACTGAATCGATGAAATCTCTTCCTGATCGTCTCGCTCGTCATCTTTAGCGGCTACGGTGGGGAGCGGCTTCTTCGTGGTGCGGAAATCCTCATCCAGCAGAATTCTCGGGCCAGAGGCCGGGGCTCCGGCCGCCTCCCTGTGGGCCTTCTGGTGCTCCAGTCGCGCTCCGGGATGCGTGGCCTGGTGGACGGCCTTGAGCTGCTCCAGGCTGACCCTGGTGTAGATCTGCGTGGTCTCCAGCTTCGCGTGGCCCAGGAGCTGCTGGATGAATCGGATGTCCGCACCACCCTCCAGCATCAGCGTCGCCGCCGTGTGCCGGAAGAGATGGCATCCCCCGGGCTTCTTCACCCCGGCCGCCTCGATCGCCTTCCGTACCATCTCGCCCACCCAGTTGGGCGCCAGCGCCGTCCCGTCCGCCGACAGGAAGAGCGCGCCGTCATCCCGGTATGCCGCAAGCCGGGGCCTCGACTCCTCGAGGTAACGCCGGATCCACGCCCCCGCCCGCTCGCCCAGCGGCACGAAGCGGTCCCGGTTCCCCTTGCCGTGCCGCACCGCCAGCACCCCCCGCCCGAGATCCAGGTCGCACAGCCCCAGCCGCACCAGCTCCGACCGCCGGATCGCCGTCGAGTAAAAGGTCTCCAGGATCGCCCGGTCCCTCAGCCCCAGCACCGTCCCCGTCTCCGGCACCGCCAGGATCCGCTCCACCTCCTCCTCGCTCAGCACCGCCCTCGGCAGGCTCACTCCCTGCCGCGGCATCTCAAGCTCCCCCGCCGGGTCGTACAGCACCAGCCGCTCCCTCGCCAGCCACTTGCAAAACGTCGCCACGTACGACAGCTTCAGCCACTGCGTCTTCGGCGACAGCGGCAGCCCGTCCGCCTTCACCCGCCTCGAAAGCACCCGCTGGAAAAGCTCGATCACCGTCCGGTTGAGATCCGCCGGCCGCTCCACCCCACGCTCGGCGCACCACCGCCCAAAGCGGATCAGCTCCCTCCGCCGCGTCTTCAGCCCGCTCTCGGCGTACTGCCGCGCCTCCAGCCACCGGATGTGCCGGTCGATCTGCGCCAGGATGCTCTCCGGATCCACCCCCTCGATGGGCTCGTACGGCTTCCTCCGCCCCCGGCCACGCATCACTCCCTCCCCGCCGCCGCCATACCGCTACGACGTCCCCGTGCGTACGACGAGCCACTTTGTGAAGGACCCCCATATGCGTTTTCCGGGCCTCCAGCGGCTAAATGGAGGTCATCCCCTTCGCCCTCTTCAGTTGCACCACCCCGACCACCCCCCGACCGGGGGCCGACCAGGGGCCGACCGGGGGCCGACCGGTTCCCCGTCTGCCCCGCCCGGTTGCCGTCACAGCCGTGGATTTCCCCCTCCAGCTTCGTCGTATCCAAAAGCCCCAGCACGAAACGCTCCCCCTCCCTGCCCTCCCCCCGGTACACCAGCTCGTACCCGTACCGCACCCCCGGCCTCGCCCCGTGGACCACCAGGTACTCCATGTCCACCAGCCGCCTCAGATGCACCTTCAGCTGGGTGTCCCCCCACGAGGTATGCCCACGGATCTCCCTCCGGCTGAAGCGAAAGTCCCGCTGCTCCATCTTCCGCCGCTCGCACTCCCCCCGCACCATCTCCCAGATCAGCTCCAGCAGCCGCCTCGTCTGCGGCGGCAGCTCGTCCAGGCTCCTCCCCAGCACCTCCGCCGCAAGACGGTTGGCCAGCTCGATGTCCTCCACATGAGCCTCGATGTACCGCACCCCCCGGCCCCCCACCACCGCGCTCCTGACCTCCCGCCTCCTCTGCCGTACCAGGGCGATCACGTCGATCAGCCCCAGGTACTTCAGGTGATCCCGCCGCGTCCTCGTGCTCGCATCCAGAAAGGTCAGACGCGAGGCGTAGGGGTTCACCACGGCAAGCGGCTCCAGCAGACGCTGGGCGTTCTGATGGAGCTTCACGATCCGCGCCCTCTCGAGCCGCCTCTCAAGCCCCGCCAGCGTCCGGTCCTCACGCTGCAGCCGGTGGATCGCCCGCGTCTGCTCCCGGCTCTCATCCACCGAGAGCACCATGCACCGGTTGAGAAGCTCCTCGTCCAGGTCGATGGCCGTGGTCGTCAGCACGATCGCCGCAGGCCCCTCCACCCGGTACTCGTGCGTCACCAGCCGCCCCGTCCTCGGATCCTTGCCCGTGGACGCGATGGACAGCTTGCCCTCGCTCTGCAAGAGCTTCAAAGCGTACGAGGCCCGCTCCGCCCCCTCCTCCTCGGCGATGGCCAGCACCTTGTGCTTGAGATCGGCCTCGCCCATGTAGAAGAGCGACTGCCCCGTCATCGCCGAGTACTCCACCCGGTCCTCCTCCGGACACAGGCCCAGCACCGCCTCCATCAACGCCGACTTGCCCGCCGCCGACGAGCTCTGCACCATCACAGCGAGCGGCCTCGCCAGCTTGCGCGACACCGTCGCCAGGTACGCCGCCAGCTTGTTCGTCGCCTCCCCCACCAGGCCGCACGCCCCCAGGTCCTCCACCACCCTCTCGAGAAAGCGGGGATCCTCCAGCAGCTTCAGCGCCTCCCGCCGCTCGGTATCGGGGATGGTCACGGCCTTCTCCTTGGGCTCGAGGCGCTTCCGGATCTGTTCCTCCTGGAGCGCCTCCAGCTTCAGAAGCACCCGCCCCAGGTCCCGCTTCAGGACCTCCGGCTTGAGCTCCAGCTCCTCGGCCGCCTGTTTCAGGAAGATCCCACGCTGCCTCGCCGAGTACAGGTCCAGGCTGTCCACGTGGAAGAGGCCCCTCCCCTCCCGCGCCACCAGGAGGTTGATCTTCAGCCGCTCGAAGCTCAGATTGCCGGCAAGCCCACGCACCCGCCACCTCCGCTCGCCGAAGCGAAAGACGATCTCCCGCTCGCCCACCGTCACCGGGGCATCCGCCGCTGGCGGCGGGGGGACGGGAGATGGATGGGGTGTTGAGACGGGAGTCGGGAGTCGGGAGTCGGGAGTCTCTGGGCCAGCCGCCCCGGGGACCGGGGCGCCCCGGCCATCCCCGGCGCCCTCCCCGTCCCCGGCTTCCCCCTTGGCCGCTTCTTCATCAGCGGCTAAGGAAGAAAGCTGCTCCGTCGCCGGCTCGGCCACCGCGATCGGCGCGCCCTTGGCCTCGAAATGGACCGCCGCTCCCAGCGTCTTCAGCGGCCCCGCCATGTACTCGGCGCTCCTGAGCAACAAGCCCAGCGACTGCCGCGCAGGCGTCACATGACAGGCGTACTCGTTGGCGTCCATCCCCTTGGGGAAGAGCACCCGGAAGCAGCTGATCCCCTCGGCAGCCAGCTTCTCAGCCAGCTCCACCGCCCCCCGCTCCCCCGCCTCATCCCGGTCGTAGGCGATCAGCACCCGCTCGATCCCGTACGCCTTCAACGCCTCCAGCATCTCGCCCGTGAAACCGTTGACGCCGTAGGACGACGTCACGTGCCGGTACCCCGCGCACCAGAAGGTCAAGGCATCGATCAGCGACTCGCACAGGATGATCTCCTTCGACGCCCGGAAGGCGTCCAAGTTCCAGATGCCGCGGTGCTGCCCGGAGATGTAGAGATGCTTCGGCGTCCCCTTGCGCAGGTTCGTGTGGATCTTCCTCCCGTACAGCTCACCCACCCGCCCCTCCGGGTCGAAAACCGGGATCACCAGCGACCCCGCCAGGTGCTCGTGACCGCTCGCCCGGAAGATCCCCAGCCTCACCAGCCGCCCCCGGATCTCCCGCCCCGCCCTCCGCTGGCTGTTCGGAAGCCGAAGCCCCAGCGTCCGGTTGGCATACCCCAGTCTGAATCGATCGATCGCCTCCGGTTCCCCGATCCCACGCCGCTCCAGATACGCCAGCGCCTCCGCCGACCCCTTCAACGTCCGGTGGTAGAAATCCACCACCTGCACCAGCAGCTCGTGATCCGCCGCCTCCAGCTCCACCGGCGCCGGCAGCCGCCGCACCGTCGACCGCTTCACCGGCCCTTTCCGATCTCCCGTCTCCCGTCTCCCATCTCCCGTCTGCCCGCCCCGAAGGGCGGGCTCCCTGAGCAGCTCGACGGCATGCCGGAAGCTGACGCCCTGCGTCTTCATCACCCAGTCGATCACCGTCCCCCCGGCATCACACCCCAGGCAGTGCCACAGGTTCTTCCCAGGCGTCACCACCAGCGACGGCTCCTTCTCCTCATGAAACGGACACAGCCCCACCAGATCCCTCCCCCGAGCCCTCAGCTCCACCCCCGACCCCCGCACCAGCTCCGCCAGATCCACCTCCGCCTTCAACCGCTCGAGCTCGTCTTGTGGTATTCGTGCCATGGCGTCCTCCGGGAGAAGATTTCTGTAACAGCATCTGGTATGAAACATACCCTTAGCTTTCCCCGCTGTCAACCACTATGCCTTGATTTCTTGAAAGATTGGCAGCACACTCTAAGTGAATGAAGATGCCTTTGGTATGAAACACGGCACGAAGGGACCACCTATGACGATCGCAAACCGGATCAAACGACTTCGCCAGGAGCGCGGTTGGTCCCAGGCGCAGCTGGGCCAGCGGCTAGGGGTCCACCAAAAGCAGATCTCTGGCTACGAACGTGGCGTCCACGTCCCCTCCGCCGACATGTTGGCAAAGATCAGCGAGGTGTTCGACGTATCCCTCGACTATCTGATCCTTGGAGGACAAACCGGAGGCCGGCGACTCGAGGTCGGGGATCGTGAGCTTATTCGCCAGATGGAGGAAATTGACAAGTTGCCCGAAGAAGAAAAGTCCGCGATCAAAACTGTCCTGGAGACCTTCATCCTCAAACACCGTTTCCAACAGGTCGCCAACGAGGCCAGCACCAGGTAGAAGATGGACGGCCTTCTCCACACGCAAACCCTCATTCTCTTCCTAGTCTTCGTTGTGCCCGGGTTCGTGGCAATCAAAGCCCATGACCTCATGATTCCCGCCCCTCGCAGAAATCTCAGCGAGTCGATCATCGAGGTCGTCAGCTATAGCATGATCAATCTCGCTCTTCTCTTCTGGGCTATCATCCTGTTGCACCGGAACAGCTTCCCTGAGAAACACCCGTTTTGGTACTTCGCCGGGATGTTCGCAATCCTGTTCCTGTGTCCCGTGCTGCTTGCAGTAGCATCGCGATACGTGAGGCAATCAAAGCTACTCGGCCGCTTTCTTCTTCACCCGGCACCGACCGCATGGGATCACTTTTTCGCCAAGAGGGAGCACCTCTGGGTACTCTGCCATCTCAAGGACGGCAGAATGGTCGGCGGCATTTACTCCGGTGAGTCCAGCGTTTCCTCTTACCCCCACCCCCAAGACATCTACATCGAGGAAATGTGGAAAACTGATGAACAAGGCCGGTTCACCAATCCGGTACCGCAAACCCGTGGCCTCCTTGTCCGTGCCGAGGAGTGTCGCTTTATCGAATTCTTCAGACCGGAGGAAAAACAATGAGCGATTCGAAGAAGAGCAAGAAGGCTGTCGCCCCGATCGAGGAAAGCTACCAACCACGCGGTGGGGAGCGGAGCCACGTCCCATGTTCAACCCAGCCCAGCGGAAAGCGACCGAATTTCTCCCCACCACCCGACGGCAGCGGAGCACCTACCAAACCGACGCCCTCAGAATCTCCGAAAAGCAATCCCTCGGGAGGCTCCGGCAACGACAAGTAGTTGACCCTCAAACCCACCCGACCCCCGCGGATTCATCTCTTGCGGGCCACACCGGGCACGTCGACTATTCGAACCCAATTACTCAATGGCACCCCTGGCACCCTTTCCTCGTGGTCATCCGTCGTCTCCCGGCTCATCTTTCCCCTCTCGGACCCGCGGATTCATTTTTTGCGGGGGACAGGTGGACAATTGATATCGCCATTAGGAGACACCAGGAGGTGCGCATCGCCAGGGACGAAGACCGCAGCGATTCGTCGTCTATACAGTTCACCCTTAGGAATACCGCATTGACCCTGGGTGTCCATTACGACGACAAGGTCCCTACCATCTCGCCACATCCGGATCGACTCCACGGAGACTCCAAGCCAGCATTCCGTGAGATCACAGAGAGGCGCAAGTCGGCCGTCCTGGTTTACAGCCATGACGAATTCCCCAAATTGGTTAAAGAGAACAAGGAATAGCCGGCCGGAAACCACAAAGACAGCCTCGATCTCACCTTCGACAGGTTCATACCTGAAATCGTTACCCCACGCAGACAAAATCTGGAAACTTACGGATGGGCTGTAATTCGAACATTGTGGGTCGCCGCACTGAAAGTAACTCTTCATCGCCACGCCACAAGGTAGAGTCAGCGATTCCACATGGTACCAAGGGCCCTGGTGACATGCCGCACCAAGACCCAACAATGCGGTCAGTGCGATGAGGGTCCCACTACGTCCCACCACCACCGGTCCTTTCCCCCAACCACCGAAATATACGGTGGAAACGCCTTCGTGCTACCGCGCGGGCGCGGTGCAATATCAAGATCGGGCGAGTACAACCCGCGCAGGAATCGAAGGGCTTCATTTTCGCCTTCTGCAACAACAAGCGCAGAAACCACCGTGTTACCGGCTTCCACCGCCAGAGGTTCGTTCAGCGTGGGGTTCGCTCGCGTTATCACTTGTAGCCTCTCCATCAAGAGTTTCGTCGCCTCAAGACGTGAGAATGCAAATGCTGCCTCAAACTTTTCTTCGGTCCAGCCTACCCGCTTCCGCCATACCTTCCAAAGGGGACGAATGACACCTTCAGAGTTTGCTCGGGCCCATACACCGTCAATCGTCTTTTCGAGCTGGTAGATTCGCATTCGTTGCCACATGATGTTCTCGTTCCGCGCCACGTCGTCATTGGGTCCGCGCAACTCCTCTGGTGGCTGGCCTGGCGAAATAACCCAACTACCATCCTCCAGCCGATCCATGAGTTCGGGGTAGGACTTCCCGCCAACAATGGCATGGGGGTAATCTGGCGCTTGGCCAGACCCCATGAACCGAATCTCCAAGACACCGTTCGCGCCAGCACCAAGGTACTTGTACCAAGACCAACCGCGCATAATACCCATCCTTGACATCAGGAAGATATGGGTCTTGGGAAGTGGCTCAGAGCGCCCAACAGCGTCCGGGTGGAAATAGTTCTGGAGACCCAAGGGATCTACCATGTTCACTGCATTTGACTGGCAGAAGGCGAGAAGATCCGGCCCGTTGGAATACCCTTCAGGATCCCTCTCCCCAAACACTCCGGCTTCCGGGAGGTACCACCGATTGCGGTAGTCGTACACGACGGTCCACCGCGTTTTGGGGGTTAAGTGCCTTGTGACCCTGATGTTAGATTCGATCGGGATGGTCGAAAGCCCGGTAGCGAGTTTTCGGCTGCTCGAGCGGCCGGCCGGGCGTGGGGGACGGGCGGCTCGGAGGCTCGGCCGGTGGCGGGTTCTGGCGGGGAGACCGGGATGAGCGGAGACACGTGCAGCGGCTAAAGGAGGGGTTCTCTCTTTGGCCGCTTCGGTTCTCATGGCTCGATTGTAGCGCAGAGGCGGAGGGTCTGCGTGCTCGGGCTTCGGCCCTCCGGGCCTTCGCATCCTGCGCGCGCAGCCCGATTGGTGGCGCCTTCGGCGCCTGGCGGCCCCTGCCCGCCCAGGCGGAGGGCGGCGTGGCAGTGTGCTGCCTCTGGTCGCTCCACCGGCAGGAGGTCGCGGCGCGGGGCGCATCCGATAAAGCGCTCTATCGGACGCGGCCTTCGGCGCACGGCGCTTGCAGGGAGGCAAGCGCCGCGCCCCCGCGCCGCTCGACATAAGCGAAGCCTATGTCGCCCTCCTGCCGGCTCCGCTCCCGCCGGCCCCGGACGTGCTCGAGCCCTCCGCCTGCCCGTCCGCCCCCACGGGGGCTCCCCGGGAAGAGGTGGCGGCCTGCGGCCGCCGCATCCGGTGCGCCGTGTCCTCGGCGCTGCGCGCGGGCCGCTTCGCGTCCCGTGCTCGTTCGCCTCGGCCGCGGCGCGGGGAGGGACGGGCTTCTTCCTTTAGTCGCTCTCTTCTGGCCGCCTCGTCGGGGGCGGCGGCTAAGAGGAGGATCTGGCCTTGCCCTACCCTCCGGCGGAGATCGAAACGCGCTCAGGAGGCCGTTACGGGCGTTGTTTTCGGCGTCTGAGAGGATGATGGGGCTTCCCGAGGCGTCCCGGGGAGCTCGGACGCCTTGGACGATCCCTGGGAGCCCCCTGGAGGGGGCGGACGGGTCGGGCGGGCGGGGGTGAGCTGCCCCGCGGGCACGGGGCGCAGGGAGCGGAGGACGCCGCAGGCGGCCGCAGCCCGAGCACCGTGACCGCGGGGCCACGGGTGGGCGGGGGCATCGCGGCGTCAGCCGCCTCCTCTGAGGGAGCCCCCTTTGGGGGCGGACGGGCGCAGCCGGCTCGACACCGTTGGCTCCGGGCCAGGTTGACATAGTGGACGCTCATTATGTCAAGGCCGGAGGACGGGGGCGCGGGGGCCGGCCCAAGGCGGGGCGAGCCGAGGGCAAGGTCCGATAACAGCTGTTATCGGACAGCGACGCTGCACGCCGCGTGACCACGGGTGGGGGGCGTGTGGGCGCGCGGCGTGCCACGGAGCGGTCTTGCCCGGTCCCGGAGGGCGGCCGCCCCGCCGCCGCCTGGCCCGGATCCCCTCCCCTCCCGCGCCGGCTGCGGGTGGGCAGGGGAGATACGGGCGGGGGTGCGGGGGAGATCAATCGGGCTGCGCGCGCAGGACGCGAAGGCCCGGAGGGCCGAAGCCCGAGCACGCAGCCCCACCGCTGAGATCACGTCCGTCCCGGCCGGCCGAGACGGGCGAGCACGGCCGGCGGCAGCCGGCCGGGCACAGCCGGTCGCAGGCCGTGAAGCGCGATGGCAGCACCCGGGGGAAGCCGCTGCGCAGCAGGCGCGGGGCGGGCGACGTCACGGCTGGCAGGGCGTCCGGGCGGCGGCCCGGAGCGCAGCAGCCGGAGGCCCGCAGGGCCGCAGGGCGAGCACCGGGACGCCTCGACGACGATGGGCCGCCGGCGCGGGG
>JAMOWA010000038.1 GCA_027061805.1 Thermoanaerobaculia bacterium | reverse complement strand
GACCATAAGTTATTGTTGATGTACGATTCTCGTGGATCATCGGACTGGAGGTGAACGATGAGCAGATTCGGGCTTCGAAAGTGGTCCGGGTTCCTCGCCGTTGTGGCCGGGGGGCTCTTCTCGATGGTGCCGGCAGCCCGTGCATCCTGCAATTACCGGTGCGTTTACGTGAAGCGGGCGCACCTCTACGAGTGCAGGGCCGGCCTGGTTCTCGAGGACTGCCACGCCGAGGTGAGCACGTGCTGGGGCGTGAGTTGCACGGCTTCCTCAACCGGTGCGGCTCCGGCGGCGGGCTGGACGGCGCTTCCCGAGGAGCTGGTGGTGGAGATGGTGGGGCCGGAGGTGGCGCGGCTTCTCGTGGACATCTGGGAGTACCAGGGTGACGCCACACGTCTCGGCCGGCCCGGGGTGCCCGCGGGAACGCTGTCCGGTGGAGTCGTCATCGGTGGGGAACCCCGCGACTTCACGCTCGTGCTCCGGGCGGAGGGTGGCGTGGAACGGTACGAGCTGGACGTGGAGGGCTGGGGCCGGGCCGAGTTCGAGGTGCGGCGGATGGAGCCCAGGGACGGACCGGGGCCCGTGGCCAGGGTGAGCTGGTCGGTGACCACCCGTGAGGGGGCCAGGCGCTTCGGCACCCGGGACGTGGTCCTGACGGCCGGGGAGCCGTCCGAAAAGACCTACATCACGAAGACACACTGAGGCTTCCAGTCCGTCTGGACTCCCGTCGGCGCCGAGGTCCGCCCCGGTTGCCAGATCCCGGCGCGGGCCGGATATAATGGCACACAACGGAACAACATTCGCATGTTCGGGGAGGTAGTCATGCGGCAGGTGTTGCTCCATGGGGCGTTGATCGCGGGGCTCCTGGCCGGCTCCGGGCCGGTGGCTTCGGGCGGGATCCTGCGGGTGGCGGGTACGGTCCGGGCCGAGGGCGGTCCGGTCACGGCCGAGGTGAGGGCCTGGGCGGTGGGTTCCTGGCTGCTGGATCACCCCGAGGACCGCTTCCGGCCCGTGGCGGAGACCACGGTGAGGGCGGGGGGAGCCTTTTCGCTGGAGGTGCCCGCGGAGGCGTTGCCCGTCTCGGTGGAGGCGAGCGCCGCGGGACACGTGGGGCGGTCCTTCCTGGTCGTGGTGCCGGAACAGGCGGAGCTGCCCCTGGCATGGCTGCCGCCGGGGCGAACGGTGAAGCTGCGGGTCCGGGGCGGGGGCGGTGCCGTGGCGGGAGCCCTGGTGTGGGGGCGGTGCGAGGAGGGGCCCTGGGGCCGGCTTCCCGGGCGCTGGGTGCCCTCGGTGACCCGGACTCTGACGGACCAGAGTGGCGTCGTGGAGGCCACGGTGCCCGCGCGGGACGCCGCGGTGGAGCTTCACGTTCTCGGGCCGGAGGGACGGTGGGCCACCTGGGAGGGCAGGGCCCCGCTTCCCGCGGCGGTGAACCTGGTGCCAGGCGGCCGCGAGCTGACCGTGAGGGTGGTGACACCCACGGGTGAGCCCGCCGCGGGCGCCCTGGTGGCGTCGGCCGCAGGCCCGCCGGGGACGGTGGTGCGGACCGGGGAGGACGGGCGGGCGGTGCTCCGGGTGGCGCGGCGGGGGGGGGGGGTGGTGGTGGCCTCCTCCGACGGGCGGATGGCCCGGCTCGAGGGGTCCGGGGCGCCCGCGGAGGAGCTGGAACTCCGGCTGGAGATGCCTCCCGTGGTGCACCTGGTCTTCCGTGGGGCGCCGGGGCCCGTGGTGGTCTCGGCCGGATGGATTCCGCCGTCTCTTCCCGGTGCGGTGCAGGGGGTTCGCGAGGGGGAGCTGTTCCTGCCCCGCCCTGCGGAGGAGGAGGGGCTCAGGATCTGGGGTCCGGATCTGACGCCGGGCCTCCTTCCGGTGGCGCCGGGCCAGGAAGAGGTCGTGGTTCCTCTCCGGGGGGCGGCGTCCATCGGTGGCCGGGTCATCGGTCCGGCGGGCGAGGGCGTGGAGGGAGTCCGCCTCGGGGCGAGGGTTGCGGAGTGGTGGCGCATCATGTTGCCCCGGCGCTCCCCCGGGTCCGGGGGGCTGGTGGAGCTGGGCGAGCCCCTGGCCATCACCGGCCCGGACGGCTCCTTCCGGATCGGATCGCTGCCCGCGGAACCGCTGGAGCTGGTGGCCCGGGCAGAGGGGTATCCTCCCGCCAGGAGCGGGACGCTGGAGCCGGAGCCCGGCGGCGCCGTGGAGGTGACGCTGAAGCTGGTGCAGGGGGCCGCGGTCTCGCTGCGGGTGCTGGACCCCGCGGGCGAGCCGGTACCCGGCGTCACGGTGGAGGCCCACGTGCCCTCGGTGCGGGATGCGGGCTCCCTCCTGTTTGCGGGCGGCGTGGAGAGTGCCCCTCCGGGTGAGCCGCTGGCCTCGGGAGTGACCGGTGAGGACGGGCGGGTGGTTCTGGAGGCCGTACCCGTGGGGACGGTGGACCTGGCCCTCTCCGCGGAGGACTGGGTGGTCCGGACCATTCCGGACCTGGAGGTCCCGCCGGAGGGGGTTGACCTCGGCGACCAGGAGCTGCACCGGGCCGTCTCGGTGCAGGGCCGGGTCGTGGACCCGGAGGGCCGGCCGGTGCCGGGTGCCGAGGTGATGGCCACCCGAAACGCCGAGATTCTCCACTTCAAGGGAGACCTGACGGCCGGCGAGGACGGCCGTTTCGTGGTGGAGGGGCTGGATCCCCGAGGGGAGATCTACCTCAGGGCCCGTGCCGCGGGATGGATCCCCGGCCCGCCGGTGAAGGTGACACTGCCTCCCGAGGGCGAGGTGGAGGTCCCGGTGCGCGAGGGGCGGACCCTCACGGGGAGGGTGGTGGACGCAGAGAGCGGCGAGGGCCTCGAGGGACTTGACGTGGAGCTCTTCGCCCGCAGGAAGGTCGCGGTGGCGGGCATGGGTTCGGCCATGAGCGTGATGCCCGCCGGCAAGACCACCTCGGGCCAGGGGGGGACCTTCCGCGTGGAGGATCTCGAGCCCGGCACGGTGGTGCTGAACGTGTCGGGCGGGGGGTATCAGCCGGCGGAGCTCCAGGTGAGCGTCCCCGAGGACCGTGACCCGGAGCCCGTCACCGTCCGGTTGAAGCCGGGCGAGACGCTCCGGGGGCGTGTCCTGGGCCCCGACGGGGGCCCGGTGGCCGGAGCCACCGTGGAGGCCACCGGTGCAGAATCCCGGCAGATGGCGCAGACCGCCGCGGACGGGACCTTCGTCCTCGAGGGGCTGGCCCCCGGCGAGCTTCGCCTCGTGGCGACGGCCTCCGGTGGCCTGCGCGGGGAGGCGGCGGCCCGGGCCGGGAGCGGGGAGGAGGTGGTCCTGAGGCTGGAGCGGCCGGGGCGGATCGTGGGGCGTGTGCTGGACCCCGAGGGGTCGCCGGTGGCCGGGGCCTCGGTGATGCAATTCGGTCCGGACGACTTCAGCCGCGGCCCGCTGAAGACAGGCGCCGACGGCGGCTTCTCGGTGGAGGAGGCAGAGCCGGGTACCTGGAGACTCTCGGCCCGGGCCGAGGGCTTCGCCGGGAGCCCGGCCCGGGAGGTCGAGGTGAAGGCCGGGGAGGACTCCGTCGTGGAACTCCGGCTGGAGAGGGGAGGGGTCGTCGAGGGGGTGGTCCGGGGCCTGGAGGGCTCGGAGCTCGACCGGTGCAGGGTGCTGGGCGGCGGGGCGGAGACGCGGGTGCAACCGGACGGCAGTTTCCGGCTGGAGGGTGTCCGCCCCGGGCGGGTGACCGTGAGGGCCATGGTGGTTCCCGGCGGTCGGGCGCGGAGCGTGGTGGTGGATCTGCCGGACCCCGCGGAGCCCGCATGGGTGGAGATCGACTTCGGAGGAGGCGCCACCCTCACGGGGACGGTGACCCGGGCGGGCCTCGGCGTGCCGGGCCTGGCGGTCTCCGTCATCGCGGTGGGGGGAACGGAAGGGGCCAGCACCACCACGGGCGAGGACGGCGCCTGGCGGGTGGAGGGCCTGGAGCCGGGTGAATACCAGGTCCAGGTGCGGACCCCGGGGGCGGAGGTGCTCACCGGGCAGCACCTGGTCCTGGAAGGCGATCTCCGGCTGGACCTGGAGGTCCCCGCCGGGGGCCTGGAGGGACGGGTGCTGGACCGGGAGACCGGTCTGCCGCTGGCCGGCGCGGCCGTGGAGGCCCGCCGGGTGGGCATCCCGGAGATGGTGCGGCGGGCGAGTTCCGGGGAGGACGGCCGGTACCGCCTCGGAGAGCTTCCCGACGGCGAGTACGCGGTGACCATGGAGGCCCGGGGGTACCGTTCCGAGAGGGTGCCGGCCGCCGTCCGGGAGGGGCTGTTCACCCCCCTGGACGTGGAACTGGAACCGGGGGGCGGGGTGACCCTGGTGGTGCGGACCGGTGGAGGTGCCCCCGCCGCGAGTATCTGGGCGCTCCCCCTGGGAGGTGGAGTGGTGGGCACACTCCGCCAGACGGCCTGTGACGGCGGTGGACGGTGCACACTGGAAGATCTACCCGGCGGCGACTGGATCCTGCTGGTGGGGGAAGGGAGCGAGGCGGCACTGGTCCGTGTCCGGAACCCGGGCCCCGAGGTGCCCGTGACCCTCCGTCCCGTCGGCAGGCTTCGCGTGACGGCACCCCGTGGCGAGGGGCCAGCGTGGCGGATCCGTGCCATCGACGGTGCCACGGGCCTGCCCCTGCCCGTTCACCGTTACCTCAACCCCGCCGGCGGGGAGTGGGTGCCCGTGCCGGCGGGGGGGGCGGAGCTGCGGGTTCCCGCCGGAGCCTGGACCGTCGAGGCCGTTTCTCCGGACGGGGCGAGCGAGACCAGGACCGTCGAGGTTCCGGCGGGCGGTACCGCGGAGGTGGTCCTCGGCTCCTGATGGGCGGGCACGCATTCGTGACAGGGACCGGGATCGTGTCCCTGTCCGATTCCGGCCGGCCGGGTGCCTTCAGGATGTTTCCGGCGACCGCTCCACCCAGACGGCGAGGAGCTGCAGCGTGGTCTCGGCCGCCTTGGCCATCCAGTCCAGGCAGACCCACTCCTTCACCGAGTGGAAGGCCTGGCCGCCGGCCCAGATGTTGGGGGTCAGCAGGCCCATGAAGGAGAGGCGTGAGCCGTCGGTGCCGCCGCGGATGGCCTGGCGCTTCGGCTCGATGCCTTGGCGCTTCACGGCCTCCAGCGCGTACTCGAGCACCTTCGGGTCCTCGGCGATCTTGTAGGCCATGTTGCGGTAGGACTCCTCGATGGCGAGGTCGATCTTCGCGCCGGGGAAGCGCTCGCCCACGGCGGCGATGACCTCGCGCAGGGCGTCCTCGCGCTCGTGGAGCTCCTCCACGGTGAAGGCCCGGACCAGGAGCTTGAGCTCCACCTTCGAGACGTCACCCGCGATGGTGTAGGGGTGGAGGTAGGGCTGGCGCTTCTCGGTGGTCTCGGGGAGGTACCGCTCGTCCAGCCCCTCCACGATGGCCGAGGCCACGCGGACCGCGTTCACCAGGATGTCCTTGGCGTAGCCGGGGTGGACGTCGTGGCCCTCGACGGTGACGACGGCCGAGTCGGCCGAGAAGGTCTCGTCCTCGATCTCGCCCAGGTCGGAGCCGTCCAGGGTGTAGGCGTAGTCGGCGCCGAAGGCCTCGACATCGAAGTGCTCGGTGCCGCGGCCCACCTCCTCATCGGTGGTGAAGGCGATGCGGACCTTCGGGTGGTGGAACTCCGGATGGCGCAGCATCCAGTCCACGGCGGTCATGATCTCGGCGATGCCGGCCTTGTCGTCGGCGCCCAGCAGGGTGGTGCCGTCGGAGGTGACGATGGTCTCGCCGATGCAGCGCTCCAGGTTGGGGTTCTCGGCCACGGTGATGACCTGACCGGCGTCACCGGGCAGGGGGATGTCGCCGCCCTCGTAGCGCTCGATGACCTGGGGCTTCACGCCGCCGCCCGGGGTGGAGAAGTAGGTGTCCATGTGGGCGATGAGCCCGATGGTGGGCACGCCGGTGACGCCTTCCGGGAGGTTGGCCGGGACGGTTCCCGTCACGTAGCCCCACTCGTCCATGGCGGCGTCCTCCACGCCCAGCTCCCGGAGCTCCTCCACGAGGACCCGCGCCAGGTCCTTCTGTTTCTCCGTGGACGGGCTCGCGGTGGAGCTCTCGTCGGACTGGGTGTCGATCTTCACGTACCTGAGGAATCGCTCCAGGAGCTTCCTGCGGTCGTCGATGTCGAGCGTGATCACCTGGCTCATGAGGCCTCCTTCTGATTTCTTGTCTCATCCTCTGGCTGTTCCGGGGCCGCCTCCAGCCGTTCGAGGTCGAGCTCCTCCTCCCCCAGGACGGGCCGGAGGAACATCTCGTCGGCCTCGGCGACCTCCTTCATGGTCCTGCCGATGACGCCGGAGAACATCCCGGCCATCATACCGATGTTCATCTTGGAAACCCAGACGCTGCCGTCGTCGAGCTCGTAGACGGCCCAGGAGCAGGGCATCATTCCCGCCATGGAGGGATCGGCGGTGATCACGCGAGAGGCGTGGGAGGCGTTGCAGACGAAGAAGACCTTGATCTTCCGGATGTTCTCCGGGACCACGTTCTTCTTCTCGAAGGTCCGGAAGAAGTTCCAGGTCTCGATGGGGAACCCCCAGCCCCTGTGGGAGAGCACCACGGTCTCGATGGCGGCACAGGTGTCCTCGAAGCTCCGGCGGCTCCGGCGGGCCACCAGCATGCGGGTCCTCATGAGCCAGACGACCACGGCGCCCGTCAGAACGGTGCCTGCCACGATGCCGGCAATCAGTGCGATGGGTGTGCTCATCGTTCCTCCTCCAGGGGATGATCTCGATCCAGGTTGCCCGTGCGGGCCAGGTTCCGGAGCAGGGGCTCGGAGGCCCGCACGAAGTAGGGCCTGGAGGTCTTCGGTGTCAGCTCGGGGTGGGAGGAGTAGGTCATGGTGACCACGTCCTCCAGCGTCGCCTCCCGCTCGATGAGCTGGGCCAGGGTCTCCACGAAGCCGGCGGGGTTGAACCGGCCCAGGATCTCCCCGCCCAGCAGGCGCAGGTCCCCGGCGCGGTAGACGAGCTTGACCTCCACGGGCTCGGGGTGGGGCATGTTCTCGTAGGTGGAGGTGGAGGTGGCCCGCGTGGTGAGCACGGGGATGCCCTCCGCCTCGGCGTCGGCCTCGGACAGGCCCGCACCGCCGTACGCGAGGTCGCCCACCACGGTCACGGCGGCGTTCACCACGCCAGGATAGGGCCTCTTCCGTCCGGCGAGGCCGAGCCCGAGGAACCGGGCCATCTGGCCCGCATTGGAGCCCAGCTTGCCCGGGACGGGCCGCCCCGTGATGGCCGAGCGCGTCTCGATGCAGTCCCCGATGGCGTGGACGTCCTCCACACCGGTGGCGAAGTACTCGTCCACGACGATGCCGTCGGGGGTGGTCTGGAGGCCGAAGGCGGGGGCGTAGTCCACCAGGGGGCGGACCCCAACGGCGGAGAGGACGGCGTCGGTGGGAATGCGGGTTCCATCCTCGATCTCCACGGCGCAGACGGCCCCCTCGCCCTCCAGGCAGGTGGCCTTCCGCCCGGGAAGGATCCGGATGCCCATGCCGTCCAGCTCGGCCTCGATGGCCTCCGCCATGGCCACGTCGATGCGGCCCCCCATCACGTGGTCGGCCATCTCCACCACCGTGACCCGCTTGCCGAGCCGATGGAGTGCCACGGCGAACTCGAGGCCGATGTACCCGGCCCCCAGGACGGTCACGTGTTCGACCTCCTTCAACCTCTGGATCGTGGTCACCAGGTCCCGGGTCCGCCGGACCTTCAGGACCCGGTCGAGCGTGATGCCGGGGATGGGGGGGAGCACCTGGTCCGTCCCCGTGGCGAAGACCAGCGTACCGTAGCCGATGGTCCGTCCGGAGGCCGTCGTGACCACGTGGGCCTCCGGATCACCTCCCACCACCGGGTCCACGAGGATCGGCGTCCCGAAGCGCGTCACCAGCTCCTCGGAGATGAGGCCCTTCTCCCAGTGGATGGTTCCCTCGACGATGTAGGGCGTACCGCAGTGGTTGACGATCCGCTCCTCGTCCCGGATCACCAGGGTGGTGATCCCGGGCAGGAACATGTGGAGGTACCTGTTGAGGATGCGGGAGGCCGGCCCCCCGCCCACGATGATGACGTCGTAACGCTCGGCAATCTCCCGCATGGCATCCCTCCTCGCACCTCGTCCGGCTGGATCCTCCGGGAATGCCGGGCCGGATCGGACCGGCAACAGAAATATTACCATGACGGAATACAATGAGACACTTGCACAGCGCTGCGAGCGATGGGGAACCTCGGCGGGCGATGGGGAGGATCTCCACGGTGATCTCGTCGTACCAGTTGGTGGAGCCGGGAGGTGCAGGAAGCCAGCCGCCCACGGGGAAGTGCGAGATGGAGCCGTCGGTGGCGCTCTGGAGTGTCGTGTCGCCAGCCATGACCGTGCTCACCAGCGCGTCCATGCTGGTCCCCGCCATCACGTCCACGGGGATCCGGAGCTCGTCGAGGACCTTGAGGATCCCAGCGTGGGCCGCGACGCGGGCACCTCCTCGTCTTCCCGGCTCCGGACGGTGGGCCGGCGGCGGAGACGACACGGGGGAGCAGGACAGTGAGAGCGGAGTACAGGACGGCGGCACGGGACCGGCGGTATGCTCCCGTGGTAGCCTGAGATGATCTGCGGGACCGGTACGCGGGTTCCCCGAGGGAGAACGAGGCATGAAGCGACTTGCACTCCACTGGCAGATCCTGATCGGGCTCGGACTCGCCGTGCTGGCGGGATGGCTCGGCGGTCCCGAGGGCGCGGTCCTGGGCGTTCCCCTGGTGGAGGTCTACGGGTTCATCGGTGACCTGTTCCTCAACGCCCTGAAGATGCTCATCGTTCCCCTCATCGCCTCCTCCATCATCATGGGCATGGCCGGAATGGGCGAGGAGGGTGCCGTGGGGCGCCTGGGGCTCCGCACGCTCGTGTACTACCTCACCACCAGCCTCCTGGCCATCCTCACCGGCCTGGTGCTGGTGAACCTGGTCCGGCCCGGAATCGTGGGAGGACGGCCGCTCGGGGAGGTCATCGGGCTGGAGGGTGCGAGCGCCGACACCCTGGCCCGTGTGGGCGAGCGGGGTGCCGGCGACGTGGTGGGCATCCTGCTGCGCATGGTTCCCGAGAACGTGCTGGCGGCGGCCTCGGACAACCGCCAGATGCTCGCGGTGATCTTCTTCAGCCTGCTGTTCGGGTACTTCCTGACGCGGATCGCCGAGCCCGGGAGGGGAACGGTCACCTCCTTCTGGCAGGGGGTTCTCGACGTGATGATGCGGATCACGGAGCTGGTGATGCGCTTTGCCCCGCTGGGCGTGTTCGGCCTGGTGGCCAAGGTTGTGGCCACCACCGGATTCGGGGCCTTCGGACCGCTGCTGCGGTTCTTCTTCACGGTGCTTGTCGCGCTCCTGGTCCACGCCTTCGTGACCCTCCCGATCCTGCTCCGGGTTGCCGGTGGCGTGAAGAACCCGTTCACCTTCTACCGCGCCATGGCCCCGGCGCTGCTCATGGCCTTCTCCACCAGCTCCTCCTCGGCCACGCTGCCGCTCACCATGGAGTGTGCCGAGAAGCGGGCCGGGCTGCCCAACCGGGTCGTGGCCTTCGTGCTGCCCCTGGGTGCCACCGTGAACATGGACGGCACCGCGCTGTACGAGTGCGTGGCCGCCATGTTCATCGCCCAGGCCTACGGGCTCCACGTGGGCTTCGGGGTGCAGTTCACCATGGTGCTCATCGCCCTGCTCACCTCCATCGGTGTGGCGGGGATCCCCTCGGCGAGCCTGGTGGCGATCACGGTGATCCTGGCGGCGGTGGGGCTTCCCATGGAGGCCGTGGGGCTCATCCTCGTGGTGGACCGGATCCTGGACATGGCGCGGACCTCGGTGAACGTGCTCTCGGACTCCTGCGGTACGGCGATCATCGCCGCCATGGAAGGGCCCGCTGCGGAGCATCCCCCGGTGCGGTAGCCCCGGGCGAGCCGGGTGCGCCGCTCGCCCACCCTCCCGTGACGTTCCGGCCGCCGTGTGCCTGGCCGGTCTGTCGTGAAACGTCAGCCGCTTGCAAAACCCTCTGAGGGTACATGCCCACCGATCAGGCGTGAAATCGAACGTATTTCCGGGTTTTTCTATCTTCTTCATAATCCAGCAAATCCGTGGAATCCGTGGTTCATTCTCCCGGGTGGGTGGGGGCCGATGCCGCGGGAATCCTCCTCGATCCAGGACTTTTGCAACAGGCTCAGGTGAAACGAAGGAGGGTGAGGACGTCAGGACGGGAGGACGTCGGGACGCCCCTCCGCGATCCTGCGCAGGCTTGCGGGGTACGGCGGTCCGCCCGGGCCTTTCTCTTCACTCTTCACCTCCTCGCCCTTTCCCGGTGCCGGACACATCTCTGCCGATCGCGGGTCGGTCGGCCCTTTGCTGGCGTGTTCCGGTGGGAATACCGGGGGAAACGTGATGTTGCTCCCACTGGAGTGGGGGAATGGCCCGTACAATGCCTGCATTCCACGAGCTGGAACGGCTTCAGGGCCGATGGAGGTTCAGCATGACGGATCGGACGACAATGGTTGTCACTGGTGTACTCGTGGCATCGATGGTGGTACTTGCCGGCATTGCCGGTCCCGTGAACGCCGGCGAGACTCCGACCAAGAAGGAGATCAAGCTGAAGGCCAAGAAGGACATCATCGATGCGATGGCTGCCGAGACGCTCCGGAGGCTGCTCGAGAGGAGCCCCAAGGCGGAGTCCCTGTACGAGAAGGCCTATGGCTATGCGGTCTTCGACAGTCTCAAGCTGGCGCTTGGCATCTCGGGCGGCGGTGGGAACGGGGTGGCCGTCCGGAAGGATACCGGCGAGCGGATCTACATGAAGATGGGCACCGTGGGAATCGGCCTGGGGCTCGGCGGCCAGAAGTACCAGGTGGTGTTCCTCTTCGCGGACAGGGCGACCTTCGACAATTTCGTGAACAGGGGGTGGGAGGCGGATGCCACCGCCCAGGCGGTCGCGGGGACGGAAGGAGCCAATGCGAAGACCGATTTCCGGAACGGCATGGCGGTGTACCAGCTCACGGAGGCCGGGCTGATGGCTCACGTGGACATCGCCGGGACCAGGTACTGGAAGAACGACAAGCTCAACAGGTGACATTCCCATCGCCAGGTGAGGCGGGTCGGGGTGTCAGCCAGCCGGAAGGGTCTCCGTCGAGACGGAGGGAGTGGCGACCCGTGATCCGGCTGGCAGGGGAGAAAGCTCCCGGGGAGGGTTCATGAGACGGTTGATTCCGGTCGTGCTGGGAATGGTTCTACTGGCCGCGGGATGCAACACCATCAAGGCGTACTCGGATTTCGATCCGTCCGTGGATTTCTCGAGATACGCCACCTTCGATTTCATCGGGCGCCCCAGGGGCCTGGATGCCTTCATGCAGCAGAGGGCGCGCGCGGCGGTCCTGAACCGTCTCACGGCACGGGGGCTCCACAGGACGGACACGAACCCCGACCTCCTGGTGGCCATCGTCGCCAGGACCCGCGTCCACAGGCAGATCAACACGGTGAACTGGGGGTGGGGCTACGGGTGGGGGTGGTATGGCGGTATTGGGGGTGCCACCTCCTACGTGAGCGACGTGCCGGTGGGCTCCCTGGTGATCGACCTGGTGGACGCCCGGACCAACCAGCTCGTGTGGAGGGGGCTCGCCAGGGTGGGGCTCTCGGCGGACCCCCGGAGGAACGCCCGCATCCTGGAGGACGCCATCGCGCTGATCTTCGACAGGTATCCCCCGCGCTGATGTCGGATCATTCCCCGAGGGGTTCCAGGGGGAGGATGTCCACATCTGGAAAGGGTACGACCTCCTCCGGGACGACGATGACCGCCCGCGGCCCGTCCATGAGGTCGGGATCTCCCGTGAGGGTGTCGCGCGGCCCGGCGTGTGAGGCCCCTCCGGTCTCCCTGACGTGTCCGGTCGCCGCCACGTGTTCCGGGATCAGGAGGTCCTCGAGGAGGTGGTTCCGGGTCCCGTCCGCCTCGGGGTCGATCGTGCCGGTGTGCTGATGGTGTGTGACTGGATGGTGGGGCGGATTCCGGATCGGTACGCAGAGAGGGTACCGGACGGACATTGGCATCGGATTTCCGTGGTGCGAGGTGGGTGACCATCGGAGCACTGGAATTGTTGCGCCTCTGGTATGGTCGACGGGAGAGGGGCCGGATGGAGCCGGAACACCCTGTCCGCGTCATCGGGGGAACTGGATTCGTGGGAAGTACCAGAATCATGTGCGGCTGGGCGCTCGTGGCCCTGGCTCTCGGGCTGGCCGGGTGTGCCTCCTCCAGGGAGGCGGGTGGACCCGGCCGGTCGGGGCCACCGGCCGAGGCTGGTCCGGGAGCCGCAACGAAGGAGCGTGACCGGCATTTTCCCGGACGGACCTTCGCGAACCCGGGGGTGCCCCCCGAGTCCCTGACAGATCCCTGTGCCCCGTACCGCGGTGCCTCCGGCGAGTGGCTGGACCGCTTCCAGCGGTGGACCTCCCGTGTCATCTGCGCCACGGTCCTGGGCTTCGACGGCTTCTTCGGTGACGAGCGGGCGGAGCAGGAGAAGTCCCTGCCCAGCGGACTTGTGGGGCTCCGTCTCAACTGGTCGGAGCACGACGCGCTCTGGCCCCGCCTCCGCTTCCGGTTGCGCTTCGACTTTCCCAACCTGGACCGGAGGTTCAAGGGCTTCATCCGGAGGGAGGCCGAGGACACCTACCTGAAGGACTCGGCGGAACAGAACCTGGCCGGGGTCCGCCCGGCCGACAGAGAGCTCAACTGGGTGGTGGGCCTGGGCTTCTCTCCACTGAAGGAATCCCCCTCGCGGCTGACCTTCAGCGGAGGTGCCACGGTGTCCACGTCACCCGGCCTGTATGCCAAGGGCCGGTACCGTCTCTACCTCCCGCTGGGATCGGGGGGTCTGGGGCGCTTCCGTCAGACCGTGTTCTGGAGATCCCGGGAGGGCTTCGGCACCACCACGAACCTGGACCTGGAGCAGCGCTTCTCCAGGAAGTTCCTCCTGCGCTGGGGTTCCAGTGGAACGCTGTCGGAGGCCACGGAAGGGGTGGCGTGGTACACGGGTATCACCGTCTTCCAGCAGTTCGACGTGGCAAGGGCTGCCTATGTCAGGGCCTGGATCAAGGGAGCCACCGGTGCCCCGGTGGGGACGAGGGAGTACGGCTACTACCTGGTCTGCCGGCAGCGGATGTTCCGGGACTGGTTCTTCGGGGAGGTGGGGACGGGGATCTCCTGGATCCGGGACCACCCCTGGGAGCGGCGGAAGGCCAGCGTGGGGGTCATGATCGGGGTCGAGATGCAGTTCGGCCAGGGTTCACCCTACTGAGCGGCATCCGGCTGGTGGACTCCTGGAAGGCGAAGAAGAACACGCGCCGGTGAAGGTCCATGAACGTCTCCCGGGGGGTGAAAGGATGAACACGTTTCCCGCCCGGAGAAGAACCGGTGGCCGCGACGGTCCCGCGCGCCGCCTTCTCCGACGGTCTCTCCCTCGCCCCTGCTCCCCTGCTCCCCCGGTGGGCTGGGGCCGTCCTCACGTCCCGACGTCCCCACCTCCTCTCCTCTGCGCCCCCGCACCCCTGCACCCCTGCCGGGTGGCCGGGGGGCTCGCGAGGGCGCGTACAATGCGGCCATGACCACCCCGCCGCTCCGCCGCCTCCGCTCGGCCCTCCACGAGCTGAACGCGCGCCTGCGGCAGTCCGAGCAGATGTACATGGTGCTGATCTCGGTGGGCATCGGCCTGCTGGGCGGCCTCGGGGCGGTGGCGTTCCGCGAGCTCATCCGCCTGGGGCAGCTGGTGTTCTGGAGGATGGGCGAGTACTCGCTGGACTACATCCACGGCCTCCCGCCCTGGTGGAAGGTCACGGCACCCGCGGTGGGTGGGCTGCTGGTGGGCCTGGTGATCCACTTCTTCGCGGCCGAGGCCAGGGGGCACGGTGTCCCCGAGGTGATGGAGTCGGTGGCCCTTCGCGGGGGGCGGATCCGCCCCCGGGTGGTGCTGGCCAAGATGTTCGCCTCGGGGATCAGCATCGCCTCGGGCGGCTCGGTGGGTCGCGAGGGGCCCATCGTGCAGATCGGCTCGGCCATCGGCTCCACCGTGGGACAGTGGCTGGGGGTGGGGGAGCGGCGCCTGCGGACCCTGGTGGGGTGCGGCGCGGCGGCGGGTATCGCCGGAACCTTCAACGCCCCGGTGGCGGGGGCCCTGTTCTCCGTGGAGATCATCCTCGGTGACTTCGGGGTCACCCAGTTCTCGCCCATCGTGATCTCCTCCGTGGCCGCCACGGTGGTGAGCCGGCACTTCCTGGGGGACTTCCCGGCCTTCGAGGTGCCCGCCTACTCGCTCCAGAGCCCGTTCGAGCTGCTGGCCTACACCGTCCTGGGCCTCCTGGCGGGCCTGGTCGCGCTCCTCTTCACGAGGGTGCTCTACGGGGCCGAGGACCTGTTCGACGGCCTCCGGATCCCCGGGCCCCTGAAGCCGGCCCTGGGCGGAGCGCTGGTGGGGCTCGTGGCCCTCAGGTTCCCCGAGGTTCTGGGCGTGGGGTACGAGGCCATCAACGAGGCGCTCCAGGGGGGGCTGCTCCTCCGCGTGCTCCTGGTGCTGGTGCTGGTGAAGATCCTGGCCGTCTCCATCACCATCGGTTCCGGGGGGTCCGGAGGGATCTTCGCCCCGTCGCTGTTCATCGGGGCCATGCTGGGCGGCGGCGTGGGGACCGTGGTCCATGCCGCGTGGCCCGGGGCCACCGGCGGCCCGGGAGCCTACGCCCTGGTGGGCATGGGCGCCGTGGTGGGCGCCGCCACCCACGCGCCCATCACGGCCATCCTGATCATCTTCGAGCTCACCAACGAGTACACCATCATCCTGCCCCTCATGGTCACCTGCATCGTGGCCACCCTGCTGGCGACACAGCTCCAGAAGGCCTCCATCTACACGCTCAAGCTGCTCCGGCGGGGGATCGACATCCGGGGAGGCCAGACGGTGAACGTCCTGCGTTCCGTGAAGGTCGAGGACGTCATGCGGGACACCTTCCTGACCATCGATCCGGGGGAGCAGGTGATGCGGGTGGTGTCGCGCTTCATGGAGCAGCCCGGAGATGCCGTCTTCGTGGTGGATGGAGACCGGAGGCTGCTGGGGGTGATCACCATCGACGAGGTGCGGCCCATCATGGCGGAGCTGGCCGAGCTGGGGGGCCTGATCGTCGCCCGGGACATGATGCTGGAGACGGGCTTTCCGGTGTTCCGGCCGGGAGACTCCCTGGACGCCGCCATGCGCCGCTTCGCCACCCACCACCACAGCTGCCCGGTGGTGGACGATCGCGGCGTGATCGTGGGCTCCCTCTGGCCCGAGGACGTGATCGAGCGCTACAACGCGGAGGTGCTGAAGCGGGAGATGGCCTCCACCATGGCGCTCACCGTGACCGACCACCGGCGGATCCAGACGCTTCCCGGGGTCGAGGGGATGAACCTGGCCGAGGTCCCCGCTCCCCCCAGCTTCGTGGGAAAGACCCTGGGCGAGCTGGACCTCAGGCGCCGGTTCGGGCTGACGGTCCTGCTGGTGAAACACTGCGACAACGGCGAGGAGTGCATCGTGGACCGGGTGCCCGACGCCACCTACACCGTGCAGGAGGGGGACCACCTCCTGGTGCTGGGAGCGGAGGAGCACATCCGGCGCCTGGAGGCGGAGGGGTAGGGGAGGGAGTACCATGGAGGGACGAGAGGAGATCACGGGATGTACGAGAAGAGCATCGAGCTGTTGAATCGGGCCATCGCCGACGAGCTGGCGGCCATCCACCAGTACATGTACTTCCACTTCCGGCTGGACGACCTGGGGTACGTGCCCCTGGCGAACCTGCTCAAGATGACGGCCATCCAGGAGATGCTCCACGCGGAGCGCATCGCGGAGCGGATCCTCTTCCTGGGGGGTGAGGTGGAGATGGAGCTGGCCTTCCCGGTGGAGAAGATCCACGAGGCGGAGGCCATGCTGGCCAGGGCGCGGGAGCTGGAGCAGGGCGCCATCGCCATGTACAACGGCTTCGCCATGGAGGCGGCCCAGGCTGCCGACTCGGGCACCAGGAAGCTCTTCGAGGAGCTGGTGGCCGAGGAGGAGGGGCACTGGGACCAGTTCGAGCGGCAGGCGGATTTCATCGCCCGGTTCGGTGAGCGGTACCTGGCCCTCCAGTCGTTCCAGGGCGAGCCGGGCGCCGAGGAGTAGCCGGCCGTGGCGTGGGAAGGGTCGTGGCCATGATCTGCCGACACGGGTGGACACGCCTTCGCACCGGAGGTGCCGTTCTGGCCGTGGTGTCGCTGGCCGCCGCGTCGGCGGGGTGCGCCAGCGGCGACATGGGACGCCACGCGCAGGAGGAGGCGGTCCGGGGCGGCACCACGGGGGCCATGATGGGTGCGGTGATCGGCTTCGTGAACGCCCTGCTGTCCGGTGGCGATCCCGCCGAGGCCGCCTTCGAGGGTGCCGTGTGGGGCGGTGCCACGGGTGCCGCCGCGGGGGCGGCAGCCGGCAGCGAGATGGACCGCCGGGAGCGCATGGCCCGGGAGGCCCGGCTGGAGGAGTTCCACAGGCAGGTGGGGGAGGAGTGCTTTGCTGGCTGGATGGCCCTGATCGAGTGCTGGCACAGGGAGGCGCTCTGGCACGTCAAGCGCGCGCGGAAGAAGGGGGGGGCCGAGGAGCGCCTGGCCGCGCTCTGGCTGGAGATCCTGGTGCGCGCCGACCAGCACAGGCAGAAGAAGCTGGAGGCCCTGCTGCCCACCCTCGTGGAGATGGATCCCGAGATCGAGACCGTGGAGAGGGCCCGGGAGGCGGTCCGCATCGCCCAGGTGGACCTCCAGGACCTCCGGACCAGCTTCGGCCTGCCGCCCGTCTGCCCGTAGCGGCGTGACTCCATCTCCGGGAATGACCCGACGGCTGGCGTGGGCCGGGAGGGGCCTGGCAGCCCGGATTGTCCGGGAGGGTTCGTGGCAAGTGGCGCGAGGTGACGTGCCTGGAGTGGTCCTCGCGGGGTGTCACTGGCGCTTCTCCGGCCGCCTGCCGCGCTGACCCTTCCGCGGACGCTCCCCGCCGGGCTATACTCCTCCGATGTGGATCGTCGACGAGATCCGGAGCCGGGGCGGGGCCGTGTCCTTCCGGGACTTCATGGAGCTGGCGCTCTACCACCCGGAGCACGGGTACTACAGCTCCCCCCGGCCCCGCCACGGCCGGCAGGGGGACTACCTGACCGCACCCACGGCCTCGACCTGGTACGCGCGCGTGGTCGCCCGTGTCGCGGTCGAGCTGGGCCGGGGGATCGGCGGGCTCACGGTGGTGGACGTGGCCTCGGGTGACGGGAGCTTCCTCGAGGGTCTGCTGGGGGCGATCGGAGGGGGCGGGGGGGGTGGGGTGGTGGTCCGGGTGATCTCGGTGGAGCGCTCGCCGGCGCTCCGCGAGCTGCAGCGCCGGCGCCTCGGGCCGGAGGTGGAGGTGGTGGCCCGCCTGGACGAGGCCTCCCCGCCCGCCGGTCCGGCGCTGCTCCACGCCTCGGAGCTCTACGATGCGCTGCCCGTGCACAGGGTTGTCCTGCGGCCGGAGGGGCTCCGGGAGTACTGGGTGGTGGCCACCGGTGAGGGCCTCGGCTGGGAGGAGCGGCCCGCCCGGGAGGAGCTTGCCGCCTACCTCCGTGGTCATGGCGTGGAGCTGGCCCCCGGGCAGGTGGCCGAGATCGGCCTGGAGACCGGGCCGCTGCACGCCGGGCTGCTCGGGTGGGCCGCCTCCGGCGGACTGGTGATGGTGCTGGACTACGGGTACCCGGCGGCCCGCCTCTACAACCCCCGGGGGCGGCGTGGCGGTTCCCTGGCCACCTTCCACCGGCACGGCCTGGACCGGGACCCCCTGAAGGATCCGGGCGAACGGGACATCACGGCCCACGTGAACTTCGACGACCTGTGCAGGGCCGGGCGCGAGGGTGGCTGGGAGGACCTGGGATTGTGGCCCCTGGCGGAGCTGATGGTCCGTGGCGGGCTCGCTTCCCTGGTGGACGAGGCCGGCCTGGGCCTCGAACGGGAGGTGGATGCCGCGTCCTATTCCGCGCGCCAGGAGATCAAGAGGCTCCTGGATCCCGACGGCATGGGCACGGATCTGAGGATGCTGGTCCAGGGGAAGGGGAGGGTCGCGGGTGTGGCGGCCCGGCTCCTCGGGGCCGGGACCTCAGTCTGAGCCGCCGGCCTCGTCGATCCGCCGGGAGATCTCGTCGAGGCGGGGATCGTCCCCCACGAGGCGGCGGGCGAGCTCCACGGCCCTCGCGGCGGATTCGACGTCACCCTGCTGGAGACTGGACTCGATGGTGGCGATGGCCTGGGAGATGCGGGCCTCCCGCAGGAGGAGGGGCACCTCGGGGTTCCCGGGCTCCAGCGAGCGAGCCTGATTGAGGAGCCCCAGCGCCTGTTCCCAGTGCCCGCCGTCCATGGCGGATCGCACCTCCGACAGGATCTCCGCGGCCGGCCCCGGCCCGGGAGCCGACGCCATCGTCTCCACCCGCTGCCGGAGTGACCGGAGGGCCGTCTCGCCGGGGAAGAGCTTCTCCGCCACCTCGAGGGCCCGGTCTGCCCCCTCCAGGTCCCCCGAGTCGAGGCAGGACTCCACGCGCTCCACGGCGGCGGCGAGCTCCCGCTGACGCTGTTGTTCCGCGACGGCCTGCCGGAGCCTCCCGTCCAGCTCCCGCAGGCGGTCGCCGAGGGGCGAATCCATGATCTCCAGCTCCCGGGCGCTGCCGAGGGCGTCCAGGGCCAGGGCGAGGTCGTCCGCCTCCAGGGCGGCCTCGGCCCGGTCCAGCAGGCCACGGGCCTTTCCGAGGCGGAGGGCCAGACTCCTGGCCTCCTCCAGCCGCTGCTCGAGCGAGGCCAGCTCCGGTGCCTCGCCGAGCTCGTCGCGAGCCTCGCCGAGGCGTGCGGCGGCATCCCCCCACCGCTCGTCCCGGATGAGGTCGAGCACCTCGCCCTCCAGGGACTGGAGCGCGGCCCTGCGGCGGGCCTCCTCCGCATGACGTTCCGCCCTTTCGCGGGTCTCCGCAAGCACCTGCTGGACCAGGAGGTCGTCCGGACAGAGCTCGAGGGCCTCCTCCAGGGCCCGGACCCCCGTGACGAACCGGCCCTGGTCCACGGCCTCGCGGGCGCGGGCCAGGAGACCGGCCACCTTCTGCTCCCTCTGGTGCTGCTCCAGGGCGTCCGCCCTGCCCCTCAGTGCGGTGAAGACATCGGCAGCGCCCAGCGCCTCCTCGGCGCGATCCAGGGCCGCCCGGGCCTCGTCGAAGAGCGACCGGTCCAGGAGCGACTCCACCTCGCCGGCGGCCCGGGCCACGGCGGCCTCGTGGGCGGCCCGTTCCCTGTGCTCGGTCCGCAGCCGCTCGAGATTCTCCAGCTCCCGGCGGAGGGCCGTGTCCCGGGGGTCGAGCTCGATGGCCCCGGCGAGGACGGCCACGGCCTCGTCGAACTGGTAGACCTCGGCCATGACGCGGGCCTCGGCCAGCAGATTCTGGGCCTGCTGCTTCCGTGTGGCGTTCTCGGCAGAGTGGATCCTCTCCTCGAGCCCGTCGAGGCGCTGCTCTCCGTCGAAACGGTCCCGCGCCTCGCGGAGGCTCTCCATGGCGGCGTTGAGGTCCCCGGCCTCCAGCTGGTTGGAGATCAGGTCCACGACGGAGCTCAGGGAGGCGGCGTGCTCCCGCTCTCGGTTCCGCCTGGCCATCTCCCGCTCGAGCTGCTCGAGAAGCTCCGTGGCCCTTCTGCTCCCGGGATCCAGCTGGAGGAGGACGCGGGCCTGGGAGGCCGCCTGCGGAAGGTGTCCCTCGGCCGCCAGCCTCCTGGCCTCGGCGTACAGGGCCTCGCACCGCCTCTGGTTGGATTCGGCTGCGGCGCGGACCGGTTCCGGAGTTGCCCGGGAACCCTGTTTCCGGCCGGCCTCCTCGGCCGGCCGGTCCGGGGCGGCCCCCTTCGAGAGGCCATGCCGGTCGCCGATGGCGGATCCGTGTCCGGAGACTCTCCGGCCGGAACCTCTGCCAGCGTGATGTGTCTCCTCCGGAATCAGGAGACGCACGAAGTCCTCGGCCACGAAGGGAAACCGGGCCTGGACGCTGGCCAGCTCCCGGGACATGTGCCGGGCGGACTCGTGCCGCGCCTCGGGATCCTTGGCCAGCGACCGGAGCACCACGCGGCGGAGGTCCTCGGGAATGCACCCGTCGGGATCGCTCTCCGTGAACGGGACAGGGGGCTCGAAGAGGTGACCCGCCATGATGGAGGTGAGATTTTCCCCGCGAATGGGGAGGCGTCCGGTGAGGAGCTCGTACAGGACCACCGAGAGCGAGTAGAGATCGGACCGTGCGCTGATCTCCGCGCCCTCATACTGCCGGAGCTGTTCCGGGGAGCAGTACTTCAGCTTGCCCACGAAGATACCCGTCGTGGTCAGCTCCCCGCCGCCCTCGAGCGCCTTGGCGACACCGAGGTCGATGAGCTTGACCAGCGGGTTGCCGTCGTCGTCGCGGGTGAGCATGAGGTTGTCGGGGGAGACATCGCGGTGGACGATGCCCTTGCCGTGGAGGTACCCGAGCGCCTTCAGCGCCTGACGGGCCACCTCCAGCGTGAACCCCAGGGGCAGGATCCCGTGTCGCCTGAGCAGGTCCAGGAGGTTCACACCGTCGATGTACTCCATCACGATGTAGGCGTTCCCTTCCTGATCGACGGAGAAGTCATAGAACTGGGCGATGTTGTCGTGACGGAGCCGGATGGCCATCTTGGCCTCGCGGCGGAACCGCTCCTCGAACCCCTCCTTCTGCCCCAGCTGGGAGTGCATGACCTTGATGACCCGCACCTCGTCCAGGAGGAGGTGACGGACCTTGTAGATGGACCCCATGCCCCCCTCGCTGAGCTTGCCGAGGATCTCGTACTTCTCCTCCAGCCTTCGAAGGGGTTCCGCCACCTGTGCACTCTCCCTGGCCACGTCCCGCCCGCTGTCCGTCCCAGCCGGTGCCCTCAGGCTAGACCAGGGGTGTGCGGGTGTCAACGGGGAAGGGACAGTGAGCCGACGCCGGGGGCACGGCCACGGTCACCGGTCCGATCGAGAACCGGCCCGCAACCGCACCTCAGGTCGCGGTGCCCTCCAGGGCGTAGGCGGCGATCTCTGCCACGGCGCCGAGGGCGCGGTCCACGTCGGCATCCGAGTTGAACGCACCCACCGAGAAGCGGACGCTTCCTCCTCTCTCCGCGGTGCCGATTCCCTCGTGGACGAGAGGAGCACAGTGGAGGCCTGTCCTGGTGATCACCTCGTGATCCACGTCGAGGAGCTGGCCCACCTGCTCCGCCACGAGGCCGTCCACGTTGAACGCCAGCACCGGAAGGTGGGGGCGGTCCATGTCGGCGCAGTACAGGGTCACGCCCTCCGTGGTTGCCAGGCCGTCGCGAAGCCGGCGTGCGAGCTCCATCTCCTCGGCGAGGATGGCTCCCACACCCCCGTGGGAGATGATCCACCGCTGGCCCGCCAGGAGGCCCGCGATGCCCACGGTGTTCAACGTGCCGAACTCCATCCGCCAGGGGTACTCGCGAGGCTGCGTTCTCAGGGCGCTCTTCACGCCGGTGCCGCCCGACCGGCAGGGGTGGATCTCCACGTGCTCGGCCACGTACATCCCGCCGGTACCGGTCGGGCCGTAGAGCGACTTGTGCCCGGTGAAGCAGAGCACGTCGATGTTCATGGCGCCGATGTCGATGTCCACGACCCCGGCGGTCTGGGCCGCGTCCACGGCGAACATCACACCGTGGCGGCGACAGATGGCGCCCACGTCGGCCACGGGCTGGAGGGTTCCAAGGACGTTCGATCCGTGGTTCATGATGACGAGCTTCGTGTCGGGCCGGATCCTCGCCCCGATGTCTCCCGGGTCCACGTGGCCGTTCCCGTCGAAGGGGACGAAGTCCACCGACACGCCCCGTTCCGCGTGGTAGTGGAGGGGACGGAGCACGGAGTTGTGCTCCAGGCAGGTGGAGATCACGTGGTCACCGGGCTCGAGGACACTGTTGATGAGCAGGTTCAGGGCGTCGGTGACGTTGTGGGTGAACACCAGCCGGTTGGGATCGGTGCCCCCGAAGAGGCTCGTGAGTGCGGTCCGTGTGGCGGCCACCGTCTCCTCGGCCTCCAGGGCCAGGTCGAAGCCCGTGCGGCCGGGATTGACCCCGCGCCTGCGGCAGAACTCCGACATGGCGTCGATGACCTCGGCAGGCTTGGGGAAGGTGGTGGCGGCGTTGTCCAGGTAGATGAAATCGGGCATGTCACACCTCGATCCGATCGGACGCCTCCTCTTAGTGGGGTGCGTCCAGTTCCAGGGGGAGGGGGATCCCATCGCGGACCAGGGCCCGCTGGATCCTCCGGCGGGAGGCGGCGATCTGCTCCCTGATGCAGGTCACGGCCTCGTCGGCGGAACGCGAACGCAGGGCGTTCACGAGACATTCGTGCTCGTGCCGCATCTGGGTGCCGAAGTCACCCAGGTCGAGCCCCAGGAAGAAGAACCGCTGCATGGTGCCCAGCAGGTCGTCCAGGACACCCACGAGACGGTCGTTGCCCCCCAGAGCGGCCAGGCACACGTGGAACTCGCGGTTGTGTTCGAGGAACTCCGCGTAGGAGTCCCAGTCGTGGTAGGTGTACTCCACCTGCGCCAGTTTCTCGAGATCCCGGATCTCGCCGGGGGTGACCAGCTCCACGGCGCGACGGACGGCGCCGGTCTCGAGCACCTCGCGCAGGTCGAAGCAGTCGGCGATCTCCCTGGACGAGATCTGGCTGACGAAGTACCCCTTGTAGGGGATGGCGGTGAGCAGGCCCTCCTGCTGGAGGCGCCGGCAGGCCTCCCGGACCGGGACCCGGCTCGAGCCGTAGGCCGCGGCGAGCTCTGCCTCCGTGAGCGAGGCTCCCGGACGGTGCCGGAGCGTGATGATGTCGCGCCGGAGCGCCTGGTAGACGGACTCCGTGACGGTCTGCCTCGAGGCGGCGGGTACGGGGCGGATCCGGGCCACGGCAGGATTGTATACAATGTGTATACGAGATGCAAGGATCCGCACGGGAGAGGGGAAGGGTGGAGGGTCGAGGGTGAGGAGTGAAGGACGAGGCGGGCCTGGCCTCTGATCCGGTCACGGACCCCGACACGCTGGCCCTCACCGGGAATCTCCGGTGGGCCTTGACGGGGAATGAACCGGGGGCTAGGTTCTTGTCTGGAATACCGGAGCCTCCGGAATACCGCCTTCCGGCGCCTTTCTCGTGGAATTCCATGGATGGCGGGGGTGAGATTCGTCTCCCACGGGTGTGCCGCCGGAGGCCCGGAGCATCGGGAACGGGAGGTGCTCTCATGCGCGGCAGGCCATTTTTTCCAGGGTCATTCCTGATCTCTCTGGTCACCGTTGTCCTGCTCTGGAGCGGGCAGCCACTCTCCGCCCAGGTCTGTCCGGGGCTCGACGCGGCCCACGAGGATTTCGGGGGCCTCAACACCGCGCCCAGGGCGGTGAAGGTGGTGGGGAATCTCGCCTACACGGCAGGGGTCCACGGGCTCGCCGTCTACGATGTGGGCAACCCCCGCTCGCCGGTGAAGATCGGGGAGCTCGGCCTTCCCGAGGAGGCCTACGGGATCGACGTGGCCGACGGTGTGGCCTGGGTCGCGGACGGCTTCGGCGGCCTCCGGAGCGTGGACGTCTCCGATCCCGAGCACCCGGAGGAGCTCGGGAGCCACGCCACGGAGAACCTCGCCTTCGAGGTTGTGGTGGACGGCACCCTGGTGTACGTGGCCGACAGGTACGCGGGCGTCCTGATCCTGGACGCCTCCGACCCGGCACACCCGGAGCTGCTGGGCGCCTTCGATCCCCCCTCGGCCATGGGGGCGTGCGCGATGTCGGGGCGGTACGCCTACCTCCTGGATGGCACGGCCACCTTCAGGGTCGTGGACCTGTCGGACCCCACCTCGCCCGTCGAGATCGGAGCGTTGGGGGGGCTTCGCACCAGCGGGTGGTCGCTCACCGTGGGCGGCGGCGTGGCCTGGCTGTGGGACGGCATGCTCAGGGGTATCGACGTGTCCGATCCGCGGACCCCGAGGCTGGTGAGCACCACCTCCGTGGGCGGCATCGCGTACGACCTGGAGGCGCGGAACGACCGCCTCTACCTCGCCAGCTGGGCCTCGGGCCTCCGGATCATGGACGTGTCCGACCCCACGGCCCCTGTTCTCCATGGCAGCGACCGGAGCCACTGGTACGCCAGGGGGGTGGACGTGGTGGGCACGACGGCGTACGTGGCCTGGGACTGGGAGGGGTTCTCGGTGGTGGACGTGTCCGACGGCTCCGACCCCCAGCCGCTGGGATGGGCGGGCTCCGAGGGGCAGGCCCGTGACGTTGCCGTGGCCGGTGGCCACGCCTGGGTGGCGGATGGCCTGGCCGGCCTGCTCATCGTGAATGTCTCGGATCCGGACCACACCTCGGTCGTGGGCCGGTACGAGGCCATCGACAACGCCCTGGCGGTGGAGGTCTCCGGGAGCAGGGCCTACGTGGGGGGGCTGCTGGGTGACCTGTACGTGCTCGATGTCTCGAGACCCGCGAACCCGGTCCTCCTGGGCAAGATCAGGTTGAACGGTGGCGTGCAGGATATCGCCGTGTCGGGCTCCACGGTCCTCGTGGCCAGCGGAGGGATGGGGCTCCACGTTGTGGATGTCTCCGACCCCGGGGATCCGCGGCTCCTTTCCACGTTGCGCTCACCGGGTGCAGCCTACGGTGTGGCCGTGAAGGGAAGTCGGGCCTACGTGGCCGACTGGATGGAGGGCCTGGCGGTCGTGGACCTGGCGGACCCCCGGAACCCGCACATGATCGGGAGGTGCGACACGCGCTGGCTCGCGATGAAGGTGGCCGTGGAGGGCGACTTCGCCTACGTGGCCGACCGGAACGGGGGCCTCCAGGTGATCGACATTGCAGATCCCGTCCACCCCCGTCCCGCCGGAGTCCTGATCGGGGAGTTCTGGAACCTGGAGGTGGTGGGAAAGGTCGTCTACTGCGTGGTCGACCACGTCCGTCTCAAGTCGCTGGAGATCGTGGATGTCTCGGACCCCTGGAGCCCGGTCCTCGTCCGGTCGATCCAGATGCGGCGGACTCCGTGGGCCGTGGCGGTGGACCGCGCCACCCGCACGGCCTGGATGCCAACCGCCATCTTCCTGGAGAGCGTGGACCTGGGGTGTGTCACCTGTGCCGGGCTCGAGGCTGTGGCCAGCCCTCGGCAGATCGCTCCCGGAGGGGATGTCTCCACCATCACGATGACGGTGAGGGACCTCGTGGGCGATCCCATGCCGGGCCAGGCGGTCTCCGGAACGGCTGCCGACGGGAGCCTCACCGCATTCACGGATCTGGGCGACGGGAGCTACCGGGCCACCTTCACCTCGGGTTCCCGCCTGGGCTGGGTGCCCCTGGAGATCACGGTGAACGGTGCGGCCTGCTTCGCCAGGACGCCGGTGCACGTGGTGGCGTCCTCCGCGCCGCCCGTCACGGAGCTGGAGGGCTCCCTGGAGCTCTCCATGATCCCGGCCGCGGCTCACGCCTCGGGCCAGGAGGGAACCAACTGGCGGACCGACGTGGTGCTCCACAACCCGGGGACGCGGGATGCCTCCGTGGTGCTCTACTTCCTGGCCAGGGGGCGGGACAACAGCGATGCCGTGGGTCACAGGATCACGGTGGAGCGCCAGGCCTCGCTGGTGCTCGACGACGTGGTGGCCGGCCTGTTCGGGCTGGAGAGCGGCGCCGGAGCCATCCTGGTGGCCTCGGACGAGCCCCTTCAGGTGACCTCCCGCACCTACAACGATGTGCCCGGGGGGACCTACGGCCAGTTCATTCCCGGCTCGCCCGTGCTGCGGGCCCTGGAGCGCGGCGAGGAGGCACGCCTCATCCAGCTCATCCGGACCGCGGACTACCGCACCAACATCGGCTTCGCCAACGCCTCGGGATCCAGCATCACCGTGCAGGTGGAGCTCCACGATGCCGACGGCACCCCACTGGGGAGCAGGAGCTTTGGCGTTCCGGCGTGGGGGTACTACCAGAAGACCGACATCTTCGGTGGCGGAGCCGACGTGGAGGACGCCTACGCCGTGGTGCGTTCACAGACCCCCGGCGCGAGGTTCTTCACGTATGCCTCGGTGGTGGACGAGCACTCGGGCGACCCCGTGCTGATCCTCCCCGTGGAGGCCAGCTCCGGGACCCCCCTGTACGTCCCGGCGGCCGCCCACGTGGGTGGTGCGGCGGGCACCAGCTGGCGGACGGACCTCGAGGTGCACAACCCTGGCACCACCACCGCGTCCTTCACCGTGGAGGTGCTGGAACGGGACCGGCAGAACACGTCCCCGGAGTCCGCATCCTTCACGCTCGGACCGGGCCGGAGCCTGCGCCTGGCCGACGTGCTCCACGGCGTGTTCGGGTTCTCGGGGGCGGCGGCCCTCAGGATCCGGCCCTCCTCGGGGACCATCATGGCCACCTCCCGCACCTACAACGACGTGCCGGGAGGAACGTACGGCCAGTTCATTCCCGCGGTACCGAGGCCCGACGGGAAGCCCTGGGGCCACCGGAGCCGGCTGATCCAGCTCGCGGGGTCACCCTCCGATACCCACGGGTTCAGGACGAACATCGGGCTCCTGGAGGTGGGGGGGAGCACCTCCTACATCACCGTGGGGCTCTACACCGCGGAGGGCATGCGACTGGGCGAGATCAAGGTGACGCTGCGTCCCTACGAGTACGTGCAGCTCAACAGGGTCTTCCGGCAGGTGGGGGCGGGCAGCGTGGTGGGGGGGTACGCCATCCTGAGCTCCCGATACTACTTCCGCAGGCTGCTCGCCTACGCCTCGGTGGTGGACAACGTGTCAGGCGATCCCGTGTACCTGCCCGCCGTGGAGCTGGAGTAGGGACCGGGCGGGGGCTGGGATCCGCCGGACGGGGCGTGCCGGACTCCCGGCCGGAGCCTCAGTGGAGCACGCCGGTCCTCCGGAGGAGGAGCAGCGTCTTGTGCTCGGTGGGCCAGGCGAGCCCCATGAGGATCACCGCCAGGGCGAAGTGGAGGAGGGCCGCGGTGGGCCCCGTGCCCGAGACGGCGGTGGCCAGGCCCAGGAGGGTGACCACCTGGAGCCGGAGGAGCACCGCCACGAGCACGCGCCGGTGGTCGGCGAGGAGCCGTGCCGTGTCCCCGTGCTCCTCGTGGCGGCGCCGGATCCTCTCCATGAGCTTCCGGGCGTGACGGTCCGCGGAGAACCCGATCCACAGGCTCCCGGCCAACGCCAGGAAGCTCACCGCCAGGGGCGGCAGACCGGTGGCGATGCGGGGGAGCCGGAAGGAGGCGACGGCAGCGAGGAGCGGCACCGCCACGGATGCGGCCGCGGTCAGGCGCATCCTCCGGAGGTGTCCGGGGAGGAGCTGCTGGACGGCCACCTGGTTCATGACCTGCCTCCGGTGGGGTCTGCCCCGTGTCGGGCCGCCGTGCCGCCGGCCGCAATCCCCCAGACGAGGCCCAGCCACACGGCGGCCAGCAGCCCGTTGATGGGTGTGCGGAGCCCGAACCCCACGGCCTCGTGGAGGCCGACAGCCACCAGTGCGGCGGCGGCCGCCGCCAGGGCGTAACGGTGCTCGAACCTCCGCTCACGGAGCCGGCCTGGCCAGAGGGCGGTGGCGAGGCCGCCCACGAGGAGCAGCAGGACGAGCCCCCCCAGGAGCCCCCCGTCGGCGAGGAGCTCCAGCCAGTCGTTGTGAACATGACGCAGCACCAGCTGGGCGGTGGGGGGCTTGTCAAGGCCGTTGGCGAAGGGGAAGGCGCCGAGCCCGCACCCGACAACGGGGCTCCGGTGCCAGAGGTGCACGGCGCCGTCCCAGAGGTCCAGGCGGGTGTTGCCGTCCACGCCCTCCAGGGCGATGAGCTCCTGGAAGCGGTCCCCGAGGGCCGGGAGCTGGTACCACGCCAGGGCCACCGCTCCCACACCGATGACGGCCGCCAGGATGGCGACGCGCCGCCACGGGGTCCGCCGGCGTCTCCGGACCCACAGGGGCAGCGTGACGGTCAGCGCGGCGGCCAGGAAGAGCGCGCCACCGCGGCTGCCGCTCCGGAGGAGGGCGGCCACGGCGATGACGGTGCCGCTTCCGGCGGCCAGGATGGCGACGGTGGCAGCCCTCCTGCCCTCGCCCGGGATCCGGATGTGCCGTGCGGCGGCGGCCAGCACGGCCAGGAGCGCCGGCACCGTGAGCTCCATGGCCAGGGCGAAGTGGTTCCGGTTGACGAAGGGGCCGTAGGGGCTGCCGCCACCGGTGTTGTCCCGGATCATGAGCACCCGTGCCGGAAGGCCCGGCTCCGTGACGAGGCCGAGCATGGCGGCCAGGGCCCCCGTGACACCGAGCAGCAGAAGCAGGGCGGGGAGCCCCGTCCGGGTGGAGGCCATCCGGGCGGCCGTGAGGGCGACGGCGCCGGCCACCGCCAGGGTGGCGGCCGCCTCCAGCGTGGCCCAGGGTGCCACCGTGAGGGGCTGGAGACCACCGGGAAGGAAGGGGGCGAGGCCCGGTTCGAGCAGGTTCCGGACCACCGCGGGCCAGGGGATCAGCTGCACCGGCACCAGGATCGCCAGCGCGACGGTGGCCGCGCGGTGGAGGCGGGGGACCCCGGGCAGGCGCCGGAGATCCACCACCAGGATGACCGCGAGGATCGCGGTGACGGCCCTGGTGACGGCGTCCACGCCGCCGAAGGCGAGCATGTTGCCCACGAGGACCACGGCCAGCAGGACCCGGTGGAGGCGCAGGGTGTGGATCATGGTCCCTCGGGCTCCGGCGTGAACCGGTAGCCCACGCCCCTCACGGAGTGGATGTGGCGGGGCCGGCGCGGCTCGGGCTCGAAGTAGCGCCGCAGCCGGACGATGAAGTTGTCGATGGTGCGGGAGGAGGCCGAGAAGCTGTAGCCCCACACGCGCTGGAGGATCTCCTCCCGCGAGACCACCTGGTTCTGCCGCTCCACCAGGAGCTTCATGAGCATGCACTCCTTCTCGGTGAGCCGGACCGTGCCCTCGCGGTTCCGGGCCTCGAAGGTGGAGAAGTTGATCTCGCTGTCGCCGAACCGGAAGACGTCGCCCTCGGTGACGGGGCTCGAGTACCACTCCTGCCGCCGGAAGATTCCCTGGATCCTGAGGATGAGCTCCTCCAGGACGAAGGGCTTCGGGATGTAGTCGTCGGCCCCTACCTTCAGGCCCAGGATCCGGTCGGCCTCGGACGCCCTGGCCGTGAGGAAGAGGATGGGGACCCGGCTTCCGGCCGCCCTGAGGCGGCGGCACACCTCGAGGCCGTCCATGCGGGGCATCATGATGTCCAGGAGGATCAGGTCGAACTGCATGGTGTTGGCAAGCTTCAGGCCCTCCTCGCCGTCGTGGGCCACCGTGGTGGCATACCCCTCGAACTGGAGGTTGTGGGCCAGGGCCTCGGCCAGGTGCGCCTCGTCCTCCACGATCAGGATGTGCCGCTTCATCCGGGTTCCTCCGTGCGCCGGGCCTCGGGCAGCACCACCTCGAAGGTGGTGCCCTCCGGCCCGGTCTCCCGGACCCGGACCGTACCCCGGTGTGCCGACACGATCTGCTGCACCAGGTAGAGACCGAGCCCCGTGCCCTGGGTGGTCCGCGTCATCTCGTCCCCACTGCGGAAGAACCTGTCGAAGACCAGCGGCATGTCCTCCTCGGGAATCCCCCGTCCATTGTCGCGCACCGTGAGGACGGCGTGGTGGCCCTCAAGCCTCAGGGTCACCTCCACGGACGGCGGCGTGCCGCCGTACTTGACCGCGTTCTCCAGCAGGTTCGAGACGACGATGGGGAAGGCCTCCTCGTCCACCATGGCCCCCACACCCGGCTCGATATCCGTGGTGACGGAGGCACCCACCGCGGTGGCGCGCCGCGAGAAGGTGTCCACCGAGGCCTGCACCAGGGCTCCGAGGTCGGACCATCGCAGCTCCAGGGACCGGTGGCCCGGGGCGTACCGGGTGACCTCCAGCACCTTCTGGACCAGGGACTCCAGGCGCTCTGTGTCCTGAAGGGCGTTGGCCAGGAAGCGCATGCTGGTGTCGCGTCCGGCACGGCCCCGCAGCACCGTCTCCAGGGCGAGCTTCATGGAGGCCAGGGGGGACTTGAGCTCGTGGGTGATGGCCGAGAGGAAGTTCTGGTGCTGCCGTTCGAGCTCCACCTCCCGCCGGAGGGTCTGCCACAGGAGCCACATCATGCCCAGGAGCAGCACCGCGAAGAAGGAACCCTCGCCGACCACCATCACGATCCGGCGCCGGTACTTCGAGAGGATGCCTTCCCAGACGCTGGGCCGGGGACGGAAGACCCAGTGGAAGAGTGGGGCCGGCAGGGTGGCCCCGGGGATCTCCCCGGACCCTGCAGCGACCAGCTCGAAACGCTCGGGGGGGGCCAGCAGGGTGTCGAGCCACTCCGGCGAGGGTGAGGCCACCAGGCACCCCCCGGGAACCGGGATCCTGAGCTCCAGGAACCCGCTGTTGTCCACCCAGCCCGCCCGGCAGGAGAGCCCGTCCCGCACCACCAGCACCTGGAACGGTGGCGGGGGGGGCTCCGGGGGCGCCTTCCCGGCGAGGACGGCGCTCTCCAGCACGTCCCGGGCGTGCTCCATTCCGAGGGCGACCCGGGCGGCCGCCAGCCGCGCGGTGGCGGTGAGGGTGGCGCGTTCGAGCTCGAGCCGCGTCCGGTTCTCCCTGAGGGTGTAGATGATCCACCAGGTGAGCTGGGCGTTGACCAGCACCACGGCCAGCACGGCGACGGTGAGGTGGCGCATGGTGAGCGGGCCCTGGCGGCGCATGGATCGAGTATAGCCGTGCCGCCAGAGGCCCCCGGACACCGACAGGGTCACGGTCATGGGTCCCTCTCCGGGATGGCGAGGAACGTCCTTACCCCCTCACGTCCTGACCACGACCCCCCGGCGTCACATGTGTGCCACTGTGCTATCTTCCCGGCCATGGTTGGGGGGGTCCGAGTCGAGTTCGAGGAGCTGGCCAAGCGGTTCGACCTGAGGGTCGTCTTCCGCGGGGTGTCGGGACGCGCGGAGCCCGGCTCGGTGCTGGTGATCACCGGACCCAACGGCTCGGGCAAGTCCACCCTCATGACAATCCTGTGCGGCCTGGTGCGGCCCACCCGTGGCACCATACGGTACCTGAGGGCCGGCGGCGGGGAGGTGCCGCGGCACGCCTGGCGCGAGCACCTGGGCATCGTGGCCCCCGCCATGGGGCTCTACGGGGAGCTGGACGCCATGGAAAACCTGCGCTTCTTCTCCACGGTGCGGGGCCTGGGCTTCGACGAGGAGCGGTGCCGGGCTCTGCTCCGGGAGGTGGGCCTCGATCCCGACAGGACGACACCGGTGGCGGGCTTCTCCACGGGGATGCACCAGCGCCTCAAGATCGCCCAGGCCGTGCTCCACGAGCCGGAGGTGCTCTTCCTGGACGAGCCGGGCTCCAACCTGGATCCCGCGGGCCAGGACTGGCTGGAGGGGCTCGTGGAGCGGCAGAGGGAGGGAGGCACCACGGTGATCCTGGCCACCAACGACCGGCGCGAGATGGAGTGGGGGACGGAGCATGTGGCGCTTCCTGGCTGAGGCGGGCGCCGTGTTCGTCAAGGACCTCCGGACCGAGTTCCGGACTCGCGTGGCGTTGAACGCGCTGGGCCTCTTCGCGGTGACCACGCTGGCGGCGGTCTCGTACACCATCGGTCCGTACCGCATCGCCGAGGCCGACCGGCCCTTCCTCCTGTCGGCGCTCCTGTGGATCGTGATCTTCTTCGCGTCCATGGCCGGGCTGGACCGCTCCTTCGTGAAGGAGGAGGACACCCAGACGGCACCCCTGCTGCGCCTCTCGGCCTCGCCCCTGGTGGTCTGGGCGGGCAAGCTGGCCTTCAACCTTGCGCTCCTGGCTGTCCTGATGGCGATCCTCGTGCCACTGTACGGCATGCTGATGGGTTTCCGGCCGGTCTCTCTGTGGGGGTTCGCGGGGATCCTGGCGGCGGGAGGGTATACTCTTGCGGTGACCACCACCATGGTGGCCGCCATCATCGCCAGGGCCATGACGCGGGGGGCGCTCTTCTCGGTGCTCTCCCTGCCCCTGCTGCTCCCGCTCCTCATCTTCGTGATCCAGGGAACACGGGCCGCAGCGGAGGGGTCGCCCGAGGGGGTGATGGAAGCCCTGAGGGCGGTGATCTCGCTTGGAGGAATCATGACGATCCTGTCCGTTGTGCTGTTTCCGGCGGTGTGGCATGAGTAGGGAGGGCGGGTTCCGGGCCGTCTGGCCCTGGCTGCTGTTCGCCTGGCTGGCCCTGGTGATCTGGGCGGCCTTCCTGTGGGCCCCGGCCGCGGCCAACTTCAAGGGACAGTCGAGCCGGATCGTGTTCTTCCACGTGCCCATGGCCTGGGTGGCCACGGTGGCCTTCCTGGGGTCGTGCATCGCCTCGATCCGTTACCTTCGCAGGCGGAACATGGAGGACGACATCCGGGCCGAGGCGGCCAACTCCCTGGGATTGACCTTCGCCGTGCTGGCCACGGTCACCGGATCCATCTTCGCGAAGATCATGTGGGGCTCCTACTGGAACTGGGACCCCCGCGAGACCTCCATCACCTTCCTGCTGCTCATCTACGCGGCCTACTTCGCACTCCGGGCGGCGATCCCGGATCCCGAGCGGCGGGCCACCATGGCCGCCGTGTACTCGGTCCTGGCCTTCGTGACGGTGCCGTTCCTGGTGTTCGTGGTGCCCAGGATCTACTGGTCGCTCCATCCGGACACCTTCATCAACACCCAGGGCAAGATCAAGATGGACTCGCGCATGTTCCAGGTCTTCATGGCCTCCCTGGCGGGATTTTCCGTGTTCGCGGGGTGGTTGTACTCTATCGAGGTGCGGCTGGAGAGGATCCGGCGGCGCCGGCAACAGGAGGAGCTCCTATGAGCGATCTCGGTGGCATCATGCTGGTCACGCTCATCATCTGGGCGGGACTGTTTCTGTACGTGTTCCGGCTGGACCGGAAGGTCCGCCGGCTGGAGAGGGGGGGGTCATGAGCGGCAACAGGATGCAACGCCGCCTGTGGTACGCGGTGGGGGGGGTCCTCATCGTGGCGTTCCTGATCTACGGCGCCAGCTCGTTCAAGTCGAACCTGACCGCCTACGTCTCGTTCGACCAGGCCATGGCCACGGGCCACAAGGTCCAGGTGGCCGGGAGCCTCGTGGAGGGTTCCACGCGCTGGCTGGAGGACTCCCAGGAGCTGGCCTTCACCATGGTGGACGAGAACGGTGTCCGGCTCCCCGTGGTCTACTCGGGAACCAAGCCGGGCAACTTCGAGGAGGCCACCCAGATCGTGGCCATCGGGAGCTCCAGGGACGGGGTGTTCCACGCGGAGCAGCTCCTGGTGAAGTGCCCGTCCAAGTACCAGGGCATCGAGGGCTCGGAGGACGGCTCTGAGGCCTGACGCCACATTCCGCCGGGGCCGGGCCCCGGCGTTTTCCAACCGGTCGTCTTGCGACCGGGAATGATTCGGAGGAACTGATGTACCTGCCGGGAACCGCGCTGCTGTGGATCGCGTTTCTCTTCGGCCTGGGCTCCACCGTGGCCTATGCCCTGTCCCTGAGGGGCGACGCCTGGCGGAAGCCCGCACGGCAGGCCTACGTGCTCATGACCCTGGCCACCATCGTGGCCTCGGGTCTCCTCATGTACCTGCTGCTCACCCACGACTACAGGCTCTTCTACGTGACGGCCTACTCGGACAACTCGCTCCCGCTCAACTACCTGATCTCCACCTTCTGGGCGGGGCAGGAGGGGAGCTTCCTGCTGTGGGTGCTCTGCTCCTCGATCCTGGGGCTCTTCCTGATCCGCTTCTCGCGGTACTACGAGTCCCGGGTGATGATCTTCTACAACCTGACGGTGCTGTCGCTCATCATGCTCCTGGTCCGGCAGGACCCGTTCCGCTTCCACGAGGGGCTGACCGCCGGCATGATCCCCATGGACGGGCAGGGGCTCAACCCCCTGCTCCAGAACCCCTGGATGGTGATCCACCCGCCGGTGATGTTCCTGGGCTACGCCGCCACGGCCATCCCCTTCGCCTTCGCCCTGGCGGCCCTGTGGATGCGGAAGTACGACGAGTGGACGAAGGCGACGCTGCCCTGGGTCCTGCTCTCGCTGATCACGCTCGGTGCCGCCATCATGCTGGGTGGCTACTGGGCCTACGAGACGCTGGGCTGGGGCGGATACTGGGGGTGGGACCCCGTGGAGAACGCCTCGCTGGTGCCCTGGCTCTTCACGGCGGCACTGGCCCACGGAATGCTGCTCCAGAGGGGCCGCAAGCGCTTCCGCAAGACGAACCTCATCCTGGCCATCTCGGGCTACATGTTCGTGGTCTACGCCACCTTCCTGACCCGGTCGGGCGTGCTGGCGGACTTTTCCGTCCACTCCTTCGTGGACCTGGGCATCACGGGGTGGCTGGTGTTCAACATGGCCTTCTTCACGCTCGTTTCTCTGTTCCTCCTGGCCCTCCGGTGGCGGGAGATTCCGGGTGAGGAGGGTGACGAGCCGTTCCTCTCCCGGACGGTGTTCTTCGTCATCGGGATCATCCTGCTGGCCGCCCTGGGCATCATGGTGACGCTCGGGACCTCGTCGCCGCTCATCACCCGCCTGTGGATGGAGAAGCCGGCCCAGGTGGGGCCGGACTTCTACAACCGGGTCGGCCTGCCCCTGGCCATCGTCCTGGGCTTCTTCATCGGGGTGATCCCCTTCCTGGCCTGGAAGGGCACCATCGCCTCGGCGAGGAAGCGTCTTGTGGGGATCCTGGCGGCCGTGGCCGTCCTGGTGGCCGTGGCGGTCGCCCTCGGGGTCCGGCGCCCGGTGGACGTGGTGTACGTGGCGGCGGCGGTCTTCGCCATGCTCTCCAACGGCTGGGAGGTGCTGGTCCGCATCCGGCGGGGCCAGTGGCGGGGTGCGGGCGCCTACGTGACCCACCTCGGGCTGGGCATCATGCTGCTCGCCTTCCTGACGGCGGGGCTCTACGGGAAGAGCGAGAAGATCCGGCTCACCCGGGACGAGCCCACCGAGGTGCTGGGCTACACCTTGACCTTCAAGGGGGTGGAGAAGCCCACCCCCGACGCGCGGGACGCCATGGTGGTGGAGGTGAGCACACCGCGAGGAAGGCAGTTCGTGCTCAGGCCCAAGATGTGGGTGAACCGCAAGAGCAACCAGCTGGTGGCCAACCCGGACATCAAGAACTTCCTCACCACGGATCTCTACGTGGCCCCCGTGGAGTTCAACCCCGCCGAGGAGGCGCCGGTGAGCGGCAGCGTGACCCTGACCAGGGGCCAGAGCCAGGCCTTCAAGGACTGGACGCTCACCTTCGAGGGCTTCGACCTCTCGCGCCAGGACGCGGTGCCCGGTGCCATCACCGTTGGTGTGCTCGTGAAGCTCGAGCGGCCGGGTGAGCCGCCCGTGGAGCTGGAACCCTCCATCGTCTCCACGGACCAGGGGGTCCAGGCCGTGGCCGTGGACATCCCGGGTACCTCCGGTGGGAAGATCCGGGTGGGCGGCATGAACGCCTCGGCGGGCATCGTGCGGCTGGAGCTCCTGGGGCTCGGAGGCGGCATCGCACGGCACGTGAGGGTCCACACCGGAGAGTTCCTGGCCTACAGGGGCGTGAAGATCACCTTTGACGGCTTCGACATGTCCGGCTTCGACCCCGAGGCGGGGAAGATCGACTTCGACATCCCCTTCACCGTGGAGGCGGGTGGCGAGACCACGAAGATCGTCCAGCACGTCAGGGGGGGGACCGTCTCCGGTCCCGTCACCATTCCGGGCAGCGGAGGGATGACGCTCGAGGTGGGCCGTATCGACGCCGAGGGTGGATCGGTGGAGGTCCTGCTCTTCGACCCCGACATGGCACCCGCCCCCCCGAAACCGGAGAGCCTGGTCCTGGACGTCTCCACCAAGCCCCTCATCTCACTGGTGTGGCTCGGGACGCTCCTGGCCCTGCTGGGCATGTTCATGGCGCTGTTCCTGAGGCGTCGCGACGTGGCCTCCATCCCCGTTGGCGGGGATGAATGAGAACGCGGGGACGTCAGGGCGTGAAGAAGTGAAGAAGTGAGGGGCCCCCTCCGCGAGGAGGGGGTTCTGTGCTGTGCGGCAACGTTGGCAGGGGAGCAGGGGAGCAGGGGAGCAGGGGGGAGGGGGAGCGCAAGAGCCGATGCTCTCCATTCTGCCGCATCCACCCCTGACAGGCACGACGTAAGTGCCTCATTCGTTTCACGTCTCACTCGGTCCACCGTCCCTCCAGCACCTCCCGGGCGAGGGAGGCGGGGAGGAGGCCAGGAGTCAGTGCATTCAGCAATGAGGCTGCCTCGGCTCGGGCCTTCGTGACGTTCCCTGACCGGGCGAGCGCCACCGCATGAAGCGCCCGGCTCAGGTCCAGGAGCTGGTGGTTGCCGAAGTCGTCCCGTGAGGCCGCCCTCAGGGCGGGGTCGAGGGTCTCCAGGCGGACGATGGCGTCATCGATCCGGTCGAGTCCGAGCATGGCTGCAGCCTCGGCGATGGGAAACTCGAAGGGGGCGTCCGGATTCGTCCGGGCCTCGTTCCTCATGGCCTCCGGGTCCCCGGGGAGTGTCCATCCCCTGCGCCACCGGGCGAGACAGGCCAGCGCTCCACCCGCGGGTTCGTGACTCCATGACCGGACGCGGCAGTCGGTCTCCGTGATCAGGTCCCACCACAGGTGCGCCCGGGCCCGGAGTGCCGCATGGGCGCCGAGCTCCGGATCCCTCGTGCGGTTCATCGTGAGGCCGAGAATGCACCGGTCGGCGAGCTCGGTGTCCCCGAGCTCGATGGCCACCCGATGGAGGAGCAGGCGGCAGTCGAAGTCGCTTCTGGGCGAGAATGGCGTGCTGACCATGGGCTCGAGAATCTGGACGGCACGGTGCAGTGCACCGGAGAGCGCGAGGAGGTGCCCGAGCCGGAACACCAGGTCCTCGTTCCGGTGCTCCCGCAGGGTATTCTCGAGGACGGCGATCCCCTCCTGCAGGCTTCCTGTGTGGGCCCAGGCCCGCGCCTCCACCAGAGCCAGCGAGATCCGATAGGCCGGTTCCTGGAGGAGGGTCGCGGTGGTACGCCGTAGCTCCGCTGTCAGCTCCGCGACCACGTCACTTCTCGCGGCAAGGGTGCAGTTCTTTTCGAGCCGGTACAGGCCGGAGAGGAAGATGAATCTGGAGTTCCGGAGGTCTCTTCCTGCGTTGGGTCCCCCGACCGGGTTGCCCCAGCGGTCCAGCCCGATCCAGGTGCCATCGGTGGAGACAAGCGTGCAGCCACCATCCACGGTGGGAGCCAGGCGAGCCTGGGAATTGAAGAACCACCGGTTCTCCGGAGACAGGAGCGTGTACCAGTTCCAGGAGGCGCCGGAGACCGTCCTGATGCCGGTGGGCTGGAGTCGCTCCGGCCCAAAGAGCCTGACGGTGGGGTCGAGGGTGATCACGCCCGCCACGGGGGTCATGAGGGGCCGGTTGGTCACCCCTGCAAAGCGGATCGAGGGCCGGATCGGATCGGGGATGCCCTGGATGATGCGGAGATGGCCGGGATGCTCCAGGGGGACCTGCCACTGGTCCCTCGCCGGCCAGTAGACGAGGATGACCGTGGGATAGAAATGGATCTGCCTGCGAAGACGGTCCCGGACCCGCCCCTGCCAAGGACCGCGGCCAGGAGGAACCGTCCGGCGAGGATATCCCCCACCACCGGCATCCCGGGACGGGAGGCATGTCCCCCGCACCCGGCTTCGGATGGGGTCCAGCTGGCGGTGTGGTCTTCCACGTGCGATGGTCCTCGGCGCCGGCTCCCGGGCCGGTTCGTGTCGGGACCATGGTACAGCCTTTCGCTGAAATCGTTTTCTCCGTCCGGCGGGGGGTCTCGGATCGTGTCACCATGGACCACGGTGGTCATCATCGCGGACACCGAGGAGGGGAGGATCACCGAGATCGTCCGGTCCGGTGCGAGGCGCCGTTGCTCGTGGTGTTCTCGCAAGGCGGGGGAGCGACAGAGTCGAGAAACCGCCGCCAGGAATGGCGGATCGCATCGCACGGTCGAGGCATCGTGAACATGCGTGAACATGAATGATCCGGGCTGGCACGTACCTCAGGTGTCCACACGGAGCGTCCGGTCCGAGAAAATGAGTCCCGAACCCCGCCACCGTCCCGGAGACGAGGTTCCCGGCACATCCGGTGGTCACGAGCATCGGCGGCACAGCCGGAATCTGATGGAGCCATCCTGCAGGAGCGGCGTGCCACCGGGACGGCGGCCCGGTGTAGCATGGCCACCGGGGGCGTCACATCATGCGAAGAACCAAGATCGTCTGCACGCTGGGGCCGGCCACCTCGTCCGAAGAAGGCATCCGCGCCCTCCTGGACGCGGGTGCCGACGTGATTCGCCTGAACTTCTCCCACAGTGACCGGGAGATCCACCGGAAGACCATCCGGCGCCTCCGCGCTGTTGCGGCAGACATGGGGCGCGAGATCACGATCCTTCAGGACCTCGGCGGCCCGAAGATCCGGCTGGGCGAGCTGCCTCCCGAAGGCGTCCTCGTGGCTCCGGGAGACCAGGTGAGGTTGACGGGAGTGGCATTCCCGCCACCGGGCACACTTCCGGTGTCCTACCCGCGCCTGGCCGACGATGTCAGCCCGGGCGATCCCATCCTCCTCGCGGATGGAGCCGTGGAGCTCCGGGTCTCCCGCGTGGAGGGGGACGTGGTGGTGTGCGAGGTCCTGGTGGGGGGGCGCCTCGGCTCCCACAAGGGTGTCAACCTCCCCCACAGCGCCCTGAGCATCCCGGCGTTCACGGAGAAGGACCGGCTCGACCTCCAGGTGGGCCTGGAGGAGGGCGTGGACGTGGTGGCCCTGTCCTTCGTCCGCACGGTGGAGGACCTCCTGCCGGTCCGGGAGGCCCTCTCCGGCGGCGGAGCGCCCCCCCTCCTGGTGGCGAAGATCGAGAAGCCCCAGGCCGTGGAGAATCTGGAGGAGATCACCGGGGAGGTGGACGGCCTCATGGTGGCCCGGGGTGATCTTGGCGTGGAGCTCCCCCCGGAACAGGTCCCCCTCATCCAGAAGCGCATCATCCGGGCGGCGGTCGCCGCGGCGAAACCCGTGATCACCGCCACGCAGATGCTGGGCTCCATGGTGGCGAGCCCACGGCCCACGAGGGCCGAGGCGAGTGACGTGGCCAACGCCATCCTGGACGGCTCCGACGCCGTGATGCTCTCCGAGGAGACCGCGGTGGGGCGGTACCCCGTGGAGGCCGTGGGCACTCTGGACCGCATTGCCCGGACCGTGGAGCCCTCGCTCGACACGGCACGGTTCCTGGAGGCCGGGCCCGGGGGAGCACCATGGACCACCGCCGACGCCATCGCCAACGTGGCCTGCCGGCTGGCCGGTGATCTGGAAGGCCGGGCCATCGTCGCCGCCACCGCATCGGGGGCGACGGCCCGGCTCGTGGCCCGATACCGGCCACCCGTTCCCGTGGTCGCGCTGACTCCCCGCCCCGAGGTACTGCGCCAGCTCGGTCTGAGCTGGGGTGTGATCCCCGCCGCCGTGGAGGCCTTTCCGGGCACCGATGCCGCCTGGGACCTGGCCCGCGCGTGGGTCCTCGAGCACGGCCTCGCCGAGCCCGGTGATCGCGTCATCGTGGTGGCCGGCACACCCCTCAACACTCCAGGGACCACCAACCTGGTGAAGGTCGTGGAGGTGGCGTGAATCCCTGATCGACCGCGTGAATGGTGAACCGATTGCAAGAGTCCTGGATCGAGGTGGATTTCCGCGATACCGGCCCCCACCGGCCCGGGAGAGTGAGCCGCGGATTGCACGGATCTGACGGACCTGGTCCCGTGCCCCTCCGCCCGCCTCGTTCAGGTCAGGCCCACACGGCGGGACAACGCTTCACTCCTTGCCCGTTGCTCTGTCCTCTTCAGGTTCTCACTCTCTTTTTCTGTCACCACGCCACAGTCACCCCGGCGTAGACGCTCCGGGTGGCGGCGGGGATCCAGGCGGGCTCGGTCCAGTCCATGTACCCGAAGGTGGTGTGGAGCTCGTCCAGGAGGTTGTCCACCCGGAGGTCCAGGAGGATGCGGCGGGCGGCGATGGCCCGGGCCGCCCGCCGGCCCAGGTCGGCCCGCAGCGAGAGGTCCACCGTCAGGAAGTCGTCGTTGGTCCGGTGGATGTGGCCGGGCTCCTCCCGGCCACCGGGGTCCTTGCGGAGGTCCTCGGTGTTGTCCAGGTAGAACTCGCCCACGTAGCGGAAGGTGAGCAGGGCGTCGATCGGCCCGGCGCCCCCCGTGAGCTGGAGGCTGGCCAGCCAGTCGGGCACGCCGGCGATACGGTTGCCGGAGTGGTCCACGGGCTCGCCGTCCCATCCGTACTCCACGAAGTCGGAGAAGGTGTTGCGGGACCAGGAGAGTGCCAGGCGTCCGCCCCACCTCGGCACGGGGGTCCACCCCGCCTCGAGCTCGATGCCCCGGTGGTTCGAACGGGCGCCGTTGGCGGTCACGGGAACGCCGTTGTCGTCCAGGGAGCCGGCCCAGACGATCTCGTTGGTGAAGTGCATCCAGTAGAGGTTCAGCCGGGCGAAACCGGTGTCCCAGCGCTGCTCGGCCCCCAGCTCCCAGTCCGTGAGCTCCTCGGGGTCCAGGTCCACCCGCTGCGACCAGTAGTCCTGTGGGTCGTAGATGTCCCGGAAGGCGGGCTCGCGGGCCCCCCTGGAGATGTTGGCGAACACGCTGAAGCCGCCGGAGGGACGCCAGGTCAGGCCGAGGCGGGGGAGGAGGAAGGTCCAGGACTCGTCGAAGGCCACCCCCTTGCGCCGGTCCCTCCCGAGCTCGTAGCGGTGCGTGGTCAGGGTGACCCCACCCATGAGCGTCCAGTCCCGCCCCAGGTCCACAGTCTCCTCCACGAAGGGCTGGACGGTCCGCTTGTCCACCCGGTAGTCGTAGTAGCGCTGGTCGGGGGGTAGACCGGGTGGATAGAACTCCGCCCACACGACCTCGCCCCAGTGGTGCCCCTGGTGGAACCGCAGCGCCAGACCGCCGCGGAGCGAGGCCCTCCCCCCGAGGTGGCTCCAGACGGCCTGGCCGATCCAGCCGGCGTCCCACTCGTCAACCGACCGCTTCCGCACCAGGTCAGTCCGGTCCACCGGGGTGCCGTCGGGCAGCTCGTAGGGGGGAAGGTTGTACTCGGGCATCCAGCGGTCCGTCTTGTACTGCTTGAAGTAGCCATCGCCCTGGAAGAAGTAGAGGGTGTTCTCCAGACTGAGGTCCCGAGTCACCTGCCAGGCGTGGGTGAGCTGGTAATGGGGCTGGAAGAAGTGGTCCACCTCGTCGGGGTAGGTGAGGGGGTTGAAGCGCCGGTCGTGCCGCCGGTCGCCCGTGATCTCGCCCTCCAGATAGGCCTTCGGCACGCCGTAGTAGGCCAGGTGGGTGTCCTCCGGGCCGCCGAAGAGCGTGAGGGTGAGGATCGAGCGCTCCCCCAGGTGCCGGACGGTGGCGAAGTAGTTCCACATCTCCACCCAGGACTGCTCCCGGTAGCCGTCGCTGTCCACCTTCGAGAGCCGGAAGGTGGCCGCCCAGCCGTCCTTCGACAGGCCCGTGTCGTACTCCAGGGTGAAGCGCCTGGTACCCCAGGAGCCTCCCATGGAGGAGAACCGCAGGCGCCGTTCGGCCAGGGGGGGACGGGTCCTCAGGTCCACGGTGCCCCCGATGGCGCTGGTCCCGTACGCGTTGAGGCCGACGCCCCGCTGGATCTGGATGTCCTGGGTGGTGGAGAGGAAGTCGGCCAGGTCGATGAAGAACACGCCGTGGGACTCGGCGTCGTTGAGGGGCACGCCGTTGAGCTGGACCGAGGTCCGGCGCATGTCGAAGCCCCGGAGCGTGAAGTAGGAGTAGCCGATGCCGTTGCCGCTGTCGTTGGTGGCGTTGAACCCCGGGACCTGCGTGAGCAGCATGGGAACGTCCTGGCCCCAGTAGCTGCGGTCGATCCGCTCCCGGGTGACGTTGGAGAAGGTGACGGGCGTCTCGCCGGCGGTGGCACGGCCGGCGGTGACCTCCACCGTGTCGGCGAAGGTGGCCCGTGGGACCAGCACGACCTCCACGGGTCGGCCGGGGGCCCCGACCTCGACCGTGAGGGATTCGAAGCCGGGGGCCTCCACCCGAAGCTCCAGGGGCGGCCGGGCTCCGGGGGGCGTGGGGAGGAAGAAGGTTCCGTCCCCCCCACTGACGGTGCGGAGGGCCTGTCCGGGAACGTCGAGGACGACGAGGGCCCCCGGCACGGGGCGGCCGGTGGTGTCGAGGACACGGCCCGTGAGGACCGCTTCCGCGGCCGTGGACACGGCCGGGATCGAGGCGGCGATGGTGAGAACGAGGAGCAACCTGCGCACGGCGCTCATGTGGGACCTCCCCATGCCCGTGGGGAGGGAGGAGGGCACGGGGGCCGGACGGGAAGAGGGTGCGGCGCCGTGCTTCCATTTCCCTCCGCCGGCATGATCCGGATCAGGTTCGAGGGGTCTGCTCTCAGCCCCGCGGGCCAGGTCCTTCCGGACCGGGTCGGCACGGGGGCACCCCCAATGGAGACGCACGAAATCGAGACGTCAGCTCAAAGAACCACGGAAAGTATGGGGCCGGGGAGGGGGGGTGTCAAGGAGGGTGTTCCGGGCCGGGGATGGTGGCCCGGCCGGGCACCGGGCCGCACGATCCGGGCTGACGGGGTGGGGAATCCTCGCGTTCCGGCAGTGAGGACGGTTCATGGGAAACACGAACCCGGCCGGGGGTGGGGCCCCGGAGCATGACCGGAGGTCGTGGATTCGCCCGGGAGGACAGACATCCGGGACGGCGCGCCACAGGGCGCGCCGTCCCGTCTTGTTCATGAGGATCAGATGGGCGA
>JAMOWA010000037.1 GCA_027061805.1 Thermoanaerobaculia bacterium | reverse complement strand
TCCGACGCCGACCTCGAGATGGTCGCCGGCGGCAAGGGCGAGACCGAGTACACCTGCAACGACATCAAGGGCATCGGCACCCACGTGGAGATCACAACCGACATGGGTGTCTTCTGACTCCTGCTGAAACCCGTGCCAGAACGCACCAAACTCGGTTCGCACGTCCGGGCCACCCGTCCACCGGGGGCGGGTGGCCATGGTTCCCCCTCCGGAAACGGGCCCCGCCCGGCTGAGCACCCCCTCCGTGGCGTCGTATCGAGGGCCAGGACCCTGGCCGAGCACCTCGCCCCTGGAGGTGACCGGTCCGGGCACCCCCGTCCCGATACCGATCGGACGCTCGGGCTCCTCGAGCGGTGGCAGAAGGCAGTGGGAGGATCAGTCGCGCTCGGACGGCGCCTGGCCTGGGACGGGTTGACACCGGAGGACACCCGGGAGGTCCTGGCGACCTCGCTCGGTACCGACGCGCCCCGGGGTGCTCCGGGCATGGAATGGCTGGAGCGGCTCGAGGCTCTCGTGACATTCGTGGGGGATCCGTCGACAGTGACGTCCCCGGTGGTCCAGGAGCTGGGCCTGGAACGTGAGCTGCCATTCTTCGAGATCTGGGCCAGAGTGGCCACCTTCGCCCTGGAGGGACTCGGAAAGGCCTGTACCAGCGGTTTTCCCCTGCTCGCGCGAGCGGCCATGGGGGATCTCGCGCGGCACCTTGTGCACCAGGTCTCCGATCTGTGCGCGATGGCCGCTTTCGAGCAGTTCCGTGGAGGAACGGGTGGAAGCCGGAACGGAGCCTATGGTGCCTTCGTGGAGCACCAGCTGCGCCGCGGGCTGCTCCCACTCTTCGAGGAGTACCCCGCCCTCGCGCGCCAGCTGTGCAGGGTGCTGGACACCTGGATCGCCTCCACGGCCGAGATGCTCGAGAGGATCCATGCCGACAGGGAGCTCTTGGCCCGCGAGCTCTCGGACGGCCACACTCCCGGCAGGATCCGCCACGTGGAGGCCGGCCTGTCCGACCGTCACGCCGGCGGCCGGCGGGTCGCCATCCTGGAGTTCGAATCGGGTCTCCGGGTGGTCTACAAGCCACGGGCCGTGGACGCGGAGGCCGCACTGCCGCAGGTCCTGGCCTGGCTCGAGACCCACGGGCTGGACCCGGTGCCCCGTGCGGTACGGGCCCTCCCGCGGGGGTCGTACGGCTGGATGGAGTACGTCCGGCCCGGGGAGCCCGGGGACCGGGAGTCCCTCGACCGGTGGTTCCGTCGGGCCGGGGCACTCCTCTGCGTGACCCATGTCCTCGGTGCCACGGACCTCCACATGGACAACGTCGTCGCCACCGGGGAGGGGCCGGTGGTGGTGGACCTCGAGACCCTGCTCCAGCCGGCGCTGCGGCACCCCGCCGCAGGAACCGGAACGTCCCGGGAGGACGACCCGTTCCGGTCGGCGCTCCAGCGTTCATTCCTGGCCACGGGCCTTCTGAGCTTCCGGCAGGAGAGACCCGGCAGCACGCCGGTGGAGATCGGGGGAATCCTGGGCCGGGGGGGGTACCGCCTCGCCACCGGACGCCGCAGGTGGACCGGCATCGGGACGGACCGGCTCGATGTCAGGGAGGAGAACGCCGTCGCTCCCCGGGGCGCCAACGTTCTCTGCGTCGATGGCGAGCCGGTGGATCCCTCCGGCCACGTGGAAGCACTCCGCGATGGCTTCGAGGCCGCCTACCGGATCTTCATGCGCTCCCGGGACGAACTCCTGGAGGGTGGTGGCTTCGTGCCCGCCCTGGAGGGCCTCTCCACGCGCGTCGTGTTCCGGCCCAGCCATCTCTACGTCCTCGTGCTGCGCAGCATGCTCCAACCCCGGTACCAGAAGGATTCCCTCGCAGCCAGCCTGCTGCTGGAGTCGCTGAACCGCCCCCTACTTCGTCTCCCGGATCCGCCGCCCGTCTGGCCCCTGGTCTCCGTGGAACGCCGGGCACTGGAGGGGCTGGACCTGCCGCGGTTCACCGTGCCTGTGGAGGCGGAGGCGATCCCGGACGGTGGGGGACGGCCCCTGGACGGCACCCTGGACCTCTCCGGCATGGAGGCCTTCCGTCACCGTCTGGCCGCCCTGGACGACCGCGACCTGGACCGGCAGGTCCGCATCCTCGAGATGATCCTGGAGCCGCCCGGTCACGCGGTCCCGGAGGAAGCCCCCGCCCCCGCAACGGACTCCCCCACCCCCTCCCCCGGCGTGTCCCCGACCGTGCTGCTCGAGGTCGCGTGCAGCATCGGTTCCCGGCTCGAAGAGCTGGCCGTCGTGGGGAAGGACGGTGCACTGACCTGGCTGGTGCCGGGGCGCGTCCTGGAGACCGGCGGCATCCCCCATGCGCTCTACGACGGGGCGTGTGGCCCCGCACTCCTGTTCGCCTCCCTGGCCCGGGTCACCGGGGAGGACCGCTGGAAGGAGCTGGCACACCGGAGCCTGGACTTCGTGGGGCCCCTTCTGGAGAAGCCACGGTACCGGTCCTTTCTCGAGAACGAGACCATCGGCATCTGCAGCGGCCTCGGGGGCCTCGTCCACACGCTGGGCCTGGCGGGCCATCTCCTCGGTGAACCGGCACTCGTGGAGAAGGCCTCCCGGGTGGCCCGCCTGCTGGAGCCCGGCAGGATCCGGGAGGACCGGAGGCTCGACGTGGTCGCCGGTTCGGCCGGTGCCCTCCTGGCCCTGGCCGGTCTCCACGAGCTCACCGGGGAGGAGTGGCTCCTCGACCGGGCTGGCATCTGCGCAGAGCACCTCGTGCAGCGGCAGGTCCATTCGGGCGAGGAGGCCGGTGGCTGGCCCACGATCCACGATCGCCCCGTCGCCGGATTCGCCCACGGCGCCAGCGGCATCGTCACGGCGCTGGCACGCCTTCAGCGGCACAGACCGGACCGGCGGCTCCTGGAGTCGATCCGGGAGGGTCTGGCCTTCGAGCGGACGGTCTTCGACCCGGAATCCCGCAACTGGCCCCTCGTCGTGGACACGGAAACCGGCGAGCCACCACGAAGGATCCCCATGACGGCGTGGTGTCACGGCGCCCCCGGCATCGCCCTCGCCCGGCTGGAGCTCATGGCCATCGAATCCGGAGAGCACGTGGCCCGGGAGCTCGAGGTCGCGTTGGAGACAACACTCGGGACGCCTTCCAGTGGTCCCCACCACCTCTGTTGTGGTACCCTCGGGCGCACAGATATCGTGCTGGAAGCAGGCCTCCTCCGCCACCGCCCGGAGTTGATCGCGGCAGCGGAGGCGATGATGGGAGGGGTGATGCGGCAGAACCTTGAACGGGGTCGCTTCGCACTGGGACGAGGGGGAGGTGCCTCGTCCGAGCCACCCGGATTCTTCCAGGGCCTTGCAGGCATCGGCCACGCCTGCCTCCGGATGGCCAGGCCCGGAGAGCTTCCGTCGGTCCTGTCCTTCCGCCCCCCGACCCGACGGAGGCCCGCATGAGCCCCGTGGATCCCCAGCTCGGTGTCCTGGAGCCCGGAGAGGGCGAGCCCTTCAGGGAGATGACCTTCCCGGCCTACCGCCATCTCCTCGCGCTCACCCCGACGACCCGGCACGAAGACGCACGGAACGCTCCCCGGATCCAACCCCTGGCCATCGGCCTCTTCGTGGGGGATCGACCGGCTGGCCTGGCCCTGTCGGAGCTTCCGGTCGAGTCGGGCCGTGATCCGGAGCTCCTGTCCCTGTGGGTGTCGCCCTCCCTTCGCGGCCAGGGCCTCGGCACACTCCTCACCGCCGCCACCGAGCGCGAGGTGGCACGGCGCGGCTTCGAGCGGATCAGGGCCGTGTACACCACGGGCAAGGCCTCCACCACGGCTGTGGAACGGATCTTCACCCGGCTGGGCTGGGATCAGCCCACCCTACGGACGGTGCTGGTCCGCTTCTCGGTGGAGGACCTGGACCGGATTCCCTGGATGCGCCTCAGGGTCCGTCCCGGTTTCGAGGCGATCCCATGGGCGGAGGTGACCGACACCGAGAAGGCCGCTCTGAAGGCCTCGGACGCGGTCACCGGCTGGATCGCGGAGGACCTGCGGCCGTGGGACTTCGAGGCGGACGGCTTCGAGCCCGTGACGAGCATGGCCCTCCGGAGGCACGGCGCCATCGTGGGCTGGATCATCAACCACGCCCTGGGGCCCCACTTCCTGCGCTACACCTGCAGCTTCATCCACCCCGAGCTCGGGCGGAGGGGCCTGCTCATCACCCTGTACGCCGAGTCCCTGCGCCGCATGAAGGGTACGTCCTTCACCACCGGCACGCTGGTCGCCCCCGCCCACCATCCGGCCATGGTGGCCTTCGTGCGCCGGAGGTGCGCGCCCCACGTGGGTCTCACGGCCGAGACGCGGGGCACCTCGAAGAAACTGACCCTCCCCCAGGTGGGGAGTGAGGACCACGATCACTCCCGGTCCGGAACCGGCCAGCGAGATGACGGGGACCACCAGGGTTCCGCTGGCCACGGGCAGGGAACACCGGCAGGGGCCGATCCGAAGGAGGAGGAGCCATGAAGCCAGGCACGACGATCACCATCGTATTGGCAGCGTTCGCAGTGACTCTGTTCGGGCTTGCCATGCCCCTGGTGGCCGGGGAGAGCACTCCCGTCACCGGACAGGCCCGGGTCTGGGAGCCCGGGATCGTCACCACGGGGACCATCTCGGCCCTGGACGCCGTGAAGATGACCCTGGAACACCAGCCCAACATCCGGCTCCAGGAGGAGAACACGATGTTCAGGCTGGGACTCGCCACCGAGGCCACCGGCCAGTTCGACACCACCCTCTACGGCGGGCTCTCCTACGAGTACACCCAGAGCCGGCTCACCGCCAAGGAGAAGAAGGCGGAGCAGAAGCGGAGGGACGACCTCGCCGATCGGCTCGACACCGCGCGCAACGCCATCGAGGAGTACCAGAGGAGCCTCGGCGAGCTCAACGACGTCCGGGACGTCTGGGAATCCGGCGGCGACCCCGGCTCCGTGGGCTTCACGGATCCCATCGCCCAGGCACAGTACGAGCTCCTCATCCAGATGTACGAGACAGCACCGGAGGACCAGAAGGACGCCTTCCGCGACGCCATCCTCGAGTTCCTCGACAGGCAGGCCCAGGCCGTCGAGGAGGGGCTTGCCCAGGCACTGGAGACCGAGAGTGATCTCTCCGGCAAGCTGGACCGGCTCGGCGACGTGCCCGACGTGATCCAGAGCTTCAACGCCAACTTCAACCTGAGTCTCGACAGGCAGTTCCGGAGTGGCATCTCGATCTCGGCCTTCTACGATCTCACGGGCACCGGCGCCAACTACAAGGGCAAGAAACATGACGTGGACGACGGGGGGATGGGGGTGATCGATGCCTACACCTCCACCCTGGGCTTCCGGGTCCTCATCCCCCTCGGCCGCGGACGGGGCGTGGAGTCCACCGGCGCGAGGGAGCGTGCGGCACAGATCGACCACGAGGCCAGCGAGGCGGCCCTCGCCCACGCCGTGTCCTTCAACGCCTACACCACGCTGCTGGCGTACTGGGACGTGGTGGCCGCCCAGGAGAGCCTCCAGGTGCTGGAGACCTCGCTCGAGCTGAACCGGAAGATCCTCGAGACCACCCGGACGCTCATCGACGCCGACGAGATCCCGAGGTCGGAGCTGGCCCGCACCGAGGCCCGGGTCGCCGAGGTCGAGGCCGGTGTGGAGGCGGCCAGGCGGCGTCTGCAGACGGCCCGGATCGCGCTGGCCAACGCCATCGGCCTCGAGCTTCGGGGCGAGGGGATCGCCCCGCTGGCCTCCGACGGCTTCCCCGCTCTTCCCGGCGACGACCTCTTGCGGTCACTCTCCCCGCAGCCCCTGGTTTCCGTGGCCCTGGAGCGCCGCCTCGACCTGAGGGCATCCCGGCTCCTCGAGAGCTCCGGGAAGGTGCTCAGCCGTGCGGCCCTCCTGGATCTCAGGCGGGTGTTCGACCTGGAGCTGGAGGTCTCGGCCAGCGGTCTGGGCGAGAGCTACGCCGCCGGCACCGGCATCAAGGACTCGCTGACCGGGGACTGGGCGGGACCCAGCGGCCGGATCGCCCTCAACGTGGACTACCCCTTCGCCAACAACATCCAGGAGGGCCGCCTCGCCCAGCAGGAGGCCCTCTACCGACAGGCCCGGATCTCCAACGCCAACCTGGAACGGCTCATCGGGCTCAATGTCGTGGAGGCGGCCCGCACTCTCGGCGAGGCGGCCCGTCAGGTGGCGCGCTACAGGGCCGCCGTGGAAGCCTACGGACGCGCCGTGGAGACCGAGATGGAGCGTCTGCGTCTCTCGGCCTCGACGGTGATCGACACGATCACCACCGAGCAGCGCCAGCTCACGGCCCAGCTGTCCCTCGTGGCTGCCGAGGCGACCTACGCCAGGCTCCTGGCACGTCTCCGCTACGAGACGGGCACGCTGCTCACCGAGGCGGGAGGAAGCGGTTCCATCGCCGCTGCCGACCTCGTCACGCCGCCCCGGGTGGATTGAGGGGAGGTGGACCATGCGCACCATGCCTCCACCGCTCCGTTGCCTGCCGGCGGGCCTCCTCGCGGCGGGTCTGGTCCTGACGCCGATCGCCACACCAGCCGCTCAGGAAGCCGAGCCGGCCCGACAGGAACAGGCCGCATCCGGCGGGGCCATCGCACTCCCGGACGCGGCCCGCATCGCGCTCTCCCGGAACCCCACCATCCAGCTGGCCCGCGAGAACACCCTGGCCTCCGAGGGCCTGCTCCGGCAGAACACGGGCCCCTTCGACCTCGGCCTGGGCATGATCTTCTCCGCCGAGTACAACCGGATCCACCTCACCCAGGCCCAGCTCGACGCCGAGAAGCAGAAGAGGGACCTGTTCCGGATCCTCGCCGAGAACCTCCAGAGCGTGGCCGATGACCTGGAGCGCCAGCTGAACGAGAGCGAGGAGGGCTTCGTCTTCGCCGACTGCGGACGGGGATTCGACCTCACCATCGGGAACCGGCCCATCTGCATCTCCGCCAGACAGCAGGCCAACATGGAGCTGTTCCTGTCCCTCGCCGAGGCCTCCGGAGCCGAGGACATCGCGGCCGCCCTCGTCGAAGCCAACCGCCGGGAGGCCGCCAACATCGTGGACATCCTCAACATCACCGCCTACACCCAGCGGGAGAACCTCCGGAAGATGGGGATGATCCCCACCCTCAACGACACCCTGACGGTCTCCCTCGACCTCCGGCTGGCCAAGCTCTTCCGCAACGGCATGCTCCTGCAGCCCACCGTCATGCTGACCTCGGTCCAGGACAACTACCACGGCAAGCCCCGGAGTCCCAGCTACGGGGGCAAGGGGATCCCCGACACGGTCCGGTCGGTCCTCGGGCTCACCCTCGATATTCCCCTGGGCAAGGGGCGGGGCACCGTGTCCACCGGAGCCCCCGAGCGGGCGGCGCAGGCGAGCGCCAGGGCAGCCCTCGAGAGCGAGGCCCACACCATCGCTGCACAGGTCCAGGCCGTCGCCCTCGCCTACTGGAGCCTCGCGGCGGCCCAGGAACGCCTCCACCTCCTCGAGGCGTCCGAGGCCCTGGAGCAACGGTTGCTGGAGATGGCGAAGTCCCTGGTGGCCGCGGACGAGCTCCCGAGAGCCGACCTCGACTTCGTGAGGGCCAGGCTCGAGCGGACCCGCGGCTCCGTGGCCGCGGCACGGCAGGGCGTGATCAGCGCCCGCGTGTCCCTGGCCGACGCCATGGGCGTCGAGGTCTCCGACATCGAACAGGCGCCGCTGGCGGCCGACGCTCTCCCCATGCTCCCGCCGGACTTCGAGATCCCGGCCTGGGACCCCGGCGAGCTCGGGCGGATGGCCCTGGAACGCCGCTACGACCTCGCAGCGGCCGCCGACCGTCTGGAGGCCTCGAGGATCCTGTCGGAGGCCGCCCGCTTCGACCTCAAGCGGCGGGTGGATCTCCAGCTCGGTTTCGCGTACGCCGGCCTCGAGGAGGGGGGCGACATCACCCAGGCCACCGATTTCTTCAAGGGCTGGGGCAACGCCATCACCGACTTCGCAGCGGGGCCGAGCTTCCGCGTGGTGCTGGACTTCGAGCTCCCCTTCGCCAACAGGGTGGCACAGGGCCGCTTCATGCAGGCCCGGTCCCTGGAGGAACAGGGGCGGATCCAGCGGCGCGATCTGGAGAGGACCATCCTCAACACCGTGGAGGACCTGGCCGTCTCGCTCCAGAAGGCCATGGCCGAGGTCCTCAAGAGGGCCCGGGGTCTGGAACGGCAGAACGCCGCGCTCGATGCCGAGATCCAGAGGTTCGAGGCGGGTGAAAGCACCGCCATCGACCTCATCCTGACCCAGGAGCAACAGGTTCAGCAGGAAATCCTCCTGGTGGGCGCACGCCAGAACATGGCATCCCTGCTGACACGGCTCCGCTTCGAGACCGGAACGCTGGTCGATCTCCGGATCGACGAGGGGCACGTGATCGTGGAGGGGCTCCACCTCTCGGACCTCGATGTGGCCGGGGGGGTCACATCATGAGCACAGGCTGACAGGCCGGGGAAAACTACTCATGGATCCCAGCAAGCTCTTCCGCAAGGCGGCGCTCGAGAAACTCTCCTCACCGGAGCGACTCGACGAGCTCATGCACATCACCTCCCCCGCGGGGTGGCTGGCGCTGGGCGCCATCGGCTGCCTCCTCCTCGCGATCATCGTCTGGAGCGTGGTGGGAACCATCTCCATCAAGGTCACGGGGAAGGGCATGCTGATCCGCGGCGAGTCGGTGCTGGACATCACGAGCACCACCAGCGGGCGGCTCTCCGAGGTCCTCGTCCGTCCCGGGGACTTCATCGAGAAGGGTACCGTCATCGCTCGTCTCGACCGTCCCGCCCTCCGCCTGAAGATCCAGAACACCCGCGACGACCTCGCCCGGCTGGAGAGCCAGGGAAGCCGCCAGACCTCGGCCCAGCGGCGCCTCCTCTCCCGGTACCGGTCCCAGGCCACGGAGCTCCGCAGGAAGATCGCCACCCAGGAGGAGATGGTGGCCAAGGGTCTGCTCACCAACACCACGCTCATGCGAACGCGGGCGGAGCTCACCGCCGTGGAACAGAACATCGCCCAGCTCCAGGCCCAGCAGGCAGGGGTGGGCAACCGCGTCGAGGACGTGCGCCAGCAGCTCAAGGAGCTGGAGAACGAGCTGGAGGCCACCTCCAACATCGTCAGCCCCTTCTCGGGACGCGTGGTGGAGGTCGCCGTGGAGGCCGGGGACCAGGTCCGCGCAGGCAGCCGTCTCGTGACGCTGGAATCCGCCGAGAAGCCCATCAAGGCCATCATCTACATCCCCGCTGCCGAGGGGAAGAAGGTCCGGCCCGGCATGGAGGTCTACGTCTCCCCCACCACCGTGCGGCCGGAGGAGTACGGCTTCATGCTCGGCAGGGTCGAGACGGTCTCGGACTACCCCGTCACCCCCGAGGGCCTGCGCCGCGTGCTCCGCAACGAGAAGCTCATCCAGGAGCTGACGGGCAAGACCGCTCCCATCGAGGTGGCGGTGGAGCTCCTCCTGGATCCCACCACCCCCAGCGGTTTCGCGTGGTCCTCCTCCAAGGGACCACCCATGAAGGTCTTCAGCGGAACCATCTGCACGGGGAACGTGACCGTGGAGAAGAAACGGCCCATCTCGTACGTGCTCCCGATCTTCCGTAGAACCCTCGGACTGAGCTAGGTGACGATGGCCAACGATCAGGATCAGGCGCTCGAACCCACCACCTACCCGAAGGTGAAGAACCGCCGGGCCAAGGTGCCCACCATCCTCCAGATGGAGGCCGTGGAATGCGGCGCCGCCGCCCTGGCCATGATCCTCGCCTACTGGGGGCGGTGGGTTCCCCTGGAGGAGCTCAGGGTGGAGTGCGGGGTCTCCCGCGATGGGAGCAAGGCCTCCAACGTGCTCAAGGCGGCCCGGAAGTACGGGCTCGAGGCCAAGGGCTACAAGTACGACCTGGATCGGCTCTGGGACATCGAGCTGCCCGTCATCCTGTTCTGGAACTTCAACCACTTCCTGGTGCTGGAGGGGTTCAAGAACGGCAAGGCCTACCTCAACGATCCCGCCACGGGTCCGCGCGTCATCACGCTGGAGGAGCTGGACGCCTCCTTCTCGGGAGTGGTGCTCACCTTCAAGCCCGGTCCCGATTTCGTCAAGGGTGGACAGAAACGCACCATCATCCCGGCCCTCAAGCGGCGACTGGAGGGACACGAGACCGCCCTCCTGTTCATCGTGCTGTGTGGCCTGTTCCTGGTGATCCCCGGGCTCGTCGTCCCCACCTTCTCGCGGGTCTTCATCGATGAGTACCTCGTGGCGGGACGCGAGTCCTTCATCCGCCCCCTCCTCTTCGGGATGGGCCTCACCGCCCTCGTCCGGATGGGGCTCACCTGGCTCCAGGAGTACTACCTGCTCCGCATGGAGACCAAGCTGGCCATCATCACGTCCAGCGACTTCTTCAACCACATCCTCCGGCTTCCCGTCTCCTACTTCTCCCAGCGCTACGCCGGGGAGATCGGCTCCCGCGTCCAGATCAACAACAAGGTGGCCCAGATCGTCTCGGGCAAGCTGGCCACGACCATCCTCGACTGCGTCCTCGTGGTCTTCTACGCGCTGCTCATGTTCCTCTACGACATCGGGTTGACGCTGGTCTGCATCGTCATCGCCATGGCCAACATCGTGGCGGTGAAGCTGGTGGCGCGCAAGCGCGTGGACGCCAGCCGGAGGCTCCTCCAGGAGGCCGGGAAGCTCACCGGAACCGCCATGAACGGCCTCAGGATCATCGACACCCTGAAGGCCTCGGGCTCGGAATCGGAGTTCTTCTCGCGGTGGGCCGGGTACCAGGCCAAGTCCCTCAAGGCCGAGCAGGAGCTGGGCCTGTGGACCCAGCTGGTCAACGCCGTGCCGCCCCTGGTGAGCACGCTCACCACCGCCACCATCCTCCTCCTGGGTTCCCTCAAGGTCATGGACGGGCAGCTCACCGTGGGCATGCTGGTGGCCTACCAGAGCCTCATGGCCAGCTTCACCAAACCCCTCAACACCTTCGTGAGCTTCGGGGCCACCCTCCAGGAGCTCGAGGCCGACATGAACCGCCTGGACGACGTCCTCGAGTACCCCATGGACGAGGAGTACACCCGGGAGGTCACCGAGGTCTCGGCCCCCTCCATCACCACGGGGCCGGACGGCCAGCTCAAGCTCTCGGGCAAGGTGGAGCTCCGGAACGTCTGCTTCGGCTTCAACCCGCTGGGCAAGCCGCTCATCGAGGACTTCAACCTCGTGATCCAGCCGGGCCAGCGTGTGGCGCTGGTGGGACGGAGCGGGAGCGGCAAGTCCACCATCGCCCGCATGGTGGCCGGCCTCCACAGGCCCTGGAGCGGCCAGATCCTCTTCGACGACATCCCCCGGGAAGAGCTCCCGGCCAGCCTCATCCGGAACTCCCTGGCCGTGGTGGACCAGGAGATCTTCCTCTTCGCCGGAACCATCTACGAGAACATCACCATGTGGGATTCCACCATCCCCATCAAGGCCGTGACCTCGGCCTGCCGGGATGCCGCCATCGACGACGACGTCCAGTCCCGTACGGGCAAGTACCACTCGGAGGTCAACGAGAACGGGACCAACTTCAGTGGAGGCCAGCGCCAGCGGCTGGAGATCGCCAGGGCCCTGGTGGGCAACCCCACCATCGTCATCCTGGATGAGGCCACCAGCGCCCTGGACCCCACCACCGAGCGCTGGGTGGACGACAGCCTGAGGCGGCGGGGCTGCACGTGCATCATCGTGGCCCACCGGCTCAGCACCATCCGTGACGCCGACGAGATCATCGTGCTGGACCGCGGCAAGATCGTGCAGCGCGGCACCCACGACGAGATGAAGGACGTGCCCGGCCCCTACGCCGAGCTCATCAAGGTGTGAGGGCATGGAAGGCCACACCCCCCCCGACCGCCCCCGGCTCCACGTTCTGGCCACGGCCGACGCGGCCCGGGTGGGCGATGTCCTCGCCCTCGACCCGGGTGGCATCGTCATCGGACGTTCGCCGGACTGCGACGTGGTCCTCGGGGATCCCTCCGTCTCCCGCCGGCACGCGGAGATCCGCCAGGTGGAGGGGGGGTGGGAGCTCCGCGACCTGGGCAGTTCCAACGGCACCTGGATCGGGGATCGCCGGATCGAGCGCCACATGCTCGAGGACGGACAGGAATTCCGCCTGGGCACCGCCAGGTTCAGGTTCAGCCTTCCCACCCCGCAGCGGCCCTCCGGTGCAGGGGAGCGCGAGCCGGCAGCCCCGGGCCGGCCTTCCGGGCCCCGACGGCCCGCGGCGCCGCCCGCTGCTCCTCCCGCCCCTCCCAGGCCAGCCGCCCCGCCGGAACCGCGACGTCCGGCCGGCCCCCCTCCCGGATCGGTGCTGGAGGCCTTCGAACGAGAGGGAGAGGCCTTCGAGGCCACGGGGAACCGTCCCTTCCTGCTGGGGGATCCCACCTCCGTGTGGTACGTGGCCAGCGGCAAGGTGGAGGTGTTCACGGTGGCCGTGGAGGACGGCGAGCCCCGGGGGGCCAGGAATCACTTCGTCACCGTGGAGCAGGGGGGACTCCTGGTGGGGATGGACCCCGCTCTCTTCGCCGGCGGCTCCGGTTTCCTGGCCGTCGGCAGCATCGGGACCACGCTGCAGAGACTTCCCAGCGCGAGACTCAGGGAACTGGCCGGGTATCCCGGGCTGGCCTCCGAGGTCGGTGAGCTGGTGGACCGCTGGGTGGCGGCCCTGTCCTCCGGCCTCACCGAGGACATCGTGCCCCCTCCCATGGAGGAGATCTCGCTGCTGCCGTCGGAATCCGCACGCTTGCTTCCCAGCCAGCGGGCGCTGTCCGGCCGGGGGGTGCTCTGGATCGAGGCGCAGGCCGGCGAGCTCCTGTTCATCGACATGGAGGAGCTGGACCTGGAAGAGCTCGCCGGCGGGGGACAACCGGGAACGGGAGCCATGGGCCTGGGTGACCTGGTCCGGCGGGCCCGGGGCGAACGCGTGCTCTTCCCGGTCTCCACCCACACCTGGATCTCCGCGGTCGATCCGCGGGGGGAGGGTGCCACCGTCCTCCCCCATCCCTCCGGCGAGGTGGTGGACCGGGAGGCCTTCTGGCGCGGTCTCGACGTGTTCCACCATGTGCTGTGCAGGTGCGAGTTCATCAACAAGCGCCTGTCGGCCGTGGACGAGCTCAACCGACTCCGTTCCAAGGCCGAGTACGCCCGCGCGGCCCGCCTGCAGGCCATCCGGGACCTGGCCAGCGTCCTCGCCGGGAAGGAGAAGCAGGGAGCACGCCAGGTCCCGGGGACCGACGACGCCGTCTTCGAGGCCGTCCGCCTGGTGGCCGAGGCCACGGGGATCACCGCCCGGAAGCACCCCGAGGGCGCCCGGGAACGGACCTTCGAGGGGATGGTGGCGGCCATCGCCAAGGCCTCCCGCTTCCGGACCCGTGCCGTCGCCCTGAGGGAGGAGTGGTGGCACCTGGACGCCGGCCCACTCCTGGGCCGGCGTGCCGACAGCGGCAACCCCGTGGCCCTTCTCCCCACCGGTCCCACCTCCTACGAGTGCGTGGACCCGAAGGCCGGGACGCGGGAGCCCGTCACCGACGAGCTCGTCGCCTCCCTGGCCCCCTTCGGGGTCACCTTCTACAGGCCATTCCCCGAAGGCAAGCTGACGGCCTGGGACCTGATGCGATTCGGGATCCGCGGCCTCAAGCACGACGTGGTCACACTCATGTTCATGGGCATCGCCCTCGGAGTCCTTGGCACACTGACACCCATCTTCACGGGCAAGCTCTTCGACACGGCCATTCCCCAGGCGGACCGGAGCCTGCTCCTCCAGTACACCACCGGCCTCTTCCTGGCAGCGCTCATCTCCGCCGCCTTCAAGATCACCCAGAGCATCGCCGTCCTCAGGATCCAGGGGCGGATGGACTACTCCATCCAGGCGGCGCTCTGGGACCGCCTCCTCGACCTCCCCTCCACGTTCTTCCGTCAGTTCTCCGCTGGCGACCTGGCGGACCGTGCCGGTGGCATCGCCCGGATCCGAGACCTGATCGCCGGGGCGGGCATCTCGGCCATCCTCGGCTCCATGAGCTCGATCTTCTACGTCTTCCTGATGTTCAAGTACAGCGCACCCCTGGCCTTGCTGGCCATGGGCCTCACGCTGGCCTTCGTGGGGTTCACCACCACCGCCAACTACCTCCAGCTCCGCCTCCAGAGGGATCACATGCAGCTGAGGGGCCGGATCACGGGCATGGTGCTCCAGTTCATCTCAGGCGTGTCGAAGCTGAGGGTCGCGGGGGCGGAAAACCACGCCTTCCGGGTCTGGGCCCGGGAGTTCTCCCGGCAACGCAAGCTGGAGTTCGCCATCGGCCGGATCCAGAACGCCGTCTCGGTGTTCGTCTCGGGCTTCCCGGTCCTGTCATCCATGGCGATCTTCTACGTCCTGGTGGCCCTGCGACATGCGGCCGAAGCCGGAGGGGGCGGCGGTCCCGGCGGCATGAGCACCGGCGAATTCATCGCGTTCACCGCGGCGTACGGGGCCTTCTCCTCCGCCATCCAGGCCCTGGGCGAGGCCTCCCTCAACCTGCTCCGCATCGTCCCCGTCTTCGAGCGCCTCAAGCCCATCATCATCACCGAGCCGGAGGTGGACGAGTCCAAGGCCTACCCCGGCACGCTCAGGGGCGCCATCGAGATCGCCAACGTTCACTTCCGGTACTCCGAGGACGGACCGTGGATCCTCCAGGGCATCTCCCTCGAGATCAAGCCGGGCGAGTTCGTGGCGTTCGTGGGGAGCTCGGGGTCCGGGAAGTCCACGCTCATGCGGGTCATGCTGGGCTTCGAGACACCCGCTCGTGGCGCCATCTATTACGACGGTCAGGACCTGGCAAGCCTGGACGTCCGTGAGGTCCGCCAGCAACTCGGCGTGGTCCTCCAGGATGCCAAGGTTCTGCCGGCCGACATCTTCCGGAACATCGTGGGCGCCTCGGACCTCACCATCGAGGATGCGTGGGAGGCCGCCCGGATGGCCGGACTCGCCGACGACATCAAGGAGCTGCCCATGGGCATGCACACCTACGTCAGCGAGGGTGGCGGCGGCTTCTCCGGCGGGCAGCTCCAGCGACTCCTCATCGCCCGCGCCCTGGTGCGCAAGCCGCGGATCCTCTTCTTCGACGAGGCCACCAGCGCGCTGGACAACCGCTCCCAGGCCATCGTCACCGAGTCCATGGAACGGCTCTTCGCCACCCGCATCGTCATCGCCCACAGGCTCAGCACCATCGCCAACGCCGACCGCATCTGCTACCTGGACCAGGGCCGCCTGGTGGAGTCCGGCACCTTCGAGGAGCTCATGGAGCTCGATGGCCTCTTCGCGGCCCTGGCACGCCGCCAGATGGCGTAGGCGTGAAACGTGAAACGTGAAACGTGAAACGTGAAACGTGAAACGTGAAACGTGAGACGAATGAGCCACTTCCAGTGTGGGTGTCAAGGGGGGGTGCGGCGGAATGGAGAGCAGTGGTCCCGCCGCTCCCCCTCGCCCAAGCCTCCGATCCCAGCCCTGCCCCTGCCCCCGGCCCCGTTCATGTCCCTGCCACCGGCCCTGTCTCTGTTCGTTCCCGGCCTCTCCGACCTCCCTTGACGGTGCTCCCCCTCGCCCCTGCTCCCCTGTTCCTCCGCTCCCCACCGGGCTGGCGGGTGGACGCCCTCCCACCCTCACGTCCTCACGTCCTCACGCCCTCACGCCCTCACGCCCTCCCACCCTCACGTCCCCACCCTCTCCACGGCCTCCTCCACCCTGGCAGGCCCGCCGGGCAACGAGAGCTCGTCTGCGCCGAGGGTGGTGAGCGCCACAACAAGGCGTCCCAGCTCCAGGGGTGACTCCAGCCACCCGGGATGCCGCCGTGCCACGGTGTCCAGAACCTCGATCCCCTCCCACGCCAGGCGCTGGAGGGCCTCGAAGGCCTCTTCGGACAGGGGCGGACTTCCCCCGTAGACCTCCAGCCGGCCCCCCGGGCGGAACTCCGGGTACGCCTCGAGACCGAGGAAGAGCCGCGCCAGGTCCGGCATGAACCCACCGAAGGTCCGGACGATCCCGACGAAGTCGGCCACGAGCTCCTCCAGGATGTCGTGTCGAAGCGCACCGAAGACGCGCAACGCCAGGTAGTGGGTGCACTCGTGCTCCAGGCGGATGGAGAGGGATGCCTCGAGCCACTCGTCCTCGTGGAGGCCCACGTCGGCGGCGGCGACACCGCTGTAGGGCCCGCGGCTCAGGATGACGAACCGGTCCCGGTAGAGCTCCCTCCGCGGCACGATCCGGCGGAACTCCTCCTCCCAGGCACCGGGCTCGCGGTGGGCCGGATCAGCCGCCTCCCACGCCCTGCGGTGCTCCCGGATGCGGTCCCAGTTGTTGTAGCCGTTGATCAGCGCGGCTCCCATGGACGGCGGCACCTCCACGGGCTCGTTGCGCCCGACCAGGGCCCGGACCAGGGCCACGAAATCCTCCCGGCAGCCCGCCACGAGGATCGGAACCGTGCCGGCCGGTGTGCCGTGCAGCAGGATCCGCAGCTCGTCCGGCCGTTCGAGGCCGAGTCCGGGACCCCCGGGGGGCTCCACGCCGCGGAGCGTGGCCGCACGGTAGGCCTCGTCCGTGCTCTGCCCCTCCCGCACCGGGAAGGCCAGCTGCACCAGGCGCTCACGAAGTACGGACCACGTTCCGCGCCGCTCCGCCTCGGCGGCATACTGACGCCACGCTTCCACGTGAACCTCGTCGTCGAGCGGCAGCCCTGGAAGCTCCTCCACCCCCCCACCCCACCATCCCGGGCCCTTGAGCCGGCACGCCAGCTCCCGATTCGTCCCGGAACGTCCGGTGGATCCGCCATGAGTGCCGCCTCCATCTCCGGTCGCCATGCCGGCCTCCCTCCGGTCCTGCTGGTGTGTTCCGGCCCCCAGCATACCGCTCCCGGCCAGGGATGTTGCGCTGTTTCCGACGCATGTGGGCATGGGAGACGCGATGGCATCGACGATTGCCTTGCCTCGAGGTCGGAGGTCCGTCCGCGCCGCGGAGACCGATCCCTGGAGCGCGGACCTCTGTCCGCAGGGCCCATCATCCGTCCCCATCCCCCCGCGACTCCGGGAAATGCAGGCTGAACCCCGCGCTCCACGGGTCCCGGCCCGAAGGCGGCGCACCGGCGCAACGACCTCCGGCCCGACCCACCACGCAAGAGCCGGAGAAGTCCTGCTAGACTGGGGTGAATCGAGGCGCCCCTGCCAGCGGTCACGCGAGCAGGCACGGTGATGTGCCCGGGAGGTTGGAATGCTGGACGACCTGAAAGCCATCGACACGTCGGCCATCGAGGAGCTGCAACGGATCAAGGGTGAACAGGAGATCCTCTCCGACAGGCTCACGAAGATGGAGGAGAAGAAGGGCAAGGTCTCGGAGGAGGTGTTCATGCGGGTCCGTCAGGACTACGAGACCCGGATGCACGCCCTCGAGCAGGAGGCGGCCCCTCTGAAGGAGGCGGCCCGTACCGAGTACGCGCGCCTCAAGCAGCTGCTCGACGAGATCGGGGCGGCGGTCCGGACAGCCCAGCTGGACCGCGAGGAGCTCGAGCTGCGCCACGAGCTGGGCGAGTTCAGTCAGGAGAAGTACGACGGGCTCGTGGAGGAGCACGAGGCCAGGATTCGCGAGCACCAGGAGCAGCTGACCGAGGCGGAGGAGCTCCAGAAGCGCTTCCAGTCGGCCTTCCTGGCTCCGGAGGAGCTCGAGGTGCCGCCGCCCACGGCTCCGGGGGCGGAACTCGCCGGGGAACCCTCCCCTCCGCTCGAGCTTGCCGGTGAGGAACCGGAGGCGGACACGCAGGAGGTCGGATCGCCGGACACGGACGAGGAGGCCCCCTTCCAGGAAAAGGCGACTGCGGCAGGGTCCCGGGTCCCGGAAGAGGAGCCCTTCGTCCCCGAGGTGGACGCCATGCTGCGGGACAACGGGGAGACGGGCTCCGCGAACCCGGAGGCGGACGTGGTTCCCGACGCCACTGCCGCCATCCCGGTGCCCCCGGAGATGCTGGCGGGCGGTGGTGAGGACGCGCAGGAGTTCGCCGGGGGTTCCACCATGCTGATCTCCTGGCCCAAGCTGATCGGGCAGGCGGAGGACGGATCCACCGTGGAGTACCCGGTTGCGGGTTCGACCACCTCCCTGGGACGGGATCCCGAGAATGACATCGTGCTCTCGGGGAAGAAGGTCTCCCGGCGTCACGCCGAGGTGGTCCTCGCCGAGGACGGTTACGTGATCCGTGACCTGGGCTCGACCGTGGGAACGCTCGTCAACGGGGTCCAGGTGACCGAGTGGAAGCTCTCCAACGGGGACAGCGTCCAGCTGGGCGACGTGGTCCTCGTCTTCATGGAGACCTGAATGCACGTGATCGCCGATCTGAGCATCGTTCCCATCGGCGTGGGGACCTCGCTCTCACGGTACGTGGCGGTCTGCGAGAGGATCCTGGTGGAGGCCGGCCTGTCTCCCCGCCTCCACGCCTACGGTACCAACGTTGAGGGCGACTGGGAGCAGGTGTTCGGGGCACTCAAGCGGTGCCACGAGGCGCTTCACGAGATGGGTGTCCCCAGGGTCTCCACGAACCTCCGGTGCGGCACCCGCGTGGACAGGTCCCAGACCATGGACGAGAAGACCGCGAGCGTCGAGGCGAAGCTGTCGTCCACGGACTGAGTGCCCCCGGAGCCACGATCGTGAGGGGAACATCGTGGGGGATCGCCGAGGTGACCGCCCCCCCGGCCCGGGTTCATCACGAGGGCTCGTAGACGGAGGGCGGCGGGATCATCGCCTCCGGCATCCCGAGGGCATGGGCCAGCTCCCGGAGCCTGGCCTGGATCCGCTGGACGTTCCTCGGCCCCATGCGGAGCAGGTGCCTCTGGGCGTCGCTGAGCTCCTCCAGGCGAGGATCGGCGTACCGGTAGGTGACCACCTTCTCCTCCAGCGGAACACCCGCCGGGACCACCGGGGCCGAGAGGAGCTCGGCCATGGCCTTCCACAGGGTCTCCCTGAACGTGGTCCCCGGCTTCCCGATCTCCGCGTGGGCCTGGTCCATCAGGGGCTCGAGCTCCCCGAACGCTGCCACCGTACCGGCAGTATCCAGCGACGTGAACACCTCGGTGGCGAGGTCGTACCTGCGGAAGCTCTTCGGATCGGTCACGAGGACGCCGCCCCTCTCGACAACCGAGAACCTCCCGCCGGGGCGAGCGAAGTCCAGGTGGGACCGCGGGCTCCTGCCATGGGCCACGTTGTCCACCGAGGCAACAAACCGCCGGACGAGGTCCTCGCTGGCCAGCCACTTCATCCAGACCGGGTTGGACGACAGGACACCCACCACGACCCGGACCGGGCCGTCGCTGTCATCCAGCGACACCCCCTCGGGCAGGGGTGGAACCAGCGTCCGGGCGGATGTCGGTGCGGTCTCGGGGGTTGGCCGGGCAACTGCCGGGGCCTCAGGTACCGTTGGTCGCCTCGCTCCCATGCCCCGAAGCATGAAGAACCCCACCACGAGCGCGACGACCACCAGGACGCCCACCACGAAAGCCCAGAGACGAGACCGAGAATCCATGTTGCCTCCCCGTACAGCGACCCCGGCAGGGTCGGTGCCGCACCACATGCACTGCCCCAGGATACTCCACCCGTGGATGCCTGGCACCTCACCAGCGCTCGGGATGGACCAGGCGGTCCATGGGCAGCCTGGTCCTGACCAGCTCGTCGGGTGCCGCATACCCCAGGGGCATCAGGAGGGGTACCGTCCGGGCCCGCGGAATCCCCAGGATATCGCGCACCCGCGCCTCGTCGAAGCCCTCCATGGGAACCGTGGCCAGGCCCGCGGCATGGGCCGCCAGCATGAGATTCATGGCCGGCAGCATGGCCTGACGGGCGGCCCAGACCCTCCCCTCCACGGAGGGAAAGGACGGGACGGGACGGAACAGCCGGATCAGGGGGAGCACCACCCTCGCCAGGATGCTGCCCAGGCCGAATGGCCCCCTGGCAAACACCAGCTTCACCCCCTTCCGGACCATCGCCGCGTACCCATCGTCGATGGCGCCTGCTGCCAGGTCCTGCCCGAGCACCGCATCCAGGTTGTTCCGGTCCGCCCTCGTGTCCGCAGCCAGGACGATCACCACGGGAGCCTCGCGGACCTGCTTCTGACCCAGACAGGCCTCACAGAGACGCTCCCTGGTGTCGGCATCGGTCACCACGACGAACGACGTGGGCTGGAGGTTGTAGCCACTCGGTGCCCACCGGGCGGCCTCCAGGACGGCTTCCAGGATCTCGGAGGGCACCGGATCCGGACGGAAGTGGCGGACGGCTCGCCGTGTTCGTGCGAGATCCAGGAACTGATCGAGCTGCATGGGACCTCCAGGGCGGTCTTGCCCATTGTCACACGGACCACCGGATGTCGCTGCTACACTTCCCCGGATGGACAGAAATCTCTCCCCCGAGCTCGACGTGGCCATCCGGGCCGTGGTGGAGGCCGGCCGGGTGACCCGGACCGCACAGACCGCGCTCGTGGTCTCCCGCGACCGGGTCCTCAAGGCCGACCGCTCGCCCGTGACCGTGGCCGACCTGGCCGCCCAGGCCATCATGACCGCCCGCCTCCAGGAGGCCTTCCCTGGTGACACGATCATGGCGGAAGAGGACGCCTCGCCGCTGGAAGGATCCGACGGCCCGGGCCTGGAGGTCCGGGTCCTCGAGCTGGTCGAAGGCAGCCTTCCGGGCCTGGACGGCAGAGGGCTCAGTGCCCTCCTCGAGCGGGGCGCCCACCCCGGGGGACCGGACGGACGCTTCTGGGTCATGGATCCGGTGGACGGCACCAAGGGGTTCCTGCGGGGCGAGCAGTACGCCATCGCGCTGGCACTCGTGGTGGGGGGCCGCGTGGAGCTCGGCGTGGTCGGATGTCCCAACCTCCCGGTGACACCCGGGGATCCCGGATCCCCGAGGGGATGCCTCTTCGCGGCCTCCCGTGGCGGGGGCGCCTTCCAGCTGGACTCCCGGGGGCTGGAACACCGGCCGATCCATGTGGACGGTGTCAGCACGTCCTCCCGGGGTTCATTCTGTGAGTCGGTGGAAAGGGCCCACTCCTCCCACGGCGCGACGGCCCGAGTGGCCACGCGCCTGGGCATCACCGCCCCACCGTACCGCGTGGATGGCCAGACCAAGTACGCCATCGTGGCCCGGGGGGAGGCCTCGCTCTACCTCCGGCTCCCGAGCCGCCCGGACTACAGGGAAAAGGTCTGGGACCACGCCGCGGGCAGCTGTATCGTCCACGAGGCCGGCGGACGGGTCACCCACGTGGACGGGAAGGAGCTCGACGTCTCTGCCGGCCGGACCCTTCCCGACGCCACCGGCATCGTCGTGAGCAACGGCCGCATCCACGACGAGGTGCTTCGCGCCGTCCGGGAGGTGCTGGCGGATGGCAGAGGGTATACTGGTTCCGCTGTGGAGGTCGTTCCATGACAAGACATGATGTTCGTCCCCTGATGGCGCTGGTCCTTCTCGCGATCCTGGTCTCCGCCGTCCTCGTGTCCGCGGGCAACGAGGGGGAACAGGCACACCCGAGGGGGTACGTGGTGATCCTCAAGAACGGCCAGAGAATCCCTGCCCGGGAACCCATGAAGATCATGGGCCAGCAGGTGTTCGTCACCCTGATGACCGGGACCGTGACCGCCGTCCCGCTCACGATGGTGGACATCATCGCCACCCAGCGGTACAACAAGCTGGGCCTGGGAAGCGCCCTGACCATCGATGAGCTGGATATCAACCCCGCGCCCATCGCCACGCCCACGCCCAAGGTGCCCCTGGGGTCCATCGTGAGGCTGGATGCCGGGCGGCAGCCGGTTCTCGGAACAACCACCACTCCCACTCCCACCCCCACCCCCGGGATCAAGCTCCAGGACGTCCCCTACCCCGACCCGAAGGTGGACAAGGCGTTCCGTACCATCTTCGACAACCGCAAGCTCTACCTCTTCCGGACCAGCGTGGGCACGAGGCCTGGCTACTTCTTCGTCCAGGCGATCACCGACTCGGAAAAGGAGGTCTTCCACACCCTCAAGGTGGTGGCCGAGGCCTTCGCCATGATCGCGGAGCTCCATCCGGAGATCGCACCGGCCGCGGTGGAGCTCGAGATGATCACGACCTCCAACAAGCCGGCCGGCACCTTCCGCCTGACCGCGGAGCAGGCCGAGGAGCTCAGGTCCGGCAAGGTCTCGCCCGAGCAGTTCTACGTGACCCACGTGATCTTCTGAGGGGCGCTCTCCGGTCGCGGCAACGTGCCTGGTCCCGTTCCCGCTCCGGCCCCGGCCACGGGGCCAGCGGCAGCCACAGCGGGAACAGCAGCGCGGAGAAGACCGCCGTCACCGCGAAGGAGCCGCTGCCTCCGACCCGCCGGAACAGGGGCCCGGCAAGGCGAAGCCCACCACGATCCCGAGGCCGAAGGTCAGCCCCGGGTACAGCGCCCGGGCACGCCGCCGGCTCGCCGGCGGGGTCGCCCTCTGGACCAGCTGGATGCCGACGAGGTGGGCCGCCGCGAAGGTCAGGGCATGTCCCGGGCCACCACGAGAACCGGCAGGGAGGTGGAAGCAGGGTCCCAGGAAGGGCAGCAGCACCCCGAGGACGCCAATATACGCGGCGTAGAACGCCGAGGCCTGCTTTGACGAGAAGCTCCAGCTTCGATAGCCTGAATCCATGATCGAGATCACGGTGGTCGGCGCGGGGCTCGCCGGGCTGACGGCGGCCCTCCGCCTCGCCGAGGCAGGATATCCGGTCCGGGTCCACGAGCGCCACCCCCACCCCGGCGGGCTTGCACGGGTCTTCACCGTGGGTGGCGAGCCCCTCGAGGTCTTCTACCACCACCTGTTCACCTCCGACACGGCCTACGTGGAGCTGGCGGAGGAGCTGGGCCTGGCGAACGCGATCCAGTGGCTGCCCTCCAGGATGGGGATCTGGACCCGGGGGCGCCTCTGGGACTTCGGGACGCCGGCGTCCCTGCTCCGGTTCAGGCCCCTCGGACCACTCGACAAGGTCCGATTCGTCCTGTCCACGCTGCTGCTCCAGAGGGCCCGGAAACCCGATCCCTTCGAGGACGTCCCCGCGTCGGAGTGGCTCCAGAGGCATCAGGGCAAGCGCGTCTGGGAGACCGTCTGGGGGCCCCTCTTCCACCAGAAGTTCGCCGACCACGCGGATCGGGTGGCCATGGTCTGGCTCTGGCGGAAGCTCTACCTGCGCGGCCGGTCCCGGACCAGGTCGGGCATGGGGGAACGCCTGGGGTACATGGAGGGCTCCTTCGCCCGCTTCACCCTGGAGCTGGCCTCGCGCGTGGAGTCCCTGGGAGGGACCATCCGGCTGGGTGACCCCGTCCGGAGGATCGAGAGGGACGACGACGGGTTCAGGGTCGTGACCCGGGGCGGGGAGCACCGGGCCGGCCGGGTCCTGTGCGCCCTCCCCGTGCCCGACTACCTGGAGGTCGCGGGGCATCTCCTTCCCCCCGGGGAGCTGGAAAAGTTGCGCCAACTCAGGGCCACGGGCGCCCTGTGCACGATCCTCGAGATGGACAGGTCCCTCACCCCGTACTACTGGCTGAACGTGGCCGACCCGGAGATGCCCTTCGGGGGCCTCATCGAGCACACGAACTACATCCCACGGGAACGCTACGGGGGGACGAGGATCCTCTACATCTCGAACTACCTGCTCCCGGAGGATCCCCTCATGGAGGCCTCCGCCGACTCCGTCCTGGAGCTCTACCTCCCGGCGCTGCAGCGGATCAATCCCGACTTCGACAGGAACTGGATCACCGGCCTCCACCACTTCAGGGCCCACTACGCCCAGCCCATCGTCCTGCCGGGTTACCGCAAGCTCATCCCGGACTTCCGCGCTCCCGTCCCGGGGCTCTACCTCTGCTCCATGGCCCAGATCTACCCCGAGGACCGTGGCCAGAACTACGCCGTGGAGTACGGTCAGCGGGTGGCCCGCACCATGCTCGAGGACCTCCCCTGACCCGGATCACCCCGCCTCTTCCCCGGCCTCCGGCCGCCGCGCGGCCCCGCCGGGGCCGGCTGCGCCCCGCTACCTGAGGTCGTGACGGAAGGGCATGAGGGCCACCGGGATCAGCTTGATGTGCTGCACCGCGAAGGGTATCCCGATGATGGTGATCGCCAGGATTCCCGCGTGGACCAGGTGCGCCACGGCGATCTCCCACCCGAAGAGCACGATCCAGAGGACATCGAAGATGATCTTCAGCGGGCCATAGCTCTCCCCGGCCGCCACCACATCCTTGCCGAACGGTGCCAGCGTGGCCTTCCCCAGCCGGATGCACTGGAGGCCGAAGGGTATGCCCACGATGGTCAGGCACAGGAGAGCGCCGCCGAGGATGTAACCCAGCCCCGTGAGGAGTCCCCCGAAGATCAGCCAGATGATGTTTCCGAGCAGTGACATCGTTCGTCCCCCACGTTTCCCCACGCCCGGCAGGTCCGGGCATTCCCCCCGCCTCAGGACGGGACCAGGCCCGCCTCGGCCCAGGCGGCCGCCCTGCTCTCGCCCTCCTCGTCCGGTGCGATGAAGTCGTGCACGGCCTCGAAGGTTCCCACCCAGTCCATGGGAGGGAGATCGTCCCCCACCACGAGCACCGAGGCACCATTGGGGTTCACGGGCTCGCCCACCAGCACCACCGGTTCCACCACCTCCGTGCCGAGGGCCGGCGTCCAGTTGCAGTGGGGAACGAAGGAGAGCTTCCGGAACGTCCAGAGGTAACCGTCGAGAATCTGGCGCCGGCCCTCGTCCCGGACCCAGACGATCACCCGCTCACCCTTCGAGTACAGGTCCTCCACCACCTGGGACAGCCGGCCCGCCCGCTTGGGCCCCGGGAGATCGTGGAGATGCAGACGCGGCAGCACGGCCGGAGTCTAGCACGGGGAGGGGGCGAACCGGGCGGGGTGATGGTATGTTCGCATCGAGCCCCGGAGAGGAGCCGGGGCGCAACCAGGGGAGACGAGATGCACCCGACGGGAACGCCAACGAGCTACTACAGGATCCGCGGCGGTGCGCCGCTGGCCGGAACCATCGTTCCCAAGGGCAACAAGAACGCCGCACTCCCCATGATCGCCGCGGCGCTGCTCACGGAGGAGCCCGTCCGGCTCCGCAACGTGCCGGAGATCCGCGACGTGCTCACCATGTTGCAACTCCTGGAACACCTCGGGGTGGAGATCCTGCGCGAGGAGCACGGCTGCTGGACGATCACCGCCCGGGAGCTCGGCACCACGGTGCCCCCACGGGAGCTGGCCGGTGAGATCCGGGCCTCGTTCCTGCTCGCCGGCCCCCTCCTGGCCCGGATGGGCGCGGCCACCCTCCCGCGGCCGGGCGGCGACAGGATCGGGCGCCGCCCCCTCGACACCCACATCCACGCCTTCGAGGACCTCGGGGCCACGGCCGAACCCCGGCCGGACAGCTACCACCTGGAGGCCGCCGCTGGCCTGACCGGCCGGGAGCTCTTCCTCACCGAGATGAGCGTCATGGCCACCGAGAACGCCGTCATGGCGGCCTCACTGGCCCGGGGGACCACCATCATCCGGAACGCCGCCTCGGAACCCCACGTCCAGGAGCTGTGCCACCTCATCAACGCCATGGGCGGTTCGGTGGACGGTATCGGGACCAACGTCCTCGTCATCGAGGGCAGGGACCGCCTCCACGGTACCGACGCCACGGTGGGCCCCGACCACATCGAGATCGGCAGCTTCATCGGGCTCGCGGCCGCCACCGGCGGCGAGATGCTCATCACGGGGGCCCGGCCCTCCGTGTGCCTTCCCGCCACCCGGATCGCCTTCGGCAGGCTCGGCATCGAGTGGACGGAGCACGGCGACGACATCCTGGTGCCGTCCGGCCAGGACCTGGTGATCCGCGGCGACCTGCAGGGCGGCGTCCCCAAGATCGACGACGGGCCGTGGCCGGCCTTTCCGCCCGATCTCACCTCCATCGCGGTGGTGCTCGCCACCCAGGCGCGGGGCACCGTGCTGATCCACGAGAAGATGTTCGAGAGCCGTCTCTTCTGGGTGGACAGGCTCATCGCCATGGGCGCCAACATCGTGCTGTGCGACCCCCATCGCGCCGTGGTCATCGGCCCCTCCAGGCTCTGGGGCCAGACCCTCTCGAGCCCCGACATCAGGGCCGGCATGGCCCTGGTGATCGCCGCCCTGTGTGCGGAGGGCGAGAGCGTCATCCAGAACGTCCACCAGATCGAGCGCGGCTACGAGGACCTCCCGGGACGCCTCCAGGCACTGGGGGCCGACATCGTCCGGGAGGGATGAGCCCCCCTGCCCGGCGAGGGGCGAGGGGGGCGGGGAGAACGGGATCCTATTCGGGCTGGATGCAGTCCCCGGCAGGCTCCTCCGGCACGGCCACAGCGGCGAACAGGTCGAACTCGGGCGAGAACTGGGCCAGGAAGATGGGACCCGCGAGCCGGTAGGTCACCCACACGGGCAGCAGCAGCACCGTCCCCACGTACGGCAGCGCGAGGATCAGGAGGCCGATGCAGCAGGTCAGGAGCCCTGCCACGAGGATCACCACGCCCAGGCCCAGGGCCACCACCACCAGGAACAGGACCCAGACCACGAAGCTCCCCAGGTAGGTCTGGAGCCACGGCAGGAAGGCCTTCCACGCCTCCAGCACCCCCAGGTTGAACCGGTACATGATGGGAACCACGAAGTTCTCGGTCCACAGCGCCACGAGCACCGTGACCACCGCGGCCGCCATGACCGCCAGGCCGGAGAGCACGGCCCCCATGACGCCGAGGACCGCCGTGACGCTGGTTCCCGCGGCGAACAGGACCATCAGCCCCACCAGGGCAGCCGCCAGGCCGCCCACCACCACCATGGCCACGAGACCGAACCCGAGGCGCCAGAGGAACAGTGAATCCCCCAGAGATCCCAGGCGCTTCCACGGCTCCACGACCTCCGCCCTGTCGCGAACCACGTTGTCCAGGAAGACGAGCTTCATCCTGGAGCTCACCCACAGCAGGGCCAGGAGCAGTGCCATCGCAAGCAACAGACCGAGGACGATCAGGACGAAGGTCACCGGCTCCCCCACCAGCCTGTCCCAGGCCCGGCCCATGCCCTCGCCCACCTCCCTGACCATGTCGCCCGGCGCCCCACTGTGCCCGAGGTTCTTCTGGAACCTGTACCCACCGTTGTGGAACATGTAGGCCAGCCACGCCGTGAAGCCGAGCACCAGCCACTTGCCCAGGTCGAAGGGGTGGAAGAGCATCTGCCTGGTCCGATCCCAGGCAACTCGCAACGGTTCGCTGAACTGGATCTCCATGTGGTCCCTCCCGCTCGCGTGGCATCACGGCCACTCATCTTCCTCAACGCAACCGGACCGTTCCGGGTTCTCCGGCTCCAGCTCACCCCGGATTGTTCACGAGGGTTCGGAGCGAGCGGTGCGAGGCGCTGGACGGTGCGTTGGGCCCCGCCGCGCAGTCGAGGTATCCCGAGCAATCCGCGCCGGGCCGTCCGGGCTAGAATCGTCCGATGGACGCATCATCCGGCCTCACCGCGCGACGGTGGACGATCCTGGCCTCGTCGGTGGTGAGCTTCTTCGCCGTGGGGGCCACCTTCTTCGCCATTCCCCCGCTGGTGCCCGAGCTGGTCCTCCGCTACGGCCTCTCCCAGTTCCGGGTGGGCCTGCTCATGGGGGCCATCTCGGCACCGGCCATCCTCCTGTCCATCCCCCTCGGGCTGGGCGTGGACCGCTGGCGCCCCCGCGCCTCGGGCCTCGCCGGGCTCCTCCTGATGGGGGCCGGGGCACTGGCCTTCGCCGTGGCGCCCTCGTATTCCGTGCTGCTCGTGGCCCGGCTGGTCTTCGGGGTGGGCGGGCTCATGATGAACCTCCTGCTGGCCCGTCTCATCAGCGAGGCCTTCCACGGGAGGGAGCTCTCCCTGGCCATGGGCATCTTCAACGCCGTGTACCCGGCCAGCATGATCGCGGTCTTCACCCTCCACCCCTGGCTCCTGGCCCACCTGGGATGGCGGAACGAGCTGGTGGCCCTTGCGGGGCTCGTGGCTCTCGCCATCCCACTCCACCTGGCCGCGGTGCCCCCGGCGAACGATCACCGCCCCGCACGGACGGGCCCCGCTCCGCCTCTCCCTCGTCCCACGCTCCCCCTGGTGGCCCTGGCGGTCTCCTGGATGCTCTTCTTCGGCGCCTTCGCCTCGGTGTTCACCTTCGCGCCCCAGTGGGCGGGAGGCGGTTCCCGGGGGCTCCTCGTGGTCACGGCGGTGACCTGGATGTCCCTGCTCCTGAACCCCGCCGTCGGGCACCTCATCGACCGCACCGGCAACCCCACCGCCTGGGGCGTGACCGGCCAGCTCATCCTGGCCGCCGCCCTGGCCGGCATGGCCCTGGGATGGCTCCCGCCGCTGCCCGCCATGCTCCTGGTGGGCCTTGCCGCGGCCTCCGTTCCCACGGCCGCCTACTCCCTGCCCGCCCGCCTCGTCCCCGCGACCCAGGTGGGCTTCGCCTTCGGGTTCATCACCGCCTTCTCCAACCTGGGGACCCTCGCGGGCCCGGCGGCCGCCGGCGCCCTCCTCGACGCGGGCCGCGGGTGGCCCGTCACCTGGCTCATCCTCGCCGCCATCGCTGCCCTGGGTGCCATCGCGCTGGTGCCCACACGGGGAAAGATGACGACGTGAGCAACCGTCCGGGATGTCGGGTCCTGGTGGGGTCCGGGGGCATTGTGCTGTTCGCAGCCTTCGGGCCGGGATCCACGGAGCGCGGGTTTCAGCCCGCATTTCCCCGCGTTGCACGAGGACGGGGACGGATGATGGTCCCTGCGGTCTGAAGTCCGCGCTTCCAGGATCGACCTCCACCGCACGGACGGACCCCCGACCTCGGATCCGGGCCCGTGCCCGCAGGCGGATTCGTGACAGTGACAGGGTTGGGGTCCGTGACCGTCCACCCGACCGGGCGCAGCAAGGTCGGGACCAGGACGGTGATGCCGAGCTCAGGAGCCGTCCATGCCCTCCTCTCCCCCGGCGAAGACGGCGAACAGATCGTTGCGCCGGATCCCCATGGACCCGGGGCCTCGATCCGCGTTATGTTGGACACCATGAGATGGGTTCGCCGTGTGACGCTCCGGGAGGGATCGTGAACCGGCCCCTCCTCCTCGTGGGCGATCTCCACCTGGGGCGGAGGCCACCCGGGCTCGGAGAGGTCCTGCCGGAGCTGGGGCTCGAACCGCGCGAGCTCTCGGCAGTGGCAGCGTGGGAGGCAACGGTGGACTGGGCAATCCGCCGGGAGATCCGGGCGGTGGTCCTGGCAGGCGACGTGGTGGAGGGGCTCCGGGACCGTTTCGAGGCCTTCACCCACCTGGCGCGCGGGACGAAACGGCTGGCCGACGCGGGGATTCCACTCCTCGCCGTGGCCGGCAACCACGACGGGGAGGCCCTCCCGCGCCTGGCCGACCGCGTTCCGGAGGTGATCCTCGTGGGGCGGGGCGGCCGGTGGGAGATCGTCCCCATCCCCGGCCGCGACGGCGAGCCGCCCGTGGACCTGCTGGGCTGGTCCTTCCCCGCGCCGACCGTCCGGAACGACCCCACGGAGGACCCGAGCTTCGAAGAGGCCCTGGACCGACGGCGGGAGAGCGCCCGGCTGATCGGCGTCGTCCACGGGGACCTGGACGCTCCGGGCTCCCGCCACGCCCCGCTCTCCCGGCACCGGCTGGCGGGGGCATCGGTGGACGCCTGGTTCCTCGGCCACATCCATGTCCCGGGAACGCTGGATGGCCCGAGGCCCCTGGGCTACCTGGGATCCGTCGGAGCCCTGGACCCCGGCGAGACCGGCGTCCACGGCCCCTGGGAGCTCGAGCTCGACGGCGGCGTGGCCGTCCGGCAGATCCCTCTCTCTCCCGTGCGCTTCGAGAACGTGGAGATCGAGCTCGGCGACCACGCGCCGGCAGAGCCGGACGCCCTCCTGGCCAGCCTGGAAGGGACCATTCGCGAACGGCTCGGCCCCTCGCTGGTGACGGCGGGGGGCCACCCCAGGCTGCTCGCCGTGCGTCTGACCCTGACCGGCCGGCCGCAGGCACGCCGGGCCGTGGACGAGATCGTCCGGCTCGAACCCCTGGAACGGCTCTTCCCCGGCGAGGACCCGCCGATGGTCATTTCCCGGATCACCGACCGGACGCGACCCGCCATCGATCTCGAGGAGCTGGCGGCGGCGACCACCCCGGCCGGTGAGCTGGCACGACTCCTTCAGGCCCTGGAGCACGATCCACCGCGCGAGCTGCTCGAGGCGGCCGAGCGGTCGATCGGGGGCTGGAAGGGCTCCGGCTGGACCGGCGGAGAGATCCCGCCACCACCAGAGACGGTGGAGCTCCTCCGGACCGCCGCCCGGCGCGCCCTGCTGGCCGTGCTGGACGGCCGGCGCGACGAGGAAGAGCCATGATCCGCCTCCGCGAGCTGACCATCCGCGAGGCACCCGGCCTGCCGGATGGCGTGGCCCTTTCCTCCCTCGATCCCGGCCTCAACCTCGTCTGGGGTCCCAACGCCTCGGGCAAGTCCACCCTCGCCCGGGTGCTCCTCGGCACGCTGTGGCCCGACCCCACCCTTGGCAATGTCCTCGCCGAGGTCGTGCTGGACGAGGACGGACGGGAGCTCCGGGCCGTCCTGCGTTTCGGCAGCGTCCGCTGGGAGCCCGACCCACCCGCCCTGCCGCCGGCCGAGATCCGTTCCCTCCTGGCCCTGGACCTCCGCTCTCTACTCAAGGAGAGCACTGCCGACGCGGGTTTCTCCCGTCGGGTGACCGTGGAGCTCATGGCCGGCTACGACCTCGACGCGGCCCTGGCCAGCCTGGAGGCGCCCACTCCACGAAAGGGCCCGCTCCAGAAGAGGCTCAATGATGCTCGGACGGAGCTCCGCCGCCTGGAGCACAAGGCCGAGGACCTGGCCCGCCAGGAAGAGGAGCTCAACACGCTCCGGCAGCGGCAACGCGAGGCCAAGCAGGCCGTCACGCTGGCCCAGCTGGCCGAAGACGCCACCCGGCTGGCCGCAATCCGCGCCGAGATCGACGCGCTGCGAGCGCGACGGGACGCACTGCCCCCGGGGCTCGACCGCCTCCAGGGTGACGAGGCCGAGGAACTCGAACGGCTCGAAACGGCGCTCGAGAGTGCCCGGGCCCGCGTCGCCGAGCTGACCGAACGGCGTCGGCACGCCCGTGAACAGGCCGATTCGTTGCGCCTGCCCAAACGCCAACCCGAATCCCACGAGCTCACTGCCTGGCGGGAGCGGGTCCGCGAGCTCGGCAAGATCTCCCGCACACTCGACGATCGCCGCGAGCGGGCGGCCGAGGCACGGGGTCGCCTCGAGGCCGCGGCACGGGGCCTGGGCACCTGGGATCCGCCGCCCCAGCGGCTCGACACCGATGCGCTGTCCACCCTGGAAGCGGCACTGGGACGGCGCGAGTCCCTTCGTGCCCGGGTCCACGAGCTCGAGGCCGCCGTGGCGCTGTGGAGCGCTCAGGCCGGCAACGACGAGGCCACCGGTGCGGACCGCCTCGAGACCGGGCTCGACGCCCTGCGCAGCTGGCTGCGGGCCGCCCCCGTGGAGCGCATCCCCCGCTGGCCCGGCTGGCTGGCCGTGGCAGCCGGCGGCATCATGGCGGCGCTGCGCACCCTTCCGCCACCCCCTCCCCTGCCGCCGGGGCCCATGGCGTGGCTGGCGACGGCGGGGCTCCTCGTGCTCGGCCTCGGTGCCGGCTATCTCACGGCCCTGACACTCGTCCGGCGGGTGGCCGGCGGCACGGCCGAGGCCCGCCGGCGCGCCGCCGAAGCCGGGCTCGAGCCGGACTCGTGGGAGCAGCCCGCCGTCCTCGACAGACTGCGGGAGGCCGAGACGGAGCGCGCACGCCGCCTCCAGGACGAGGAGGCCGCACGGCGGGGCGCCGATGCCCGCAGGGAACTTGCGCAGAGGCAGGAGGAGCTCGAGACCGCCGGGAACGAGCTCCGCGACCTGGCGGCCTCCCTCGGGCTGGCCCCGGACCTGCCCGACCTGGCGCTGGCGGAGGCCGCCGGCCGGATCCGGTCCTGGATCGAGGCCCACGACGAGCTCGCCGGGCTCGAGGGCCGCCTCGACGAGGCCGGCGCCACGCTGCGGGTCGGGCTCGAGGAGCTGGGCCGGTGGCTCGGCGAGCTGGGCCTGGAACCCGCCGCCGACGCCGCGGCCGCCACCGCCCTGGTGGACGAGCTCGCCGGACGCCTCAAGGATTTCGAACGGCTGACGCAGGAGCTCGCCCAGCGGGAGGACGACCTCCGGGACGCCTCCCGGGATGAGAACACCGCGAGGCAGGCCCTGGACGCCTTCTGGGAGCGCGCGGGGATCGATCCCGGGGACACCCTGGAGCTCCGCCGCCGCCTCGGGCTGCTCCCGGAACACGGGAAGCTCGATCGCGAGCTCAGGGACCGGCTCGCCGTCGCCGCCAGCACCGAGGCCGGGCTCGACGGGGAAGGGGCGTGGGAGCGCCTCGGCCTCGATCGCGAGACCTTCACCGAAGAGCAGGCGCGCGAGCTGGCCGGACGCCACGCCGAGGAGGGATCCCGCTACGAGGAGATCGTGGCCGAGATCAAGGAAATCGAGGCCGCCGTCCGGCAGGCCGAGAGCGGCAGCTCGCTGGAGGAGGCCCGTGCCCGTGTGGCCGAGGCCGCGCAGGCCATTGCCGAGCACCGCGACCGCGCCATGGAGACCGTCCTGGCCCGCCTCCTCGTGGAGCGGGCACGCGAGGCGCAACGCCGCGACCACGCACCCAGGGTCCTCCAACGGGCGCAGTCCTGGTTCACCGCCTTCACACGGGGGAGCTTCCGCCTGGAGGTCGGCAGCGAGGGCGCGTTCTCGGCCATCGACACGAGCACCGGCCAGCGGCGATCCCTGGACCAGCTCTCCGACGGCACGCGGATCCACCTGCTGCTGGCGGCCCGGCTGGCTGCCATCGAGGAGACCGAGGGCGCCGCCGGTCCCCTGCCCCTCGTCCTGGATGAGGCGCTGTCCACCACCGACCCCGGACGCTTCGGCGAGATCGCCGGAGCCCTGCTCGAGCTGATCCGGAACGGCCGGCAGATCCTCTACCTGACCGCAGACCCCGACGAGGTGGCCCAGTGGCGCCGGGCGTGCGAGCAGGCGGGAGTCCCCGTGCCGGAGCCGCTGACCCTGGGGCCGCCACCCGAGGCTGCCGCCGGCTGGGCCGGCGTGGAGCGCCTCGACGCCGGCACCATCCCCGATGTGCCGCCACCCGACGGCCTCGATACTGTCGCCTGGGCCAGGCAGCTCGGCGTCCCGGCGCCCGACCCGTGGCGGCCCTCCGGCGACTGGCACGTGCTCCACCTGCTGCCCGACCGGCTTCCGCTGGTGTACGACCTGCTGCAGCTCGGTTTCGAAAGGACCGGACCGCTGCAGGAGGCCCTCGGCGCCGGGGGGCTGGACGGCATCCTCGATCCCGCCGGGCGAGCCCTCCTCCGCGCCAGGACCTGTCTCCTGGAAGCGGCCCTCGAGCTCCGGAACGAGGGCCGCGGCCGTCCGGTCACGTGGGAGGACGTGGAGGCCAGCGGGGCCGTCAGCCCCACGTTCGAGGAGGCCGTCAAAGGGCTCGTGGAGGCCGAGGGGCGCAACCCCCGCGCCTTCCTCGACGCCGTGGGCGCGCTCCGCGGCTTTCGCCGCGCCAAGCTCGATCAGCTCGAGGCCCACCTGGAGGCCACCGGCATCCTGCCCTCCGGCGAACCACTTCCCGACGAGCTGGTCGCCGGCCGGGCCGCCCAGCGCTGCCGCGACGTCCTCGAGGCCGCCCAAATCGACCCCGCGGAAGCCGTTGCCTTCGTCCGCTCCATTCTCAACCTGTCTCGGAGCTGATTCAGCTTCGCCGGAAGATCACGACATCCGGGCAGGAGAGCTCCCCCTCTCCCCTGCTCTCCTGCCCCCTTTGACCTCCCCATCCCCGCCGCGCTACTCTCGTCCGGGCCGGTCCGGCGCGGGAACCCGGTGGAAGACCGGGGCGGACGCGCCGCTGTGAGGGAGGTGCCGGAGACGCCGGCACCGGGGGAGGCAGCCACTGGGGCGACCCGGGAAGGCCCCCCGGCCGTGGGACCCGTGGTCCCGCCGCCGCCCGAGCCAGAAGACCCGCCGGGCCGGTGGGACGGGAGGAGGTCCTCGCGCCATGGGACCGCGCCTGCGACACGCCCTGCTCGCCACCGCCACCGCGTGCATGCTGCTCGCGGCGGTCACCGCCGGGTCCATGGAACGCCGGCGCATCGTGACCCTGGCCCCGTCCCTCACCGAGGCGGTCTTCGCCCTGGGCGCGGGGGATCGCGTGGTGGGGGTGGGCGACTACGCCACCTGGCCCCCGGAGGTGAGCTCCCTTCCCCGTGTGGGCGGACTCATGAACCCCAACGTGGAGCGCCTCCTGGGCCTCCATCCCGACCTCGTGCTGATCCCCTCCCCCATCCCGCGGCTCGAGGCCGCCTGTGCCGGGGCGGGGATTCCGGTGTTCCGGGTCCCCATGGAGGACCTGCACCAGGTCAGGGACGGCCTGCTGCGGCTGGCCGCGCTGCTGGGCCGGGAGGAACGCGGGCGGGAGCTCGTGGCGGAGCTCGACCGCGGCCTCGACCGCGTCCGGGCGGCCACCGCCGGCCTCCCCCGCCCCACGGTGCTGCTGGTGGTGGACCGGCCCGAGACCGGGGCGCTCCAGCAGGTGGTGGTGGCCGGGCCCGGCACCTTCCTGGACGAGCTCCTGGGGATCGCGGGAGGCCACAACGCCTTCCCGGACGCCGCGAGGCGCTACTTCACGCCCTCCCTGGAGGAGGTCCTGCGACGGCGGCCCGACGTGATCCTGGAGCTCCGGGCCGGCGCCCCGGACCCCGGGACACTGGAGCTCCGGGCCCGCCGGGCCTGGGCGGAGCTCTTCGGGACCGGGCGCACCCCCACGGTGCGGGTGCTCACCACCCAGGCCGTGGTGGTGCCGGGCCCACGGCTGGTGGAGGGGGCCGCCGCCCTGGCCCGCGCCCTCCACCCGGGGCTGGAGCTCGCCCCGTGACGCTCCGTGCCCGTGGCCTCACCTTCGCCTGGCACCGGGGCGCCCCGCCGGCCGTGGCGGGTGTGGACCTCCGGGTGGGACCCGGCGAGCTGGTGGCGGTGGTGGGCCCCAACGGTGCCGGCAAGTCCACGCTGCTGGGCCTGCTCTCCGGCTGGCTCCGGCCCGCGGCCGGCTCGGTGGAGCTGGAGGGCCGCCCGCTGGCGCGCTGGCCTGCCCGGGATCGGGCCCGGCGGCTGGCCCTGCTGCCCCAGGACGCGGCGCCGCTGTACGACCTGACGGTGCGTGAGGTGGTGGCCATGGGGCGCCACCCCCACCGGGGCGCCTGGGCGCCCCTGGACGCCCGTGACCGGCGGGTGATCGCCGCCGTCCTCGCGGCCACGGACACCTCGGACCTCCGGGACCGGCCCTTCGCCACGCTGTCCGGCGGGGAGCGGCAGCGGGTGCTGCTGGCCTCGGTGCTGGCCCAGGAACCCGCGGTGCTGCTGCTGGACGAGCCCACGGCCTCACTGGACCTCCACCACGGCGTCGAGGTCTTCCGCCACCTGGCCCGCGCGGCCCGGGAGGGCACCGGCATCCTGGCCGTCACCCACGACCTGAACCTGGCGGCGCTCTTCGCCGACCGCATCCTGCTCATGGACCGGGGCCGGGCGGTCCGCGAGGGCCCGCCCGGCGAGGTGCTGACGGCCGCCACGCTCCGCCCGGTCTACGGCGCCGACCTGGCCGTGGTGCCCCACCCCACGGCGGACCGGCCTGCGGTCCTTCCCGCACCGGAGGGGCCCCCGTGAGCCGCCGCGGTCCGGTGACCCTTGGCCTGCTGGTGCTCCTGGCGGCCGCCGTGGTGGTGCTCGCCCCGGCGGTGGGTGCCGTGCCCCTCGCCCCGGCCGAGGTGCTCCGCGCCCTGTTCCGGCCGGAGGCCGCCGACCCTGTCACCGTCCAGATCGTCCGGCTCCGCCTGGCCCGCGTGGTTCTCGGTTTCCTGGTGGGCGGCGGCCTCGCCGTGGCGGGCTCGGCGTTCCAGACGCTCCTGGCCAATCCCCTGGCCACCCCCTACACCCTGGGCCTGGCCGCCGCGGGCTCCTTCGGCGCCTTCCTCTCCCTGGCCACCTCCCTCACCGTTGCGCTGGGCCCCCTGGGCTCGGTGCCCGCCCAGGCCCTCGTCTGGTGCGGGCTGGAGGCGGGGCTGCTCACGCTGCTGGCGCGCCGTGCACGCTGGGGGGCGCCGGGGTTGATCCTCGCAGGGGTGACGCTGAACTTCGTCTTCGCCGCCGCCACCGTGATGCTGCGCCTCCTGGCCGACCCCTTCCGCCTCCACTCCATGGACCGCTGGCTGCTGGGCGGCCTGGACGTGGTCGGCTGGACGGCCCCGGCATGGGCCGCCGGCATGGGGCTCCCCGCCGTGGCCGTGCTGCTGCTCTCGGCGCCCGCCCTGGACCAGCTGGCCTTCGGCGACGCGGTGGCCCACGGACGGGGGGTGAACGTGGTGCGGGTCCGGGCGGCGGCCCTGCTGGCGGGCGCCTGGGTCACCGCGGCCTGTGTGGCCTGGACCGGCCCCATCGCCTTCGTGGGCCTGCTGGTGCCCCACGGCGTCCGCCTGGTGATGGGACCCGGGCACCGGCTGGGCCTGCCGGCCGCGGTGGTCACCGGCGGCGCCTTCCTGGTGGCCTGCGACGCCGCCGCCCGCACCATCCCGCTGCTGGGCCGGGGCGCCGAGCTGCCCGTGGGCGTGCTCACCGCCCTGGTGGGCGGCCCCGTCTTCCTGCTGCTGCTCACCGGGAGGAACGGGCGCCGCCGGTAGCGCCGGCGCCCCCGATGGAGTACGGTCGGCCCCGTGAGCGGTCTCGCGACGGTCCTGGGCGCCTACCGGCGGGCCTTCTCCGGGCTCCCCACGAGGGTGTGGATCCTCGCGGGGGGCCTGCTGGTGAACCGGGCCGGCACCATGGTGCTCCCCTTCCTCTCCCTCTACCTCACCCGGGAGCTCGGCTTTTCCGTGGAGCGGGCGGCCACGGTGCTGGCCATGTACGGTGCCGGCTCGGTGGCCGGGTCCTTCTCCGGCGGCTGGCTGTCCGACCGGATCGGCCCGGTCCGCGTCCTCCTGCTCTCCCTGCTCCTGGCCGGGGCCGGGCTCATGGCCCTGCCCTCTCTCACCACCTTCCGGGCGCTGCTGCCCGCCATCTTCCTCGTCAGCACCGTGGCCGAGTCCTTCCGCCCTGCGCTCATGACCGCCGTGGCCCTGGCCTCCCCCCCGGAGGTCCAGGCGCGGGCCTTCGCCCTGGTCCGCCTCGCCGTGAACCTGGGCATGGGGATCGGCCCGGCCGTGGGCGGCTTCCTGGCCACCAGCCACTACCGCTGGCTCTTCCTGGGGGACGGGCTCACGTGCTGGGCCGCCGCGCTCCTGCTCCTCGCCACGCTCCCCCGGGAGGCCCTCGGCACCCCCGCACCCCGCCGCGATGCGGCGCCCGCACGCCCCCCGTGGACCGACGGCCCCTTCCTCCTGTTCCTCGGCCTCGTCTTCCTGCTGGCGCTGGTCTTCTTCCAGGTCTTCACCACCTTCCCGCCCTTCCTGCGGGAGGCCTACGGTCTGCCGGAGAGCTCCATCGGCCTGGTCCTCGCCTTCAATGCCGGGCTCATCGTGGTCTTCGAGATGCTGCTGCTCCGTTCGGTGGAGCATCTGGACCCCGTGCGCCTCGCGGGCCTGGGGTCCTTCCTGGTCTGCGCCGGGTTCGCCATCCTGCCCCTGGGCCGCGGCATGGGGCTCGCGCTGCTCTCCACCGCCGTCTGGTCCCTGGGGGAGATGCTCAGCCTCCCCCTTGCCAACTCCATCGTGGCCCGCCGGGCGCCCCGGGAGGCCGCCGGCCGCTACATGGGCGCCTACGCGCTGACCTTCTCCTCGGCCTTCGTGGTGGCCCCCATCCTGGGCGGGGCCATCTACTCCCGTCTCGGGCCCGCGGCTCTCTGGACCGCGGCGGGCCTCGTGGGCCTCGTGCTCCTGGCCGGGTTCCAGCTGCTGGCGCCGGCCTTCGGGAGGCCGGGAGGGGGGAGGTTGGGAGGTGAGGAGGTCCCCCACCCACCCAATGGGGAGCAGGGGCGCGGTGGCGCTGGGGAGAATCCGACACGGGCACGGTCACGGTAACGGACAGGGTCAGGGGCAGGGGCACGGTCGGGGCCGCGGACAGGGATTCCGCCCGACGTGAGGTAGAACGCTGCCATTCCTGCTTCACCTTCACTCTTCACCTCATGACGTCCTCACGTCTTCACCCCCTCACGTCCTCACCTCCCCCTGTTGACTGAATCGTCCCGATCCAGTAGGATCCCGGCCGAATCCTGCGCCCCAGGGCCGCAGAATCCACCAGGAGACCCCCGACCATGAGCGTACTCGGAGCCGTCAAGAAGCTGCTGGCCCGCCCCACCCCGCCCCCCGACGTGGAGCTCGGCAGGAACGACATCTGCTGGTGTGGCAGTGGCAGGAAGTACAAGCACTGCCACCTGGCCTCGGACGAGCGCCGCCGCTCCGCGGCCCGCGCCGCCGCCCGCCCCTCCGCAGCCGGCGGGATGTTCTGAGGGCGATCAGCCCAGGGGCGTGACCACGACGCCCCGTTCCGAGACCCCCGAGGCGAGCACCCCACCTCCCGGCGCGGCGACCGCCAGCGCCGTTGCCAGGGTTTCACGAAGGCCGGGACCGTGCCACAGCAGCACGCTCCCGCCACCACCCGCCCCGCAGGCCTTCACCGCCAGGGCGCCCGCGCCCAGGCCCGCCTCCACCACCCGCTCCAGCTCCGGGGGGCTGACCTCGGGGGCCAGCGTCCTCCGGGCCGTCCACTCCGCCACGATGGCGGCTCCCACACCCGCCTCGTCCTCCGCCAGCAGCGCCGCCCGGCAGTCCCGGGCCGCGGCGGCGATGGCCTCGAGGGCGGCTGTCGTGGCCGGGTCGCCTTCCAGGCGCCTCCGGATCACCTCCCAGTTGACCATCCCGGAGTGGTGGGTGATCCCGGTGTAGAAGACCGTGAGCCGCTCCGCCAGCCACGCGGGATCGACCGCGAGACGCTCGACCCTCTCGCCGCCGGGTTCCAGGTGCACGGCGAGCACGCCGCCCTTCACGGCGGCCCAGTGATCCTGGCACCCCGCCGGGGCCCCGAGCACCCTGGCCTCGAGGTCCCGCACCACCGCCACCAGCCGGGCGGCCTCCACGGTCCTCCCCTCCAGGGCCAGCAGCGCGCTGGCCAGCGCCATGCCGTAGGCCGAGGAGCCGCCCAGCCCCGAGCCCACCGGGGCCTGCTCCAGCACCCTGACGGCCACGCCCGCAGCGGGCCGGAGGTGGAACACCACGGCGGCGGTGAGGTCGGTGGCGGCCTCTGCGGGGCCGAGGAGCCGTTCCTTCCCCCCCCCGACCGAGTGGAGCACGGCCCCCTCCGGCGCACCGCCGGGCTCGACGATCAGGCGGACACCCAGCGGCAACGCCGCGTTCACCGTCAGGGAGCCGGGGTGGAGGATCCCCAGGGGCCAGATGTCCAGCGTCCCACCGGCCAGGTCGGCACGGCACGGCGCAAAGGCCTCAACAGGCGGCACCGGCGGGTGGCTCCTTGCCGTCCAGCAGGGCCTGGACGGCGATGGCGTGCGACAGGAAGCGGCGCAGCCGCCCCGCCTCGATGGGCTTCGCCGGCGGGGAGGCGATCCGGAGCGGGTTGATCCACTTCCCGTTGAGCCGGACACGGTAGTCCAGGTGCGGCCCGGTGGCCCAGCCCGTCTTGCCCACGTAGCCGATCACCTGGCCCTGGTGGACACGGACGCCCTTGCGGATCCCCTTCGCGTAGCGGCTCAGGTGGAGGTAGTTGGTCTCGTAGCCGTTGGCGTGCCGCACCGAGATCATCTTGCCGGCGCCGCCCTTGCGGCCCACGAAGCGCACCACGCCGTCGGCGGTCACGTGGACCGGGGTCCCCACCGGGGCCCCGTAGTCCACGCCGTAGTGGGGCATGCGCCGCTTGAGCACGGGGTGGAACCGTTTCAGGGAGAAGCCGGAGGTGATCCTGGAGAACTCCAGGGGAGCCTTGAGGAACTGCTTGCGCAGCGGGCGCCCCTCCAGGTCGAAGTAGTTGAGCCGTCCCTTGCCGTCGGGGTAGGCCACGGCGTTCAGCACGCGTCCGTCGTTGACGAAACGGGCCGCGAAGATGGTGCCCCACCCGAAGGGCTGGCCCTCCACGGTGAGACGGTCCGCCACCACCACGAAGCGGTCCCCCTTCCGGAGGTCCCTGAAGAAGTCCACGTCCCACTGGAAGATCCGGGCCAGCCGGACCGCCAGCTCCGCGTCCCCGCCGGACCGCTCCACCGCCTCGAAGAGCGAGCTCTCCACCACGCCCTCCAGACGGACCAGGTCGCGGCCGAGCGGGATCTCCTCGCGCCACGACCGGAGGGTGCCGTCCTCCTCGCGACGCACGTGCACGGTGGTCCGGCGATCCAGGGTGAGCGTCATCCCCTGGAGGCTGCCGGCAGGGTCACGGTAGCCCTCCAGCACCATCCCGGGCCGCAGGCTCCGGGGGTCCACGATCTCCGCCAGGCTGGAGCTCCACGGGTGCCAGGCGTCGCCGGCCACCGTGCGGCAGAGGCTCTCCAGGGTGTCGCCGGGACCCACCCGGGCCGTGGCCCGCGATCCGCTCAGCCGCAGGGGCTCCACCTCCACGAAGGCGTCCGGGCGGTGCACCCGCCCCGCCACGGCGGGTCCGCCACAGGCGGCGAGCACCACGAGCACCGGGACGAGCCCGGTGACGGCGAGACGCCTCACCGCGGCTCCCACGAGTCCAGCGCTCCGGCCGAGGCATCCAGGCGGCCCTCCACCCGGCCCGCCGCGTCCAGGATCACCACCGAAGGAACCCGGACCACGCGGAAGCGCTTGAGAACGGTGCCCCTCCCGTCGTGGAACCAGGTCACGTCGTGGCCCTCCAGTGCCTTCCGGGAGTCCGCCGCCTCCTCCTGGACCGCCACCAGGGCCAGCGACAGCCCCTTCCCGGCGGCCACGCGCCGGAGCTCCCCGAGCTCCTCGAGAACCTCTCCCGAACGGGGGGCCCACGAGGCCCACACCACCAGGGCCACGGGACCGTTGGCGGCGATCCACCGGTCCCAGGCCACCGGCGTGCCGTCGGGGTGAACCAGCTCGAGCTCCACCTGCGAGGGGGCCTGGGACCACCCGGCACCGGTCCCCACGACACCCAGAAGCGCCACCAGCGCGACCGTCTGCACCTTCATGGCCCGAGTATACCCTCCGCATCGTGCCGCACCGTTCCAAGAGGCTCGCCACACCGCGGCAACCCTGGTAGACTCGACCGGGCCCGGACGGGGAGGACCTCGTGATGGATGAGCAGATGTCGAATCGTTCCAGCACCTTCGACACGGACGTGGCCATCGTCGGATCCGGCTTCGGTGGTGCGGTCACCGCACTGCGCCTGACCGAGAAGGGCTACCGGGTCACCGTGCTCGAGAAGGGCAGGCGCTGGCAGCCCGAGGACTTCCCCACCACCAACTGGAACATCCGCAGGCAGTTCTGGCTCCCCTGGCTGGGCTGCTACGGCACCTGGCGGCTCCACCTCCTCAGGGAGGTGCTGGTGATGCACGGCATCGGCGTGGGGGGCGGCAGCCTGCTCTACGCCAACACCCACTACCACCCGCCCGACGTGGTCTGGGACGATCCGCTCTGGAAGGAGCTCGCCGACTGGCGCTCGGAGATGCCGCGCCACTTCGCCGAGGCCCGCCGGATGCTGGGGACCACCCGGGAGCACTCCACCTGGCAGGCCGACGAGGCCCTCCGCCGCGTGGCCGAGGCCCACGGGCGGGGCCACACCTTCGAGAAGACCCCGGTGGGCATCTTCTTCGGGGAGCCGGGCGAGGAGTCCCCCGATCCCTACTTCGGAGGCGAGGGCCCTCCCCGGGTGGGCTGCACCCTCTGCGGAGCCTGCATGGTGGGCTGCCGCGACGGCGGCAAGAACACCCTGGACACGAACTACCTCTTCCTGGCGGAGAAGCGCGGCGCCCGGATCGTGCCCGAGACCCGGGTCGACCTCATCGAGCCCCTCCCCGGAGGCGGGTACCGCCTGATCTGGAAGCGCTCCACGAGGCGGATCGGTGCCGAGCGCGGCGCGCTCACGGCCCGCAGGGTCGTCCTCTCGGCGGGAGTGCTGGGCACGGTGCCGCTGCTCATGAAGTGCAGGGAGACCGGCGCGCTGCCCCACGTCTCCGACCAGATCGGCAACTACGTCCGCACCAACTCCGAGGCCCTGCTGGGGATCACCTCGCGCTCCCAGAAGGACCTCTGGAAGGGCATCGCCATCGCCTCCAAGGCCGAGATGGACGACGTCACCCACATGGAGCCCGTCCGCTTCCCCAGGGGCTCGGACGTGATGCTCCTCCTGGGCACCCTCCTCACCGACGGCGGCCCCGGCATGCCGCGCCAGCTCCGCTGGCTGGGCAACGTGCTGCGGCACCCCCTCCAGTTCCTCCGGATCCACAAGCCCTGGGGCAAGGCGGAGAGTTCCTTCGTGCTGCTGGTGATGCAGACCCTGGACAACCACACGCGGCTGGTGAAGCGCCGCCTGGTCCTCTGGCCCTTCGCGAGGACCGTCACCTCCCGGCCCGACCCCGGCCAGCCCGGCATCCCCTCCTACATCCCCCTGGCCAACCAGGTGGCGCGGGAGCTGGCCCGGGAGGTGGACGGCATCCCCTCCAGCACCCTCAACGAGGTGCTCCTGGACACCTCCACCACCGCCCACATCCTGGGTGGCTGCGCCATGGCCGGCACGCCCGAGGAGGGCGTCATCGACGTGAACGCCGAGGTCTTCGGCCACCCCGGCCTCCACGTGATCGACGGGTCCATGATCGGCGCCAACCTGGGAGTGAACCCCTCGCTCACCATCACCGCCCTGGCGGAGTGGGTGAACAGCAGGTTCCCGCCGGTGGGAGCGTAGCGACGGCGGAGGTCGGCGACGGGGTTCGGGGGCCGCACAGGGTCCGGGACAGAGATCGCCTCCACCACTGGCGCATCGTCTATGCCTCCGCCAGCTGTCAAGGGACACCCAGGATCCCGCAGTTGGGGGACACCCAGATTCCCGCATGGATCCCAGGGGGGTGTCGGTCGGCCTGGGGCGGGACACGGGGGGATCACCTCCTTTGGAAGGGGACAGCCTGCCCCCCGAGGGGGGCAGGGCCGCCGCGAATGAGTCGTGGTCTTCTTGCGGGTCTCATCCGTTGTTTCCGGAGCCGAGTCTGCGTTCGAGGTCCTTGAGGCGGTAGCTCTCGCCGTCGATCTGGACCACGTGGCAGTGGTGCAGCAGGCGGTCGAGGATCGCGGTGGCCAGCAGCTCGATCTGCCGCCGGTCCACTCCTCGCTGAAAGCTGAAGTCGAAGCTGTCCACCAGAGTCTTCCCTCCCTGGAGGCCGCTGAGCTTCAACGCGGTCCGCACCCGCCGCTCCTCCCGGAAACCCGCCTCCGCCTCGCACACCCGCTCGATCACCCGGGCCAGCGGCGATCCCCCAGGGTGATGACGATCTCGTGATCCGAGATCGAGACGGGAGTCCGGGAGGGAGGGACGGGAGTCGGGAGTCTCTGGGCCGGCCGCCCCGGAGACCGGGACGCTCCGGCCATCCCCGGCGCTCTCGCCGTCCCCGGCTTCCCCCTTGGCCGCTGCCTCTTCAGCAGCTAAAGAAGAAGTGCCCTCCGGCACGTTGACCACCGTGACCATCGGGCCGGCCATGTGCTCCGCGCTCCTCAGCAACACCGCCAGCGACTGCTCCGCCGGCTTCACCTTCACCGCGTACTCGTTGGCGTCCATCCCCTTGGGGAAGAGCACCCGGTAGCTCGCGACCCCCTCCGCCGCCAGCCTCTCCGAAAGCGCCCTCGCCGCCCGGTCCCCCGCCTCGTCACGGTCGTAGGCGATCAGCACCCGCTCGATGGCAAACGCCTTCACCTGGACCTGCCCCGGTTCGGTGGACACTATGATGCTTTCGTCGTCGTCGAGCCTGTGGGGGCTGTGGGAAACGGGGAAGGGGCCCCGTTTTCCACAACCCCACAGGCCGGCCACCGAAAGCGAAAGGAGTCTCAGATGCCACGGTCACGACCACCGTACCCTGCCGAGTTCCGGATGAAGATGGTGGAGCTCGTCCATTCTGGAAGGACTCCGGAAGAGCTCGCCCGGGAGTTCGAGCCTTCCGCCCAGGCCATCCGGAACTGGGTCCGCCAGGCGGACCTGGACGAGGGCCGCCGCAAGGATGGCCTCACGTCGTCAGAGAAGGCTGAGCTGCGGAAGCTTCGACGGGAAGTCCGCCGCCTCAAGGAAGAGCGGGAGATCCTGGCAAAAGCCGCGGCCTGGTTCGCTCGGGAGACCGGCTCGATCCCTCCGGAGTCTTCGAGTTCGTGAGAGAGAACCAGGCCCGCTACGCCGTACGGA
>JAMOWA010000036.1 GCA_027061805.1 Thermoanaerobaculia bacterium | reverse complement strand
TCATCCGGGAGCGGGAGATCGCCACCCAGGAGGAGCTGGCGGGGGCCCTCCGGGAGGAGGGCTTCCCCGTGAGCCAGTCCTCGGTGTCCCGGGACATCGCCGCCCTGGGGCTCGTGAAGGCCGGGGGCCGCTACGTGGCGCCGCCCGAGGGGCGCCCCCCCGCCAACCCCCACGAGGAGCGCATCCGGGCCAACGTGCTGGCCGCGACACCCGCCGGCCCGAACCTGGTGGTGATCCACACCCCGCCGGGCGAGGCCTCCGCCGTGGCCCTGGCCCTGGACCGGCTGGCGCCCGCGGGCCTCGTGGGCACCGTGGCCGGCGACGACACCATCTTCGCCGCCGTGGAGAGCGCCCGGGCGGGGCGGGAGCTCGTCCGGAAGCTGAAGGCGCTGGCGGGAGCGGGGAGATGACGGGAGGGGTGTGCCAGCCCCCTCCCTTCCCTGCGACGGCCGCCCGCCCACCCGCCCATCGTGAAACGTGAACGGTGAAACGTGAAACGAATGAGGCACTTCCAGCGTGAGGGCCAAAGACGAGTACGGCCGGCGCGAGTGAATCCCTCGCTCCCCCGCCCTTTCACACGGGAGGAAGAGAACCACGGATTCTGTGGATCGATTGGATTCCGGCGCGGAGGGTCCGGCAATCCCGGTGTCGGCACGGCTGGATCGATCGCACCCCTGCGCCCCCTCTCCCCTGCGTCCTACCGGTTGAAGATCTTCCGGCCCACCCTCTTCAGCGGCAGCACGCGGTCCAGCCGGTGCCCCACCTGCAGCACGCGGTCCACCAGGACCCCTTTCGCCGTGGCGTTCTTGAAGCACTCGCCGCAGCGGGGCAGGGTCTCCCAGTCCTTCGCCCGGAAGGCCTCCATGTACCGCCGGAGCACGGGGGAGTCCAGGATCTCCTGCACCGACCGGGTCCGGAGGTCACCGATGATCTGCTGGCCGTGGGCATCGTAGCAGCAGTGGGTGACCCGGCCGTCGGCCAGCACGATGAACCACCGGAAGGGATAACCCTGGAAGCAGCCGTAGAAGGACTCGTGGAGCTCCGTGGCGTCGGAGGTGTCCAGGCCCTCGCAGGTCTTCTCGATGACCCGTGCCTGGGGGTGGGACCCGAGGTCGAAGAAGCGCTCGAAGTCCTCCACGGTCTCGTCCCCGGTCTGGAGCGTGACCATCTTCTGGATCTCCACCCGGATCTCGTGGCCGTCGGAGAGCTCCAGGAAACGGCGGATGTTGGCCACCACGCGGTCGAAATCGCCCCCGTTGCGGATCACGGGGTAGACCTCCGGCCGGGTGGTGTCCACGCAGAGCCGGATCCTGCCCAGGGAGGTGGCCAGGAGCCGCCGGGACCAGGACTCGTCCAGCAGCATGGCGTTGGTGGAGACCGAGCAGCCCGGGAAGAGCTCGACGGCCTCGTCCAGCCGCGGGTGGAGCAGCGGCTCCCCCATCTCGTGGAGCCACCTCACCCGGATGCCGGCGGCGGCGAGCTCAGCGGCCACGCGCTCCACCAGATCCCACTCCATGTTCACCATGGGGCGCCCCAGGTCGTGCATGGGGCACATGGCGCAGCGGAGGTTGCAGCGGCTGGTGAGCTCCACGGCCACCTTGGCCGTGCGGATATCAAGAACGGGTCTCACGGCCGCGAGTCTAGCACGGGGGATCGCGGGGGCGCGGAGGCGCAGGGGTGCGGCCGCCGCCCGGCCGACGCCCACCCTCTGCCCCACGCGCCCCTTCCTGCCGACGGCTCAGTAGTGGAAGGCCGAGCCGCCGATGAACTCGCGCAGGATGGAGGTCTGGGGCACCTCGTCGGGGAAGATGGGCACGAAGAGGGAGAGGCCCTTGAGGAGCCGGTACGCCTCGGGGTAAGCGTGGGAGGTCCGCGGCACCTGGAGCAGGAAGCGCTCGGCGTAGGTCCTGAGCACCGCGGGCTCGTAGACCAGGGCGGAGTTGAACATCACGTCCGCCTCCTCCTGGAAGGGGAAGATCCACCGTCCCTCGCCCCGGCGCACCCGCTCCCACAGCTCCAGGGTCCGCTCGGCAGTGAAGCCGCGGAAGAACCGGTCCCGCACGATCCTCCGGATGAGCCTGGCGTCGGATGTGAAGATGCGGTTGTGGTTGTCGATGGCGAGCTGGGTGAGGGCGGAGGCGAAGATCCTGAACTTCCGGTTCGCCGGCACGTTCTCGGTCAGCCGGGGGTTGAGGCCGTGGATCCCCTCGATGACCAGGATCTGCCCCTCCTCCAGCCGGAGGGCCTTCCACTTCTCCTTCGGCTTGCGCGTCCCGGTGACGAAGTCGTAGCGGGGCGTGAGGACCTCCCGGCCCTCCAGGAGCTCGGCCAGCTGCTCGTGGAAGAGGTCGAGGTCGATGGCCTCGATGTTCTCGAAGTCGAGCTTCCCCTCCTCGTCGCGAGGTGTCCTGTCCCGGTCCACGTAGTAGTCGTCCAGGGAAAGGCCCACCGGCTCGATGCCGGCGACCCGCAGCTGGATGCCCAGCCGCTTGGCGAAGGTGGTCTTCCCCGACGAGGACGGTCCCGCGATGGTCACCAGCCGGAGCCCCTCCCCCATGCGCGCGGCGATCTCGTCGGCGATGGCCGCGATCTTCTTCTCGTGAAGCCCCTCCGAGATGTGGATGAAGTCCTTGATCTCGCCGTTGAGGGCGAGCCGGTTGAGATCGCCCACGTGCCGGACGCCCAGCAGGTCCTGCCAGGTCCGGGTCTCCACGTAGGTGGCGTAGAGCGTGGGCCTGTCCTTGAAGGGAGGCAACCGGTCCCGGTTGCTCCGGCGTGGGAAGCGCAGGAGGATCCCGTCGCCGTAGGCCTTCACGGCGAAGGTGGGAAGGCACCCCGTGTGGGGGGCGAAGGGGCTGTGGGCCAGGTCCACGAACTGCCCGCACCGGATGGTATGGACCATGGAGGAGCGCCGCGTGGACAGCAGGGCCAGCTTGTCCTCGCAGCCCTGTTCGCGGAAGAAGTCCTCCACCTCCTCGATGGTCACCGTCTCCCGGACGAAGGGCCGGGCCTCGCGGTGGAGCTCCTGCATGCGCTCCTCCAGCGCCCGCGCCATGTCCTCGAAGGACGGGTGCTCCCCGCGAACCTCGTAGTGGTAGCAGTTCCCCAGGGACTGGCCAATCACCAGCTGCGCCTCCGGGAAGAGCTCCATGCAGGCCTCGTACAACATCAGGCTCACCGAGCGCTTGTAGACCAGCTCCGCGCTGCGGCTCCCGTACCGGACGAGCTCGAGCTCCGCCCTGCCGCGCAGGGGAAAGTCGAGCATCACCTGGCGCCGGTTCACCAGGGCCGCCAGCACGGTGTCGGGGATCTCCCCGTCCACCCCCTGGAGGAACTCCTCCACGCGGGTGCCCGCCTCGACCCTGTGGAGGGTCCCCTCGTACCTGACCTCGACCGTGGACTCCGTCAGCATGGCATCACGCCCGGATGAGGTCCGGAATGAGCTGCTCGAGGTCGACGCATGCCCAGGCCTCCCGGGCCAGGTCACCCCCGGAGTCCCGCCACCCCGCATGGATGACGCGAACCCCCCGGGACACCAGGTGGCGGACCGCCGGCTGGAGCTCCGAGTCGGAGCTCACGATGACCGGCACGTCGTAGGCATCCTCGTTCCGGAGGGAGAGCAGGTCGCACACCATGGTGGTGGTGAGACCCTTGCAGGAGCTCATGGTGAAGGGCTCGCCGCACTCGGGGCACTGGTCCACCTCCGTGCCGCAGGAGGCACAGTGGAGTCCGCGGTGGCGCCGGATCAGCCGGGCCATGGCCACGTGGAACCCCGCCTGCCGGTTGAGGAAGGTCTCCAGCCACGACAGGAGGTTCTCGTTGCCGGGATCCACGGAGGCGTAGATGTGGGTCCCGCAGCAGTCCAGTCCGTCGCACCGGAGCAGCCGGGAGACGGCCTCCAGCAGGACTCCCGGCAGCGCAAGCCAGTCGCACCGCGCATCGTCCGCATGCTCGTTCCAGTTGAGCTGGAAGTTCCAGTAGTCGATGAATACCCGGGCTCTCATCGTCATCTCAATGCCACCCCTTCCATGATCTGCTCTCAACCCCGGCACTCTACCCCTCCCCGCAGCGGGGCTCAAGCTCCCCTGCCCCGTTGTGATCCAGTTCTACCCCTCGGGAGGGGGAGTCATGCCGAAGGAAAGCCGGACATACCGTGTCGCCTCCTCCTGGAAGGCCGTCAGGCGCTCCTCGTCCGGGTTCGCCAGCAGGCCGTGGCGGACGAGGTTGGGGTTGCCGCAGAACCCCGCCAGCGGAACACCCGCGTACCCCGTCTCCAGGAAGAACGCCACCGTCGGCGACACCCCGTGGTGCCCGGCCACGGCGAGGCAGGCCTCCGAGAGCCGGAGGACAGCGTACATGGAGCCCTCCCACTGGAAGCCCACCGGGTCCGGGAGGACCGGCTGGAAGGTATCGAGGAGCTCTGCGAACCGCTGGAAGGCCGCCGCGACGATCAGCCGGCGCCGACGCTGCATGTGACGTCCGATCCGGAGCTGGAGCTCGAGCGCCTGGCGCTGGAGGTCCTCCTCCTCCGTCACGTAAGGCGCAAGGAGAGCCAGCGAGGCCCCCTGCATGAGGTTCGAGGGGCCTGCCATGACGTTCTGGGCGTACCGCGTGATCCCCCCGGCGAAGGCCCCTCCCCGGGTGAACACGGCCCCGGTCCGAAGGCCGGTCATGCCGTGGGTCTTGGACAGCGAGTCGATGAAGATCACGCTGTCCCGGAACCGCTCGTCCTCGCGGTACCACGCCAGCAGCGAGTCGTGGGCAGGGTGGAGCCGGACATAGACTGAGTCCAGGATGACGCCGGCGTGCGGCCAGCGGTCCAGGACCGCCCCGATGAAGGCGCGGATCCTCTCCGGCGGGACGGTCCGGCCCGTGGGGTTGGTCACCGGCATCATGTAGACACCGTCGATTGCAGTGCCGGGCGGGATCGACTCCAGGTCGGCGGGGTCCGGATCCATCCCGGGATCCGTGGGGGCCAGCAGGTGAACACCCATGCCCTGGAGGGCCATCTGGTCCAGGGGACAGGAGAAGGTGGGAACGGGCACCAGCATGGTGGGCCGTGCGCCGGGGGAGCCCCGGTCCCTCCAGGCCTCCGCCACACCCAGCAACGCGGCCTGGATCGCCTGGTTGCCGCCGTGGAAGACGAAGATCTCCGGGGTCTCGCCCGTACGGTTCTCGAACTCCAGACCCACCTGGTGGCGCCACATCTCCGACCAGGCCCGGATCAGCAGGGGATATCCCACCGAATCGAGGTTGTACCCCAGCGGGTGCGAGGACAGCTGCTCGAGCCAGAACCGCGCCTGCTCCAGGGCACGCTCCGTCTGTCGGCTCCAGTCCTCCCGCAGGGTGGGATCCTCAGGGTCGCCCGCGGGGACCGTCCGCCAGTCCATGTCACCGATGGCGGTGGCCTGGTCGGGAAACCCCTGGCTCTGCATGGCGCTCACCACCCGGCTCATGAGTCTGATGGGAGCACTGGCGAAGAGCCCGGAGAAACGCCGGAAGGTCTCGATCCGGACGGACAGGGCGTCGGCACCCCTGGGACCACTCATGGAACACCTCCTCGTCTCGGACCCCCGCATGGTACCCATCGGTGCCCGCAAGGACAAGCCGGGACCAGGTTGACGTTTCCGGATGCCGATGGAAGAATGAATGAGTGCTCATTCATCGTGGGAGGACCCATGCTCGAGACCAGCAACGGCAGCACACCCAGGGAAGCAAAGCGCCGGAGGATCCTGCGGGCGGCCATCGACGTGTTCGCCAGGAAGGGGTACTTCACCGCCAGGATGACCGACGTGGCCACGGAGGCCGGCGTGGCCGACGGGACGCTGTACCTCTACTTCGAGGGCAAGGAGGACCTCCTCCTCAACATCTTCGACTTCGTGCTGGGCCACTTCGTGGAGCAGGTGGAGCGGGAGATCAAGGATGTGGATGACCCGGAGGAGAAGCTCCGGATCCTGATCCGCATGCACCTGGCCTCGCTCAACTCCGATCCCCATCTGGCCCAGGTCCTCCAGATCGAGATCCGACACTCCCGCCACTTTCTCAGCCTCTTCACCCGTGGTAAGCTCGGAACGTATCTCAACGTGCTGCGCGGGATCATCGAGGAGGGGCAGAGATTGGGGCGGTTCCGGGGCGACATCAATCCAGGTCTCGTCACCAACGTCGTCTTCGGCGCCGTGGACGAGTTCGTGATGAGCTGGCTGCTCCAGGACGAGACGGCCGACCTGGAGCGGTTCGTGGATCCGCTCATGAAGCTCCTCATCGAGGGATTGGAACCACGGTAGACAACGAGGAGGCTCCATGAGCGAGAAGACCATTCTGGACCTGTACCGGAACGAGTACGGCAACGCACGACCCGATCACTACACCCACGTCGCCCCCGAGGGGTCCCGGACCCTGAGCACGGAGGAGTTCTTCCAGAAGACCTCGGCGCTCGCCTCCGCGCTCGAACGGCTCGGCGTGGCCCCCGGCGACCGGGTGATGCTGCTCAGCGACAACCGTCCGGAGTGGCACATCGTGGACCTGGCCGTGGCGGACCTCGGCGCCGTCAGCGTCCCGGTGTACGGGAACCTGATCCCGTCCCAGCTCTCCTACCAGGCCAACGACGCGGGTGTGAAGGTGGTCATCACCGACTCCGGCGCCCAGATGGACAAGTTCCTCCAGATCCGGGACGAGTGCCCCGCCCTGGAGCATCTGGTCCAGATGGACGGCACCCCCGCTGAGGGTGTCCTCTCCTTCGACCAGATCATCGCCGACGCCGGGAGCCCCGACAACGGGGACCGGTTCTGGGAGCGGGCGGCAAAGGTAGGCGAGGACGACCTGCTCACCATCATCTATACCTCGGGAACCACCGGCGAACCCAAGGGCGTGATGCTCACGCACGGGAACCTCGTGCAGAACGTCATCCCCTCCTCCAGGCGCGCCATCCTCAAGGGCGAGTACCTGGCACTCGAGTTCCTCCCGCTCTGCCACGTCTTCGAGCGCATGCTCGGGTACCTCTACATGTACAGGGGGCTCAAGAAGGCCTACTGCTCCGTCTACCACGTGGGTGACCTGGTGGCCGATATCAAGCCCAACGTGTTCGCCGCCGTGCCTCGTTTCTACGAGAAGGTCCACGACAAGATCCAGGAGAAGGTGAGCTCGGCGCCGGCCATCCGGCAGGGTCTCTTCAACTGGGCGGTGGGCGTGGGCCGCAAGGCGACCCCCCTCAGGCTCGCCGGCAAGCAGCCCTCGGGCCTCGCCTACAGGCTGGCCGACAAGCTGGTGCTCTCCAAGGTCCGGGAGGCCCTGGGCGGACAGGTGGTGGTGTGCGTCTCCGGCGGCGCCCCGCTGCCCATGTTCGTCAACGAGTTCTTCCACGCCCTGGGCGTCCCCATCCTGGAGGGCTACGGCCTCACCGAGACCTCGCCGGTGATCGCCGTCAACGGCATGGGCCCCAACGAGACGAGGCTCGGCACCGTGGGCAGGCCGCTCGAGAACGTCCAGGCGAAGGTGGCCGGGGACGGCGAGCTCCTCGTCAAGGGCCCCAGCGTGATGCAGGGGTACTGGAACAAGCCCGACAAGACCGCCGAGGTGTTCGACGAGGAGGGGTTCTTCCACACGGGAGACATCGCGGAGATCGACGACGAGGGCTTCATCAAGATCACCGACCGGAAGAAGGACATCATCGTCACGGCCGGGGGCAAGAACGTGGCGCCCCAGCCCATCGAGAACGAGCTCAAGCGATCCTCCCTGGTGGACAATGTCGTGCTCATCGGCGACCGCCGCAAGTACATCGTGGCGCTGTTCTCCCCCAATGACGAGGAGCTGCTCCGCTGGGCGAAGGAGCAGGGCATCCCGGAGACCCCCCTGGAGGAGCTGGTCCGGCACCCCAAGGTGCTGGCCGCCTTCGAGGAGGTCATCACGGCCACCGACCAGAAGCTGGCGCGCTACGAGCAGATCAAGAAGTTCGCCGTGCTGCCGGTGATGCTCTCGGTGGAGGAGGGCCAGCTCACCCCCACGCTGAAGGTCAGGCGACGCGTGGTGGAGCAGCAGTTCTCCGACCTGATCGATCAGCTCTACGAGGAGTGAGCACCCGGACCCATCCGGAACGCGAGGAGGCCCGCACCCCGGGAAGGGGCCTCCCCGTCTTTCTGGGCGTGGCGCTCCTGAGCCGGCTCGCCGTCCTCCCCGGAATCCCGTGGGAGCAGGACGAGGCGCTCTTCGCAGCCGGCTCGTACAGCCTCGACCTGGTCCAGCACCACCCCCACCCGCCCGGCTTCCCCCTGTGGATCGCCGCGGGCAAGGCCTCGCTGGCGCTCCTCGGGGATCCCCTCCTGGGCCTGCAGATCGTCTCGGCCCTGGCCTCCGTGGCCCTGGCCGGTCTCCTGGCGCTCCTGTGGGGACGGTGGCTCGGCCCGCGGGCCGGCCTCGCCGCAGCCGCCCTGTTCACGTTCCTCCCCGGCGTCTGGTTCCACGCCCCCCGGGCCTTCACCACCACGCCCGCCCTGGCGCTGGCCGCCTGGGCCGCCGTGGTCTGGCTCCGGCCGGGACGGGCGGCCGCGCCTGGCGGGTGGGCACTCCTGGCCGCCGCGCTCCTGGTCCGCCCGATCCTCCTCCCGGCCCTGACGGCCCTGGGCCTGGCGGCACTGTGGCTGCGGCGCGACTCCCGGGCCACGGCCGCCACGGCGCTCGCGCTGTGCGGCGGGCTCGTGCTGGCAGGCTTCGTCCCGGTGGTCATGGACACGGGGGGGCCGGGACCCTGGCTCGCGGCCCTGGCCGGTCACGGCGCCATGTACGGCGACACCATGGGGCGCCACCTGGCCAGCTGGGACGTGACCCGGCTCGGGGTGGTCCGGGCCGCGGGAGGGCCGGCCCCGGCGATCCTGATCCTCGTGCTGGCCTGCCTCGGGTGGGGGGAGCTCCGCCGGCGGGCCCCACGGGTGGCCGTGGCCTGGCTCGGCGTCACCCTCGTCACCACCGCGTGGATCGTCCTCGGGCACAACCACACCTACCCGCGGTACACCCTCCCCGTCCTCCTGCTCCTCTCCGGCGCTGCCGTGGCCGGCTGCATCCGGCTCGTCCATTCCGAACGGGGGGGTACGACCCTCGCCTGGGTCGGCACGGTTGCTGCCGCGGCCCTCGCCCTCCCCGCCGTGGTCGCCATGGCCACCGAACCCTTCCCTCCCCTGGCGGCCCTGACCGCGGCCCAGGCGGACAACGTGTCCCGGACAGTGATCGTGGAGCGCGGCACGAACCCCTTCATGGACCTGATGATCCTTGCAGGCCGTGGGCGCAAGCCGTTCTTCTGGCGACCCGCCCTCACCGATGGGCGTCAGTCCGTGGCGGTCCTCAAGGGGCGCTGGGCCTACGTGTGGTCCGGGAACATTCGGCCCCGCTGGATCCCCCCGGCCGGGGCCGATCCTCGGGTCTTCTCGGTCCGGTCCGGCAGGCTGCGGGACCTCTCCCAGCACCGCTTCATGACGGCCACGGTGGTCCGGCGCGGCGGGATCGTCCTCCGGGGAAGGCCGCCGGAGGCGTCCGGCGGCCTGACGCTGCACACACCGGTGGAGATCCTCGCCCGGCCCGCGCCGCCGGGCTCGTTGCTCGGGCTCCGGCTCCGGGTGGAGGGCCGGCGCGCCAGCCTCAGGGTGATGCTGGACCCCACCGACCCCCTGGCCCACCGCGAGCTCGACGCGGGAAGGACCACCCTGCACCTGCCGGTGGCCCCGGCAGACCCTTCCAGGCCCATCTTGCTCACCCTGCAGGCCGGCGTTCCCCGGGGCTCCAGGCTGGTCCTGGAACGGCTCTGGATGGATACACCCGGCCCCCTGGACGACCCTGCCCTGATCGAGGCCCGGGACCTGCCTTCCGGCCTCGATGGCCTGCTGGACGGCGACGGCTTCCACGGGCTGGAGCGTCTGGGCATGCCGCCCCGTCCCGGACGCTGGACCACCGGGACCGCCCGGGTCTCCCTGCCGGTGGGACCGGGACGCCTGGTGGTGGCGCTCTGTGCTCCGCGGCCCGGAGGGGCCACCGTATACCTGGGGTTCGAGGGATCGGAGACGGTCGAGGTCCACGTGGACGGCACGTGGACCGAGGTGTCGGTTCCCATGCCCCGGGAGGCCGGCCGCGCCACGCTGCGCATCTCGGTCGGCGACTCCGTCGTTCCCGCCACGGCCATCCCAGGAAGCCGCGACACCCGGGAGCTCGGCGTTGTGGTGGGTCGGATCCGTTACGACCACGATCGCCCGTGACGGGACGGGGATGAGCGAACCGCCCCGGCAGGACGCACCCCCACCCACCCGGTGAGGAGGTGAAGACGTCCCTCGGCCACCTTGGAGAGCAGGGGCGCAGGGGTGCAGGGGCGAGGGAGAGAAGCCCGGAGAGGCCGGCGCGCGGAGGGACGTCCTGACGTCCTGACCTCCTTACCCTCTTTCGTTTCACGTTTCACCTTTCACGTTTCACGATCAGGGCGGGCGGGTGGCGCGCGGAGGGACGTCCTGACGTCCTGACGTCCTGACCTCCTTACCCTCATTCGTTTCACGTTTCACGTTTCACGTTTCACGATCAGGGCGGGCGGGTGGGCGTCGTACGAAAACGCCCCGCCATCGCGGCGGGGCGTGTTGTCCCGAAGCTGGCCGGACCGGCCTACTTCACCTTGACCTTGATGGTCCGGGGCTTGCTCTCCTCCCGCTTGGGCAGGGTCAGGTGCAGCACGCCGTTCTCGAACCGCGCGACCACCTTCTCCGGGTCCACGCTCCGCGGCACCTGGAAGGCCCGCTCGAAGACGCCGTACGCGCGCTCCACGCGGTGCCAGACCTCGCCCTCGGAGGCCTCCTCGAACACCCGCTCACCGCGGAGCGTCAGCACGCCGTTCTCCAGGCTGACCTCCACGTCCTCCGGAGCGAAGCCCGGGAGCTCCACGTCGATCTCGATGGAGTCGGCGGTCTCCCGCACGTCCACGGGCGGCACCCAGGCCCCCCGGATGGACTCCTGGACCCCCCGGCCACCGGTCAGCTCGGACATGAGGCGGGTCATGTCCTCCGAAAGCCTTGCCATCTCCCGCATCGGATCCCAGTTGGTCAGACGAACCATGGCTCGTTTCCTCCTTTCTCGTTGACGGGCTTGCGCCCTCGATTCACAATATGGGACCTGAGCGGGAAGCTGTCAAGTCCAACAATGAAAATACAAGAAATACTTGAGCGTGTCGTACTCAATGATACCGTCCGACCTGCCCGGGACCACCGGCGTCACCCGATCACCGGCGCACGGGTACAATGGGGAGCACGAGCCATGGGGTACATCAGGATCTTCACGGTGGGGACGGACCTGCCGCCCCCCGACGGTGCGACCACCGTGGACTCCCCCTGGGAGGCCACACCACCGTGCGTGGTGGTCGTGAACACATCCCGTTGCCCGGCTCCCGCCGGACCGCCCCCTCCGGACCTCCTGCTGATCCTGGTGGGAGATCAGCTCCCGGAGGGGATCGAGCCTCACCTCTGGCTCCCCGAAAACCCGCCCGCCGGGGTCCTTGCCCGGGCGGTGGACGCTGCCAGGGATCACCTGCTCCGGAAGCTGGAGCTCCGGCTCGCCATGGAGGACCTCATGGACCAGCGCCGGCTCCGGCGCGAGCTCCTGGAGATCGGCACGGCACTCTCCTCCGAGACGGACCTCGGCCGCCTCCTGGAGCGGATCCTCGGCTCGGCCCGCCAGCTGGTGCAGGCCGATGCCGGCTCGCTCTACCTCCGGCGGGAGGAGGCGTCGGGGAAGGAACACCTCTTCTTCGCCGTGGCCCAGAACGCCTCCATGCCCATGATCTCCTCCCAGGTCCCCATCCCGCTGGACACCACCAGCATCGCGGGCATGGTGGCCACCACGGGCACACCCCTTCTCATCTCCGACGCCTATGCCATCCCGGAGTCCGCTCCCTACGCCTTCAACCCCTCCTTCGACGAGGCCAGCGGCTACCGGACCCGCAGCATCCTGGCGGTCCCCATGACCAACCGGGCCGGCAGGCTGGTGGGGGTTCTCCAGCTCATCAACCGGAAGCGGAACATGGAGGCTGCCCTCAGGGATCCCACCGACGTGGAACGCCAGGTGATCCCCTTCACGACACGGGACCGGGACCTCCTGCGGGCCCTGGCCTCCCAGGCGGCAGTGGTGGTGGAGAACACCTGCCTCGTGGAGGAGATCCAGGAGCTCTTCGAGTCGTTCGTCCAGGCCTCCGTCACAGCCATCGAGCAGCGGGACCCGCCGACCTCGGGTCACTCGGCGAGGGTCGCCAACTACACGCTCGGGCTGGCCGCCGCCCTGGAGCGCAGCCCGCCACCGGCCTACCGGGGCATCACCTTTTCAGCCGACGAGATCCGCCAGCTCCGCTACGCGGCGCTGCTGCACGACGTGGGCAAGCTCGGGGTCAGGGAGCGGGTTCTCACCAAGGAGGGCAAGCTCTATCCCTACCAGGATGACCTCGTGCGGGAGAGGTTCCACCACGCCCGCCGGGCCATCCAGCTCGCGGCCGTCCGCCGCCGCTTCGAGGAGCTCGTGGGCGCCGGGCGCCCCCCCATGGAGGGGGACCTCGAGGAGCTGGAGCGGCTCCTCCGGAGCATCGACGCCGAGTTCGACGAGGCCATCGAGGCCATCGGGGCACTGGCTCGCCCCTCCATGGACGGCGGCGGCCCGGGCGCGGCCCTGGAGGACCTGGCCCGCCGGCACTTCCCCGGTCCCCGTGGGGAGCCCCTCCCCCTCCTCCTCCCCGGCGAGCTCCACCTGCTCGGCATTCCCCGTGGCAACCTCGACGACGAGGAGCGCCGCGAGGTACAGTCGCACGTGATCCACTCCCGGCGGTTCCTTGTCACCCTCCCCTGGCCCTCACACCTGGCCCGGGTTCCCGAGATCGCGGCCCTCCATCACGAGAAGCTCAACGGCCGGGGCTACCCCGGCGGCGTGTCCGGGGACGCCATCCCCGTGGAGGTCCGGATGCTCACCATCGCGGACATCTACGACGCGCTCACCGCCAGCGACCGCCCCTACAGGCCATCTCTTCCCGCGAGGAGGGCCCTGGAGGTCCTGGAGGAGGAGGTCTTCGAAGGGGCGCTGGACCCGCACCTGGTCTCGGTGTTCATCGAGGCGGAGGTCTACCGCCCTGCAGACGGCCCGACCACCGAAATCCCCACCACCCCCGGCTCCTGATTCTCCAGACGAAAGGAGGGGCGCCGGTGCGATACGGCGCCCCAAGGTTGGAGGAGATAGATGCGACAGGCTGCACCCATCCTGCGGCCATGATCGCACCGAGAGGTGTTCCCGGCGGTGACACCGCTCACACGTCCCCGTTGCGCTCCACCACCAGCAGGGTCACGTCGTCGGTGAGATCCGCCCCCTGCGTGAAACGATCCAGCTTCCCCAGGAGCTCGTCACAGACCTCGTCGGCGTGACGCGCCGTGAGACCGGAGACCAGCTCCTTGAGGCCGGCGACCCCGAGCTCCCTCTCTCCGGGGTCCTCCGCCTCCGTGATGCCATCCGTGTACAGGATCAGCAGCTCTCCCGGAGCCAGGAGGCCCCGCGTCGCAGTGAAGCGGGCCCCCGGCATGATCCCCAGCGGCAGCCCCGACGGTGGCAGCTCCTCCATCGAGCCGTCCAGCTTCCGGATCAGGGAGGGACAATGGCCCGCGTGCACCGCGCAATGGGACCCGTCGGGACCCAGCCGGACCATGACCATGGTGGCGAACCGGTGGTCGTCCGTGACCTCCGCCAGGTAGTCGTTGAGGCGCCGGGCCACCTCCGGAATGTCGGCCGTCTCCCGGGCGAGCACCCGGGCCAGGGCGTGGAGCCCGGCTGCCAGCATCCCCGCCCCGACACCCTTGCCGGACACGTCCGTCACGGTGGCCAGCAGGTCCTCCCCGCAGACCACCACGTCGAAGGAATCTCCTCCCACCTCGCGGATCGGGAGGAATCGCGTGGCCACGCGCCATCCCCGGACATCGGGAACCTCCCTGGGGTAGAGGTGGGACTGGATCTCGGCGGCCACCTCCATCTCCTTGCGGAGCCTGGCCCGCTCGATGGACTCCCTGGAGAGGCGGGCGTTCTCCAGGGCGATGGCCGCCTGGGCGGCGAAGAGGGCGAGAACCCTCGCGTCCCCTGCGGAGAAGGGCTCCGTTCCCGAACGGGCCTCCTTGTCCGCCACCACCAGAAGCCCCAGCCCGGAATCACCACCGGGAATGGCGGCCGCCAGGACGTGCTCGGACTCGATCCCACCGTCCCAGGCACCATCGGGAAGAGGGTCCTCCAGGATGTTCCCGCCGAAGGCCGCGGCCGTCTCCCAGTCCTCCGGCGGGCCCAGGATCATCTGGGCCCGCCGGACGCCCAGCAACCCCACCACGTGGGCGATCACCTCCTCCGCGATCCGCCGGGCATCCAGCACACCCCCCACGCTCTCGGCGATGGACCGGACCGCCTCCAGCTCCCACAGCCGGTAGCGCTCGTCGAACCGGGACCGCCGGAGATGCTCCTTGAGGTCCCAGACATGCAGCGCGAGGCGGGCGGCCGCCCGCGTCTCCTCGTCCACGCCCCCCCCGCCCTTGAGCCACGCGACCCAGGGGGCTCCGGGCCGGCCGAGGTCCACCGGCGTCCACCGTGGCGGAGCCGGGGATTCCGGGGGGCGCGCGCTCCCGGGCCAGACGGCCACCGGGTCCCCTTCGCGGACCACCAGCACGCCCTCCTCGGAACCCGCGGCCCGTGCCAGTGCCCCCAGGATCTCCTCGGGCAGCCGCTGGCTCACGTGGGCCTGGGAGGCGGACTCCATGATCTGGAGAAGGCCCGGAGGCCGGCTCATGGTCCCACCCCCGCCTGGGGAGCACCGGCGGCCGGCAATCCGGCCCGCTGGCCCCTCATGCCGCAGGTCCCGTGCACCATGGCACCACGCCGGATCAGCCGTCCCGGCCCAGGGCGGCCAGGGCTGCGGCACGGTCCGGGAAGATCCTGGCGTACTGGACCAGCCCCATGATCTCGAAGGTCCTGGCGATGGTGGGGGTGAGGTTGCAGAACGCCATGGTGCCCCCGCTCTCCATGAGCCGGTCGAGGATCTCCAGGAGGATGGAGATGCCGATGGAGTTGATGATGCGGGTCCCCTCCAGGTCGATGAGAATCGTCCTGCACCCCGACGCCACGAGCTCGTTGACCGCGTCGGCGATGGCCTGTCCGCCCTCGTTGTTGATGTACCCGGCGGCCGCCACCAGTCCGAGCCCACCCTCCAGCTGCTCCGTCGAGACCCTGAGCTTCTCTTCCTGCTGCATCATGCGCCCCCCACGTGCTTGACCATCCTCACCACCGTCTTCCCCGGCCGGGAGCGGACGTCCACCTCGTCCATCAGCTCGCGGATGAGCGTCAGGCCCCACCCCCTCTTCGCCACACAGCCCAGGATGCGTGACGGGCTGGTCCGGGGAGGGGCCTGTGGATCGAATCCCACCCCGTGGTCCTCGATCTCCACCTCCAGTGAAGGGCCCCCGTCCTCCCGGTGCGTGTTCACCCTCACGAAGAAGCAGGTCTGCCCGCCATGTTCCATGGCGTTGAGGCACGCCTCCACCGTCGCGACGGTGACCGACTCCAGCTCCCCGTCCGTCATTCCCAGGCTCCGTCCCATGACCTGGACCGCCCTGGCGGCGATCAGCTCGACATCAGGGACCAGCGGCAGCGTGAGCGCCACCTCCATATGATGCCTAGAACTCTACCAGAACCCGTGTCAACGTCCACACGAGCCGGATGTGGGCGGCGGGGATCACGGCGGGAACACGCTGGAGCAACATCGCCCCGAGGGAGACCACCGCCGACCCGCCGAGAACCAGGGAGAGCCACCGGACCAAGATAGCACCACCGGAAATGGCGGATCGTACCGCACAGTGGAGCATCATGAATCATCCAGGCTGGCGCGGTGCGCAGCAATCTCCAGGAGCCACCCTCCGCTGGTGGAGGAAGCGCTGGATGTGATCCATGAGTCCCTCCACAGGCTGGGGCCACTGCGGCACGAGAAGGAGGCACGGAGCCCGGGGCGGCACGGCCCTCCCGAGCGCCACGACGGCGATGGAGGGGGCCACCTCGGCAACCCAGCCCAGGTCGTCCCGGGCGGCGTGGGACACCAGCACGTCGAACTGCCCATCCATGAGGATGAGCCGTGCAGTGTCGGCGGAGGTCACCGCCGCAGTCACGCATCCGTAGTTCGCCGACAGGGTCTCCGCCAGGGACTCGGCCTCGCTCATGGTGTCCGCGTAGACAAGGATCCTCGTGGATTCCGGGGAAAAAGATGTGCCGTCAGCGATCAACGTGCTCTGCCTCCTGTCGTACAAGAATAGCAAGACCGATGCCAGGAATGCCGCCCGTCCCATGCCCCCTCCAGCCCGCCAGCCCGTCCGGCCCTGGGGCACGGTGTCCCAGAATGAATCATTCCGACCACCACGAGGCCTCCAAGCCCATGGTGGCAGCACGCAGCCCCCCTCGCCGCTCTTCCCTATAATGGCGGCATGCTGGATACACTCACCTCCATCAGGAACGTGATCTGGAGGGGGCCGCTGCCGGTCCTCCTGGTGGCATCACCGCCGCGGCCGCCGAGACGAGGACCCCGGTGACCCAGGCCCTGGTCTCCATGACGCAGACCCTCATCGACACCATCGTGGTCTTCGTGGGCACCGTGCGGCCGCTGGCCCTGGTGTGGACCGTCGCCGACATCTTCAACGGGCTCATGGCCGTGCCCAACCTGATCGGCCTGCTGCTCCTGTCGGGGATCGCCGCGACCGAGACCCGGCGGTACTTCCTCGACAGAGACGCCTCCCGGTGAAACGGAGCCGGGGTGTTTTCGTACACAATGACTGCGCACATCCGTGCGCCCGGAGGTTGACGATGCGCCGTCTCGCTCTCGTTCCCGCACTGCTGGCTCTCCTGACCCTGGCCGTCCCCGTGGGGGCCGGCGAGGTGACCTTCGCCCGCCACCCGGCGCCCTCCCCCGACGGGAGCCGGATCGCCTTCTCGTGGCAGGGGGACCTGTGGATCGTCCCCGCCACGGGGGGCGAGGCCCGGCGGGTCACCGCCCACCCGGCCACCGACCGGTGGCCCGTCTGGTCCCGGGACGGGAAACGCCTGGCCTTCGCCTCGAAACGGTACGGCAACTACGACGTCTTCGTGACCTCCCTGGACGCCGGAACGGCACCGGTGCGCCTCACCTTCGCCTCGGTGGACGACACACCCGTGGACTTCACGCCGGACGGCGAGGCGGTCCTCTTCGTCTCCCGGCGCGAGGAGTCCATCCGCTGGATGCAGGGCATCTACCGGGTCCCCCTCCAGGGGGGCACCCCGGCCCTGGTCCAGCCCGCCCTGGGCCAGTGGGCCGCGTACTCCCCCGACGGCGGGTCGCTGGCCTTCGTCCGGGGCGCCACCAGGTGGTGGCGGCGGGGGTACCGCGGTGCCGCGAACCGCGAGCTCTGGCTCACCGGTCCCGACGGGAAGGTCCGGCGCCTGACCGAGTTCGAGGGTGACGACGACCTCCCCGGCTGGATCGACGACCACACGCTGGTCTTCCTCTCCGCCCGCTCGGGCCGGAAGAACGTCTTCGTGCTGGACACGGCGAGCGGCGAGATCCGCCAGCTCACCCACCACGAGGGGAGCGACGTGCGGTTTCCCAGGCCCTCGGCGGACGGTTCGCTGGTGGCCTACGAGTTCGAGGACGGGATCTGGACCGTGGACCCCAGGGGCGGGGAGCCCGTCCGCCTCTCCATCACGGCACCGGGCGATGCGGCGTCCCCGGTGGTGGAGCGGCGCGTTGATTCGAGCGGCGCCGACGAGCTGGTGGTGAGCCCCGACGGGAAACTGGCCGCCTTCGTGGTCCACGGCGAGGTGTTCGTGACGGCCGTCCGGAGCAAGGACGAGCAGGAGCTGGCCACGCCCCCCACCGTGCGGATCACGGCCACGGCGGCCCGCGAGAAGGACGTGCGGTGGTCGCCCGACGGGAAGGCCCTCCTCTTCACCTCCGACCGGGAGGGCAACGACGACCTCTACCTGGCCCGGCCCGCCGACCCCGAGGCCGGCTGGCTCGACAGCTTCGAGTTCCCCGTGACCCGGCTGACCAGCTCTCCGGCCGAGGAGCACGGGGGCAGGTTCTCCCCCGACGGCAGGCGGATCGCCTACGTCCGCGGCAAGGGCGACATCCTCACCATGGCGGCGGACGGCTCGGACCGGAAGGTCCTGCTCGAGCACTGGTACGCCCCCGAGTTCGAATGGTCGCCCGACGGAAAGTGGATCGCCTACTCCATCCCCGACATGGAGTTCAACACGGAGATCTGGATCGTCCCTGCTTCCGGAGGCACCCCCTACAACGTGAGCCGGCACCCCGACGAGGACGTCTCCCCCGCGTGGTCGCCCGACGGCAAGCGCCTGGTCTGGCTCTCCAAACGCCATGGGGACACCATGGACGTCTGGGGCGTCTGGCTCACCCGCGAGGACGACGAGAAGACCGCCGAGGACTGGCTCCGATACTTCACCCGGAAGAAGGAGGATGGCGGAACGGCGAAGAGCGGCTCCGAGAAGGCCACGCCTGACGAGGACGGGAAGAAGGAACCGGCCGCGAAGGAGCTCCCGAAGGTCGAGATCGACTTCGACGGCCTGTGGCGCCGGTCCCGCGGCATCACCGCCCTCGAGGGGGACGAGGGGAACCCGCTGGTGTCCGGGGACGGCAAGCGCATCCTCTTCACCGCCTCGGTGGACGACGAGGTGGACCTCTACTCCGTCAGGTACGACGGCAGGGACCTCACGCGCCTCACCACGGGGGGCCAGGAGCCGTCCCGGCTCCAGCTCGCCGGGGGGAAGACCGTCTTCTACCTCGCGAAGAAGGGCGTCATCAAGCGGGTGGGCCTGGACGGGAAGGCGGGCGACCCCGTCCCCTATTCGGCCCGGTACGAGATCGACCACGGCGCCGAGCGCCGCCAGATCTTCAACGAGGCCTGGCGCGTGCTGAACGAGTACTTCTACGACCCCCACTTCCACGGCGTGGACTGGCCCGCCCAGCGCGTGAAGTACTCGGCCTGGCTCTCCGACCCCATGGACGGCGAGGACTTCGGCGACCTGGTGAACCTGATGCTGGGCGAGCTCAACGCCTCCCACATGGGCTACTACCCCGGGCGCGGCCGCGGCGCCGCCACCCGCAAGGGTGAGACCACGGGGTGGATCGGCGCACTCTTCGACCCCGCGGCCGGCGGTCCGGGCATCCTGGTCCGCGAGGTGCTCGAGGACTCCCCGGCCGACAGCGTGAACGTGGCGCTGAAGGCCGGCGAGCGGATCCTCGCCGTGGGCGGCCGCACCGTGGACGGCGGCACCAACGTCTACGAGCTCTTCGCGGACACGGTGGGCCAGAGGGTCCCCCTCCGCATCCGGGGCACCGACGGGGAGGAACGGACCGCCGTGGTCATTCCCGTGTCCTTCCGCACCGAGCGCCAGCTCCGCTACGAGACCTGGGTCCGCCAGCGCCAGCGCATGGTGGAGGAGCTCTCCGGGGGCCGGCTGGGCTACGTGCACATCCAGGGCATGAACATCCCGTCCTTCGAGGAGTTCGAGCGGAACCTCTACGCGGCCGCCCACGGGAAGGAGGGCCTCGTCATCGACGTGCGCTCCAACGGCGGCGGGTGGACCACGGACTACCTGATGACGGTGCTCAACGTGCGACGTCACGCCTACACGATCCCCCGCGACGGCAACCCCGCGGTGAAGGCCTACCCCCAGGGGAGGCTCCCGCTGGCGGCCTGGACCCGGCCCGCCGCAGCCCTGTGCAACGAGGACTCCTACTCCAACGCCGAGATCTTCTCCCACGCCTTCAAGACGCTGAAGCGGGGCCCCCTGGTGGGCAGCCCCACCTTCGGCGCGGTGATCTCCACGGGGGGCACCTTCATGCTCAACGGCGCCCTGGTGCGCCTGCCCTTCCGGGGCTGGTACGTGGCCGGGAGCGGGGTCAACATGGAGAACCACGGGGCCGAGCCCGACGTGGTGGTCTGGCAGCCCCCAGCCGAGGACACGGCCCACGGCGAGGACACCCAGCTCGCGAAGGCCGTGGAGGTGCTCCTCCAGGACATCCCCACGGACCCACGAAGGGGCATGTGGTAGCGGGGCCCACCGAAAGGCGAGGTGGACCACCTTCCGGCGGGCGGCAGCAGCCGCCCGCCGCCCGTTTCCGGCGCAGATCTTCCAGAAAATCACATTGCTGATCATCAGCCTGTCTCATCTTCCAACGTACGCTTGACAGGCTGTATGCCATCCCCTACCCTACTGTCGACTCATGTGAATTTTTTCACTCAAAAAATATCGACCGCAGGAAAGGGAGTTTCCGGATGAACATTGTACGTCTCAGGATCATCATCGCTCTGACTGTGGGCCTGTTGGTGACCGGGCCGGCGATCGCCCAGGTCCCCACATCGTTCCATGCGGACCAGGTCGGACCACCCGGCGAGGTCCCGGACGCCGTGGCCGCGGTGCTCCTGGACCAGCCCATCTCGACCGAGAACCAGAGTGCCTACGCGGATCAGGATTTCGAGGCAACGTACGACCAGTACGACATCTTCATCGCCGACGACTTCACCGTGCCCGCCAGCGGCTGGACCATCACCACCCTGTACTTCGACAACAACACGTGGAATTCCGGATGCGACGTAACCTGCGCCACGGTCCTCCACGTCCAGGTCTACGCTGACGCAGGCGGTGTCCCCGACGGCGACCCCTCCGGAGGGGGCAACCCACCGCTCTGGAGCCTGGCCGTGGCACCCACGGATGCCCAGGTCACACTGACCACGGGGACCGGCGGGTACCAGACCAACGTCCTCTTCGACCTCACGACATCCTTCTTCCTGCCCGCCGGGACCTACTGGATCACCTACTATCCCGAGATGCCCCTCGCCGACTGCTGCCAGCACGGCCGGCAGCCCTCCGACACCACCAACGGAGCCGATGCGGTGGTGATCAATCCCGGCGGCGGATTCGGCTTTCCGACCACGTGGACGCCCATCACCGCCGACACCACATGGGGTCTCTCCCAGCAGGATGTCGCCATGAGGATCGAGGGCGTCGTCGGCGGCCAGGAGGCCGACCTGTCCCTCACCAAGACCGCGGTTCCGGCCACGGTGTATCCCGGGGAACAGGTGGTGTATTCATTGGGCGCGGCCAATGCCGGCCCGGAGGACGCCACCAACGTGACGGTGGCGGACACGCTTCCGGCCGGCGTCGCCTACGTCTCCGATACCTGCGGCGGCGTCTGGGACGGGACGACCGGTGTGTGGACCTGGTCCATCGGAACCCTGACCAACGGGGCGAACGCCACCTGCGACCTCACCGTGTCCGTGGCCACCACTGCTCCGGGCACCATCACGAACTCGGCCACGGTGGCAGGAGCCGAGACCGACCCCGACACCGGGAACAACACCGCCACAGCCGACTTCGCCGTGGCCGCCCTGGCGGACGTCTCCATCGTCAAGACGTCGGGCGCCAGCGGCCCGGTGAACCCCGGAAGCAACGTTGTCTACACGCTCGGGGTGAGCAATGCGGGGCCGTCCGATGCCACGGGCGTGACGGTGACCGACGTGATCCCGGCGGGTCTGGCGTATGTGTCGGACACCTGCGGTGGCAGCTACGATGCCGGCTCCGGAACCTGGATGTGGTCCATCGGGTCGCTCGCCACCGGCGACAGCGTGACCTGCGATCTCACGCTTCAGGTGGACCCGGAGATCGGCGACGGTACGGTGGTCAACACCGCCTCGGTGACCGGCAACGAGACCGACCCCGATGGGGCAAACTCCACGGCCTCGGCCTCCATCGAGGTGGCAGCGGCCCTGCCGATTCCCCTCCTCTCGAGGACCGGTGGTGCGCTGATGCTGCTCCTGCTCGGGACGGCGGCCCTGATCCTGCTGCGCAGGGCGACCTAGGCGGGAATCGACGTGGAGCCCGGCCGCCGGCCGGGCTCCATTTCCCTCGTGGATCGTGACGCCCGCGACCCCGTCCCGGACACGCTCGCCGGCCATCCCCGGTGCACCCCGTGACACCCTGGATCCAACGAACCAGGGAGGAACCGGATGCTCCACTTCGTCGCCTCCATGGTGGCCCTCGTGCTCGGCCACTTCCTCTACGGGAGCCTCGCGGACCTCACGGGCCCCCTCTTCGCCCACTTCGGGGCCCTGGTGGTGCTCCAGCTCGTCGTCGCCGCACTCAGGGGCGGGGCGATCCGTCCCGCCGTGCGAAGGGCGAGTCCGGACCGGTCCTGAGGGCGCCGACTCGGACCATTCACGGGCGGCGCGAACCCTCCTGAACAACCCGGGCTAGACGATCTTCTCCCGGATCCGGGCGGAGACGATGTCCATGAGCCAGACGGTGATGGCGATCAGCAGGACCAGGGTGCCCACCTCGCCCCATTCGCCCAGGTCCACCCGGGGCTTGAGGATGTAGCCGATGCCCCCTCCGCCCACGAAGCCGATGATGGTGGACATGCGCACGTTGATGTCCCACCGGTAGATGGTGAAGGAGAGGAAGGGCGGGATCACCTGGGGGACGACCCCATAGCGGATCACCTGGAGGGTGGAGGCTCCCGTGGCCGTGATGGCCTCCACGGGCCCGGGGTCGATGCTCTCGATCTGCTCGGAGTAGAGCTTGGTGAGCGCCGCCACCGAGTGGACCCAGAGGGCCAGGACCCCGGCGAAGGGGCCGATGCCAACCCAGGAGATGAAGATGAGCGCCCAGACCAGGGGCTCCACGGCGCGGGTGAAGTTCATGCCGGTGCGGGTGAGCGTGTAGACCGCCCTCGTCAGGGCACTCCCCCTGGTGAGGTTCCGGGCGGCCAGGAAGGACAGGGCGAAGGCCACGGGGATGGCGAAGGCGGTGGCCATGAACGCCAGGAACACCGTCTGGACCAGGAGGAGGATCCCCTGGTGGAGCACCGTGGCGGAGGGGTGGAACAGGCCGCGGACGATGTCCGAGGCCTTGGAGAACTTGGTGAGGAAGGTGGGCAGGTCCACCTCGGTGATGAGCCAGCCGGTGAAGAAGGTGAGCTCGATGAAGAGCACCGTGAACCAGCCGCGAAGGGTGTGGCTCCAGGGCAGGGCTGCCTCCCGCTCCCCCACCCCGCGCACCAGGGCCCGCCCCGGCGAGGCCCCGATCCAGCCGTAGAACAGGTTCCACAGGAAGGCCAGGATGACCCCCGACATGATCAGCCAGGGGTAGTGGATCCGGTCCAGGATCTCCTCGGCCGTGAGCAGCATTCCCGTGGGCCCCCGCACCCCGGAGAACGCCATGAGCAGGAACTCCACCATGATGCCCGCCGTGGTCAGCAGGATGGCGTCCACGGTCAGGGCCTTCAGCCGGGCGACGTTCTTGGCCCAGTGGGTCCTCGGGGCGGAGAGCTCGTCACCTCGTGGCATGGCGCCTCATCAGATCAGATGGTCGTGTTGGACGCCGGCTCGGCGTCGGTTCCGTAGATGTCGTGGAAGGTGTCCCGGTCGAGATCCCCGGGGGCACCCTCCCACACGAGCCGTCCCTGCCGCAGGGCCACCACCCGCGTGGCGTACTGCTTCACCAGGTCGATGTCGTGCAGCGAGCAGATCACGGTGAGTCCCTCCTCCCGGTTGAGTCCCTCCACGTGCCGCATGACGGAGTGCCGCAGCGCGGGGTCCAGGGAGGCCACCGGCTCGTCCGCAAGGATGACCCTGGGCTCCTGCATGAGGGCACGGGCGATGGCCACGCGCTGCTGCTGCCCCCCCGACAGGGCGTCCGCCCGGGCCCCCGCCCGTTCGGCGATCCCCACCCGCTCCAGGGCGGCCAGTGCCCGCTCCCGTTCGGCTGCGGGAAAGCGCAGGAAGAGGCTGGGCAGGAGCCCCGCCCGTCCCAGGGTCCCCGAGAGCACGTTGGTGAGCACCGTGTGGCGCCGCACCAGGTTGAACTGCTGGAAGATCATGGCCACCTGCCGGCGCATCCGCCGGAGCTCGGCTCCCTGGGCGGCGGTGATCTCGCTTCCGAAGATCCAGATGCGGCCCGAGGTGGGGTCCAGCAGCCGGTTGATGCACCGGAGCAGCGTGCTCTTGCCGGAGCCCGAGAGCCCGAGCACCACCAGGAACTCCCCCTCGGCCACCTCCAGGTTCACGTCGGCCAGGGCCCGCACGTTGCCGGGAAAGACCTTCCCCACCCCCTCCAGCCGTACCGCCACGTCCCGGCCGGGGCTCACGTTCCTCCTCCCGTCTTCGCCGGGGCCTTCTTCTTCCGCCTGAGCTTCTCCTCGGCGGCCTGGAGGATCTTCCCGGCGCTGACACCCGACTGGCGGAGGGCCTCCCGGAAATTGTCGAACGAGGCGTCGTCGCAGGGTGCGGCGGCCACCCCGGCCACCAGGTCGTGGTAGGCCGCCTGCCCCTCCTCGGTCTTCAGGAACTTCTGGAGCGAGGCCTCGAACCGCTGCCACACCTTCCTCGGGAAGCCCTTCCGGACGCAGCACACGTCGTTGGGGATGGGGTCCGTGAGGGCGATGATCCGGACCTCCTCCAGGAAGCGGCGGCGCGTGGCGTCGTCCGGCATCCGCTTGAGGATGAGCCGGCGGGCGTCGCCCACGAAGGTGTGGTCCCGGACCTCCCGCTCGCCCGGCGGCGAGTAGAACGCCGCACCACCCGCCACCTTGCCGTCGGCCACCGCCTGGACCACGTTGGGGTGCCCCCCGGCGAAGTAGACGTGGCCCAGCGTGACCCCGGCGCGGTTCAACAGGGCCCGGGCGAAGATGTGGCCCGAGGTGGAGGTCTCGTCCGAGAAGGCGAAGGAGCGCCCGTTGAGGTCCTGGAGCCGGTGGATCCCCGAGTCGGTCCGCGCCAGGATGCAGCCGTTGTAGGTGGTGGTGGTCTCCGCCACCGGGTTCTCCGACATGAAGATGATGCGGGTCTCCCGGAGCGTGCCCGGCCTCTCGTACTCCAGCTCCTTCCGCCCGTCGCCCACCAGATCGTGCGGCGCGGAGTACACGTGGCTCGAGGCCGCGGCGTCAACGGTCCCGGGGCTCTCCACCAGGAGCCGGACCGCGTCCCTGTCTCCGGCGGCGGGCACCTCCACCCAGCCAGGAGCCTCGCGGTCCAGCTGCCGCACCAGCTCGGTCCGGAGCTCCTCACCGAGCGTCCTCGGAATCGCCACCCTCCGGCCCTGGAGGGCCGCGAGGTTCCCCGGCTCGCCGGGTCCGTCCCGGGCCACCAGCATGACGAAGAGGTCCAGCGAGCGCACCACCTGGAGCCGGGCCTCGGCGCCGTAGCGCGCGTGGGCGAGCACGTAGGCGAAGGCGGGAATCCAGGCCACGTCCGCCTGTCCGGTCCCCAGGGCCTGGATCACGGCGGCGTAGCTGGTGGGCACCTCGGAGCGCAGCACCAGGCCGCAGTCCTGCCGGATGAAACGGGCCAGCTCGTCGCCCCGGCGCACCAGCGTCCCCTGCTCCACCGAGGGCACGAAGAGCATCCGGATGACACTCTCGCCACGGGCCTCCATGACGTTCCTGCGGTGGAGGCCGAAACCGAACAGCATCACCAGCAGGACCGCCAGGGTCCAGCCCACCCGCGGCATCCACACCGAGGCTCGCGATTCGTCCTGCGTCGTCATGATGAGATCGGGGCCAGACCCCGGACGATCCAAGCGTAGCACAGAGGGGGCGAGGGGGTCCCAGCCGCCCGCCCGGATCGTGAAACGGGAAACGTGAAACGTGAAACGAAGGAGGGGGTGGGGTTGGCCGGTGCGGTGTCGACGCGCAGGGGGGCAGGGGAGCGGGGGAGAACTCCGTCCCGGACCACGTCGAGATCACCATCAAGGTCGGGGTCCGTGACGGTGACCGCGGCCGGGTCCATGACAGTTTCCGTGTCCGTGTCCGGGATCGGGTCAGGAGCAGGGGCAAGGTCATGGGCACGGAACACGGTCACGGACAGGGTCAGGGGCGGGGCCAGGGTCGAGGTCACAGTCAGGGTCAGGAGGTGAGGAGGTGAGGAGGTGAAGAGAGTGAAGAAGTGAAGGGTGAAGAAGTGAAGACGGAGCTGCGATCCATCCCAGCTGGAAGTGCCTCATTCGTTTCACGTTTCACGTTTTTCGTTTCACGGATGGGCGGGTGGGCAGCCCGCAGGCGCGGCACAGCCGCGCCCCGCGCGCCACACCGTCACGGACACGGTCTCCGTCACGGACACGGACATGGACACGGTCACGGTCACGGCCACAGTCACCAATTCCGCGGGAGATCCCTCAACTCGCCCCGTCGGGATGGCAGGAGTCGGGCGCCGCCGCCGCGAGGGTCCGGACGGAAGCGCGGCACGGGGGCCCGCCGCGCGCAGGCCGCAGGGAGGTCGAGCGCAGCCGTCCTGGCCCGAGCCCCGCGAGGGTAGGACGGCGAGCACGGCCTCCCCGCGAGCCGAGCGCGGTGGCGTCCCCCGGGACGCGCGCACCGGACGGGCCCGAGCGGCGGAGGGCCCCGAGGCGACCGGAGGGAGCGGAGGGGCCGGCGCCTCCCATGACCTACCGGCCAGGCGAGGAAGGACCGCGCCGTACGGCGTCCTGGTGGTGATGCGCGAGGGCGGCGCGAGGGAGCGACCGTCCGGTCGTGACCGAGCCGCCGCCCGAAGCAAAGCGCCGCCCAGGGCGGCGGCGCCGCGGTCCCCGTAGAAAGTAAGGACGTGAGGGGGTCAGGAGGTAAGGACGTGAAGAGGTGAAGGGTGAAGAAGTGAAGACGGAGCTGCGATCCATCCCAGCTGGAAGTGCCTCATTCGTTTCACGTTTCACGTTTTTCGTTTCACGGATGGGCGGGTGGGCAGCGCGCGGAGGGGCGAAGCCCCGGTGGGGTGCACGCGACGGGACACCGGGCGCGTGCGCCCGGGTGGACCGGAGCGGGCAGCCCGCAGGCGCGGCACAGCCGCGCCCCGCGCGCCACACCGTCACGGACACGGTCTCCGTCACGGACACGGACATGGTCACCGGGTCCGGGGGCGGTTCTTCCACCCGCTCACTCGGTCGGGATGGCAGGTCCTACCGGAGGGTTCCGGAGAGCTCCTCGCCGGTGGAGAGCACCACACGCCACGAGACAGTGGCGCGGCTCCGGGACGACGGCAGGCGGACGGTACCCGAGCGCATCTCCTCGCCCGGCGCCACGTAGGTCTCGTAGAACCGCACGGCGTCGGCGGTGCGGGAGTCCCGCATCCGCTCCCATCCACCGCCCTTCCGTGTTCCCAGGACGATCCGGTCGAAATCGCCGGGGTTCTTGGCCACCAGGGCGCCCGAGCCCAGGCGGACCTCCACCCAACTCCCGTAGGCGCTCACCGCGGAGGGGAAGACCGACCGGTTCTTCAACGTCACCGTCAGGTTCCGCCCCTTCCGGTCCACCGAGACCTCCAGGGACGGCCACGGCCCCTCCCCCTCCAGGTAGGCCAGCAGCGCCTCCCGCCCCATCCCGAGGGCCTCCCCGCGGGGCGGCAGGCCCACCAGGTCCCAGCCTCGCACCTCCGGAAGGACCACGTTGGTGGACTCGTGGAGCGCCCGGTCCAGCCGGGGGATGTCCATCCACCGGAGCGCCACGCTGTCGCCCCTCTTCCAGGTCCGGCCGCTCCACTCCACGGCCTTCCTGAACACGAAGGTCCGGTCCAGCACAGACGCGGTCCTGATGTCGGTGGCCGTGGGCTCCGTCAGCGGATCCAGGTCGTCACCCCACACGCCCAGCGCGGGCACCGACCTCGGGCGGAGCACCACGGCCACCCTCGGCCGGATCCCGAGGGGAACCAGGGGTGCCAGCTGATCCTCCAGCGGAAGGTTCGAGAGCTCGGCCCCCGGCCTCACGGTCTCCACCGTTCCGAAGGCCAGCACCGTGCACCCCCCTGCGGCGCGCACCGCCTCGAGGACCGGCGGGTCCTGCAGCTGCGCGGGGGTCACCAGGGGCACCACGGAGATGGCCGACTCCGCCGCCAGCTGGGCCACGAAGGGAGCCAGGTCCGCGGTGACATCCGGGACATCGAGCACGATCTCGGCGGGCACCACGGTCTCGGCCAGCGAACCACGGATCACGCGCCACACCGGCATGGCCGTCCCGGGGTCCAGCCCCGCCCGCATCCGCTCGATCCGGACCACGAGGGCGATGGGGATCTCGCCGGGCCACCCCTCGTTCCTGAGCGTCTTGACCACCGGGATGTCGCCCGAGAGATCCACCTCGGCCACGGGCACCGCGAGAAGGTCCACACCCGCCGCCGTGAGGGCCTCGGCGTCCACCCCTCCGAGGTCTCCCGACTCGGTCCAGACCACGGTCCGGCGGGCGAACGGGGGCTCGGATGGGGCCTCCACCGGCCCGGGGCGGCACCCCGCTCCCAGGATGGCCAGGACCGTCAGGACCGCTGTCACCCCGTGCTTCATGGGCTCATCGTACCAGAGGCCCGGGGCAGGACCACGCGGACCACGAGGCCCTCCGGCCCGTTGAAGGCCGACACCTCCCCGTGGCAGCGGCTCACCACCTGGCGGACGAGCGCGAGGCCCAGCCCGCTCCCCGATCCCGTGGTGGAGAACCGCGGGCTGAAGAGCTCGGGCAGCATGGTCTCGGGCACGCCCCCGCCGGTGTCGGTGATCTCGAGGACCACGCGCTCCCCCTCGCACCGCACGACGACCTCGATGGTCCCGGGGCCCGTGCCGAGGACGTCGAGGCTGTTCTGGAGGAGGTTGTTCAGGGCACGCCGGAGCCACTGCCGGTCCGCGACGACCCGGCAGTGCCCCTCGCCCTCCCGGCGGGTCACGAGACGGACCCCGTGGCGTTCGAGCACGCCGGGCAGCTCGAGGGAGGCCACCATGTCCGCCAGGTCCACCTCCTCGGGCTCCCAGCCCTCCAGGGCCACCAGGTTGGAGAACGAGGAGGCCGTCACGCGGAGGCGCTCCACCTGCCGGCTGATCTCCTCGCAGGCCTCCCGGAGCAGGCCGGCGAGGCGATCGTCCCCGGCCCCGTCCAGGTTGGCCTCGATCTCCTGGACCCACAGCCGGATGGGGGTCAGGGGGTTCTTCACCTCGTGGGCCACGATGCGGGCCAGCTGGGTGAGCTGCCTGAGGCGGTCCGCCCGGACCACGTCGCTCACGTCGTCCACCACCACCACCGTGCCCCGCCCGCCGCCCGGCAGCGGCACCACCGCCGACCCCACCTGCCACGTGACCTCCAGTCCGGGGAACGGCTCCACCGTCCGCGGGGAGGTCATCCCGTCCGCCGCTCCCCCACCGTTCTCCAGGGCCAGCCGCCGGACCTCGTCCGGGTGACGCTCCAGGAGCTCCTCGCCACTCCGGTTGGCCAGCCGGACCCCTCCGTCCTCGCCGAAGACCACCACGGCCGGTGCCAGGGTCGACAGTGTGATCCTGAGGAGCTCCTCCTGGGACCTCAGGCGGTTCTCGCGCTCCTGGACCTCCCGGCTCATCCTCCGCACGGCCTCCACAACCTGGGCCAGGTCGGCCTCCGCCGGGAGCGGCACCTCGCCCACCGCCTCGCCGTCCTGGACCCGCCGCGCCACGTCCACCAGGAGCCCCAGGGACTCGCCCAGGCGCCGCTCCACCCTCGAGGTCACCAGCAGGGCGGCCACCGCGGCCAGCAGCGCCCCCGTGATGAGCCAGTCCACCACCCCGGGACGCCCCTCCACCTCCACGGGGTCGAGCACGACGATCTCCAGGAGGTAGCGCTCTCCCTCCACGACCACCGGGCCCGCCGCAAGGGCGAGACCGCCCCCGGGCACCACCACCCCCTCGTCGCGGCCCAGGAGGTACCCCACGAACGCCTCGCGCAGGGGCAGCCCCGGCAGCCTCCCCGACGCCACCAGGTCCGGACGGGACACCCCCACCTGCTGCGCGCCGGAGAAGAGCAGCACCTCCGAGCCGATCTCGGCCGACAGCCAGCCGGCCAGGTCGTGGCCCACGGGGAAGCCACCGGCCAGGTGGCTCGCGGTCCATCGCACTGCGTCCAGGACGTCCGAGGCCACCACCCCCGCCACCCGGGCCTCCTCCGCCCTCAGGCGGACGTTGAGCACCGCGGAGAGCAGCACCAGCGGCAGGATCACCGCGCCGGCCACCAGCAGCCGGAGCCGCCCCCCGAAGGTCGTGAAGGACCCGGGCCTCAGGCGCGGTGGCTCCACGAGGAGGGTGGCCGCACCACCCAGCAACAGGGCCAGCAGCGCCTGCAGGAACCAGACCGAGACCGTGGGCGTGTTGGCGATGCCCGCCACGAGCCACTCCCCGTGCCGCTCCACGCGGGCGGGCCTCCGGTTCCCCTCCACGGCGACCCAGGTCCAGCCGCCCCCCTGGTGGTACAGGCGGCCCGCCACCTCGGGCCCGAGCTCGCCCACCCCGGAGTGGAGCGTGGCGGCGGTCCGGCCCTCCCGCGTGAAGACCGCGAACCAGACATTGCGGCTCCGGACGGTCTCCCGGGGCTCCGCGGTCCGCCAGTCGGCCAGCAGGGCCCACGGCCCGGTGGCCACCGCCACCTCCGCCCTTCCCACGGCTTCGCCCCGCCAGAGCAGCCGGCAACTCCCGGCCGTCGCCACCTGGTCACCCGCGGGGGAGAGGTCCCCCCACACGGAGACCAGCCCCTCTCCGCCGTCCAGCACGGCCAGCTCCACCGGGACCCCGGGCGACTCCAGCCCCCACTCCCCGGCCAGGACCAGGGCCAGGTCGTCCAGGTGGACCCGTTCGAGCGGTGCCGGAAGGATCCCCTCGAGCTCCACCGCACGGGAGGGGATCTCCGGCGGGAGCTCCCCGTGGCCGCTGCGGAGAAGACGGCACGGCACCGCCCCCACCTGGAGCAGCGTCACCACCAGGGCCGCCAGCGCCCCGACGGCCACCCGCCGCTCCAGGCCCCGCGTCCCGCCGGGACCGGCCATGGCACCCAGCACGAGGCCCACGGCCACCACCCAGACACCACCCCACCCGGGGAGGAGCGCCCGGACCGGCAGCCAGCTCTCCGGCAGGCCCGGCACCCCCGCCACCATGGCCACGGGCAGGACGGCGAGGGAGATCATCCCCGCCCAGAGCCGCCTCCCGCCCTCGAGTCCGAGCAGGAACCGCCCCAGACCCGCCGCCGCCAGCAGGACCGCGACGGCCACCACGCCCTCGCCCCGGCCCGCCAGTGCCGCCGTCACCGCACCCCCGAGGCCCGCCAGCGCCGTGACGCGGGGCTCGGCCGTCAGCGCCAGCGCCGCAAGCAGCAGCCATGACACGAGGCCCAGGGGCCAGCGGGCCGTCGCCCCACCAGGAACCGGCCGGACGTGGACCACCACCCCGGGGAAGCGTCGCGGCTCGAGGGGAATCCTGCCCTCGCCACCCGTGGCCCACAGGCGCACTCCGCCACCACGCATCGGACGGATCCCCCACGGGGAAGGGCCCTCGATCGACGTCCGGTCCACCACGAGCACCGAGCCTCCCACCCTCCCGTCCACGAAGATGGGCTCCCGGAGCATCAGGGCCGCCGTGCCGCTCCACCAGACCACCGTCCACCGCCGTTCCCCGAGGGGACGGAGATCGGGGGGGAGCTCCACGGATTCCCCCGCCCACGCCACCACCCGCCCCATGTCGTCCACCACGTACATGGTCCGGCCGGGAACGCGGCCCACCCTGCGATCCAGGACCTCGAAGAGCTCCTGCGGGTCCATCACCTCGCCCGCAGCGGAGAACACGCGGACCACATCGGGGTCCCGGCTCACCCTCTCCGCACATCCGAGCATGGACTCGCACCGCCGCTCCAGCCGCCGCTCCAGCCGGTCCCGCTGTGGGGCCGTTCCCGGCCCCTGCATCACGAGACCGGCCACCGCCAGCGCCGGGGCCACGAGCGCCGCCCGACCCCAGCCGCGGGGCCGGCCGAGGAGCCCGGCACCCACGAGCACCGCCACGCCCAGCAACGGCGAGGGGTCCCAGCCCGGCCAGGGACCCAGCACCGCCAGGCCTCCCAGGGCCAGCCACCACACGAGCGCATCACCGCGGGACATGGACCGAGTATAGGCTCACCTCCAAAGTGCCAGACGGGGGAGAGAGCTGGCCAACTACCGTGTCCCTGTTCCCACGGGCCGGACTGGGACACTCCAGCCCGAATCATTCATGACGCTTCGACTGCACCAATCGTCAGGAATCTCCCCGGATGATCCGGATCGACAGGAACCGCAGTACAGTATCGGAGCTGATTCCAGTTCACGCGGAACCGGTGGAAAACCACCCGGGCGGTCCCCCGGACCAAGACCGGAGAGCAACCCCGTTCTCTGACGGAGATACGAGGGCGGCCAGCTTGTCCACGCCGTCATCCCGGAGACCGGGTTCAGTGGATCTCACGGGTACGCATGGAGAATCGCTCGCCCCCAGCTCTGACTGTCGCAGAGTGCGTGATCTTTCTTGGTTGCAGCGTTGTAGATCCTTCGAGCAACTCTCTTCAGGCGGGAACGGGGTTCCACGAAATAGTCGACAACCTCGACCCGCGAGAAACCCGAGGATTCGACCATCCCCACGAGAGCCGGCAGGTTGGGGCCCCACCAATTGCTCCCATCCGACTTCAACTCGTCGTTGGGATAGAACGAAACGACGGGACGCCTGTGATCGGCCATCTCGATCACGCTTTCGAGCACCATCATCCTGCTGGTCAGCGACCGCATCTTCTCCAGAGCCAGGAGCGGATGCCGCAGGTGGTAGATCACCCCAAGAAACAGGACGAGATCGAATGTTCCATCCACCTCCGGATCAAGTTCGAAGAGATCGCACTCCTTGGACTCGACCTTCGAATCGAGAACTTGGTGGACAAGATCGAATCCGTCCTTGGTTCCCCAGCCCGGTCCGCCCCAGCTGAAGCTGTCCACCGCCAGGACACGATCCGCCCCACGTCTTTCACACTCGAAGGAGAAGAAGCCATCCCACGCCCCGACATCGATCACGCTCCAGCCGGAGAGATCGTCGGGGATGCGCGCCCGCCGGAGCTTGTCCGGCGTATCGTCGATCCCCGGTGTCACGATCCCGTTCCCGAGATCGATCCGGTGCCACCACCTGATCTCCTCGACCCGGCTCCTGAGCTCGTCCAGATCCATCTCAACCTCCTGAGCAGCCGTTCCTCCGGATGGCATCCCCGATTGTACGTTCGACCGGGAGGAGCCACCAACCCGACCTCGCCGCAGCAATCGCTGTCCCGGGCACCGACCCGGCATTCTCCGGCTCCGATCAACTCCCCGGAGACCGCCTGCCCGCCCTACTTCCAGTGCGACGTGACGAACTCCTCCACCTCGGGGAGGCCGCCCTGGAGGATGAGGTAGCCGTTGTGGGGCTCGCGCTCGGTGATCTCGTGGGCGATGGGGGTCTGCATCATGCGGGTGACCTCCTCGCGGTCGTGGGTGTGGCCCAGCACCCAGCCCAGCTTCATGAGCGCGGTCTCGGGGAGCATGTTGTCCAGCGGTACGATCCCCAGGTCCAGCAGCTCGCGGCCGGTCTCGTAGACGTACATCTGGACGAAGCCCCAGAGGGTCTGGACGGTCATCATCACGTGGACCCCGGCGGCCGTGGCCCGTCCGAGGGCCGGGTACAGCGGCTTGTTCACGTGGCCGAGACCCGTGCCCGCGATGACGATTCCGCGGTACCCGGCGTCCACCAGGGCGTCCACCACGTCGGGTTTCATGCCCGGGTGGTAGTAGAGGATGGTGACGCGGTCGTCGTACACGGGGTCGACCTTCACGCGCCGCGAGGGGTCCCGACGGCGGAAGTGGGGATCCAGGATCGTGAAGCCCTCCCGGCCCACCATGCCCAGGGGGATGGCCCCGATGGTCCGGAAGGTGGAGCGGTAGGAGCTGTGCATCTTCCGGCAGCGGGTCCCCCGGTGGAGCAGTCCGTAGCGGTCCGAGGTGGGGCCGAACATGCAGATCTGCACCTCGGCGATGGGCCCCTCCCCCGCCGCCCGCACGGCGTGGATCAGGTTCAGGGCGGCATCGGAGGAGGGCCGGTCGGAGCTGCGCTGGCTGCCCACCAGCACGATGGGGACGGGGGAGTCCTGCACCATGAAGCTGAGCACCGCGGCCGTGTGGCCCATGGTGTCCGTGCCGTGTCCGATGACGATGCCGTCGGCGCCGGCCTGGATCTCCTCCCCGATGGCCCGGGCCAGCGTGGCGTACTCGGGCCAGGACATGTTCTCGGAGAAGACCCCGAAGATCTTCTTGGTGGTCAGGTTGCACAGGTCCGCGAGCTCCGGCACGGCCCCGTAGAGCTCGCCGGGGGTGAAGGCGGGGATCACCGCGCCGGTCCGGTAGTCCAGCCGGGACGCGATGGTGCCGCCGGTCCCCAGGAGCGTGACGGCGGGCAGGTCGTCCCGGCGCGGGAACTCCTGCTCGGGAATCTTGTAGTGGGCCTCCCTGTACCCCACCTCCTCGATGGTGGCCACGCGGTCCACGTGGAGGCCCACGTTGTAGCCGTTCTTCAGCTTGAGCACCACGTGGAGGTCGTCGAAGGTCTCCGAGCGCGGCAGGATGACCCCCTCGAAGGTGGACCCCGCCGTGTTCACCACGCGCACGTCGCTCCACACCCGGACACCCCAGGCGGCCAGGCGCTCCCGGGCCAGGCCACGGTACCCCTTGAGCGGATCGGGAGAGCTCGTCATGCCTGCACCTCCAGCTGCCCACGGAGCACCGCCAGGACCTCGCGGGCCGGCACGCGGCCCCGGAGGCCCCGCATGGCCCGCCCCATGAGGAACCGCAGCCGCTGCTCCACGCTCCCGTCGGGGTGGTCCGGGTGGGCCGTGGCCGCCAGCTCCAGGACCCGCGCCTCCCAGTCCCCGGGCGGCTCGCCGAGGCCGAGCTCGCGGACGGCCGCCGCGGGTTCCAGGGCAGGGCTGGCCGCCAGGGCCGCCACGATCTCCCGCCGGGCCTCCCAGAGCACCGGACGTTCCCCGAACAGCGCGAAGAGCCCCACCCAGGCCCCGTCCGGGATCTCGTCCACGGCAAGGCCCCCGCGCCGGGCCGCCTTGAGGTCCCGGGCCACGAACAGGGCCGCCCGCTTCAGGTCCGCGCCGGCCTCCTCCACCAGGCGGTCCACCAGCCGCGACCCGCCCCGCCGGATCAGGAAGCGGGTCTCGTCCAGGGGGACACCGGCGGCCGCGTACCGCGCCTCCCGCTCCCAGGGCGGCTCGGGGAGGGCGGCCCGGAGTCGCTCCACGTGGGCGGGGTCCAGGGCGTGGGGGGGGCTGTCGGTGTCGGGGTACATGCGGTCGGGCCCCGGGAGGATCCGCTCGAAGTCGGTCGAGCCGTCGGGGAAGGGCTGGCGGGTCTCCAGGGGGACACCCTCCGTGGCGTCCTCCACACGGAGCCGGATCTCCGACGCCGCGGTCTCCGTGTCGTCGGCCGCACCCCAGACCACCACGAGGGCATCCTCCGGCCCGGCGCCGGTGGCCCTCCTGAGGGCCTCCAGGGACTCCCCCGCCCCCGCGGGCCAGGCCTCCGAGTGCAGCAGCACCGGTGGCTGGTCCAGGGTCGCGATGACCCGCACGCGGCCCGCCAGCTCGTGGGCGAAGGTCCTCCCCGGCTGGGTGGGGTGGGCCAGGATCCCGGCCAGGCCCGGCAGCCGGACGGCCCTCACGGAGAACGGTCCCGTGCCCACCTCGAAACCCGGCCGGCGTCCCGTGGACTCCAGCCAGCTCCGCCAGCGGGCCTCCGTGAGCAGGTCCAGGGGCCCTTCGCGGAAGAGCTCCGTCACGTCGTGGACGTGGCTCACCACGTCGTCCGCGGAGCGGAGGCCGCGGCGATGGAGCTCGTCGCGGATCCGGAGCAGGTTCACCTGGCGGATGGCCTCGCCGTGCACCAGCCGTGCGGCCAGCGCCGCCCGGGGCACGCCCTTGATCTCCACGCGGCGGCCGCCCGCCACGGAGACGTTCACGTCCTGCCGGGAGGCTCCCAGGCCCGTCCGCACGTGGCCCGTGGAACGGCAGACCCGCCCGATGAGCAGGATGGCCTCCTCCACCTCCTCCGGCGTGCGCAGCTCGGCGCCGGTGACGGTCTCGATGAGGGGCATGCCCAGGCGGTCCGTGCGCCACACGATGAGGTGGCCCCGGTCCGAGACCTCCCGGCAGCTGTCCTCCTCCAGGGTCACCTGGGTGATGGTGAGCTCCCGGTCCCGGAAGGGGATCCTGCCGTTGACGCCCACCACCGCCGTGCGCTGGAAGCCCGTGGGGATGGAGCCGTCCAGGTACTGCTTGCGCGCGATGTGGACCTCGTCCACGATGTCGCAGCCCAGCATGAGGCACTGCTCCACGGCGATCTCCAGGGCCTCCTCGTTCACCAGGAACGGTGGCGTGTCGTCCATCTCGTAGGTGCAGGTGGTCTTCCGGTGGAGCAGGTAGACGATGTTCTTGCGGGTCTTGAACTCCATGAGCGCCGTGCCGTCGTACTCACCCAGCTCGGAGAGCGTGGGACGCATGTGGCGAAGCACGGTCCCGTCGTGCTCCCGGGTGTAGAGCCCGGCCGGGCACCGGCAGAAGAGCTTCCTGGCCGTGAGGAGCTGCTGGTGCACCTCCAGCCCCACCTTCAGACCCACGGCACGGTAGTCGATGGAATCCTGCATGAACCTCCCCGTCGGGCCGGTCGGCCCCGGGGAGGATACACCGGAACCGCCCCCCGATGCTCCTCTCCGGCTCACGTCTCCGGCACGGCCGGCCCGTCCACCCACAGGGGAACCTGGAGGGTCATCAGCAGCCGGAGCGAGGCATCCCCCACGTTGGGGACCCAGAGCGGCACGCCCCCGCCGGCGGCGGCCCGGGCCAGACGCTCCACGAGCAGCCACGATGGGGTCCCCCGGAAGAGGCCCACCGCGAGCCACCCCGGCACCCGCACGGCGGGCGCACCGTCCGCGGCGGCGTTCTCCACCTGCACGGCGGTCAGGACCTCCGGGACGATCCCGCCACCCCTGCCCAGGCGCCAGCTCCGGCCCTCGCCGGCGGTGTCGGCCGGCACGGCGGTCCACCCGGCCCCCGGTGCAGTCCGGTCCTCGCCCGCGGCCCAGGCGCCCACCCGGTCCCCCGAGGGGAGCGCGAACACCGGCCGGGCCACCGGATCCCCGGATGGGGGGCCACCGCCCCCGGGAAGATCCGCGACGGCGATCCCCTCGGTCCGCACGATGGATGCACCACCGGGGTGCTCCATCCACCGGTCCAGGAGCTCCCGGACGGTCTCACGGTCCGCCAGGGCCACGGGACCCTCCACCAGCACGGCTTCCCGTCCCAGCTCCCGCAGGGCCCCGGCCAGGCGGAAGCGGAGCTCCGGCTCGCCGAGCTGGTGCCTCCAGAAGGAGCGGCGCCGGTGGCCGATCTCCAGGAGCCCCCCCTCCGAGGCCTCGAGGAGCGCCCGGCCGGCCCCCGCCGGCAGGGCTCCCTCCGGGACGGCCGCCGCGGCCGCCGCCCGGACGGCGGCCTCCAAGGCGGGGGTTCCCACCGGCCACCAGGCTGCCCCGCCCACACCCAGGGCCGCCGCGGCCACGGCGCCGGCCTCGCCCAGGACCACCGCCACGGTTCCGGCCCGCTCCCGAGGACCCAGGGAGGCCAGTGTGCCCAACCACGCGCCAGTCCGGTCCTCGAGCACCACGGCCGTCGGGGGAACGGCGTCGCCCACGGCCCTGTCCAGCACCGCCTCGAGCGTCCGGGCGGCGCCCGGGGGCTCCGGCGCGAGGATCCGGGTCACGGCCCGGACCTCACGGAGAAGCCGGCGGGCAGGTCCTCCACCGGTGCCTCACGGGCCTCCACACGCTCCACCACGGCCCAGCGGGGACCGCCGGCCAGGCGGGCCGCGAGCCGCTCCAGCGCCTCCGGCGTCCCGCCGGCCAGCACCTCCACCGTGCCGTCGGGCAGGTTCCGGACCCAGCCGGAGAGGCCCAGCTCCACGGCCGCACGCCACACGAAGGCCCGGAACCCCACGCCCTGGACCCTCCCGTGCACCACGAAGCGGCGGGCGGTGGTCGGAGGCGTCATCACCCCTCCGGGTTCTCCTCCGCGTGCCGGTGGGCCCTGCGCCCCACGTGGTGGACGACCCAGAACCCGGCGATGCCCACCACGGCCACGGCCAGCGTGAGCCAGTTGAACCACTCGAAGAGGAAGTCCTTCACGGCGGCACCGAAGAAGTGGAGCAGGATCCCCTCGGCCATGAAGCGCAGGCCCCGGGAGCCCAGGGAGGCCAGCATGAAGATCCGGAAGTCGATCTTGAAGGCGCCCCCGCCGATGGTGAACACCTTGTAGGGGATGGGCGTCAGGCCCGCGATTCCCGTGGCCCAGGCGTTGTACCTGTCGTACAGCCGCTCCACGGCGGCCACCTTGGTCTGGTTGAAGAAGCGGTAGAGCAGCGGCCGGCCCCCGTAGAGCCCGATGGTGTAGCCCGCCGCACCGCCCAGCACGCTCCCCGCGGTGCACACGATCCCGTACCAGATGGCCCGCTTCGGGTCGGTCATGCCCAGGGTGATGAGCAGCACGTCGGGTGGAATCGGGAAGAACGAGCTCTCGGCGAAGGCCAGCGCGAAGAGCCACCACCCGGGATGGGGCGAGGCCGCCAGCGCCTCGATCCACTGGAAGATCCGCTCCTTCATCGCCCCTCCTCACGCCACCCGTGCCGTCCGATGAGCGGGACGAAGCAGGCGCCCTGGAGCTCCATGCGGCGGAACCGCTCACCGTGCCGTTCCACCACGGTGAGCACCTGCCGCCCGCGGTCCCCCACGGGCACCACCAGCCGCCCTCCGTCCGCCAGCTGCTCGAGCAGCGGCTCGGGGATCTCCGGGGCCCCGGCGGTCACCAGGATGGCGTCGTAGGGTGCCATGGCCCGCCACCCCAGCGTCCCGTCCATGACCTTCACACTGACATTCTCGAACCCCAGGGCGTCCAGACGGCGCTTGGCCTCCCGGGCCAGGGAGGCGATCCGCTCCACCGTGAAGACGAACTGGCAGAGGGTGGCCAGGATGGCGGCCTGGTAGCCGGAGCCCGTCCCCACCTCCAGGACCCGAGAGGACGGCTTCACCGCCGCCGCCTGGGTCATGGCCGCCACCACCCGGGGCTGTGAGATGGTCTGCCCCTCGCCGATGTCGATGGACACGTCCTGGCCGTAGGCCTGATGCCTCAGGTGGGAGGGCACGAAGAAATGCCTGGGAACCTCGTTCATGGCCTCCAGGACCCGCCGGTCGGTGATGCCCTCCTCCCTGAGGGCGTCCACCATGCGCTGACGCTGGTAGGCGAAGCCGTCAGACCCCATCGGCGTCCCCGGTGACCCAGCTGGGCGGGTCCAGGAGGAGGTCCCCCAGGAAGGCCGTGTCGGTCATGTCCAGGTTCAGCGGCGTGACGGTGATGCAGCCCTCGTGGAGGGTCGGGAAGTCCGTCCCGGGGATGGACTCCCACAGGGGCTCGCCCCCGCCGATCCAGTAGATCCGGCGGCCGCGGGGGTCCCGCTGCTCCAGGACGGCCTCGGTGTAGCGCCGGGTCCCCAGCCGGGTGAGCTTCACGCCCCGCGGCGGCACCACCGGCACGTTCACGTTGAGCAGCGTGTCCCGGGGCAGGCCGTGCTCCAGGACCCAGGCCGTGAGCTCCCGCGCGAACCGCGCCCCCGCGTGGAAGCTGAACCCCTCCCCCAGCTGCTGGGAGACGGCGATGGCGGGAAAGCCCAGGATCACGCCCTCGAAGGCCGCGGACACCGTGCCGGAGTAGTGGACGTCCACCCCCATGTTCGGCCCGAAGTTGATCCCGGAGACCACGATGTCCGGCGGGCAGTCCGCCATGAGGTTGCCCACGGCGAGCGTCACGCAGTCCGTGGGCGTCCCGTCCACCGTGAAGCGGCGTTCCCCCATCTTTCCGACCCTGAGCGGCCTGTGGAGCGTGAGGGCGTGGGAGACCGCCGACTGCTCCCTGTTGGGCGCCACAACCCAGATCTCCCCGAGGCTCTCGAGAGCGTCGGCCAGGACCTGGATTCCCTGGGCCGTGTAGCCGTCGTCGTTGGTCACGAGAATCCGCGGTGCCCGGTCCATGCGGGGATTATCCCAGATCCCGGGCCCCTGTGGTCCGGGAGGCCGGATGCGTCCCGTGCTGACGGACCCTGCGGGCGGCCCCGATGGAGTCCAGGACGACCTTCACGATCCACCTCCCGCCGCCAGGGCCTCCTGGCGGAGCTTCACGCTCACCCAGCGGCACAGGACCCGGACGGCCCGGTCGGCCCGCCGGAAGACGGGCATCCCGCCCCGGCCGAGCTCGTCGGCCAGGGGGTCGTAGAGCTCTCCGGAGTCCACCACCGCCACCACGGGCCTGTCCGAGGCCCGGGCCACGGCGGGCAGGAGCCTGGCGATGGATTCCTCGTGGTGGATGGACTCGGGCCAGCGGTCGTCCGGCGGCAGGGTCTGCAGCGCGGGGGTCAGCGGGACGATCCCCACCACCGCCAGGTCCACGGCCGGCTCCGCCAGGAGGGTGGTCAGCAGCTCGGCATAGGCCGCGTCCGTGGCCATGGGCGTGATGTCGAAGGGGTTCTTCACGTCCACGAGGCCGTCCAGCCGGTGCCGGGCGAGCGCCGCCGCGAGGGCCTCCCGGGTCCCCTCGGAGTATCCGGCCAGCTCCAGGCGGCAACGGTCGCCCCGGAGCGAGTCCGCCATCCCGACCGACTCGAAACCCGCGTTGGACAGGGCCGCCAGCGAGGTGCCGCGGACCCTCTTCCCCCGCAGGAAGGTGCAGAGCTGGAGGAGGTCGGAGAACTCGTCGAAGGTGGACGCCACGAAGGCACCCGCCTCCTCGAGCGCCGCCTCGCACACGGCGTAGTCGCCGGCCACGGAGGCCGTGTGACCCGCGGTGGCGGAGCGGCCCTCGCTGGTCCGGCCGGCCTTGTAGAAGACCACGTCCTTGCCCCGGGCCACGGCCTCCCGGACCGCCCGCGAGAAGGCCAGCCCGTCCCCCGGCTGGAAGCCCTCCATGTAGACGGCGAAGACGTCGATGCCGGGGTAGCTCCGGATGTGCTCCAGCAGGTCCGCCGCCGTGATGTCGATCTGGTTGCCGATGGACAGGGCGTAGGCGGGATCGAACCACGGCATCCGGCTGAGGTTCGCGATGATGAAGGCGCCCGACTGGGAGATGAAGCAGGTGTGACGCTCGTGGTCACCCCGGGACTTGGGGAGCTTGATCTCGGGGATGAACATGGTGTCGTACCGGCCGGGGTGCGAGATCACACCGAGCGAGTTGCCGCCGATGAACACCGGGCCGCCGTCCCCCGAGGTGTGGGCATCCCGGATCTTGGCCTCGAGCCGGCGCGCCAGCTCCTGGCTGCCCTCCTTCTCGCCGAGCCCCCCGGGGATCAGGATCACGGCGTTGGCCCGGTCGTGGTCGATGAGCTCGTCGATGACGGCCGGCACCTGGGCCGCACCCACCGCCACCACGAAGAGGTCCACCTTCTCCGGAAGCTCGGCGATGGAGGGGACGCACCGCACGCCGTCGAGCTCCTCCGTGTCCGGCCGGACGATCCATGTCCGGTCGCGGTCGAAGCCCGCCGCCAGCATGTTCCGGAGGATGATCCGCCCCATGTTCATGCCCTTCGACGACACCCCGATGACGGCGGCGGAGGCCGGGGCGAGCAGCTTCGCGATCTTGTGGGCGGGCCTGGGCGGCGGGGCCGGAAGCGCCGGCCCGAAGGAGCAGACGCCGTCCACCGGCGCGATGTGGCCACCGGAGATGACGAAGGGGTTCACCTCGAGCTCGTTGATGTGGAACTCCGCATCCGGGTTGACCTCGGAGAAGGCGTTGGCGGTGTCGATGAAGGCCTGGAAGCACTCCACGAACACCTCGTCGGCCACCTGCCGCCGGGAGCCCCTCATGCGGCCCGAGAGCCTCTGGTAGCTCAGCGTCCGCGTGAAGAGCTCGAAGAACTCCCGGCCATCCACCAGGCCGGTGGGCGAGATGGCCACGGCGGCGCCGGGCCGGGTCTCCCGCGCCAGGATCTCCATCTCCACGCCGCCGAGACCGGCGGTGATGATGGGGCCGAACTCGGCGGTCCTCCGGATGCCCACGAAGAGCTCCGTGCCGAAGCCCTGGGCGTCCGCGGGGATGAACTGGCACAGGAGGATCCCCAGCATCCGTTCCCGAAGGCGCTCCTCGAGCTCCGGCCGGCCGAGCCCCCGCAACGCCTCCGGGATCTCGCCCTCGTGGTCGAGCAGCCAGGCGGCATAGGTCTCGGGGACCTCCCGCAGCATGAGCTCGAAGGCCGCCTCCACGGCCCCGATCTCCTTGGCCACGATGCGGACCCCCCGGGCCTCGGTCTTGTGGGTGATGTCCGGCGACACCACCTTCAGCACGATCCTGTCGCCCGGGATGGCGTCCAGGTCGCCCTGGTGGGGACGCTGGTCCACCGGGATGAGCCGGGACACGGGCGCCGCCTCGGCACCGGTGACGGCGAGCAGCTCGTAGCACTCGTGCTCGTAGAGGCTGGTCCTCCCCTCGGATGCAGCCTGCTGGAGGATCTCGGCGATGGAGCTCGGCTTGACGGGGGTCATGGAACCTCCTCACGTGGGCCCCGGTGGACCGGCCCTGCCGGTGGACCGGGGCCGCCATGGACCGCGGGACCCGGGCCCGCGGGAGTTCAGGCGGCGGGCGCGCCCACCCGGTCGCAGGGCACGTCGTCGGGGTGGGCCAGGACGGCCGCGAAGGCCTCCGGATCGTCCCGGTGGAGCGCTGCCCACCTCGGGGCCAGCTCGGGGTCCACCGTGGCCGGGTCCAGGCGGCGGCAGAGGTCCAGGGCCTTCCGGGCGGGGACCCCGCCGTCCACCAGGCCGCGGAAGAAGAGCCCGGACGCCTTCCCGTAGGCGAAGGCCCTCTCGTTCACCTGGACGATCTTCTCGCCCTTGGCGGCGAAGAGGGCCCGGACGTACTTCAGGAGCTGCTCGTCGGTGAAGTCCAGCAGCGGCGCCGCGGCCCCGACGGCCACCATGTTCTGGGCCCGGAGGTTGCCCGCGGCCTGGGCGATCTTCCCCGCATCCACCAGCACCACGCGCTCGCCGGAACAGAGCCGGTCCAGCAGCTCGTCCATGTCCGGGTAGTCCGGGATGTTGATGTACGGCGTGACGCTGGAGACCACCCAGCCGTCCGGGGCCAGCATGTGCCAGTACCGCAGCACCTCCAGCGGCTCCACCGAGAGCACCATGTCCACCCTTCCCGAGGGGATCAGGTCGGAGTGGATGGGGTGGTCCGCATAGCGCAGGTTGGACTGCACGGCGCCGCCCCGCTGGGCCATGCCGTGGACCTCGGCCTGCTTGAAGTGGTAGCCGGCCTCCAGCGCCGCATTGTCGATGACGAAGGCGATGGACAGGATGCCCTGGCCGCCCACACCCGCGAGGATCAGGTTCTTCTCCATGGTGCGCCCCCTACCGTCCCTGCTTCTTGACCTTCTCGATGCAGGCCCTGCGGGCCACGATGACGCTGGGCCCGTCGTGGGCCAGCTCCTCCCGGAAGACCTGCACGTTGGCCTCGTGGTTCTTCGGGATGGGCGTGATCAGCCGGAAGTGCTCGGGGTCGATCCCCAGGCCGAGGACGATCCGGTCCAGCGTCTCCTCCGTCGCCATCGACTGCTGGGCGCCGGTCATGGCCACCGTGTCGTTGTCCAGGATGATCACCTTCACGTTGGTGCCCTGCTGGATGGCCGACAGCAGGCAGGTGATGCCGCTGTGGGCGAAGGTGCTGTCTCCGATCACCGCCACGGCCGGATTGTAGCCCGCGTGGGCCGCACCCGTGGCCATGCCGATGCTGGCGCCCATGTCCACGCAGCTATGGACCGCCTCCAGCGGCGGGAGGGCACCCAGCGTGTAGCACCCGATGTCCGAGAAGACCTGGGGCCTGCTGTACTCCTCCAGGGCCTCGTTGAGCGCCCTGTAAGTGTCCGTGTGGGGGCAACCCCGGCAGAGCGCCGGGGGCCGGCCGGCCACGTCCCGCTCGGGCTCGCGCGTGCCGTCGTGGGGTGCCAGGCCCAGGGCGGCGCGGACCAGGTCCGGGTTCAGCTCGCCCGTGCGGGGCAGCTCCCCGCTCAGCCGGCCCTTCACCGTGGCCTGGGGCAGGCCGAAGGGCCCCCGGACCATCTCCTCCACGAAGGGGTAGCCGTCCTCCAGGATCAGCACCTCGTCCACGTGGTCCACCAGCCGCTTCACCAGGCCGGCCGGGATGGGGTAGTGGCCCAGGCTCAGGATCGAGACGTCGTGGTCCTCCGGCAGGTTCTCCAGCAGGTAGTTCACCGTGATGCCGCAGGCGATCACGCCCTTCTTCCCGCGCAGATCCAGCACGTTGAAGCGGCTCTCCTCGGCCAGGCGGGCCAGCTCCGGCTGCTTGTCGGTGAGCAGGCGGTACTGGACCCTGGCGTTGGACGGCAGGAGCGTCCACTTCCGGATGTCCTTGTCGGGCGTCAGGGGGTTCTGCTCCCGCGGGGTCTCCGTGACCTGGACCGCCGCCCGGCTGTGCGCGATGCGCGTCACCAGCCGGACCATGACCGGGACCCCCATCCTCTCGGAGAGGTCGAAGGCCTCCATGGTCATCTCGTAGCACTCCTGCTGGTCCCGGGGCTCCAGGCAGGGGATCAGCGCGAACTTCGCGAAGTACCGGCTGTCCTGCTCGTTCTGGGAGGAGTGCATGCCCGGATCGTCCGCCACCGCCAGGACCAGGCCGCCGTTGGTGCCCGTCACCGCCGAGTTCATGAAGGCGTCCGCGGCCACGTTGAGCCCCACGTGCTTCATGGTCACGAGCGCCCGCTTCCCGGCCCAGCTCATGCCCAGGGCCTCCTCGTAGGCCACCTTCTCGTTGGTGCTCCAGTGGGCGTGGATGTCGCCCCGCTTGCGGGCCATGCGCTCCACGAACTCGAAGATCTCGGTGGAGGGTGTGCCGGGATACCCGTACACGCCGCTCAGGCCGGCATGGATGGCACCGAGGCCCACCGCCTCGTCACCGAGCAGGACTTCCTTGCGCATCGAGAGCTCCCTTCCGGCCGACGGCCGTCGTGGTGTGACCGCGGCCCGGAACGGACCGCTCGTGAATCATTCCACAAACCCCGGTTCCCGGCAAGGCGGCGGCAGGGGTCGGCGGCAGGGGTCG